>NZ_FWFX01000028.1 GCF_900172335.1 Roseovarius albus
TTGATATCTTTGACGATCTTCTCGCCAGGGCTCTTCGTTGTCTTTCTCATCATCCACTCCTTGGTGGCTACGATGAGCAACAAACCCTCTCTTAGCAAATCGACCTATTTGGACCCATAAGCGCTGACGTCAGACAGTGGAGTTGCGTCGATGTAGCGTGCTATTTACTCCGGCAAGCCGGCCTTCCTTAACCCTATGAGGTACGGATCAAGGCCATTTGGCTTTTTGGTCGGCAAAACTTCCGAGAGATAGGATAGTGTCAGGTCCGGTTTTTCTTTTATTGCCAATGCAACCTCTGCACGTGCTTCATCTATTTGGCCGAGATGCGCCAATGATGAAGCCATAACAGCATGCGGCCAATAACTGGTTGATCGCGGGTTTTGAATGGTTATGCGCGCCCAGTGGGCACCTTCAATATAGTCACCAGAAAGAACACACGCCAATGCGTGCACAACCGTTGACGCCCAATGGATTGGGTCTCGTGGACTGAGACGTTCCGAGTGGAGACAGGAGGCCTTTGCGTCTTCAAGACGGTCAGCCAAGGTGAAAACCATCCCCAAACCATGATAAGCTTGGGCAAAACTTGGATTTAGTTTCACCGCAGTCTCAAGCGCAGCTATCGATTCATCATGTTGTCCCTGCATCATGTAAATTCGACCAATTGCAAAATACGCGACCGAGTCTTGATCATCAATTGCAAGAGCTCTTTGAGCAGCTTTCATACCCGCATCAAGATCATCTTTGATGTTGTCAGAACAACCCAAAACCACTTTTTGATAGTGAATGTAAGACATATAGGCGTAGGCAAGAGTGAAGTTCGGGTCGAGATCCGTTGCTCTCTTTAACAACTTGAGGCCCGCAATTAAATCATCTGGTTCATATTTCCACATGTGCCAGACACCACGCTGGTAGCTTTCCCAAGCGTCAAGATTTTCAGGTGCTTTCGCCGCAACGCGCTTTCTCTCTGCAGCCGAAAGTTCCGGTTCTATCGCGCCAACAATGGTGTTTGTCATCTCATCCTGGAGATCAAAAATATCTTCAATTTGCCTGTCATATCTTTCGGCCCAAACATGATTTCCCGTTGCCGCTTCGATCAACTGAACAGTAACTCGCACCCTGTTTCCGGCCTTGCGTACGCTTCCTTCCAACACGTAACGTACACCAAGTTCCTTTCCGACCTTTGTGATATCAACGGCCTGTCCTTTGTAGGTAAAGGTCGAATTGCGGGCGATTACAAAGAACCAGCGAACTTTCGACAGTGCGGTAATCAAATCCTCTGAGAGGCCATCAGCTAGATATTCTTGCTCTGCATCATCGGACATGTTGTCAAACGGCAAGACAGCAATAGAGGGTTTTTCTGGTATCACCAAAACTTCATCTGTGGACGTTTCAGAGCTTGAAGATTGTTGCCCTGCAGCAGCGAAACGCCACTGCCAAACGCGAATCTTCCCATCGATATTCTTAAGTTTTTGCTCGCCCATATCTTCGAAGCTTGCTTCGATATTTTTGTGGACACTCTGATAAACAATATCAGAAACGCACACGCCACCAGGATCAGCCAAAGCCTCAAGTCGTGCAGCGAGATTGACGCCATCCCCATAGATATCATCACCTTCAATGATAACGTCCCCGAGATTGATACCGCAACGCAATTTGATCGGGCTATCTTCCTTAGCGAGAGCTCGTTGGACTGCGACTGCGCATTCAACCGCGGCGACAACAGATGGGAACTCAACCAGCACTCCATCCCCCATTAATTTGACGATACGCCCGTCAAATTTTTTTGTTGTCGGATCAAACAATGTAATACGATGAGCTTTGAGCGCCGCCAGTGTCCCAGCCTCGTCTTCCCCCATCAACTTGGAATAACCCACCACATCAGCGGCTAATATGGCAGCAAGCCTTCGTTCCATGTGTGATCCTCTCAGCAAAGGACTGTAATGGGCGCGGTTTATTTAATCCATGCATTAAATGCCGTGGAAACAATGGCCGTTTCTGGCACTTTGACAATTCAATCCTTGTCGCGATACGGACGATCACATAGTTCAAAATGGTAAATTGTCCGCGCTGCAGTCATCCAGGTAACCGAAATGCTGCGCGATACACGAACGGCCGTTTTGAAGGGCTGCGCTGCAGCATCGGTTTACTCCATCCAATGTCTGGAATGGGCCGTTCAGCCCAGGAAATATGAGCTGAACAACGGCGCCGCAACAGGTTATGCCAGAATGGTGCCTTGACTGTTTATGCATCCCTTAGATCGAACGGGAGTGCTTTCCTGCCTTGTGCAATGCTCGTAATTCTTCTGTCAGAAAGTCGACAAACCGCCGGACGCGTACTGTTCTTCTGAGGTCAGAGTGTAAGAGCACCCAAAGCCATGGACCGGGAGAAACATGCGTTCCCGGCATCCTGCGAATGTTGGGGAAAGCAGGCTCTATAAGAGTCGGTAAATGGGACATGCCGACAGACAGATTCACGAAGTGCACCCTCATTTGTCCGTCAGAGACTTCGTGGCGCAGTGTCGCGTTTGGGAATGGCGAGGGCCGCGACCAGCTTTGGGGCGTGCGGTTGGTCGGAGCCCCAATCCAGGTGAGGCCAACACCGTCGGCACCCGCATTTGGGACTGTATTTTCGAGGTATTCCTTGCTGGCATAGACGCCAATCTCCAACTGGAAGAGTTTACGTGCCACCACGTCGTCAGTCACGTCCTGCGCAGCGCGTAGTGATATGTCGGTTTCGTCATTGGTGATAGATTCCACCTCTGATGTCAGTCGCATCTCGATGTCTATCTCTGGATATTGTTCACTGAATCGCGCGACAATCGGCGCCACAATGTCATAGGCAAGGATTGGCGTCAGCGAGAACCGAATTTTGCCCGCTTCGCTACGATCAAATCCTTCAACCCGTTTGCGTGCCGCGAAGATTTTCTGTTCTGCGTCTTCTGCCATTGGCAAAAGGGCTTCTCCGAATTCGGTGAGTGAAAAGCCCTGTCTGGATCGGTGAAATAATCGCACTCCATAGCTGGTCTCCAGTGCCTGGATGTTACGATTTACAGTGCCATGGCTGGTTCCGACCATTTCAGCGGCCGCCCGCAGATTGCCCGCCCGCGCCACGGCGAGGAAATGAGGCAAGAATTCCCAATCAAATGTACGCATGTTCCACTCATGTAACAGTATGTTCAATTTGTTTCGTATTAGATTGTCTGACGTATTGATACAAAGAACTGAACCTATCCTTCCTCACCCGCTCTGCTGCGCGTCTCAAAGACAGGACTTTCACTATGAAACGATACCATCCCTTTTTCGTTGGCCTGCACTGGCTCATCGCTGTGATGATCCTTGTTGCGCTAATTCTTGGTGGCCCCAGCCTGGCAGAGATTCCAAATGATAGCCCGGACAAGATGTTTGGGCTGACCGGTCATATGATCTGGGGTCTGACAATTGGGGTGCTTATGACCCTGCGACTGGCGATGCGCATCTTTGCCAAGGCGCCACCTCATGCGGATGCGGGCAACTCTGCACTGAATTCGGGTGCCAAACTTGCGCATTTGGGGATTTATGCGCTTGTCTTTTCAATGGTTGTCAGCGGTATTGCTCTTGCCTATTCAGCGGGGCTTTTCTCGATCATTTTTGGAGGGTCCGGGGCAGCATTACCTCCAACTTTCAGTGTTTTCCCCGCGCGTGTGGTACACGGCATTATTGGGACTGTCCTTCTTGCTTTGATCGGACTTCACGTTGCGGGATGGGCTTATCACCAGTTCTACGTGCGAGACCGGCTGATCAGCCGCATGTGGTTTGGCAAGCGCAGCTAAAACGCCGATGAACCGTTATGGAGGATGTGCGATGCTGCAGTCGAATTGGCGCTATGCTGGCCTGACTAAGTTATCTGCAAAACTCTTGATCCATGATTGTAACGCCGCTCCAGCATCTTTAGCGCGGCGTTTCTTAGACTGAATAGATTTCAGGACTATGATTGGCTTGGAATAATTTGGAAGCTTCCGGTTTTTTCAAAGGTTGATTAGCCGGTCATTTGGTGATCTTCGACATCGCGAAACCGCCGTACCAGATAGTCCACAAATGCTCGGGTTTTCGGCGCCAGATTGCGCCTGTCGGCAAACATCACAACAATATCAGTGCTGGGCGGTGCGTATTCCGGCAAGACGTGCACAAGTTCGCCAGATCGGAACTTCCAATTTGCCATGTAACAGGGTAGTCGCGCGATCCCGATGCCAGCGAGTGCCGCACGAAAGACAACATCGGTGCTGTTTCCCTCGAAACTGCCGGTCGCTTCAAATCTGTCACCGGTTATTGGTTCAACACTGTTCCAGACGTTTCTTGGGCTTTTGCCCGCAACTCTAAGGCAGTTGTGTTCTGCCAATTCGGCAAAATTTGTTGGTACGCCAAACCGCTCAAGGTATTCAGGTGAAGCACATAACACCCGACGGCTCCGCATTATGCGCCTGACAACCAAATCTGGGTTTTTGCGCTGTTCAGCAAAGCAGATCGCCGCATCAAACTTTTCACTTCGAAGATCAATTTCCCGATCCGTGACATCCAACGAGACTTGGATCTCAGGGTTCTCTTCCATGAACGCGGGCAATGCAGGAACCAGCTGGGACTTACCAAACGCTACCGTGGATGCGATTTTGAGTTCTCCACGCGGGATTCCATCCAGATTGTGGATCATCGCTTCGGCCTCTTTGAATTTGTCAGCCATTGCTTTGCATTTTTCGTAGAATTCTTGGCCCTCTTGCGTCGGCGAGACACCCGTTCTGGTGCGATCCAGCAGGCGGTAGTGCACCTGATCTTCAAGCAAACTGATCTGCTTGCTGACAGCCGATGGGGTTTGCCCCATCGATCTTGCAGCCGCAGAGATACTGCCCAACTCAACAACCGTCGCAAAGATCAACATTTGCGCTGAAATGTCCACGTTACATCCCTTGCTGTTCCAATCTGGCATGGGGCCTTTGCCAAAACACCAAATTGTAAGAGCCATCAAACACTCATATTTCTGCAGTGCAGCACAAATACTGCATTGCGGCAAGACAAGAGGTATTATCATGGCAATTACTCGATCAAACTGTGGACTGGATGTCGTTTTTGATGCTGGTTGCACATTCTTTAATCAAAAGCTGGGCCATTTGCGAAGGGTGCAAGCCAAACACAGGGTTTATCTCGCAACCTATTATGAACTCTCGGTCCTATCTAACCGTGAACTGAGAGATCTGAACATCCCGCGCTGCAACATCAAAAGACTAGCACTGGAGGCCGCCTATGCCTGTTAGCACCCAAAGGTTTAGACTAGATCGTAGTCACACCGTCGCTGCATCATTCGCGTTTCTGGCGAAAGTCGGAGCAAAAGCAAAAACTGCCTTGAAGGCTTTTCAAAAGGCTCGAATGCTGTCTGCGCTTTCAAATTTGGGCGACTATCAGCTCGCTCAGATCGGTATTTCGAGGTCCGACATCCCAAAATATGCCGAAAAACTGATGGCGGACGAATAGAGAAGCTGGCTCTTCTGTCAGATGTCTAAAGGAAAAGTGCTGGTTCTCGCTCCTCCCAGAGTAAGCCAGCATGAGCGGCGGCGAAAAATCAACAGGGAGCGCCAACGCACAGGGCCAGCATCTTCATCTCCTCCCGAAGGTGCTGGTCCAAACCTTCCAGCGAGACAAGAGCCATTCTGGCAATCTAACGTTACCATTTATGGCTAAAAGGGATTCCCTTTGTTCAATGAAAAACTAGAAGCAGTCGTTGGCTAAGGGTGCAGCTAATGATCACTTAAAGCCCATCTTAGCCGATTTTATGCAGTGTAGCTAAAGACCGTTTTAGGGAATTGAGAATCTTAAACCCTGCGGAGCAGCCTCAAGCAAGCTATAGGGTGAAAATATCGATACTGTTGCATCAATCTGCTGCGAGGGAACTGATTGAGTTACATCAACATGGCCACGGGTGAACGGTTGATTGGGCGAAAGCCGCAGCACAATAGAACATTTGACACGGCAAATAACGGTCATTTGCCCAATCTCTGCATAGTCTATATTGACTGAAGAGCTTTGAGCAAAAGGAAATAGATCAAGACACAATTGCCGCGAAACTGGCAGCTTTTTCGTGAACTTTTCTGTTTGTCAGGTACCAGCTGAGGTGAACGATGGCACGGCATTGTAAGTGTCCGTCACCAGAGTTTTTGGAACCAATGTGGGCCTAAACTAAGTGAGAGTTTGGCTCATCTTGTTGGTTTGATTATGCGGCGTGTTTGCGGTGATGCAAGCGCCGCGCTTCGAGCGTCTTCAGTTTGATCCTTTCGCGTTGTTT
>NZ_FWFX01000020.1 GCF_900172335.1 Roseovarius albus
GGACAAAGCCGTGATCCAGCACCGGATGCGCGCTATAAAGATGCTTTTCCATCCCTTCCGAGACCACCCGCAAGGTCTGCTGCGGTGCTGCCCGAAGCTCATCAATCTCCGCCTGCTGCTCGACGCTTAATACCATCTCAATGCCCCCTCAATGCCAATGCTCTTATGATTCAAGGGATACTATATCTGGTAGATATAGATTTCCAAACGGCAATATGCGGAAAATGTAACCACAAAAGCTGATTTAACGCCGCGCCATCATCGCCAAACGGATCAGGGCGCGTTCAACCAGCGCCATGGCAGGGGCGGTTTGGCCAGCGGAGCGCAGTTGCAGGTCGGTTTCAGTCAGCAGAGTAAGCGCCTGTTGCAGGCGGTCCGCGCCCCAGTTCTGGGCTTGTCGCAGCATCCGGTCTCGGCGCTTGCCAAAAACCGGCGGGCGCACGCGCGCGATGCCCTGCCCCGCCCCACCGGGATCAGAAGCAGCGGCGTAGAGCGTGCGAAAATGCCGAGTGGCAGCGATACACAGGCCCACGGGCTGTACTCCCTGCGCCTTGAGCCGCTTCATGATCGGGCCGATTTCGCCCGAGCGCGCCTCGGCCACGATATTGAGGACGTCATCAAGCTCGGCCTCGCTTGAAGCAGGGGCGCAGATGGCGATGTCATCGGATGAAACCGGATCTTCATCATTCAGCTTGTAGAGTGAAAGTTTTTCCACGGTCTGACGGAAATCACCGGGGTCAAGTTCCTGCGCCAAGGTCATCAGATCGCGCATGGCATCGGTGCCAACATTGCTGAGCCCGGACTTGGCCAGAGTGGCCTCGATCTCGGCCCGCGACGGGGGATCATCATAGATCGCTGCGGCATAGGCATTGGTGTGCGTCTCAAACAGCTTGCGCAGTTTGGAGGCGGCCTTGAGTTGTCCGGCGGTCACGATAACCTGCGCATCACCTTCCCGCCAGTCTGCCAGCGCATCCGTTACAATCGGGGCCAGCACATCAGTGGCATCCTCGACGAAAGCCACGCGAGGACCGGGAAAGAAACCCTGCGCCTTGATCGCGTCCAGCAGCATCGCCGGATCTTTGCGCAGCTCGCCGCCGGGGATGCGGGTGAGACGCATTTCTTCCTCGCCTTGTGGACCGATCAGGGCGGCGATCACCTCTTGCCGTTTGAGGGCCACGCGCATGGCATCGGCGCCGTAGATCAGCAAGCCGGTGCGGCTGGGATCTGGGCGGGCAAAATACCCCGGTGCGTCGCGGGGGGACAGTTTCATTTGGGCAGATTGGGGGCGGCTGCGGTAAGTTGACGAATGACCTGATCGGCCAGAATGGTCATAAGGCGCACCTGCGCGTCGCGCCGCGCCGCCTGCGAGGCCACGGTGGTACCCGAGGTGGAATAGCCGGTGAAATTAGTTTCCTTGCCCGAGGTCAGCACTTTGCGCGTGTCCCGGTCACGCAGGGCATAGGTCGCGGTACCCACCAGATTGCGCCGATTGGTGGTATCGTTTTTGTCGATGGAGACCGCGTCTGAATAGAAGGTGACCGAATAGGACAGTGCGTATTTACCGCCCTCGCCGCGCCCCATGCGGGTCTCAAATTCGCGCACAAAGATGTAGGAAGAGCGGGTTTTGGGCGCATCCAACAGGATGTTGTCTTGCAACACCGTCGCTGCACCCTGCGGGCCATAAGCCGGACTGAAACCACAGCCTGCCAATGCGCCCAACCCGCCCAGCAAAAATGTACGACGATCAGATAACAACATTCACAATCCGGCCCGGCACAACGATGACTTTCTTGGGGGCGGCGCCCTCAAGAACCTTTTGCACAGCATGTTCTGCCAGCGCGATCTTTTCAACCTCGGCCTTGCCCATATCTTTGGGCACGCTGATTTCCGCGCGGCGTTTGCCGTTGATTTGAATCGGCAGGGTCACGGTATCATCGACCAACATGCTCTCATCCGCTTTGGGCCACGGGGCCGTCGCGGCCAAGCCTTCGCCGTCCAACAGTTGCCAGATTTCCTCGGACAGGTGTGGTGTCATCGGTGACATCAGCTGTGCGAGCGTCTTGGCCGCCTCGCGTTTGGCTGCGGCACCGGCCTTGGATTTGGCCAGCGTGTTGGTGAAGGCGTACAGCTTGGCAATCGCGGCGTTGAATCCAAAAGATTCGACCCCGCCGGTGACATCGTGGATCGCCTTGTGCATTTCGCGCAGCAGCGCTTTGTCCTCAGAATTGTCAGCCGTGTCTGAGTCAGCAATCTCGGACGCGACACGATAGACACGACCCAAATGTTTAAACGCGGCTTCGGCGCCGGAGGCGGTCCATTCCACGTCGCGCTCGGGCGGACTGTCGGACAGGACAAACCAGCGTGCGGTGTCGGCGCCGTAAGACGAGATGATGTTCAACGGATCGACCACGTTGTTTTTCGACTTCGACATCTTGGCCGAGGGGATGATCTTCGCCTCTTCGCCTGTGTCCTTAACGAAGGCCTTGCCGTCGCGCAGCTCGACCTGTTCGGGGTAGTGATAGACCGGGCGGCCCTTGGCGTTTTCGGTTTGGTAGATCGCGTGGGTCACCATGCCTTGGGTAAAAAGCGCATTGAACGGCTCAGACGATTTCTCTGGCAGGTGGCCGGTGATTTGCATCGCGCGGGCGAAAAAACGCGAATACAGCAAATGCAGGATCGCGTGTTCAATTCCGCCGATATATTGATCGACGTTCATCCAGTATTCGGCCTCGGCCAGATCGGTTGGCGTATCGGCGCGCGGCGCGGTGAAACGGGCGAAATACCACGAGCTATCGACGAAGGTGTCCATCGTGTCGGTTTCGCGTTGTGCCGGGGCCCCACAGGAGGGGCAGGAACAGTCACGCCATGTGGGGTGACGGTCTAGCGGGTTTCCGGGGACCGAGAAATCAATCGGTTTGCCGCCTTCGTCATAAGGCAGCTGAATTGGCAGGTTTTCTTTCTTTTCAGGCACCACACCGCATTTTTCGCAATGAACCACCGGGATCGGGCAGCCCCAGTAGCGCTGGCGGCTCAGGCCCCAATCGCGCAGGCGGTATTTGGTGACGCCCTCGCCCCAGCCCGCCTTTTCAGCGAAATCGACTGTGGCATCGATGGCCTCTTCGCCGGTGGCCTCGGTCAGGCCGGCGAAATGGTTGACCCAGCGCACCTTCTCAGTTTTTGGCGGAACGAAGGCCTCGTTTGCGACGGGCGTGTCGTTGTCGAGCGCAAAGAAGGTATCGACCACAGGCAGATCGTACTTGCGACAGAAATCAAGGTCGCGCTGATCGTGCGCCGGGCAGGCAAAGATCGCGCCAGTGCCGTAATCCATCAAGATGAAGTTGGCGATCCAGACCGGCAGTTCCCAATCCGGGTTCAGCGGGTGTTTGACGCGAATGCCGGTGTCGTAACCTAATTTTTCGCCGGTTTCGATAGCTTCCTCGGTGGTGCCGCCCTTGCGGCATTCGGCAACAAAGGCGGCGACCTCGGGGCTTTCGGCCTCAAGCTGCTTGGCAATCGGGTGATCAGGAGAGATGCCAACAAAGCTGGCGCCCATGAGTGTGTCAGGGCGTGTGGTGTAGACGGTAATTGGTTCCGCACCATCAATGCGCTCAAACCCGAACTGCAGGCCGCGTGATTTGCCGATCCAGTTTTCCTGCATCAGGCGGACTTTGGCGGGCCAGTTTTCCAGTGTATCCAGCGCCGACAGCAGTTCTTCGGAATGATCCGAGATCTTAAAGAACCACTGCGTCAGTTCACGGCGTTCGACCAGTGCACCCGAACGCCAGCCACGGCCGTTTTCAACCTGTTCATTGGCCAGAACGGTCATATCGACTGGGTCCCAGTTCACCACAGCGTTTTTGCGGTAAACCAAACCCTTTTCGAGGAAATCGAGGAATAGCGCCTGTTGCTGGCCATAATATTCCGGATCGCAAGTGGCAAATTCGCGTGACCAGTCGATGCTGAGGCCCAGCGGTTTCATCTGGCTGCGCATGTCAGCGATGTTGCTATAGGTCCAGTCCTTGGGATGGCCACCCGAAGCCATGGCGGCGTTTTCGGCAGGCATACCAAAGGCGTCCCACCCCATCGGGTGCAAAACGTTGTGCCCGGTAGCCAGCTTAAAGCGTGCCACCACGTCGCCCATGGTGTAGTTGCGCACGTGGCCCATGTGGATCCGACCAGATGGGTACGGGAACATTTCCAGCACGTAATACTTTGGCTTGTCCTTAGAGCGACCCGCCTGAAAGATTTCAGCGGTGTTCCAGGCTTCTTGCCATTTGGTTTCGATCTCGGCAGCTGAATAGCGCGACATGTCGGGCGCATCCCTTGGTAAGTAAGTTCTTACCTAGCCTGATAGGCTGAGCAGCGCGCGGGGTCCAGCCCGTAGGATGCGATTGCGGGTGGTTTCCGCACTGTATATGGTCAGGAAAACACCATTGTGCAGTCTCATTAATGAAAATTCTCTTCATCCATCAAAACTTCCCCGGACAGTACAAGCACCTTGCCCCATTGCTGGCCAAACAAGGGCATGAATGCGTGGCCCTGACGCTCAAGGTGAAAGAGGCAACCACATGGAACGGGATCAAGGTTTTACCTTACAGCCTGCCCAATCGCGGCGGGCAGAATGTGCACCGCTGGTTGATCGACCTTGATACCAAAGTCACACGCGGGGAGGCCTGTTATCATGCTGCGGTAAAATTGCGGGAGGCTGGGTTTACCCCGGACCTCATTCTGGCACATCCGGGATGGGGAGAATCACTGTTTCTACGTGATGTCTGGCCCAAGGCACGGATCGGGCTGTATTGCGAGCTTTATCATCAGACCGATTATCCGCACATGAATTTCGATCCCGAATTCCCGGTGAAGGATATCGGAACAGATGTGTTACGCATGCGGATGAAAAACCTCAACAACCATCTGCATTTTGGCATGGCCGATGCCGGGGTCAGTCCGACGCGATTTCAGGCCGATACTTTCCCCGCGGCATTTCGCAAGCGCATTACGGTCAGCCATGATGGAATCAATACTATACAGGCCTGCCCTGATCAGGAGGTCGTGGCCAAGTTCAAAGGCGTTCCCGACCTTACGCGCGATAACGAGGTCATCACCTTTGTGAACCGCAATCTTGAGCCCTATCGCGGCTATCACATCTTTATGCGCGCCCTGCCCCGCTTGTTAAAGGAACGGCCCAATGCGCGGGTGCTGATCGTGGGCGGAGATGAGGTCAGCTATGGGGCTGCGGCGCCCAAAGGGAAAACCTGGAAACAGATATTCATCGATGAAGTGCGCGGCCAAATCCCGGATGCCGATTGGGAACGCGTGCATTTTTTGGGGCGTATTCCTTATGATGCCTTCCTGAAACTGCTTCAGGTCAGCCGGGTGCATGTCTATCTGACCTATCCCTTTGTCCTGAGCTGGAGTCTGATGGAGGCGATGAGCTGTGAGGCCGCGATTGTGGCCAGTGACACCGCGCCGGTGCGCGAGGTGATCACCCATGGGGAAACCGGACGTTTGGTGGATTTCTTTGACAAAGAGTCCTTGGTGGACGAGGTCTGTGCCTTGTTGGACGATCAGGATCAACGGGCCGCGCTTGGGGCCGCCGCACGTCAGAAAATGCAGGCCGAGTACGATTTAAACTCCATCTGCCTGCCGCGGCAGATGGACTGGATCAATTCGGTAATGGAGGCCTGAACAGGATCAGAATTTGGCGGCCTGAATGCGCAGCTGACGGGCACGGGCCAAGATCGCATCTTCGACAGCACGTTGCGTGGCTGCGCTAACCGGGCCGCGCTTGGTTTGTAACGCCACATTCAATGAGCGCGCATCAAGCGCCGGATCGCTGATGAGCACCGTCGCGCGATAAGATGTACCGCCGCCCGGAGGAGTGCCATAGCCTGTGTTGATCACACCCGTAAATGGGTCCGCATCCTGAACTGGCAAGAAGCTCAGCACTTCTAGGCTGGCTGTCCACAAGAAGCGGTTGACCTTGACATCAGCCGTCGGGTCGCCCTGAAAAGCCTCAAATAGTGAAGTTCCGCTTTGAACCGGGTTCGATTCGCGTCCGCCTTTAACCTTCGTCGTTTCCGGATCAAAGGTCGCATTTTCTGTCCAAGCGGAGCAGGATGCCACCAGTGCCACAACCAAAAACACAGAGACCAAACGGTACAAACGAGACAGGATCATTCTACGGTCCAATATTGCTTCTACCCCCTACTATCCAACGTGAAGGTTTGGGGCAAGGCATTAACATCGCCCTGACAGTGACGTGAGCAAAAATTGCCAGTTCGGGCAATGGTTCTCACGGCTTGTAGCGCTTCTGCATTGCGGGGGCGGCACGCCTGTGGCAGATAAATTCCTACGCCAAACAAGGGGGATGCCGTGAGCCTGGAAGAGATCAAAACCCGTATTGCCCAAGCCGAAACCGACGCAGGTCGTGCCAACGGTAGTGTGGAACTAATTGCAGTTTCGAAAGTGCAGCCCAATGAGCGGGTTGATGCGGTTTTGACCGAAGGCCACCGCTGTTACGGAGAAAATCGAGTGCAGGAAGCGGCGGGCAAATGGCCGGAGTTTCGCGAGCAATTTGACGGCATTGATCTACATCTGATCGGCCCCCTGCAAACCAACAAGGCGCGGCAGGCGTTTGAGCTGTTTCAAAGCATCCATTCAGTGGACCGCCCCAAGCTGGCCAAAACCATCGCCCGGCTGGCGCAGGAAATGGGTCACTGCCCGGACCTTTTTATTCAGGTCAACACCGGGGAAGAGCCGCAAAAGGCAGGCATCATGCCCCGCGAGGCCGACGCCTTTGTGGCCGAGTGCAACGCCATGGATCTGCCGGTGAAGGGCCTGATGTGCATCCCGCCAGTAGAAGAAGAAGCCAGCCTCCACTTTGCCCTGCTAGCCAAAATCGCCGAGCGCAACGGGTTAAACGGGCTATCCATGGGCATGAGCAGCGACTTTGAAAAAGCCATCAGCTTTGGGGCCACGCACATCCGTGTGGGCAGTGCGATTTTTGGTGCGCGGGCATATGATACGGCCGGTTAAACCCGAAAGAGCCACCTTTTTACATTTCCAAAATATTCTCCGCACAATCGGCATTCCATGGGCGAATGTCTATGGTGTATCCAAAGGGGAAGAGACGGTTTTGTGCCACGCGTACGGAAACTTTCTGGCGGCGAGGCCAAAAGATTTCATACTACATTCCGGCGAAGTAAGCCGCCGCTCTGGCTTGCTGCATCACAAATGATGGCATCAAACATCGGATCGCGGGGCATAGCCGACAATCCTACCGGCCGGTCTTCTCGTGAGTTCCTTGAAAAATTGGGCAATTTCCCGTAGTCTTCACCTAGATTTCAGCAATCAGCTCTCTACAGCGCATAACGAGTAATCCCGCATCCGAAAAACTGGTGCTGTTGCTTATGGCATAAATTGATGCGCCTTGATGAGCCGTCAATCTTAAGGAGTTACCCCCATGTCGCGACTTTCTTCAAGCTGTCTAGTGGCTCTCGGTTTTCTATTCTTGTTCAGCATCATTCCGATTCGGGATGCCCCTGCCCAAGCCGCAAATGACATTGCTGATGTGCAAGCTGCCAGCCACGCATTTTACGAGGCGCTTGCATCAGAAAGCATAGGCGACGCAATGGCAGGCGTCTGGGCTCACAAACCGTATGTCACCAATGTTGGCCCTCGCAGCAAATCTGTTGTCGTAGGATGGGATGCCGTTTCGCAATATTGGATAGAGACCGAGAAAAAGGTGGCTTCTGTCAATATGGCAATTGAGGCGCCTCATCTCCATGTGATCGGTGATTTTGCTTGGGAAATCGGTGAAGAGATTGGCGAAGTGACCATGCAAGATGGCACCGTCAGACAGGCGGAGCTTCTGGCCACCAATGTCTTCGAGAGAATAGATGGGCAGTGGCTAATGGTATCGCACCATGCCAGTCGAAAGCCCGAGCAATAGGTTCATAGGCTAGGCACGTTTGTTTCATCTAACGGTCGGTTTAGTTTTCCGCCCGCCGACAGCTTTTTGAACGACCGCACCGGTAAAAACTGCTTTGCCGCCGAATAGAGATTGTCGCATTTTCTTGTGCAAAATTGACCCTTCTGCACCTAACTTAGTTATAATTGCATCAGTCAGGTTCGCCCCGCATACCCGTTATTCGATGTTTTCACTTTCGAGGAAAACCAATCGCATCGGTGGTATATAACAATGAAACATTTGTTGGGTGGTGATCTCTTCCGAGACGGTGTGAGCTTCGGACATGGCGCGCTTCTAGCTTATCCAACTTTGATGCTTCAACTAAGACACATCGGCCAACTATTCTCAAATTTGAAAATCTTCCCCTGAACTCTGCCGAGCATGGTATGAGGGATTCAAATTAGTACATTTTTTCAAAAATTTTGGAGGGTTTCGAATGGGTACGAAGTTCATTGGCGTCCTGATTATTAGTGCTTGTATCATTGGTCTGGCCCCAATGGCCGTTCCGTATTTTGAACAGGAAGAAGACGAGACACCCCCTGCAATCACGGCAGACGAGGCCACCGAGCGCCTGATCAAAGAGCAACAGGCCCGGCCTGACCGAGCCAGTGTCAAACCGGTGGCGGTGCAGCGCAAGCGGAACTATGAGGCGCCTGATCCGACCGATATCCTGCTGGCACCGGAAACCGGCCTAGGGCTGGGCTGGGGTTGGAATGCTTTTCATGGCGAGGCGATCCCGACCCACTGTGTGCAGTTCAAGCGGGACAAGCCGTTCAAGGGTCAGACCTCGTCATTGGGGTTCAGCGAGGTCAATGATCAATACGAGTTGCAGGCGGCCATGGACATGAGTGCCGAGGCCTCGGTCAAGTCGGTCGGCTATGACGTTGAAGGCGAAATGAAGTTTAGCACCGAAACCAGTATCAGCGGCTCTTCCCTGACCTATCTGATCGAAGCGGAGGTCCTGAATGCCCCTTGGGTGGCGCTGCCGCCCGGTGATGCAGGCGGGCACTCTGTTGAACTGACACCGATGGCCGAACGTTTGGCACAGCGGGATCTGGAGCAGTTCAAAGATGTCTGCGGCACCGGGTATGTTTCCGCCACTTATGGCGGTGCTAAACTGTCGATCGTTGTTGAAATCAAGACCTCCAGTCAGGACACACGCTCGGCGATGTCGGCCTCGGTCAGTGGCGGCGGCTGGGGCACCAAGGTCAGCTCCGCTATGAGCGGTTCAAGCTCTTCGAGCAACGAACAGGCCTCGCGCGAGATCAGCTTTTTCCAATCCGGCGGTCAGCCTGAAAAACTGCCGACAACACCCAAAGATATCGTGGAAGCCGCTGAAACGCTTGCCGGGCAGGCTGACAAAGCGGAAAAGATATTCCGCATTGCCGTGACACCTTATGAAGTGCTGTCGAATTGGCCGCGAGAAGAAAGCCTTTCTGGATCAGAAGTGGAGTATGAAGAACTGGCCGCGCTTTGGGGCAGTTATCAGGCGCTGTATACCGATCTGCAAGACGCGCTGGAGTCGCCCGATGCCTTTGTCGTGCCCTATCGAAATTGTGCGGAAACCCCCTGCACCACCGCGTTTTTGCCAGCGACCAACGCCAAGGTCAGAGACGAACTGAAGGATTTGCAGGATGACGTACTGATTGGGCTGGACCGGCTGGAATTGGCAGCGCGCGCCTGTATCACCGCCGAAGAGATGTGTGAGACCAACGCGGCCTTGTACCGCTCGCCATATGCCTATCAAGTGGCAATGCCGGTGCGGACCTGCCTGTTGCTTGAGGATTTCAACCCGGACGATGCGAAGACCTATAAATCCGCAAAAGACGAAGTGTATCTGACGGTCTATGGCGCGCCGATCCGAACCAAAGAAGAACCAGACGAGCAAGAGCATGGCGGTCCGCTGATCGAAGAGTTTTTCCCCGAGATTGAGCTGGCCTGCAATGGCGCGGGTCTAAGCGGTACATCCGGGGTGTCCGGGGCGCTTCCGATTTTTGCATCAATGATGATCGAAGAGACGGCAAAAGGGCGCTGTGCCTTAAGTTCGCTGACGCCCGGCTGTCTAAGCAATGCCGATATCGCAGCTTGGGGGGAGCGCATCGGTCACCAATCGATCCTGCTGACCAGCGCCAAAGAGGTTGAAGCGGTGATTGCTGCCGCTGCCGAGCCACAACAAGCCCTCTCGTCCGATGCCGCAAACTGTGCCTTTTTGAAAGACGCAGACAGCTGGCTGATCGGAGATCCCGGGACTCAATTGAAAACCAGCCTCTGGGTGCCGCCGATCTGCATGGGAACGGTAAAGCAACTGATCAACGATGCGGCAGAGACCGCAGCACCCGCAGCCGCGGTGATGGAGGAGAGCCTAAGCGCTATTGAGGGTTAAACTCTAAATAGCCTTCACAATCAGACGTGTTCCTGGCTCAATCTGACGGGCAATCTGTTGCAAATGATCGGGTCGAAAGGCGACGCAACCGGCAGTGGGATATCCGGGCCTGCGCCATTGGTGCAGGAAGATGCACGAACCCATATGCGGTTCAGCATTGGGCCAGTTCCAATCGGTGATCAAGACCAAATCATAGAGCGGATCGCCTCGGCACATAACCTCGTGCGAGTGAGCATAGGGTGTACGGACCAGCAGATTGTAATCGGGTTCTTCTGGCGCATCCGACCACAGGTCGCCAGGACGGATCGGTTGAGCCCAAGGCGCGGGGCGTGCCATGCGATCAGGGCGGTAATACATACCGACGATATGATGGATGCCAACAGGCGTGCCGCCGTCGCCCTCGCGCTTGTTTTGTACGATTCCACCGCGCCCGATGGTGCAGGGGTAACGTCGTCCCCGAAAGCGTACACCTTGCGGGGTCAAAACCAGATCCTCAGGTGTCATTCAAAACGATCCCCTTGCGCAAGATCTGAACAATGCCCCCTGCCAGCAGACCCCAGACCGCCGCGCCAAGACCAAAGGCGGTCACGCCCGAGGCGGTGACAAGAAAGGTGATCGCCGCTGCATCACGATAATCGGCATCTTGGAGCGCAGCAAAGGTCGAATTCCCCAGCACGCCGACCAGCGCCAATCCCGCCACGCTGGCCACCAGCATAGGCGGCGCCAATCCGGCAAAGGCGGTGATCACCCCTGCAAACAACCCAAAGAAGCAGTAGAAGATCCCAGCAAACACTGCCGACCAATAGCGTTGCGCCGGGTCCGGATGACAGTCCTCGTTCGAGCACATCGCAGCGGTGATCGCCGCCAGGCAGGTGGCAGGCGCCCCCCATAGGGCGGACACCACGCTGAACCCACCAACACCAGATAGCAAAGTGGTTGGCGGCGGAGTGTAGCCGTAGCTTTTAAGCACGGCCAACCCCGGCACATTCTGGGTGGCCATGGTGACGATGAACAGCGGGATCGCGATGCCAATTACAGCATCAATTGAAAACGTCGGAGTGACAAACTCTCCCATCGTGATGACCGGCCCGGCAGAGAACTGAGAGAAATCCCCGATGACAAAAATGATAGCCGTGGCCATCAACACCGCGGCCGGAACCGCCAACAATCGATTGATCCGACCGCAGATAAGCCAGACCATAACCACTGGGCCGATGACTGCAGGGACCTCGGCCATGGCAGTGACGGGCTGCAAGCAGAGCGGTAACAACACTCCGGCCAACATGGCCTGCGCCAAAGGCGCGGGGATCGAGGCAGCCAACCGGCCAAAAGGACGGTAGAGACCAGCGGTCAGCGTCAGTGCCCCCGCCACGATGAAGGCTCCAACCGCATCGGAGAACCCACCCGCTGTCACCGCCGTCACCGCCAAAAGCGCGGCGCCTGGTGTGGACCACGCCACGCTGGCCGGAATGCGGGTGTAGAGACACAAAACGACGGCGCAGAGCCCCATTGACAAGGCCGCCGCCATCAGCCCCGAGGCCGCCTGTGCTGGCGTGGCCCCCATACTGTGCAACCCCTGCAACACAATCGGGAACGAGCTAAAAAACCCGACGATGGCAACAACTGCACCGGTGGTTAAGGTCTGAAGTGATGGAAAACCTGCCCGCATTAAATTGTTCCTGCTCTCTATGGATGCAACCCTATGGTAAATAAGCGCAGGTACAAGTACCTTTGCCGGTGATCTGCTTCACAGCTGAGCGCGTTACCAATTGATAGTTTAATCATTTGGCAACTTTTTGACCGGCTTTACCGATTTCGGAAGTCGTGATTGCGCAAGCCCCAGATTCCAAAATCTATGTGCCTCGTGAGGCAGAATTTGTTTTTTGAAATCTGTTTGCTACACTTCTGGCAGAACGCGGGCGCCGTTTGGGATAACCGGAATCTGCGTATCGAGCGATGCCAATAAAGTGCAGAGGAGCACGGCCGATGATGAACACAACTCTTTCATTTCCTCTGGTCATTTTTGCGATGATGCCACTTTCATTTCTTGACCAATGTTCTGGAACGGATTCGAGTGCCGCCTTAGGCGTTTTAGCCCGCGATCGCGTGGCTCTTACAGCAACAGCAAATGAAATCGTTGTTGAGTTACCTGTTGCGGAGGGAACCCCGGTGGTCACTGGTGATGTTTTGGTGCAGCTTGATACGACGTTGCAGATGGCCAAGCTCAATCTGGCAAAAGCGGAACTGGAAAAAACGCAAGCAACGAAGCTCAAGTTAGAGGTCGGTGCCCGAAAAGAAGAGATCGCGATTGCAAAAGCAAAAGTCTCTGGTGCCGCAGCACGGTTGGCAGATGCTGAAGCGGTATATGCCCGCAATTCTCAGTTGGTCACCAATTCCGTTGTCACCGAAGCGCGCTTGGAACAAGACCTTGCGCTGAGGGATTCCGCCCGTGCCGAGCTTGCGAGCGCTGAAGAGTCCCTCAAAGAGCTCGAAAATGGTACTCGCCCCGAAGATCTGGCTGTGGCTCATGCCAATGTGCGGGCTGCCGAAGCAATGGTTCAAGCCGAGCAAAAGACATTGGAAAACTTGACTGTAACCGCCACCCGGAATGGTGTTTTAGACTCCCTGCCGTGGAATATCGGCGAACGCGTCACCCAAGGCAGCCCGGTTGCAATCGTGGTGGCGGGAGAGACACCCTACGCACGCGTTTATGTACCAGAACCCCATCGGGTGAACATTTCGCCAGGTGATAGTTTACAGGTTAAAGTGGACGGATTGGATGAACCTTTGGAGGGGGTTGTCCGCTGGATTAGTGACGACCCCTCCTTTACCCCCTACTATGGATTGAATCAGGATGACCGGACGCGGCTTGTGTATCTGGCCGAGATTGATTTGCCCAACGCCTCATCTGACCTGCCTGCGGGCGTTCCGGTCCAGGTCACTGTGCCATGAGCGATCTGGTGGTATCCACCAAGGGGCTGACACGTAAATTCGGCGAGAAGACTGCGGTCAACAACCTTGATCTGGAAATTCGCACTGGTCAGATCTACGGTTTTCTGGGGCCGAATGGCTGCGGCAAAACCACTACGATGCGTATGTTGACCGGGCTGTTAACGCCGACAAGTGGGTCAATTTCCGTGCTTGGTCAGCCGATGCCGCAATCTGCCGAGCCATTGAAAAATGAAATTGGCTATATGACGCAAATCTTTTCCTATTACCGCGACATGACGGTTTTGGAAAACCTGCGCTTTGCTGCAGAAATTTATGGCATGCCAAAAAACAAGATTGCAGGTCGCATTGACGAGCTGCTGTCAACCTATGACCTGACCGAGAACATCAATCAACTGAGCGGCAGTATGAGCGGCGGGCAACGGCAAAAGCTGGCGCTGGCAGCAACCGTCATTCATTCCCCCAAACTGCTTTTTCTGGACGAGCCGACATCGGCGGTTGATCCGGAAACCCGGCGTGGATTCTGGGAACAACTGTTTGACCTTGTCGATCAGGGGGCGACGATGATCGTGTCCACGCATTTCATGGACGAGGCGGAGCGCTGCCACCGCTTGGCGATCCTGGAGCATGGCACAAAGAAAGCGGACGGATCGCCACGCCAATTGATGGACGATCTGAACGCCACGGTGGTCGAGGTTGAAGGTGCAGGGCTACGGCGGGTCAAACACCAGTTGGACGGTCAAGATGACGTGTTGTCAACAGCTCAGGTTGGGGCGCGGCTGCGAGTTCTTGTCAAAAAGTCGGAATCCGATCCGGTGGCGATGCTGAAAGCGCTGCTGCAGGACTACCCTGACATATCGCTGACGGTGCAACGCCCCAATCTGGAAGATGTGTTCGTGAGCGCGACAAAGGGAGACCCGTCATGATCTCTCTGCGTCGCATCGTCGCTGTTTTGAAAAAAGAACTACTGCAACTTCGTCGTGATCGCATGACCTTTGGCATGGTGATCATGATCCCGCTAATTCAACTGCTTCTCTTTGGCTACGC
This sequence comes from Roseovarius albus, assembly GCF_900172335.1. GTDB lineage: Bacteria > Pseudomonadota > Alphaproteobacteria > Rhodobacterales > Rhodobacteraceae > Roseovarius > Roseovarius albus. The sequence continues at coordinate 14,352 of NZ_FWFX01000020.1, forward strand.
GATCAACACCAACCTGCGCCATGTCCCGGTGGGATTGGTGGATCAGGCCAATAGCGAATTGTCCCGCACGCTGGCACAAATTGTTCAGGCCACCCAGGTGGTCACCATTACCGAGCGTTTCACAACGCCAGAAGAGGCCGAGCTTGCCATCACAGAGGCGAGGATCCGCGCAGCCTTTATTATCCCCCCGGACGTCGCCAACCGGCTTGTCCGAAGCCCATCCGTTGGATTCGGATTGCCCGATACGACGGATCAAACCAGCAGCCGCCCGGTTGCGCATTGGATTGTGGATGGGTCTGACACGATGGTTTCAAGCGCGATCAAATCGCTGCGGGCCATGCCGTTGACCGAATTGTTGAAACGGCCGCCGAACCGGCAGGTACCGACCTTTGAGGTCACCTTATATTTCAACCCTGAACAGCGATCAGCCGTGAACATCGTACCCGGGCTGGTCGGCGTCATTCTGACCATGACGATGATTTTGTTTACTTCGGCCGCGATTGTGAGAGAACGCGAACGGGGCAATATGGAAATGCTGATCAACACACCGATCAAGTCGGTCGAGTTGATGATCGGCAAGATCATCCCTTACATTTTTCTGGGGCTCATACAGGTCGCAATCATTCTGGGATTGGGGCACGTTCTGTTTGCGGTTCCGATCAACGGCAGCTTGGGAACGTTGCTGGTCGTCACGCTGCTGTTCATCATCGCCAGCCTGTCTTTGGGGTTGGTGATATCGACCCTTGCGCAAAATCAGCTGCAGGCGATGCAGATGACGATCTTTGTCCTGCTGCCATCGATCCTGATGTCTGGCTTCATGTTCCCATTTGATGGGATGCCCAAGCCGGTTCAGATGATCGCTCAAGTTTTGCCAGCCACACATTTCATGGACATGATCCGGGGGGTCGTTTTGCGCGATGCATCGCTTTACGCGCTGCGGGTGGATATCCTGTGGATGGTGGGTTTCGCAATCCTTGGATTGCTCGTTGCAACTCTGAGATTTAAAAAACGTCTTGGTTAGATTTGCGTGCAGGCCTTGCGTCGCTAAGGTCACGTGTTTGCATCAAAAAGACCCAGGCAAATTACCTGGATCTTGTATTTGTTGCGCTGAAGTTCCCCCAGAGCAATCTCCCTGCCCGGGTCTCTGTCAACCCAGAGCGTCGTTGCAGCGCTGGCAGGTGCCCGGATGTGCGTGGCGGCCCACGTCTGGCAGGATTTTCCAGCAGCGCTGGCACTTCTCGCCTTCGGCCTTTTCGAACACCACACCAATGCCGTCGATCTCTGGCACACGGAAGGCCTCTGCCGGAGCCGGATCGCCGGAGATGGTCAGCCCCGAGGTGATGCAAAGATCATCCACGTCGAAGGTCGCCAGCAAATCGCGTGTCTCTGCATCCTCGACATGCACCACAGGGGCCGCTTCTAGGCTGGAGCCGATGACTTTGTCCTGACGCTGCATCTCAAGTGAGGCAGTCACTGCACGACGCACACGACGGATCTTGGCCATGCCAGTCTCAAGCTCTTCATTGCGCCAATTGGCTGGGGTTTCGACGAAATCAATCAGGTGAACCGAACTGTCGTCGCCCGGGAAGCGTTCCAACCAGACCTCTTCCATAGTAAATACCAGAACAGGTGCCAGCCAGGTGGTCAGGCGATGGAACAGGATGTCCAGAACAGTCCGCGCAGCACGGCGGCGTTCGCTGTCTCCGTCACAATAGAGCGCGTCTTTGCGCACATCGAAATAGAACGCCGACAGATCCACGGTCGCAAAGGTAAACACCGCGCTGAATACGCCTTGGAAATCATACTTGGCATAACCTTCGCGCACGACCTCATCCAGTTCGGCCAGACGGCTGAGGACCCAGCGTTCAAGGCGTGGCATATCTGCTGGCTCAACTCGGTCAGCTTCGGAGAATCCGGACAGCGATCCAAGCATGAATCGCATGGTGTTGCGCAGGCGACGATAGCTGTCAGCGGTGCCTTTGAGGATCTCGGGGCCGATACGCAGGTCAGCGGTATAGTCCGACTGCGCCACCCAAAGACGCAGGATGTCAGCGCCGTACTGTTTGGTCACATCCTCGGGTGAGATGGTGTTACCAACGGATTTCGACATCTTCATGCCCTTGGCGTCCAGCGTGAACCCGTGTGTCAGCACACCCCGATATGGCGCGTGGCCACGCGTGCCGCAGGATTGCAGCATAGAAGAGTGGAACCAACCGCGGTGCTGGTCAGTGCCTTCAAGGTAGAGATCGGCCAAGCCGTCCTCGGACCCATCTTCACGATCATTCAGCACAAAGGCGTGGGTTGAACCGGAATCGAACCACACATCCAGGATGTCATCGACCTTGTCCCATTCTGCGGGATCAACGATGCCGTCAAGGAAGCGCTCTTTTGCGCCGTCCTTGTACCAGGCATCCGCTCCTTCAGCTTCAAACGCTTCCAGAACGCGGGCGTTGACCTCTGCGTTGCGCAGGAGGAAGCCCTCATCGGTGGGCAGCGCGCCTTTCTTGGTAAAGCAGGTCAGCGGCACGCCCCAGGCGCGTTGACGTGACAACACCCAGTCAGGGCGCGCTTCGATCATCGAATAAAGCCGGTTACGACCGGTTTTCGGCGTCCATGTCACCAATTGATCGATGGAATTCAAAGCACGCTCACGGATTGTAGTGCCGTAGGTGTCTTTGCCGTCACCCACCGCCCTATCCACAGCGGCAAACCACTGCGGCGTGTTGCGATAGATCACCGGCGCTTTTGAGCGCCAGCTGTGCGGATAGCTGTGCTTGATCTTGCCACGCGCCAGCAGGCCGCCGACCTCGACAAGCTTGTCGATCACGGTCTTGTTCGCATCGCCCTCGCCGCCCTTGCGATTGAGGATGTATTTGCCGCCAAAAAACGGCAGGTTTGCACGGAAGCCGCCATCATCCATGACGTTGTAGGTGATGACCTGTTCCAGCATGCCCAGATCGCGGTAGAGTTCGAATTCGTCCATACCGTGGCTTGGGGCACAGTGGACAAAGCCGGTGCCTTCGGTGTCAGTCACAAACTCTGCGGCACGGAAGTCGCGCTCGACATCCCAATATCCTTCTGCGCCATCGGCATACGCTAGCGGGTGTCTAATTTTAAGTGTACGCAATTCATCAGCGTCAATTCCGCGAACACGCTTCCATTGATCGTCATTCAGACGCGCGCGGCCCATGACGTCCGCCGCCAGATTATCGGCCAACAGGAACTTGTCGCCCACATTGACCCAGCATTCGTCCGGTGTCCCTGTGACTTCATAAAGACCGTAAGCAATATCTTCGCCGAATACTACGGCCTTGTTCGACGGGATGGTCCAAGGCGTAGTCGTCCAAATGACAACATGCGCATCCTGAAGCCGCAAATCAAATTTCTCGCCACTTTCTGCAGCGCCTTCAGTAATACCGGCAACCTTAAATTTCACCCAGATCGTGAAGCTTTCCTTGTCGTGATATTCGACCTCGGCATCGGCCAGCGCAGTTTTTTCAATCGGCGACCACATCACAGGTTTTGAGCCCTGATAGAGCGTTCCGGTCATCAGGAATTTCTGGAACTCTTCCGCGATGATACGCTCGGCGCGGAAATCCATCGTCAGGTACGGCTTTTCCCACTTGCCCGTGATGCCAAGGCGCTTGAATTCCTCGCGTTGCACATCGATCCAGCCTTCGGCGAATTTGCGGCATTCCTGACGGAAATCGATCAGATCGACTTCATCCTTGTTCTTGCCCTTTTTGCGGTATTGCTCTTCGATCTTCCACTCGATCGGCAGGCCGTGGCAATCCCAACCGGGGATATAGCGCGCGTCCCGCCCCATCATCTGCTGGCTGCGCACCACCATGTCCTTGAGAATCTTGTTCAGCGCGTGCCCGATGTGCAGGTGACCATTGGCATAGGGTGGGCCATCGTGAAGGGTGAAAGGCGGGCGCCCTTCGGCCTTGTCACGCAGGCGATCATAAACGCCGATTTTATTCCAACGCTCCAGCCAGGCAGGCTCGCGCTTGGGCAGGCCGGCGCGCATTGGAAAATCGGTTTCGGGCAGATTGAGTGTCTCTTTGTACTCAGGCATATCGGCGCACATCACAGGCGTCCTTCATCATGTATCTTGATCTGGGTTGTCTGGGTCGGCGCGATCTTTCATACGCCTTGTCCCGGCGGCTCGTCTAGCTCAGAGCGCCGGGCATATAATTCGAATAATGATCGCGAACATATGTGTCATTGCGCGCCTTATAGGCCGGGCTTTGGCCCACGTCCAGAGGGGCCAGCCCCGCGCGACATTTTTCCCGATTGCAGGCGAAAAGACACCCTCTATGGTGGTTTTGCAATGTGAGTGTGTAGCCAGAGTTGACCAGCGCCATGCTAAGCAAAGACATCGGGATCGCCGGAGCCGGTATCGGTGGGTTGACCGCAGCAGCAGCTTTGAGTGCCAAGGGCCACAAGGTCACGGTGTTCGATCAGTTCACCACACCTGCGCCGGTGGGATCGGGGTTGGTGATTCAGCCTGTCGGGCAGGATGTGCTTGATTTGATTGGAGCCGGTGACATGGCGCGCCAGATGGGACAACCGATCACACGCATGCTGGGTCATGAGAGCCAAAGCATGCGGGTGATTTTGGATGTGACCTATGACCCAAAACAGCGCACCGGTCGCCATGGTCTGGCAATGCATCGCTCGGCCTTGTTTCATTGCGTGTTGACAACAGCGCAAAAAGCCGGGGCGACCCTCTGCCCGGATCATCCGGTGACAGGGGTCACAGATGGCGACAAACGCCAATTGCTTTTTGCGGGTGGGGACAAAAGCCCGCCTTTCGATCTGGTTATCGACAGCACAGGGGCGAAATCTCCGCTCTCTCCGCTTGTCCCCCGCGCCCTGCCATATGGCGCGATCTGGGGCACGGTGGACCGCCCCACCGAGACGTCCTTGCCTATCGATCTGTTGTCACAACGCTACCGCAAAGCGCATCGGATGATCGGCATCCTGCCGGTGGGAAGGCTGTCAAATGACCCAACAATCAAGACCGCTCTGTTCTGGTCATTGACGCAAGCGGATTATGCCGCATGGCGGGCCGCACCGCTCGATGAATGGAAGGCGAAGGCCACCGCGCTCTGGCCGGATATGGCCCCCTTTCTGGAAAGGATCACGGACCATGCTCAGATGACGCCCGCCTTTTATTCTCATGGCACACTGCGCTCTCCGGCTGCAAAAGGCCTGGTCCATATCGGCGATGCCGCCCACCGCGCCAGCCCACAACTGGGGCAAGGCGCGAATATGGCGCTATTGGATGCCTGGGCGCTCAATCTGGCGCTGCAAGACCACGATGATCTTGCTGATGCGTTGGACCGCTATTGCCGAATGCGGCGCAGGCACCTGTGGCTCTACCAACTGATGAGTGCGGCCTTCACCCCGCTCTATCAATCCGACAGTCGCTGGCTGCCACGCCTGCGTGACCACATCCTGACGCCCTTGTCGCGCATTCCCCCCGCGCCCAGCGTCCTATCGAGACTGGTCTGCGGCGATCTGGTCCCCCCGATCCGCTGATCTGCCCTTGAAACACCCCGCTGCTTGTCGCATGTCATGGCCATGAGTACCGCCCTGCCCCCACGTTTTGCCATCACCCGCCCCGAGATCGAACGGGTGGTTGCGGCGTTTTATGCGTCAGTTCGAAATCATCCCGGTCTGGGCCCGGTGTTTGCGGTGCATGTGGATGACTGGCCCAAGCACGAGGTCAAGGTGGCAGATTTCTGGGCCAATACCATCCTGCACGAACGCAGCTACGAGGGCAGCCCGATGGCGGCTCACCTAAAAGCGGGCAATGTCAAACCGGGGATGTTTTCCACTTGGCTGGACCTATTCGACTCGGTACTACGCGCAGAACTGACCGAGGAACAAGCCGCCGCGTGGTCTGCCCTAGCCCACCGCATCGGGCGCAGCCTGCGCGCAGGTGTCGTCGACCGCGAGACCCTACCCGGAGGCATTCCGAAACTGTTCTAAACCTCGCCAATCCCGAGGACGACGCCAAAGGCGGAGGACGAGACATCCAATGCGCCGCAAGGCGCTCCTTCAGATCACTTGCCCTTGCGCATACGTTCCATCGTCATGAGCGCACGCAGCCACTGCTGTGATCCCACCAGACGGCGAAAGGCGCGTTGTAACTCGGCAGTACCGTCACGTTCATACCAATGGCCTTGGGATATGATGATCCGTTCCGGTGCGAAATCAATCATCTTTTCAACGCTTTCCTCAAGCGACTGCCGATTGAAACCACGGGCCATCCGATAGGGCATTTTACCGTCGGTGTATTCCGTACCCGCCAGCCAGACGATGGGTCGCATCCAAGCCGGCAAAGCGTTGGTGTCATGGGCCTGAATAATGTCAGAGACAATTAACGTCGCGCTGGCCTGATGAAAAAACACCACCTCGCGATGCCGCCAGCTGCCGCGCACCAACATCTGGCCCAATTGCCCATGCCATTCTGCCTCAGCCTGATCGATGTCCAGCTCGCGGTCCACCCGAACCTGTTCCAGACTTTCCTCGGCCAGTTCAGGCACCCCCGGTGCCCCGTAGACAATCGCGTCCTTATAAGCCGCCTGCCACATAGGCAGCGATGCCAGATAATTGGTATTGGGCACGACCAGATATTTGACCGGCCCCAGCGCCTCCAGCTCGGCCAGCAAATTTTCGGTCAGCGTCGTGGGCGCATGCACCCACAGGCTGCCATCATCGAGCCGGGCCACTGAGGCCCGCGACCCACGCAGGATCCAGCCTGACTGGACGGGCGCGCCGTCAATCACCCACAGCCCGTCCGCTACGGGTTTTAAGGTATCAAAAGGCGCATGTGCTCGTCCGGTCATATCTGTTTAGTCGGTGACTGTGACCTTGGTCATCACGTCCGGCTTGCCGCTGACTGTGCCAGACTGGCCTGAGCCGCGCTTGATCTTGTCAACGACCTCCATGCCTTCGGTCACCTGTCCTACAACCGTATATTGCCCATCCAGATGCGGGGCAGACTGGAACATGATGAAGAATTGGCTGTTGCCACTGTCTGGGCTACTTGATCGGGCCATGCCGACCGTGCCACGCACGAACGGTTGGTTTGAGAACTCGGCCTTCAGGTCTGGGCGATCACTGCCACCCGATCCGGCAGAGGCGAGATTTCCACTGTCCACCTTGCCAAATTCCACATCACCGGTTTGCGCCATAAAACCGTCGATAACCCGGTGAAAGGCGACGCCATCATAGGCCCCTTCGGTGGCCAGTGCGGCGATCTGCTCAACATGTTTTGGCGCGACATCCTCCAGCAGGTCGATCTTGATCGTGCCGTTGGCTTTGCCAGACACTTCAATCTCAAGCCCGGTGGCCAGCGCGGGGCTGGCCAGAAGGGCAAATACAGCTGCCAGTTTACGCATCAGCGGCAACCTTGACGCTGACCATGCGGTCGGGGCTTGCTGGTGGCTCGCCACGCACGATGGCATCGACATGTTCCATGCCGTCAATCACGCGGCCATAGACGGTGTACTGACGATTCAGGAAGTGGTTGTCTTTGAAGTTGACAAAAAACTGGCTGTTGGCGCTGTCGGGGTTCTGGCTGCGTGCCGCACCCAAGGTACCGCGGTCATGCGGAACGCCGCTGAATTCGGCCTTCAGGTTTGGCAAATCACTACCGCCAGTGCCGGCCATGCGAATGTTGAAATCTTTTTCCATGTTGCCATTGGCCACATCGCCAGTCTGCGCCATGAAGCCGTCGATCACGCGGTGGAAGGCCACGTTGTCATAAGCGCCCGAGCGTGCCAGCTCTTTCATCCGCTCGCAGTGGCCCGGGGCCACATCCGGCAGCAATTCGATTGTCACGGTGCCGTCTTTGAGTTCCATCAGGATGGTGTTTTCGGGGTCTTTGATTTCGGCCATCGGGCGCTCCTTCGATAAAGATTTGACTGATACCTAGGCGCTTCGTTCACGATTGCCAAGTATCTGCAGTTGACGCGCAGACCTCTTCGCGCCATGAGAGGCGCGAAATTGCGTAACGGAGGGTTGTGGCATGGGCTGGAAAACACTGGATGACATGGATCTGAGCGGTAAAACCGTGCTGACACGTGTGGACATCAACGTGCCGGTCAAAGACGGCATCGTCACCGACGCCACCCGGATCGAACGGATCGTGCCCACCATCAAAGATATTCTGGCACGCGGCGGTAAGCCAATCCTGATCGCTCACTTTGGCCGCCCAAAGGGTAAGGTCGTGCTGGACATGTCCCTGCGCGTGGCCGTGCCAGCGCTGGAAGCGGCGCTTGGCCGCTCGGTCACTTTGCTGGAAACATTGGAAGGCGCGGAAGCGCTGACCGACGAAGCGAAAGCCGCTGATGTCCTGCTGCTGGAAAACATCCGGTTCCATCCAGGTGAAGAGGCAAACGATGCCGCGTTTGCCAAACGTCTGGCGGGTCTGGGCAATATCTATTGCAACGATGCCTTCTCCGCCGCGCACCGTGCCCATGCTTCGACCACCGGCATTGCACAGCATATGCCATCCTGCGCCGGCCGCCTGATGCAGGCGGAGCTGGAAGCGCTGGAAGCCGCCCTTGGTGCGCCGCAGCGCCCTGTTGTCGCCGTGGTTGGTGGCGCGAAAGTATCCACCAAGCTCGACCTGCTGGGCAATCTGGTTGAAAAGGTCGATCAACTGGTCATCGGTGGCGGCATGGCCAACACCTTCCTGGCCGCGCAGGGGCTGAACGTAGGTAAATCGCTGTGCGAGCACGACATGGCCCCTACAGCGCGCGAGATCATGACCAAGGCCGGGGCCGCGGGATGTGAAATCCTGTTGCCTGCCGACGTGGTTGTGGCCCGCGAATTCGCCGCCAATGCCGCCAATGAAACAGTGCCCGCCCATGCCTGCCCCGAAGATGCGATGATTTTGGATGCCGGCCCGCAAAGCGTGGCCCGCGTTGGTGCAGCGCTGGACAGCGCCAAAACCCTGATCTGGAACGGCCCGCTGGGCGCGTTTGAAATCGAACCTTTTGACATGGCCACCAACGCCGCCGCAAAACACGCCGCCGCGCTGAGCAAAGCGGGCAAACTGACCTCGGTCGCCGGGGGTGGCGATACAGTCGCCGCCCTGAACAAGGCCGGGGCCGCGGAGGATTTCACCTATATCTCCACCGCAGGCGGTGCGTTCCTAGAATGGATGGAAGGCAAAGAACTGCCGGGTGTTGCTGCGTTGAACGGATAATATAGAGACCATCTACGGCTAACCCTGCTCACTAAATTCTGCAGATCATCGAAAAATGGTCTGCAACATAGCCCTGTATTTGCAGCGCTCGTCTGGATCGAACCCATTGCACTGAATGCTGCGGGAAACATGAGCGTTCACTCGATTGGCTCTCCGTCAAATGAAATGTAACCATCGAGATCTGCCAACGATGTTTGGAAGTTCTTTTGATATAGGTTTAGTTCACACCATTTGTGCTTGCGACAATCAGCAGTCAGAGATTTCATCACATGAGTATCTGGGCCAGTCGATTGCATTGATGTGCAGAATTCTCACATGCCCTACGCAACAATGAACATCAGCACAAACATGCCCACAACTAGCAGGCCAATATAGCTGCAAACACGCATGAATTTGTCCCACTTGCTTAGCGACTTCCACGGTCTTTTCTTTGGAGTCTGAGGCGTTTGGGTCTCTGTTTCAGGAGTTTTGCTTTGGAAAGTCTCCTTCGTCTCATCTGCTCTTCGTTTGACCGAGGAAATGGCCTCACTTGCGCCAGCTTTGAGATGGGACCATCTTTTACCCAGTTTCTCTGCACTTAACGTGTCAGGAGGAATAGGCTTGGAATCACTGTGTGGTGTCGAAGGCTTGCTGCTACCCAATCGTTCCCATTCATCAAAAAATATCCCTGGCTTGAAATCGTCCATCAACTTAGCTTCCAGCAGCCGAAAACGGCGAAGCTGAACCGTATCCATCTGGTCGAGGTTCAGCTTCAACAAACCGGTAAGTCGGTCTGACTGACTTTCTGAAAGAAGTCCGTCATGTTGCAAATCATACACCATTTTGCGCAATTGCCGCGCGCGGTCGCGATGCGGGTGCAAGCCGGTTTTGCGCAAAGTGATGGCACCGCTTCCCAGGAAGTTGAACTTTTGTGGGCGCTGCAGATGTTCAGCCTGCATCATTTCTTCGAGATAATCAAAAAGTTCACGTGTATCGACCGTCCCATCGCCATTGCGATCCGCTGCGCCCCTTAGCCCGTCCAACAGGTGTTTCGTAAACACACCATGACCAAAGGTTTGTGCTTCACGCGCGATCTGCGTGCTGGTCGCAGCGGTCATCACCAAAGTGCGGCTGTTTGCGCCAAGTTCCAACTGAAGCTGCTCGCCAAGCGCCGAACGAGAGGCGTCCTCACCAGCTGCACCCGCATAGCAGCAGTCCAGGATCATCAATCGCGTTCGCGCAGAAGCCTGCTCAACCACATCCAGCAAATTGCCGTATTTCAATGCGGTGGAATGGATCAGATCACTACGCGTGTTACCAAATGCTAGATGAAGCTTCTGATTGCGCACCAGTCCGTGACCCGCATAATAAATCAGCAAAAGATCATTGCGCTGCATCTCGGTGGTTATCTGCTCAATTGTTGTCAACGCGTCGGAATGGTTGCCTTGGGTTATCAATTCAACACGATCAAATTGCTCACCGGTTTCTCCTTGCAGCAGATTATGAAGCGCAGTGGCATCATTGCGCGCATAACTTAAATCATCCAATTCGGTGTCTGCGAAGCTGTCTATACCGATTATGATCGCAGTCTTTCGTGTCGATTTATCAACACCAGTTCGGTTCTGAGGGGGCTCGAAAGGCTTAACAGTAAGGTCTGATTGATCGAACTCGGGGCCAGTTGAAGCCACCCCCTGCGAAAAATCGGGAGCAAGGCGGGAAAGGACGTCGAATACCCGATCCTCACTGAAGTTCTTTGCATCAAAGGCGAGTTCTGTGCCCTCATCTGTACGCAGTGCAAATGCAACCGATTTTTCTCGAACGATGTATGCTTTCAGCACCTGAATAAGCGATGACACCGCTGCTGATTGCCCGACCTCAATCCAGAGCTGTGGGTCAAGCAACAGTTCAAACGCCCGCGAACCTGATGCAGGTTTGCGCGTTGCACGTGAAGATCTGAGCCCATCTGCGTCATTCAAATCACGATCAAGCTGCCCCACAAGTGTTGACAGCGCTTCATCGTCTAAATCAGACGATTGAATGTCCAGCTTAATAGCCATGATACATTACCCGACACAGCAAAAACTTGAAAACGATTGCCGTAACAGACTTACCAAGAGTAGCAGATTTCATCTGGAATGTCCAAAAACGGCAGGACACGCGGCCCCTGTAACATTTCTGCAAATTAAATCTCCCCTGACTGTTGACTCCCTGCTTTTCGCTTCTTAGCTATGCGTCGTTATCACTCGCCGACAGGGAGTGCTAACACGCTCCGCTCGGAGTTAGGGAGAAACTTTATAGGGAAACCTACATCATGGCATTTAAACCGCTACATGACCGTGTTCTTGTACGTCGCGTTGAAAGCGAAGAAAAAACCGCTGGTGGTCTGATCATTCCAGACAGCGCCAAAGAAAAGCCTAGCGAAGGCGAAGTTGTTTCCTGCGGCGAAGGCGCCCGCAAAGACAACGGCGAGCTGATCGGCATGGCCGTCAGCGCAGGTGATCGCATCCTGTTCGGCAAATGGTCGGGCACAGAGATCACGATCGACGGCGAAGAGCTGCTGATCATGAAAGAAAACGACATCTTGGGCGTAATGGCCTGATCGTCAATCTGACACCACAATTTCTATAGACATTCAGGAGCATTATCATGGCTGCTAAGGACGTCAAATTTGACACCGATGCCCGCAACCGCATGCTGAACGGCGTAAACATCCTCGCCGATGCGGTCAAAGTAACACTGGGCCCAAAAGGCCGTAACGTCGTTCTCGACAAATCCTTCGGCGCACCACGTATCACCAAAGACGGTGTATCGGTTGCCAAGGAGATCGAACTGGAAGACAAGTTCGAAAACATGGGCGCGCAAATGGTGAAAGAAGTCGCCAGCCGCACCAACGACGAAGCCGGTGACGGCACAACCACAGCAACAGTTCTGGCACAAGCGATCGTTCGCGAAGGCCTGAAGCAGGTTGCTGCTGGTCTGAACCCAATGGATCTGAAGCGCGGCATCGATCTGGCAACTGCCAAAGTTGTTGAATCCATCAAAGCTGCTTCACGTGAAGTTAAAGACAGCGACGAAGTTGCGCAGGTTGGTACAATCTCTGCCAACGGCGAAGCCGCAATCGGTCAGCAAATCGCAGGCGCGATGCAAAAAGTTGGCAACGAAGGTGTCATCACCGTTGAAGAGAACAAAGGTCTGGAAACAGAAACCGATGTTGTTGAAGGTATGCAATTCGACCGCGGTTACCTGTCACCTTATTTTGTCACCAACGCTGACAAGATGACCGCCGAGCTGGAAGACTGCATGATCCTGCTGCACGAGAAGAAACTGTCTTCGTTGCAGCCAATGGTTCCACTGCTGGAACAAGTCATCCAGTCGCAAAAGCCTCTGCTGATCATCGCAGAAGATGTTGAAGGCGAAGCGCTGGCAACTCTGGTTGTCAACAAACTGCGTGGCGGCCTGAAAATTGCTGCTGTCAAAGCCCCTGGTTTCGGCGACCGCCGCAAAGCCATGCTGCAGGACATCGCGATCCTGACCGGCGGTCAGGTCATCAGCGAAGATCTGGGCATGAAGCTGGAAGGCGTTACAATGGACATGCTTGGCACAGCCAAGAAAGTTCAGATCACCAAAGACGAAACCACTGTTGTGGACGGCGCTGGTGAGAAAGCCGAGATCGAAGCACGTGTTGCTCAGATCCGTAACCAGATCGAAGAAACCACATCTGACTACGATCGTGAAAAGCTGCAAGAGCGCGTTGCCAAACTGGCAGGCGGTGTTGCCGTCATCCGCGTTGGCGGCATGACCGAAGTTGAAGTGAAAGAGCGTAAAGACCGCGTTGATGACGCGCTGAACGCAACCCGCGCTGCCGTCCAAGAAGGCGTTGTTGTGGGTGGTGGTGTTGCTCTGGTTCAGGCTGGCAAAGCTCTGGACAATCTGGAAGGTGCAAACGCCGACCAAACTGCAGGCATCAACATCGTTCGCAAAGCAATTGAATCACCTCTGCGTCAGATCGCCGAGAACGCCGGTGTTGACGGTGCAGTTGTTGCGGGCAAAGTCCGCGAGAGCAGCGACTCATCGTTCGGCTTCAACGCTCAGACCGAAGAATATGGTGACATGTTCTCCTTCGGCGTGATCGACCCTGCCAAGGTTGTGCGTACAGCTCTGGAAGACGCGACATCGATTGCTGGCCTGTTGGTCACAACCGAAGCCATGGTCGCCGACAAGCCAGCCAAAGATGGCCCAGCCGGCGGCGGCATGCCCGACATGGGCGGCATGGGCGGCATGGGCGGCATGATGTAAGCCATCCGTTCTGGATATTATTGGGAAAGGGGCTGTGCTTTGCGCGGCCCCTTTTCTGTTCAGGCAATCGATTTTTGCCGTTCACAACATTGTACGCTTGCCTCATAAAGCAATTTCCGGTTCAACATCTGCGGACCCAACGCGCGAAGGTAACAACTATGACCACCTGGATCACAATCTGCGACACCTGCAAGCAGGACGACTGGACACCTGAAACCCACAGCCGCCCGCATGGGGAAGATCTGGCGGAACTGGTAGAGGCACAATCCGAGGGGCGCGAGGTACGCACGCGCCGGGTGTCATGCCTAATGGGCTGCTCGCATGGCTGCAATGTAGCCATTCAGGCGCCGGGCAAGCTGGCCTACACGCTGGGCCGTTTTACACCGGATCAGGACGCCGCCGAGGCGATTGTGGACTATGCCGAACTGCACGCGCAGTCCGAAACCGGTCAAGTGCCGTTCAAGCAATGGCCGCAGGGTGTGAAGGGGCATTTTGTCACCCGGCACCCCCCGCTGCCTGCTAACGATCAAGGCTAATGCGCTCCGGACGCGATCACGGCGGCGGCCTTGATGCCGCCATGGCCCGCTTTGGTGGAACACGGGCGGATTGGGTTGATCTGTCGACGGGTATCAACCCGGTGCCCTACCCTTTGCCGGAGATTTCTGCCGACGCATGGGCAGCCCTGCCTGATCAGAAGGCGGAGGACCAGTTAATAGATGCCGCGCGCCGGTTCTGGAATGTGACTGATGACCTGTCCCTTCTTGCTGCGCCCGGCGCCTCAAGCCTGATCGCTCAATTGCCATGCCTGATCCCGCAGGGGAGTAAACGCGTTCACATCCCCACTCCAACCTATAACGAGCACGCTGCTGGTTTTGCGGCACATGGGTGGAACAAGGTTAACGATACCCCAGATGTTCGGGTGATCGTCCACCCAAACAATCCGACCGGGCATTGGTACGGAGCCTTGGACTTGGATGCGCCATTTACCGTAATCGATGAAAGCTTTGCCGATGTTGCGCCGGAACGATCGATGATCGGACATGCGAATAACAGCACAATCATTTTGAAAAGCTTCGGCAAGTTCTGGGGTTTGGCAGGGCTGCGTTTGGGCTTTGCCATTGGTCCCTCGGATTTGATTGAACGCCTTTCCGAGCGTCTAGGTCCTTGGGCTGTGTCCGGCCCTGCGCTTCGCATCGCCACGGCTGCGTTGACCGATCATGGCTGGGCCACCGAAACGCGCGCACGCTTGAACGACGATGCCGCCCGGCTGGACAACTTGATGACCAAGGCTGGAGCCGAGTTGGAGGGTGGGATTTCCCTCTTCCGGCTTTACCGCGTTGACAATGCGACGGCTTGGCAGGAACGGCTAGCCGCGCATCACGTATGGAGTCGTATTTTCCCCTATTCCGAACACTATCTTCGCCTTGGCCTGCCCACGCCGCAGGAATGGGCGCAATTGGAGACAGCGCTATGAGTCTCGCGATTTGCCTTGTATTGGCCATGGTGCTAGACGCTGTTTTGGGCGAGCCCAAATGGCTGTGGGATCGTGTTCCTCATCCCGCCATCTTGATGGGTCGCTCAGTTGATGTGCTGGACAATGCGTTGAACACCGGAACGCAGCGTCGTCTCAAGGGCATCATAACCATGGTCGCTTTGACCGTACTCGCCATCGTACTGGGCAATTTGATTTCGATCTTTGGCGGCGTTGCTGAAATCCTCGTAGCGGCCATGCTATTGGCCCATAAATCGTTGGTCGATCATGTCCGCGCCGTTGGGCGCGCCCTACGCCTGTCACGCAATGACGCGCAGTTGATGGTGGCACGCATTGTGGGCCGCGACACCAAAGATATGACGGGGCCACAGATTGCCCGTGCGGCCATTGAATCTGCCGCCGAGAATTTCAGCGACGGGGTGATTGCCCCGGCCTTCTGGTTTCTGGTTGGCGGTCTGCCCGGTTTACTGCTCTATAAGTTCACCAACACCGCCGACAGCATGATCGGCTACCGCAACGAACGTTATGAGGAATTCGGCTGGGCCGCCGCCCGATTTGACGATCTGTTGAACCTGATCCCCGCCCGGTTGACCGCAATGCTCTTTGCCCTCAGCCATGGTCAGATCAGCCAATGGCGTGTCATCGCGGCGGAGGCTCGTCTGCACCGATCGCCCAATGCGGGCTGGCCAGAGGCAGCCTTGGCACGTGGGCTGGATGTGGCTTTGTCAGGCCCGCGCTCTTATGATGGGCAGATGCGTGATTTTCCCTATGTCAACGAGACCGGTCGCAAGCTGATCGGCGCGCCCGAGATCAGCGCCGCCTGCACCGCCCTGTGGCGATCCTGGACCATTGCCTTGCTCTTTGCTTTCTTACTCGCGATGGTCTGCACATGAGCGAGACGTTTGAGATCTTTCTGGCGGCCACTCCCGGGTTAGAACTCCCCCTCTTCAATGAGGTGCGCGAGGCCGGGTTTAGCTATCCGCACAAGGTGCCCGGTGGTGTGACCATTCAAGGCGGCTGGCCAGATGTCTGGCGCGCAAATCTGGTCCTACGTGGAGCCAGCCGGGTGCTGGCGCGCATTGGATCGTTTCGGGTGATGCATCTGGCGCAACTGGACAAACGCGCCCGCAAATTTCCGTGGTCTGAAGTACTACGCGCAGACGTCCCGATCAAAGTTGATGTCACCTGCCGCAAATCCCGTATCTATCACGCCAAGGCGGCGACCCAGCGAATTGAACGCGCCCTAACCGAGACGCTTGGTGTAGCACTCTCTGCGGATGCGCCTTTACGTCTAATGGCCCGGATCGAAGATGACCTGTGCACCTTCAGTATTGATACCTCGGGAGAGCCTTTGCACAAGCGTGGTTTCAAGGAGGCCGTGGTCAAAGCCCCCATGCGCGAAAACATGGCGGCGATGTTCCTGCGGGAATGCGGATATACCGGGGATGAACCTGTGCTGGACCCGATGTGCGGCTCGGGCACTTTCGTGATTGAGGCCGCCGAGGTGGCTGCCGGCCTGATGCCCGGGCGGGCACGTAACTTTGCCTTCGAGCAACTGGCCAATTTTGACCCCGATCAATGGGTGGCGTTCAAGGCCGAAGCAACAACAACACCAACAGACATCCCATTCTATGGCAGCGACCGCGATACCGGTGCCGTGCGCGCCGCCAGCGCCAATGCCGATCGCGCGGGCGTACAAGCCACGTTCACACACTGCCCAATCAGCGATCTGCAACGCCCGGATGAGCCGGCGGGCTTGATCATAATCAACCCGCCCTATGGCGCGCGGATCAGCAATAAAAAACCGCTCTATGCATTGCACAATGCATTGGGCCAAGTGCTGAAAGAAAGGTTTTCCGGCTGGCGCGTCGGGCTTGTCACCTCGGATGCAGATCTGGCCAAAACAACCGCCCTGCCCTTTGACGCCCCCGGTCCCTATGTGGCCCACGGTGGGTTGAAAATCCGGCTTTGGCAAACCAGACCCTTGCCCTGAGCGCAAACCCAGATCCGCTCTTTCATCTGACCAAAAATATCTCGGGGTGAATTGGCCAACGGCCAAGAGGGGCAGCGCCCCTCTCCCACTTACGCAACCATCTGCTCTGCTTTTTTGAGATCAACGGAAACCAGCTGGCTGACCCCTTTTTCCGCCATAGTCACACCGAACAAGCGATCCATCCGGCTCATCGTCACGGCGTGGTGGGTGATGATCAGGAAACGGGTTTCGGTACGGCGGCACATTTCGTCCAGAAGGTCACAAAACCGGCCCACGTTGGCATCATCCAATGGCGCGTCGACCTCATCAAGCACACAGATCGGGGCAGGATTGGCCAGAAACACGCCAAAGATCAGCGCCGCCACGGTTAGCGTCTGCTCGCCGCCTGACAACAGGCTAAGAACAGACAGTTTCTTGCCGGGAGGCTGACACATGATCTCAAGTCCCGCATCCAGCGGGTCATCGCTTTCGACCATAACCAGATTGGCCTCGCCCCCACCAAACAAGTGCTTATAAAGCATCTGGAAGTTGGAATTGACCTGTTCAAAAGCGGTCAGAAGGCGCTCGCGCCCTTCTTTGTTCAGGCTGGCGATGCCGCTGCGCAGGGTGCGGATGGCTTCCTCGAGATCGTTCTTTTCATTGACCAGTGTGGTGTGTTCTTCTTCAACCTCACGGGCGTCTTCCTCGGCCCGCAGGTTGACCGCGCCCAGCGCATCACGTTGGCGTTTCAGGCGGTTCACATCAGCTTCGATCTGGTCCGAGGCAGGCATCTCGTCAGGGTTCACATCCAGTTGTTCCAGCAGCGCCTCAGGCGCAAGCTCAAGCTCTTCGGTGATCCGTTCAGCCGCCACCGCCACGGTTTCACGCGCGGCTTCCATTCGCGCCTCAGAGCGGGCACGCGCCTCACGTGCATCGGAAGCGTTGCGTTCAGCGTCACGTTCACCGGCAACCGCTTCGCGTGCGGCACTTTCGGCCACGGACAATGCATCGGCCGCTTCGGCGCGTCGTGCACCTGATTTGTCAATCTGCTCACCTAATTCCTCGCGCTTGGCAGCAATCTCTTCAGGCGCTGCGGAGGCTTCGACCAGTTCTTCTTCAGTCGTATACTTACGTTCAGCCAGTTCTGAACTGCGCTTTTCGGCTGTTTCCAATCGGTGCCGCCAACCGCTGACTTCCTTGGCTACTTCCTGGCTGCGTTTGGTCCGGCTTTCGCCCTCGCGGCGTATCTCATCATGAGCCGAGCGGCGTGACATCATGGTGATGCGCGCGGCCTCGACAGTCATTTTCACATCATCAACCTGCGCACGCGCCTCGTCCAGATCACCCAGATCGGTCTGGCCCTTCTCGGCTTCAGACAACTGCTTGCGCGCCTCCATTGCCTCTTCTTCGTGGCGGGTCACAGCCAGGCCCAGAGATTCGTGCTTGGAGGCCGCAAGGTTGCGATCCGCCTCGGCACGCGACAGCGTTCGGCTGGCTTGAGTCACTTGCGCATCCGCTGCTCGACGCGCTTCACGTGCGGCGCGGTCTTCTTCGGTTTGGCGTGCCAGCATCAGAGACAAGGCTTCATGCGCCTGCTGTGCACCTTCGGCACGGGCCGTGGCATGGGCCAGTTCCTGCTTGAGTTCTTCAAGGCGGTTGAGCTGCTCCAAGCGCAAGGCTGCCGCACTTGGCGCATCCTCTGCCCAGGCGCGATAACCATCCCAGCGCCACAGGTCGCCTTCACGGCTAACCAAGCGTTGACCAGGATTCAACTCGGCCTGTAAGCGCGGACCATCGTCACCGGACACCAGCCCGATCTGGCCAATCCGACGTGCTAGCACCTCGGGTACATTCACATAGCTCGAAAGCGCATTAACCCCCGCAGGCAAGGTTTGCGCGTTGGAGTAGCCCGGCAAAAGCGCCCAGCCAGACGGGCCATCTGCCGAGACCTCTGGCGCGCGCAGATCATCAGCCAAAGCTGCACCCAGCGCCTTTTCATAGCCCGATGTCACCTGCAAACGGTCAAGAATCTGACCACCTTCAGCAGTGTCGCGCTCCAATAACTTGGCAAGCGCCGTTACCTCGGCGCTCAGGGCATTCAACTCGCCCTCGGCCTCGGACCGTTCCGCCCGCGCCGTTACCTCACGATCCTGCGTTTCCATGCGCGCCTCTTCGGCGGCATTCAGGGCCAGTTCAGCCTCTTCCGCAATATGCTGCGCCTCTTCCTCGGCCTGCTGAGCAATCTCGAATTCCTGCGCTGCACGGGCTTCCGCCTCTTTCGCACCCTGCGCGGCCTCACGGGCACGAGTAGATTCTGTTTCGCTTTTGCCCAACATTTTACGGCTGTCATCCAACAGTCGCTGCGCCGAATGGTGACGCGCGGCCAGACGGGCGACATCCTCGGTTAACTGCCCCAGGTCAGTTTCGCGCTGCTGCAGGACGGCGGCCGCTTCATGCGCTTCTTCTGAGGCGATTTCCAACCGTTCGTCATGCCCCTCGCCCGCCTTGCCCAGTTCACGCGCTTCCCACTCCAACCGCTCGATCGTTTCGCCTGCATCGCGGTTCAGGCTGGCCTCGCGTTCAATATCACGGGACAGTTGCTCGATCCGCGAGGTCAGAGTTTCAATCCGGGTGCGGGCGTTCTGCTCTTGCTCGTTCAGAGTATCTCGTTGGACCTGCAGACGTTGCAGCACCGCAGCGGCAATCGCCTCTTCTTCACGCAGGGCAGGTAAGGCATCTTCGGCCTGCACCCGCAATTTCGCGGCCTCACGGGCAGCTGCCTCCATCCGGGCTGCGCCCGTAATGCGCTCGCGCAGTTCCTCATCGGCGGCAGCGCGGGCCAGATCGGCCTCCTTCCAACGACGATAGAGCAGCAGGCCTTCAGAGCGGCGTAGGTCCTCACCAATTGCGCGATAGCGTTGCGCTTGCCGTGCTTGACGGGCCAGTTGTACCAACTGCGTGGCAAGCTGTTCGATCACATCATCGACACGGGCCAGATTGGTTTCAGCGCCTTTGAGTTTGAGCTCAGCTTCATGGCGACGTTGATAAAGCCCGGAAATGCCCGCTGCTTCCTCAAGGATTTTGCGGCGCGCCTTGGGCTTGGCATTGATCAGATCGGTGATCTTACCCTGACTGACCAGCGCCTGCGAATGCGCCCCGGTCGAGGCATCAGCAAACAGCATCTGCACGTCTTTAGCGCGGGCATCCTTGCCGTTCACCTTGTAAGCCGAGCCAACATCTCGAGTGATCCGACGGATCACCTCAAGGTGGTCAGCATCGTTAAAACCTGCCGGAGCCAGCCGATCAGAGTTGTCCATATGACAGACAACCTCAGCAAAGTTGCGCGCTGGCCGGCTGGCCGCCCCGGCAAATATCACGTCTTCCATGCCACCGCCCCGCATGATGCTGGGGCGGTTCTCGCCCATCACCCAGCGCAGCGCCTCAAGCAAGTTCGACTTGCCGCACCCATTTGGCCCCACCACTCCGGTCAGACCATCCGTGATGATCAGGTCTGTCGGGTCAACGAAGCTTTTGAAGCCGGTCAGTCTGAGCTTTGAAAAATGCAATGCGGCCCCTTGCGGTATCTACGGCACATAACGATTCCTGTTGAGGAATATTGTGACGGTGAGAATCGCAGGCTGTCAACGCATAACCCCACCATATGGGGTAAGTCGCGGAGTTATCCACAAAATATTGCGAATTTCCGCGCAAATCATTGACGCAAGACCAATGGAAGCGCAGTGGTCGCTTGATTCGGCTGCTATCTTGCAGGGGCAGTGGTCTTGCAGGGGCAGTGGTAACGCCATGTCGCGGTGGTTGCGCTTCAGGTCGCAAAAAAGCTCTGTCTGACCCGAGTTTGAAATCATTCTTGACCCAATCGATCTTCATATTCATACCAAGCCGAACGAAGATTTCTCACCTCCCTTTCTGCGTCCACACGTAGACAGGACCGATCAACGGAACGAAACATGCAAAGACCTTTCCTTCTTTTGATCATCGGGGGGCTCTTGGGATTGGGGCTGGGGCTTCTCATAGCGCCTCCAGGCCATGTTCATCCCGAAGCTCATGACCATAGCAATCCAGCACATCATTCCGACGGGCAAGCACATGATGCAATGGATCATTCGGACATGGACCATGACGCGATGCATGACAAACTGACCGAGGCTTCGGCGCCCTATCCCCGCCTTACGCTGTCCCTGTATCCAGATGGCAATAACAGCCGAAATCTGCAGATCCAGGTCGAAGATTTCACCTTTGATGCGCGGACCGTTAACAGTGCACATACTCCCGGTGCCGGACATGCGCATATCTATGTGAATGACGTCAAGCTGGCCCGGACCTATGGGGAATGGTTCCATATCACTGGCTTGAGCGTAGGCACCCACGACATCCGGGTCACGCTCAACGCCAACGACCACAGCCAACTCGCCATTGATGGCACACCGATTGAGGCCACTACCACCGTGGTGATCGAATGAACAATTTGACCGTTGCAACCAACGGTGCTCGCAAGGAGAAGAATTAATGCCTGCCAAAATTCCTGCCACCGTTGTCACCGGCTTTCTTGGTGCCGGCAAAACGACACTAATCCGTCATATGCTGGAAAATGCCAATGGCAAACGCATTGCCCTGATCATCAATGAATTTGGCGATCTGGGTGTTGATGGCGGCATCCTCAAAGGCTGCGGCATCGAAGGCTGTGCCGAGGATGACGTGATGGAGCTTTCCAACGGCTGCATCTGCTGCACCGTGGCCGAAGATTTCGTGCCGACCATGGAAAAGTTGCTGGACCGCAAAGACGCGCCAGATCACATTGTGATCGAAACCTCAGGTCTGGCGCTGCCCCAGCCATTGGTACGCGCCTTCAACTGGCCCGAGATTTCCACGCGTGTAACTGTTGACGGTGTTGTCACCGTGGTTGATGGCAAAGCTGTTTCTGAAGGTCGTTTTGCCCATGACGTCGCTGCTGTTGACGCACAGCGTCAGCAAGATGAGAACCTTGATCACGAAACGCCACTGTCCGAGCTGTTCGAGGATCAGATCGCCTGCGCCGACATGATCGTTGTGAATAAATCTGACCTGCTGGGCGCGGAAGAATCCGAGGCGCTGGCTGGCAAGTTACGCGGTGAGAGCCGAGACGGCGTGCAGGTGGTCAAGGCCACCATGGGCGCACTGCCCATCGACGTTCTACTGGGTCAGGGCATCGGTGCCGAGGACGATATGGACGCGCGCCACGAGGTGCATCACCATCATCACGACCATGACGATGATCATCACGATGACGACCATCATGATGATGACCACGATCATCATCACCACCATCATCACGACCATGATCACGACGCTTTCGAGAGCTTTGTTGTCACCCTTGGTGAGATCACCGATGCAGGTGCTTTTGCCGAGCAGGTCGCCGATGTGATCCGCAAAAACGACATCCTGCGCCTCAAAGGCTTTGCTGCAGTTGAAGGCAAGCCTATGCGCCTGACGTTGCAAGCGGTTGGTCCGCGTGTGGACACCTATTTCGACCGTCCGTTCGGTGCTGACGCGCGCGAAACCCGTTTGGTCGTCATTGGTCAATCCGGCCTGAACCGCGCGGCGATTGAGAAAGCACTGGCGGCCTGATGTTGGTGATCGAGGCTTCAGATCCGCGCGAAACGGGTGTGAAACAGCTGTTGGAATCCAGCCATGCGCTGATGGCCGAGCTGTTTCCGCCCGAGGAAAACTTTGCGCTCGATATCGAAGACCTCTGCACGCCGGACATCCATTTCTTCACCGCCCGCGAAGGCGGTGAAATTCTGGGCACCGGCGCGATTGCTGTACGAGAGGGCTACGCCGAGGTGAAATCCATGTTCACCTCGCAGGCTGCGCGTGGCAAAGGCGTGGCGGCTGCTCTGCTGCGCCAGCTTGAGGATCAGGCCCGTGCCTTGGGCCTGACTGCACTGAAACTGGAAACCGGCGAGGATCTGGCGGCTGCCGTTCGTCTTTATGAGCGTCACGGATTCACCCGCTGCGGGGCCTTTGGTGACTACCAGCCCAATGCCTCCAGCGTTTTCATGGAAAAACAACTGGACGTTTGAAGCGCCGGATGCTTCATCGTCCCGACACGACACTTGACCCAAAGGGCTGCCCCTGATGCACTTGCTTGCTGCCACCCCCGGATCCATCGATGATGGCAAAGAACCCGTTGATCTGGCCCAGAGCCCGGCAGAAGTGGTGTTTGTCTCGGCCGCAGATACGGAGCTGGCAGGGCTGAGTGCCGCGCGCACGGAAATGGAGTTCGCACCGACCCTGCGTTT
Organism: Roseovarius albus; assembly: GCF_900172335.1. Taxonomy (GTDB): domain Bacteria; phylum Pseudomonadota; class Alphaproteobacteria; order Rhodobacterales; family Rhodobacteraceae; genus Roseovarius; species Roseovarius albus. The sequence continues at coordinate 37,619 of NZ_FWFX01000020.1, forward strand.
GGCCAATATGATGCATTTGGTTCATCCGATGTCGGTCGATCTGCACCTTGATAACTGTGTCACCAAATCCAAACTGGTGATCGCCCGTGTGCTGGGCGGCGTGGGCTATTGGAAATATGGGGCCGAGCAATATGCCGCGCGTTGCTGTGAGGCGGGCGTACCGCTGGCGCTGCTGCCCGGCGATGACAAGCCAGACCCGGAGCTGCGTGATCTGTCGACGGTCTCGTCCGAAGATTACGATGCACTCTGGGCCTATATGGTCGAAGGTGGGCCGGAAAATGCCACCAATTTACTGAACTATGCGCGGGCCATGCTGGACGGGTCCGGAAAACCGATGGCAGCCAGCCCGCTGCTGCGTGCCGGGGTCTATTGGCCCGGCGCAGGCGTTGCCGACCTGAGCGCCGCGCAAGAAGCATGGATAGAGGGCCAACCGGTGGTGCCCGTCGTGTTCTATCGTGCGCTAGTGCAAGGTGCGGGTCTCAACCCAATCAACCGCGTGGTCCGCTCATTGCTGCGCGCCGGATTGAACCCGCTGCCAGTCTTTGTCGCATCTTTGAAAGACCCTGTGTCCACCGCCACGCTGGAGCAACTATTTACCGCCGCCCCGCCGTCGGTGATTCTGAACTGCACCTCATTTGCAGTTGGGTCCCCCCATGCGGGCGATGTGAACCCCGACAACCCGCTGACCATGCCAGCCGCGCAAGGCGCACCTGTGTTTCAGGTGGTGCTAGCCGGATCGTCAGAAGAAGCCTGGGCCGAAGGTTTGACCGGCCTTTCAGCTCGCGATATCGCAATGAATGTCGCCCTGCCCGAGGTTGATGGCCGGGTGCTGTCTCGCGCCATCAGCTTCAAGGGTGAGGCTTACTTTGACGAGGCCACCGAATGCCCCATCGCCACCTATCGTGCACAAGGCGACCGGGTGGAGTTTGTTGCCAATCTGGCTGCAAATTGGGCCAAGCTGCGCAGCACCGTAGCAGCTGAGCGCAAGGTTGCTTTGGTCTTGGCTAACTATCCCAACAAAGATGGCCGCCTGGCCAATGGTGTCGGTCTGGACACTCCCGCTGGAACGGTACACGTTCTAAACCTGTTGAAGGGTGATGGCTATCGCGTTGAGAACCTGCCCACCGACAGCGATGCGCTGATGCAGACGATCATGGCAGGGCCAACCAATTGGTTGACAGATCGGGCGGAGCGTGAGGGTGGTGAGGTCCTGTCGATCGAAACCTATCAAGAATATTTCAACACCCTGCCATGGGAAATGAAAGAGGCAATGACCACCCGCTGGGGTGCGCCGGAAGATGACCCATTCTATGACGCGCAGGGCTTTCATCTGTCGATCCTGAATTACGGCAACGCTGTCGTCGGCATCCAGCCCGCGCGTGGCTATAACATTGATCCGACTGACACCTATCACTCCCCTGATCTTGTGCCCCCGCACAACTATCTGGCCTTCTATTTCTGGCTGCGCCATCGGTTTGGCGCGCAGGCCATCGTGCACATGGGCAAACATGGAAATCTGGAATGGTTACCGGGCAAGGCGCTGGCGCTGAGCCAGACCTGCTGGCCCGAGGCGATCTTTGGCCCAACACCGCACATCTATCCCTTCATTGTTAACGATCCGGGCGAAGGAACGCAGGCCAAACGCCGGGCGCAAGCGGTGATCATCGACCACCTGACGCCACCCCTGACTCGCGCTGAAACCTATGGACCCCTGCGCGACCTCGAGGCTTTAGTGGACGAATACTACGAGGCGGCGGGTGTTGATCCACGCCGAATCGACCACCTGCGCCGAGAGATCCTGTCCTTGTCATCTGTCACTGGATTGGACAAGGACGTCGGCATGTCTGGTGAAGATGAAGATAGCGATCTGGCCAAACTTGACGCCTATCTATGCGAGTTGAAAGAAGCTCAAATCCGCGACGGACTGCATATCTTTGGACAATCGCCGGAAGGGGAGCAGGAACGTGATTTAGCCATCGCCCTGGCGCGCGTGCCACGCGGCGAAGGCCATGAGCGCGATGCCTCCTTCATCCGCGCTTTGGCCGCGGATTGCAACGTGGACATTGATCCGCTCGATTGCGATATGGCCGCGCCTTACACCGGGCCACGTCATGCCGAACTTGAAGCACTGGATGCAGGTCCATGGCGCAGCAATGGCGACACAGTTGAGCGGCTGGAACTTCTGGCGCAACGCCTTCTGCGGGATGGCGGGCGGGGCGTCGTGGCCCCCGGGCCACGCGCGTCCGTCGTCCTGCAGGAAATCAATGAGCGTATTTTACCAACCCTGCGCACCTGCGGACCAGACGAAGGAGCGGGGCTCCTCACCGCCCTCAAGGGGCACTTCGTCGCCCCGGCGCCCTCCGGCGCCCCCACCCGCGGACGTCTGGACACCTTACCAACCGGGCGCAACTTCTACTCGGTCGACAGCCGTGCCGTGCCCACGCCCACCGCCTGGGCTCTGGGTTGGAAGTCAGCCAACCTGTTGATTGAGAAACACCTACAGACCCACGGCGATTGGCCGCGCACCATGCTGCTAACCGCATGGGGCACCGCAAACATGCGCACCGGCGGTGACGACATTGCGCAAGCCATGGCGCTGATGGGCGTAAAACCCAAATGGGACAGTGCCAATCGCCGCGTCACCGGGTTCGAAGTGCTGCCCCAAGGTGTGTTGGGCCGCCCGCGTGTGGACATCACCCTGCGCATATCGGGCTTCTTCCGCGATGCCTTCCCGCAGCTCATTGCCCTCTTTGACAGCGCGGCCCGTGCGGTTCAGGCACTGGATGAACCCGATGACCTGAACCCAGCTGCTGCCCGAACACGTGCTGGCGAAGCACAGCCACGCGTCTATGGCTCAAAACCCGGGGCATATGGCGCCGGCCTGCAGGCAATGATCGATGAGCGCCTCTGGGCTGACAAGGCCGTCCTGGCTGAGGCTTACCTGACCTGGGGCAGCTATGCTTATGGTGCCAAGGATGAAGGCACCGCAGATCGCAAAGGGTTCGAGACCCGCCTCCGCCAGACAGAGGCCATTGTGCAGAACCAGGACAACCGCGAACACGACCTGCTCGACAGTGATGATTATTACCAGTTCGAAGGCGGGGCTGCCGCTGCTGTCAGCACGCTGCAAGGCAAGGACCGCCCAATATATCACAACGATCATTCCCGCCCCGAGCGGCCCGTCATCCGCACGTTGGATGATGAGATTGGCCGCGTTGTCCGCTCGCGCGTCGTAAATCCCAAATGGATCGATGGAATCAAACGCCACGGCTACAAAGGCGCGTTCGAGATTGCCGCAACGGTAGACTATCTTTTTGCCTTCGCCGCCACGACAGGAGCCGTTAAAAACCACCACTTCGACATGGTGGAAGCCGCCTTCCTCGAGGATGAAGACACCCGCGATTTCATCGAGGAACACAATGCCCCTGCCCTGCGTGAAATCGCCGAACGCCTGCAAGAGGCCATCGATCGCGAATTGTGGATACCACGCTCAAACTCGGCCCGAACCCGCATTATGGCAGCACGTCAAGGCACAGAGATTCCTTGACAGGCTGCTCCCCCTCATGCGCAAAATAGGCTGAGTTAATCTGATCCCGAGGGTCCGCCATGACCTTGCGCAGATACACACGGCACGACGATTTCCACGCCTTGCATATGCTCTTGCACCAGGCCTTTGCTCATATGGAGGGACGAATTGATCCACCTTCATCAATGACTAGGCTGACACCAGATGGCCTCCGTGGCATGGCAGATGAATGTGAAATTTGGGTTTTAGAACAACGAGATCAACCCATTGCCTGCATGATCCTGACACCCGAAGACGGCAACCTCTATCTGGGCAAATTGGCCGTCTCTCACCCACATCGCGCCCAGGGTCATGCCCGGGACCTAATCCATCATGCCGAAGACCGTTGTCGCGCACTCCGCCTCGCGGGCCTGACGCTGGAAACACGGATTGAACTGACAGAGAATCACTCCGCCTTTTCCTCTCTGGGGTTCAGAACCATCGGCTCAACCGCGCATCCCGGTTATGATCACCCCACCAGCCTGACCATGTTCAAACCTGTTACCACGCAAGAGCTCCACTCATGACAACCAAAGGCCGCTGCCTATGCGGTGCAGTTTCCTTTGCCTTCGATGGCGCCCCAAGCTGGACCTGCTATTGTCATTGCGAAAGCTGCCGCCGCAATTGCTCAGCGCCGGTCACCGCCTATCTGGGTGTTGAGCGCACTCAGTTCCGATGGAGTAGCGCGCCACCCACCATCTATGAAAGCAGCCCCGGCACACGACGTTTGTTTTGCAGTACCTGCGGCACCCCCATGGCGTTCGAGGCAGAGCGCTACCCTGACGAAGTCCACCTGTACATCGCATCGCTGGAAGATCCCGCTGCAGTTCACCCCACCAAACACGTACATTTTGAAGAACACCTGCCGTGGATGGATATCCACGATACCCTACCGCGCTCTGCAGGATCGAACGCCCCCCATCAAGAGAAGCACAAAAACCACGAAAACCAGGATTGACGTGCGCTTAAATTCGGCTAAAACAGCGCCAGATTATCCGAAGGGCTAAGCTAACCAGTCAGACAATCTCGCCCCTATAGCTCAGCTGGTAGAGCAACTGATTTGTAATCAGTAGGTCCGCGGTTCGAGTCCGTGTGGGGGCACCATTTATATCAATAATAACAGAAACTTAACTGACATAGTTACCGTGCAGTTTTCAAAGGCATTTCTGTGCTGCAAGCAATGCAAGCGCACCTCGAACAAAAAATCAAACATTGGCGACATTGAGTATGACGCTATGAGAAACCGAGTCGGCAGAATGCCAAATGTCGCTTTGCGAACCAGCTGGGTTCCGCCCGTTCGGTATTCAATCGCTCCCCCGGAGCGATTGCCGTTACACGGACCAGACCTCACTCCCAGCGATAGTTGAAGCTGACGCTGATGCGGTCGTCTTCGGACATGTTCATCGGGACCTCGTGGCGCAGCCAGCTTTCCCAGAGTAGCACATCGCCCACATTGGGCTTTACGTAGATGAAGCTTTGCAATTCGCGACGGGCGCTTTTCTGACGCACCGGCGCGGCCATCATCATGGCAGAACGTGGATCTTCCAGTTTGAGCGCGCTGGTGTCTGCGGGCATAGACACGTAGGTGGTGCCGCTGATCACGGAATGCGGATGGATGTGCGAGGCATGCATACCGCCCTCGGGCAGGATGTTGATCCACAGGTCCTCAAGCGTGAGCGTGCGGCCATCGAGGTCAAACTGCAGATCCTCGGCAAAGGCCGCGACATGGGCATCCAAGGAGGCCACCAGATCAGCAAAGATCGGAAACCGCCACGGCAGATCGGTCAGCGAGGCGTAAGAGGTGTAACCGGGATAGGCGTTGGCCTCGCACCAGTCCTGTCCTGCCTCGTCATCCTCGGCAATGGAATAGCACGACACCTCCATCTCTTGCGGATCAATGGGTGCGCCATGTTCTGACAGGGCAGCGCGGTACAGGCGGGTGGCGAAGAGCGATTCAATCTGTGACATGAGGGCGTATTTACATGGGTGTCGCCTGCATTGCGAGAGGCTACAGAGCGGTAAATCAAAGTGTTCCCGAAGTTTCCATCCGTTCATAACAAACCAAGTTATAATACATCTCCCAAGAGACATATTCGCCAAGCAGAGCGATTATGATCACAGCCACAACAAGTGCTAAAGCCAGCCATCCGGGTAGTATTGCCCTGAAGCGCCACAACGCCCAAAGAGCAATCGCCCATAGCGACAGCCAGACGACATCTTCCCAATAAAACCAGCCCCACAAGCATTCCTCAAAGGTCATATTTTCCCACACATGAGGCTCGACGGTAAAGGTCCGTCCACAAAGAATAACCCCCGCCGGTTTCCCGACGGGGGCTTAATTTCCGTAGGGTGGGCAGTTTGCCCACCATCCGCTTACCAGTCTTCGCGCACGACGACGCGGGTTTTCACCGGCAGTTTCATCGCGGCAAGGCGCAGGGCTTCCATGGCAATACCTTCAGCAACGCCGTCGATTTCAAACATGATACGGCCTGGTTTGACCTTGCATGCCCAATAATCAACAGAACCTTTACCTTTACCCATCCGAACTTCGGTTGGCTTCGAGGTGACAGGTACGTCTGGGAAGATACGGATCCAGACACGGCCTTGACGTTTCATGTGGCGTGTCATGGCACGACGCGCAGCCTCGATCTGACGCGCTGTGACACGCTCAGGCTGAGTTGCTTTCAGGCCATAAGTCCCGAAGTTCAGGTCAGATCCGCCTTTGGCCAGACCGTGAATACGGCCCTTATGCTGCTTGCGGAATTTTGTACGCTTTGGTTGAAGCATCTTTTATTCCTCCTCAGCGACGGCCGCCAGCGCCACGAGGCGCGGCACCGCGGGGGGCTGGTCCATCCTGAAGCTCTTGGGCTTTACGGTCACGGGCAGCAGGGTCGTGCTCCATGATCTCGCCTTTGAAGATCCAGACTTTGATGCCGATGATGCCATAGGCAGTTTCGGCTTCGACGTTTGCGTAATCGATGTCCGCACGCAGAGTGTGCAGAGGCACGCGACCTTCGCGGTACCATTCAGTACGCGCGATTTCCGCACCACCAAGACGACCGGCAACGTTGACACGGATGCCCAGGGCGCCCATGCGCATTGCGTTTTGCACGGCACGTTTCATCGCTCGACGGAACGACACACGACGCTCAAGCTGTTGAGCGATGGATTCACCCACCAGTTCAGCGTCCAGCTCGGGCTTGCGCACTTCAACGATGTTGAGGTGCAGCTCAGAGTCGGTCATGTTCGCCAGCTTTTTACGCAGGGTTTCGATATCGGCGCCTTTTTTGCCGATGATCACGCCCGGACGTGCTGTGTGAACGGTGACGCGGCACTTTTTGTGCGGACGTTCAATGATGACACGGCTAACACCGGCCTGCTTGCACTCTTTCTTGATGAAATCACGCATGGCCAGATCTTCCAACAGAAGATCACCGTAGTCTTTGGTGTCGGCATACCAGCGGCTGTCCCAGGTGCGGTTGACCTGAAGGCGCATGCCAATCGGATTGACTTTGTTACCCATTAGGCTTGCTCCTCAACTTGACGAACCTTGATGGTCAGTTCTGAAAACGGCTTGCGCAGAGCGCCAAAGCGACCACGGGCCCGAGGGCGACCGCGTTTCATGACCAGGTTTTTCCCAACATAGGCTTCTGCCACGATCAGTTCATCCACATCCAAGTTGTGGTTGTTCTCAGCGTTGGCGATGGCCGACTGCAGGCACTTACGTACATCTGCTGCAATCCGCTTTTGGCTAAAGGTCAGGTCGTTCAGAGCCTTGTCTACCTTCTTGCCACGGATCATGGCCGCAACCAGATTCAGTTTCTGCGGGCTAGTGCGAAGCATGCGCAGTTTTGCCATTGCTTCGTTGTCTGCCACGCGGCGGGGGTTCTTTTCCTTGCCCATGACTTACTTCCGCTTCGCTTTTTTATCGGCTGCGTGACCGTAGTATGTACGGGTCGGCGCATATTCACCGAATTTCTGACCAATCATGTCCTCGGAAACGTTGACCGGGATATGTTTCTTGCCGTTGTAAACGCCAAACGTCAGGCCCACGAACTGGGGCAGGATCGTCGAGCGACGCGACCAGATTTTGATTACTTCGTTGCGCCCGCTTTCGCGTGATGCTTCGGCCTTTTTCAGGACGTAGGCATCAACAAAGGGGCCTTTCCATACAGAACGTGCCATGTCTTAACGGCCCTTCTTCTTGGCGTGACGCGAGCGGATGATCAGCTTTTGCGACGCCTTGTTCTTGTTGCGGGTACGAGCACCTTTGGTTGGCTTACCCCAAGGTGTCACTGGGTGACGACCACCTGAAGTACGACCTTCACCACCACCGTGAGGGTGATCGATCGGGTTCATGACCACACCACGAACACTTGGGCGGACGCCCTTGTGACGCATACGGCCCGCTTTACCAAAGTTCTGGTTGCTGTTGTCAGGGTTTGACACGGCACCAACTGTGGCACGGCATTCCTGACGCACCATGCGCAGTTCGCCCGAGCTCAGACGGATCTGAGCGTAGCCACCGTCACGACCAACAAACTGAGCATATGTACCAGCCGCACGTGCGATTTGACCGCCCTTGCCTGGTTTCAGTTCGATGTTGTGAACGATTGTACCGATTGGCATACCCGAGAACGGCATGCAGTTACCCGGCTTGATGTCGGCCTTTGCAGCAGAAACGATCTGATCGCCAACCGCCAGACGCTGAGGCGCCAGAACGTAGGCTTGTTCGCCATCTGTGTATTTGACCAACGCGATGAATGCAGTCCGGTTCGGGTCATATTCGATCCGTTCAACGGTTGCTGCTACATCTACTTTGTTCCGTTTGAAATCAACGACGCGATAGAGGCGTTTCGCCCCACCCCCACGACGACGTGAGGTAATCCGCCCGGTGTTGTTCCGACCGCCCGATTTGGTCAAACCCTCGGTGAGAGATTTGACTGGACGTCCTTTCCACAGCTCCGAACGGTCGATCAGCACCAGCCCACGCTGGCCCGGCGTCGTCGGCTTATACGACTTGAGTGCCATGCTTTCTGTCTTCCGTTAGCTAACAGCAGGTCCCTGTTTGGGTATCCTGCCTATATGTAAGGCCCCCGTAGGTGCCAAGTTTATAAGGCCCCGAAGGTCCCCGGTTCAAAATATCATGAGGCCCCGGAACGAATCCGAGGCCCTAAGACTTGGCTCGTTTAGTTCAGAGTCGGACCTAGGTCAAGCGTTTGCCCAAGAAATATTGGGGTTTCGCGCGGTTTGGCACCGAGCGCGAGCGCCAGACCGCGGGATGGCGACGGGACCTCTATGCAGGCCCATTTATCCCCGCCAAATCCGCGGGCCTTAGCGTGTGCCACATCCGTCGTTAAATCGCCAGCCCTTGCGGGCGGTCTGGCGATGGCGCGGCGGCCTGACGGCCTTGATTCCGCGCGAGGCTTACATCGCCAACAACTTCATTGTCTCCCATTTGACCAAACACCGTGATCTCCTTTGATAGCATTCACAACAGCAAGCAAACGCTCTCGCATCTTTGGTGTAATTTTGTCGGGCCCTAGACCCATATGCTGGGATTCAATCTGGAAAAGGTACTCCACCACCTCTTCTGCTGTGCGCTTATTCCAAAGCATGCCTGCAGCCTTTAGGAGATAGCTATCGTATTCATCTTCGAACGCTTCACCTTTCCAGCCACCCATAGTCTCATTCAAGCTAATCGGATCCCACAGCGTCCATCCAATTTCTCTGAGACAATCAATGTTTATCTTCGGTCGCGCGTTTTTCATTCCACAACCCTGTCCGAGAATAGGAAGCACCGCAAGCAGTCAAACTTTCTCAATCAAAGATCAATGGTTAGTGGTAACGCAAGCGAAAGCCAGACCGCAGGATGGCGATGCTCGGCTCGTGCAAGCCGGTTTATCTGTGCCAAATCCGTAAATCGTGGTGCGGGGTGCGAGGGGTGTTAAATCGCCAGCCCTGGCGGGCGGTCTGGCGATGGCGCGGCGGCCTGCGGCCTTGATTCCGCGCTGGTGTGCGGGCAGCCTAAGCAACGCCCCAAAAGCAAAAGCCCCCGCAAAAGCGAGGGCTTTCAATCTTGTCAAAGGTATCTCAATCAGAGTCCGGTGGAAACGTCGATTGTGTTGCCTTCTTCCAATGTCACATAGGCTTTTTTCACGTCTTTACGTGTGCCCATTGTGCCGCGGAAGCGCTTGTTTTTACCTTTGGTGATCGTGGTGTTAACCGCTTTGACCTTGACACCAAAGAGAGCTTCAACAGCTTCTTTGATCTGTGGTTTCGAGCTGGCAATCGCCACTTCGAAAACAACCGCACCGTTTTCAGATGCCATGGTCGCTTTTTCGGTGACAACCGGCTTGCGGATCACGTCGTAATGTTGTGCTTTCGCGCTCATTTCAACCGAGCCTCCAGTGCTTCGACACCCGCTTTGGTGATCACGAGTGTATCACGCTTGAGGATATCATAAACATTTGCACCCATTGATGGCAGGATATCCAGACCTTCAATGTTGCGCGATGCTTTCAGAAATTCTTCATTGACAGATGCGCCATCGATGACCAAAGCGCGTTTCCAACCAAGGTTTTTCACCTGTTTGGCCAGAGCAGCAGTTTTGCCTTCGGTTGCCGCGTCTTCAATGACCACCAGCTCGCCTGCTGCCATTTTGGCGGACAGAGCATGCTTGAGGCCCAACTTGCGGAATTTCTTGGTCAGGTCGTGGCCGTGCGAACGCACAACTGGACCTTTGTAGATCCCACCACCGCGGAAGATCGGCGCGTTGCGGTCACCGTGACGTGCGCCACCGGTGCCTTTTTGGCGATAGATCTTCTTGGTCGAGTAGCTGGTTTCTGACCGTGTCTTGACCTTGTGCGTACCGGCTTGCGCATTGTTACGCTGCCAGCGAACCACGCGGTGCAGGATGTCTGCACGTGGCTCAAGACCAAAGATTTCTTCGCCCAGATCAACGGAACCGGCTTTGCCACCGTCGAGTTTAATGACATCAAGTTTCATTATGCTTCACCTCCCTCGGCGGCAACTTCTTCGGCAGGAGCCTCAGCAGCTGGAGCAGCGGCGGATTTCAGGGCGGCAGGAAGAGGTGCGTTTTCAGGGAACGGTTTTTTAACCGCATCCTTGATTGTCACCCAACCACCTTTGGAGCCAGGAACAGCGCCTTTGACCATGATCAGGCCGCGGTCTGCATCTGTCTTAACCACTTGCAGGTTCTGCGTGGTCACACGAACAGCACCCATGTGGCCAGCCATTTTCTTACCCTTGAAAACGCGACCCGGATCCTGACACTGACCGGTTGAACCGTGCGAACGGTGGCTGATCGAAACACCGTGCGTCGCGCGCAGACCACCGAAGTTGTGACGCTTCATCGCACCGGCAAAACCTTTACCGATGGATGTGCCTGCAACGTCGACGTACTGACCGTCAGCATAGTGCTCAGCCGAGATTTCTTCGCCAACTGCAATCAGGTTTTCAGGCGCTACGCGGAATTCCGCGACTTTGCGCTTGGGCTCAACTTTGGCAGCAGCAAAGTGACCGCGCATCGCTTGGGATGTGCGTTTTGCCTTTGCGTTGCCGGCACCGAGCTGAACAGCGCTATAGCCGTCTTTTTCGTCTGTTCGTTGGGCCACAACCTGCAGGTTGTCGAGTTGAAGAACGGTTACAGGGATCTGCTTTCCGTCTTCCATGAAAAGCCGGGTCATGCCGACTTTCTTTGCGATTACACCAGAGCGCAACATTCAGATGCCCTCCTTAAACCGAGATCTGGACGTCAACGCCAGCCGCCAGGTCGAGCTTCATCAGCGCGTCCACGGTCTGTGGTGTTGGGTCAACGATGTCGAGCAGACGCTTGTGCGTGCGGATCTCGAACTGATCGCGGGATTTCTTGTTCACGTGTGGACCACGCAGAACAGTGAATTTCTCGATCTTGTTAGGAAGCGGGATCGGACCGCGAACCTCTGCACCGGTGCGCTTGGCGGTATTGACGATCTCTTGTGTGCTGGCGTCCAGTACACGATAGTCAAAAGCCTTGAGCCGGATGCGAATGTTTTGGCTTTGCATTTCACATGCCTTTATTTAGGCGTTGAGGTTGAGAGGAAGACCCGCGACCACCGCGAACCCTCGTCGAACCCAAAAGGCGGGAATCATCCCGCCTCCATGTTCTTCTTGAGAACTCGCGCGATATACAGGGGGAAATGGGGTGTGGCAAGGGTTAATTGTGAACATCCAAGCATCGCCTAGCGAACCATGATTACAGTTAGGAGACGTACAGCGTCTACACCGTAAATCAAAAAGCTTCCTACTGGTGCCAAGCCGTGCATTGTCGGGCCGTGGTGCGGCGATGTGAGGGGGCTGGATTGTGGTTTATGTGGGCTAAGTCCGTATTTGCCTTCAATGCCGTGAATGGGGGGCCAAATCGCCGTGCCGTGAGGCGGCCCGGCGATGCGCGGCGGCCTGCGGCCTTGGTGCCGCGCGGGTGTGAAACACTAAGGTTAGGACAACAAAAAAAGGGCTCCCGTTTGGGAGCCCTTTCCGTCGTGTGATCGCGGGTGCGATTACTCGATGATTTTGGACACAACGCCGGCGCCGACGGTGCGGCCACCTTCGCGGATCGCGAAGCGCAGGCCGTTTTCCATGGCGATTGGGGCGATCAGCTCAACGTTGAACTTCAGGTTGTCGC
>NZ_FWFX01000038.1 GCF_900172335.1 Roseovarius albus
AGTTTTTCGCGGACGGCGGCGGGGCCGATGATCTTGGCACCAAGGTTTTCGATTACCGTGACGGCGCGGTCGACCAGCTGTGCGTTAGTGGCCAGAACGCCCTTGTCGAGGAAGAGGTTGTCCTCAAGACCCACCCGCACGTTGCCGCCTGCAATGACCGATTGTGCCGCGTAAGGCATCTGGTCACGACCCAAGGAGAAGGCCGACCAAGTCCAATCAGACGGCACATTGTTCACCATCGCCATAAAGGTGTTCAGATCATTCGGGGCCCCCCAGGGCACACCCATACACAGCTGCACCAGCGCAGGGTTTTCAAGAATGCCTTCCTTGACCAACTGCTTGGCAAACCACAGATGGCCGGTATCGAAGGCTTCAATCTCAGGCTTCACACCCAGATCGGTCATCATCTGGCCCATGGCGCGCAGCATGCCGGGCGTGTTGGTCATCACATAGTCGGCCTCGGCAAAGTTCATCGTGCCGCAATCGAGCGTGCAGATCTCGGGCAGACATTCGGCCACATGCGCCATGCGTGCGGTGGCGCCGATCATGTCGGTGCCGGCCTCATTGACGGGCAGCGGGTTTTCGACATCGCCAAACACCATGTCGCCGCCCATGCCGGCGGTGAGGTTCAGGACCACGTCGACCTCGGCATCGCGGATCCGGTCGGTGACCTCGCGGTAGAGCGCCAGATCGCGGCTTGGTGCGCCAGTTTCAGGGTCGCGCACGTGGCAATGCACCACCGCAGCACCCGCCTTGGCCGCCTCGATCGCCGATGTCGCAATCTGCTCCGGGCTGCGCGGCACATGCGGCGACTTATCCTGCGTTCCCCCCGAGCCGGTCACGGCACAGGTGATGAATACTTCGCGGTTCATGGTCAAAGGCATGAC
>NZ_FWFX01000007.1 GCF_900172335.1 Roseovarius albus
AAACAACGCGAAAGGATCAAACTGAAGACGCTCGAAGCGCGGCGCTTGCATCACCGCAAACACGCCGCATAATCAAACCAACAAGATGAGCCAAACTCTCACTTAGTTTAGGCCCACATTGGTTCCAAAAACTCTGGTGACGGACAGTCGGATTGCCAAACCCAATTGCTGCTGCGGGACAGCATTGACGAATTGCCACCCGGAATATTGGCGAACTGTTTGTCGATTGCTGCTATGAACTTCTGACGACGCTGGTGAATGGGGTTGCTGACCTTTGGCTTCTCAACCGCTTCCAACTTGAATTGCTTTTCTAATGACATGCCGATCTCCTTTTTGCTGGAGACTGTGTCCATCTATCTGAGCGGAGGTGACAACGGTTCAGTCAAATTTGTGGATAGTGATTAGAAAGCTTGAGAATAATTCCACCATTTTTAGAAACATTAATAATCCTATTCATTATTCCAATTCTCAATATGAAAAGCTGGCTAGAAAGTCGGATTAAAACATTACATTTTAAGCCCAGCATAGACCAAAAAATGATTAACTGAGTTGAACAATAACATCCTCGAATAACCGTTACCAAAAGCTCGCAGCGGACATCGAATGGCATCGCAGAATTAGTGTGCATTGAGCCCAGTCTTCCGAATGCTGCGCTTGAAACGAATGGCAGCTTTGTATTTATCAGCTAATGATGATCTTTATTGATGCAGCATTTTTAGCGATTTTTCAATGGCCATGGCGCCCCAGTTCGCCATATCGGCGACATATCTCACCAGCCAGCCAAATCAGGCGCTCGCAATAGTTGGCGGACGCCAATAGGTGCTGTCTATTATCAGCATCGACGGCGTCTTCTCCAGCGAGATACGCGGCGCGTACTGATTTAATTCCGTTCCCTTCGTCGGATGTCATTCGGGAGAGCATGTCAATGTCATCCGCTGCTCGGTCCTGAGCCACATCCGCAAGCAAATGAAGAATTGTATCCAATCCTTCGATCATTGCGTCAGGAAAGGACAGGTCGGGAGCGTTCTTACGCAATTGTGTGATCTCTGTCGCAAGTCCATTCATCGTTTGTCTTGCCGCGATCAGATTGGCTTGCACCTTCAAAATGGTATCCAACTGATCGTATGCATCGGCCCCTAAATCTGTTGAAGATGTAACCGAGTTGACCGCTGTTGAGACTGAACCCTCCAAGCTGTCGAACGCATCCAATGCATCTGCCAACGCTCGGTTCGAGCGGGCGGGCCGCATCGCATCCAGTGCGGCTGTTAGCGGATTGATTAGTCGGGCTTGTTCGAGTTCTATGAGGTGAAAGGCAAGTCCTGCTTCTTTCGGGAGATTTCCAGTCAGATATTTAGGTTTGGAATGCTGCTCGATCACTGTTTCTGGTGCGATCCACATAAGAAGCCGTGCAGTCCCGGCCAGCGCAAGTAAAAGAAACGGCACGGGGATTGAATTGAAGACCAAATAAACGACCGCCGCCTGAGTGCCGGGGTCATTGCTGATCGCCGATACTCCGGCCGCCACAAACGGAACACCAAGATTGATTTCGATATAAAGGAGCGGAACGAGAATGAGTGCTGCCAGAAAGTTGAATCCAACAAGATAAAGCGCGACCTGCCGCGCGACGCCGGTTAAGCCTGACGCCAAAAGATAAGTCAGCACCGAAGATCCCACATTGGCGCCGTAAACGAACATGATAGCCTCAGTCAGTTCGAACAAACCAGCGCGTTGGAAGGCAATCATTACGACGGTAACCGCGACTGACGATTGAACCAGTATGGTGAGTGCGGCGCCAATCAAAAAGCCCATCATCGGTTGTCCGCGGGTAATTTCAACAGCCGCTTGAAACCATGCTTGGGTTTCTAAACTGGCGGCCCCTTCGCGCATAATCTGAAGTCCGAGAAACATCAGGCCAATGCCGAAAGCGACGCCCGCCAAACGCGCCGCGGATATGCCGCCATAGGCATAAAAAATACCTGAAGCGCCAACCAGCAGCATCACGGCTATCTGGATGTCGATTGTCAAAAATAGAACTGTAAGCCCGGCTCCGACCGACACTCCTAGAATAACAGGTTGTGCTTGTCGAAGGTTCATCATTCCAGCGCGCACCAAGCCAACCATCAAAAAGACCGAGGCGGCTGCGCTTTGGGTGATAGTGATCATTACGGCGCCAACACCAATCCCTGTCAGCGGCGTGGCGGTCAGTTTTGCCACTCTCGTGCGCAGCGTGTGCCCCGCATACAGTTTTAGATTTTGGCTCAGAAACTGAAGCGCAAAGAAAAACAGGCCAAGACCGCCAAAGATGGTTGCTGTGATCATCAGGTTTGAGGGCATCAATCCAGCCCGTCGCGGGCTTCGGCTTCGCTGTCGCGAACGTCTATGATTGAGATGAAACCAGAGATTTCAAATGTTTCGCGCACCAAGCTGTTTAATCCGAAAACTCTTAATGCCCGATCGTCACGCGAAAGCGACTTCGCTGTTCCCAGCAACACACGAAGTCCCGCACTTGCCATGAACGTCACTTTGCTCAGGTCGATAATGAGGCTTGTCATCTTTCCGTCGATGACTTGGACTATCGCCGCTTCGAACTCAGGCGCATTGCTTGAATCCAGTTTTCCTTCAGGGCGAACAAGGGCAACACTCCCATCATCTGTCACTTTAATATTCAATGTATGATCCCCTGTTGACCGCTTGACCCGGTATGTTCGCCCACATTTTTCATGCGTTTATCACGATATAATAGGAATTCTTGTCTGCCTGTCGAGCGTAGGAAAATGCCGAGCTGATTTCACGAACGACGTGCAAACCCAACCCACCTATGGGACGCTCATCCACTGAAAGCGTTGTGTCTGGTGCATCAACGGTCGAAGGATCAAATCCTGGACCCGTATCTGAGATCGTCAACACCAGATCCGAGCTGGTTTGTGTAACATCGACCTCAATTTCAATCGGCACGTCAGTGCACCCGCCCGCGTGATTGACGACGTTTGATGCGATTTCATCGAGGATAAGTTGCGCCTTGGCAGTCAGATCTGCATTACTCTCAGCCAAAGCCTCAGCCATCTCGTCGCTGAGTTTGCTGACCGCCTGCATCGTTGCAGGGGCGGAACCGTTCCAACGCACTGTTTCATTGCCATGGAACGTCGCTGCAAGGACGGTCACGTCATCCGTTCGATCTGCCTCCCCTTCGTGATCTGCAACTGCATGTATAATGGCCCGAACGATTTCTGCCGTTGACCGTTCTGGGAGTTTTGTTAGCAGATCGCTCAAGCCCTGATCGCCAAATAATCTATCTTGGGCGTCAGAGGCCTCTGTCACACCATCAGTGTACAGCAACAAAGTCTCACCCTCTTCCATCTGCGTTAGAGATTGCGAGTAGTGCTGTCCTGGTACCGCACCGACAACTGGACCATTTCGATCAGGTAAGGGGCTGATCCGACCACTAGCACTTAGTCGCAGCGGTGGGTTGTGGCCAGCATTGCAGTGGGTCAAGAGTCCAGTTTTCAAATCGAGCAGTCCAACAAAAAGCGTAACGAACATATTCCGATGATCACCGCGGCACAGCTCTTCGTTGACTGCGGTAACAATATCCTTGGCGGGTACACCTTCAAGCGCAAATGACTTCACCATCGTTTTCGTAACCGCCATCAGCAAGGCTGCCGGAACGCCCTTATCCGACACGTCCCCGATTACGACGCAAAGCGTTTGGTCACCTACGTGAAAAGCATCATAAAAATCACCGCCAACTTCTCGTGCAGGTTCCAATGCGGCTGAAAGAGAGATTGGATGTCCTTTGGTCAGCGCATTAAAATCATGCGGCACCATGGAAAGCTGCATTTCTCGTCCGATGTTCAGTTCGCTTTCCATGCGCGCCTGAGCTGTCAATTCTGACTCGTACACGGCTTGCTGATCCAGCATCTGGTTGAAGGCCGATATCACTTGCCCCATCTCGTCTGGCGGCCCTTCTATAACACGGGTACGCGACCTGTCACTTTTCGCGGTGTTGATTGCCTTCAGAAGCCGATCCAGTGGCACGCCAACAATGCGGCGAAGCGCGAAAAGTGCGGCACCCACTTCCATAGCAACTGCCGCCAAGGCAATAAACGCCGCAAGCAATAACCTGTCGCGGGTTTGCGTTCGAATTTCGATTTGCGTGATCAAGAACACAATTTCTCCGATCTCGCGCGGTCCAGCCCCGGCATCAAAGATCACCTGCCCGCGGAAAAGAAGCTCGTCACCCTGCAACGCAGATTCATGACCGGCCTGCGCCATAATCTCCCCGTCCTCGCCAAAAATTCGGACGACCACGATTTCCCGGTTCGTAGCAATCGCCTCTAGGCTCAAATTGATCTGTTCGTAATCGAGGTTCCAAAGCGGGTTCGCCAGAGCTGCGCTCTGCGTCCGCAACAGCGCCGCAGAGTTTTCTTCGAGACGAGTCAGCGCATTCCGATGAGCCATGAATTCTATGGCTGTAAACACCCCGAGAACCGAAAGAAAAATCAAGGGCACTGTAATTCTGAGAAATCGACCGCGAACAGATTTGTGCAAAGATTTCACCTAGTGCTCCGCTGTTGGCCGTAGAGTATTGACCATGTTATATATCATATTGCCATTTTGAAGAAGTTTGCGCTGGAGAACAGATGTTTCGCAAAGCTTTACTGACATTAACTCTGACATTCTCTGTTCCGGCTCAGGCGCAGGATATCAGGTTTGTGACATTGGACTGGGCACCCTACGTGTATGGCAAAGACGGCCAAATCATCGGCCCCGGGCGTGAACTTATCGAAGCAGCCTGCGATTCCGCCGAGCTTGAATGTACGTTCGATATTTTCCCGTGGCGGCGCGCGCAGGAAATGATGCGCGAAGGCCTTGCTGACGGAATGATGGTTATTGGCCGAAACGCGGAACGCGAAACTTGGCTGGACTATTCCGTGCCGATAATCCGCACCGAATACGGTTTTTTCGTGCATGCTCAGGACCCGCTTATATTGGAAGGGATGCATTCAATTCAGGGCAAAAGGGTCGGCGTATTCGCCCCTTCCAATACGGCGGTTAATCTTGAAGAAATACGGGCAAACATGGAAACAACCGGCCTCGAACCGATTATGATCGATCAACGCCCTGATGACGCTTCCGGGTTTAGGAAGTTGGCTGCGAAAAGGCTGGATGCCGTCTATTCAAATCGTGACAGGGGCCACCGAGTTCTTGAAGCAAATGAGCTGACAAGCGATGTTCGGTATGCCGGTATGGATCGACCAATTCTTTATTACGCTGCAATCCGAAAGACCTTTGCTGATCCCGAAATTTCCGAAAGATTCTTTGCCTCCCTGAGCGGAAGTTTCACTGATGGCAGCGCAGCCGCGATCATAGAAAATTATGGATTAGAACCAGCACCACAATAGCTCAACGGCATAGATGGTTTAAAACCTGACATTGGTTCATTTGCCCGAGATGTCCGTTTCGTCCCGCAAAATGGCCATTAACGCTTGAGGCAGCGAATGACCGTTAATTGCCTTTTCAGCATTTCACGGTTGTTACATATTTTAGCGAACATCTAATTCTCGAAACGCTTTAAATGACCCAACCTTTCGCTTTGGGAACAACACCACCTTTCTTTATAAAAAACACTAATAATCCTATTCGTTATTCCCTTTTCCAATATGAAAAAGGGGGCCATTCCAACAGCCTTACAAATCCATCAGATCATCCGGCTCCACCCAGTATTCATTGCTTATTGGGGTAGCCCTTGGTGCAGATGGTTGCTCATCACCTCTGACTTGGAGGTTTCTGACCATTTCGTTAGTCGGTGCCATCTTCTTCAGATAAAAACGTTCAAGCTGATCTACGGACGTCCCAGCCGCTTTCGCCAGCGTGTAGATATTGACCTTGCCATGAGAGCTTCTGAGCCGTGATTGAAGCGCATAATGGCGCAGGGAGTAGGGGGTCAGCTTCTTGTCTTCATCCACCAATCCGGCTTTCTCCAAGATATGGTTGAAGATACGTCTGGCTGTGCTGATCGCTGTTCGTCTGTTTGGATAGTCTGGCATCCATACGTAGTCATCAGGATCGAACTTGGACAATTCTGTTGGGAACTTGAGGCTCCCGTAGAGGGCTACTGCCAAGGGTAATGTCGGGCTATCCCTTCGACCCGTTTTCCCTTTACGAATGTTGAGCTCCAGATGGACAGGATCTTTCTTCACTTGAACGTCTTTATGCTTAAGCCCAAACAGTTCCCCTTCTGTGGGCCTCAGGAAGCTGTGGACGACAAACTTGAACATTTTGGCATGATGGGCCGTGATCGGCACGCCCCGAACCACATCGCCTCTACTGGCGCAGGCAAAGGATTCTTTTGAGAACCTGATATATTCAGCATCCGTAAAGGCGTGCCGAGGGGCATCAACAGTCTTTTGCTTGGGTAGCAAAGGCAAGGTCTGCATCAAGCCATCTTCAACGGCAAGAGACAGTGTTTTCCTGATGATGATGACATGCTTGTATTTGGTGGATTCAGCCAGAGGTTTTGATCTGCTCTCATCCAGATGCATCAAATAGGTCCGAACCATGCCAGACGTGATCTTAGTGACATCGTATTTGCCGAAGTAATAGATCAATCCATCATTCGGACGGTTCAGCAGCTTACCGTCACTGCTGGACCATTTTGAGTTCTTCTGCATCGACATGAGAAGCTTGGCATAATGCTCAAAACTGTTGGATTTCTTTTGGGCGAAATCGCTATTGGCTTTGCTGTGAAAGTTATCAGCAAACTCATGAGCCGCTTCGATGGCTTCAATCCGACTGACCTCCTTAGTCGACCTGACGACATTCTTTCCAGCCAACGTATCTCTTAAGCGAACATACCAATAAGGGCTTTTACCGGTTTTATAAATTGCCAGCCCTTTACGCAGATGCTTGATCGAAGTGATTGCATCTTTTGATTTTTTTGAAGTCTTGGAAACTCGAGCCAAAATACGCTCTTTCAAAGTGTATAACGGTGTATAACTTATTTGAGTAATTCAAATTGCACAACGGGTTTCAAAATAACCTTATATATCAGGGTATTAGTGGTGCCCGGGGGCGGAATCGAACCACCGACACGAGGATTTTCAATCCACTGCTCTACCCCTGAGCTACCCGGGCACGGGGAACGCTTTTGCGTTCGGGTGCAGGCCTTCTAGGCGAGCGGGGGCAGGGTGTCCAGAG
Source organism: Roseovarius albus (assembly GCF_900172335.1). Taxonomy (GTDB): domain Bacteria; phylum Pseudomonadota; class Alphaproteobacteria; order Rhodobacterales; family Rhodobacteraceae; genus Roseovarius; species Roseovarius albus. The sequence goes on from NZ_FWFX01000007.1 coordinate 7,198, forward strand.
GGTTTGGCAAAAAAATCAGTGCGGTCGTGCGTTTTGTTTAGAGAGCTCTTCGACCACGCGTTCGGCGTCCTCTGGATCTTGTGAAGGCAGGGCGTAATCGCCGCTCATCCAGCGGCCCAGGTCGACGTCGGCACAGCGTTTCGAACAGAATGGTCGCACCTTCTGTTCGGTGTCTTTGCCGCAGATCGGGCAGCTCATGACAGGGCCTCGTGATAGGGCAGGCGGTCGCGTTTGCGTTGCAACTCATAGTGCCCCAATGGTGTCCAGCCGACCAGTGCGGTTTCCACCGTATCGGCGCGGAAAGCCGCACGCAGGGCGTTTTCAAACTGACGACGGTGCTTCTTTGACATTGGGGCCAGGTCCAAAGTGATCTGCCCGCCAATTCCTCTGATGCGACACTGGCGAGGCAGGTCGGCGGCGGCGGTGAGATTGGCTTTGAGGCCCGCTGCCGGAGACATATCACTGCCGGTGTTGATATCAACGGCAGTTAGGGCGCGGGTGGGCTCGATGAACATGCTGGCCCCAGATCCCAATGCCACTTGAGAGCTTTCCAGTTCGGCCATTGTATCCGCCACGCCGGTTGCTTCAAAGCTGCCACTTTCTGTTTCGATTTGCGCCGGTTCAACCCATTCGCGCCAGGCCAGCGCATGCGGTCCATCGCCTTCAGTCAGTTTCTCGGGATCATTACCCTCAGCGTCCTCCAGAATGGCTGCTGCTAAATCTGTCATCGCCTCGATATCTTCGGCAATCTCCCCCATATCGGCGTCAACGCAGGATGAGCGTACAATCAGTCCCATGGTTGACCCTTCAGGCATCACGGTCTTGGCCAAGCCCAGCAGGGTATCGCGCAGATCTTCATCCTTGATACTGCGCGAGATGTTGATGCCGGGAGCCTCGGGCGTGACAATCGCATAACGGCTTTTGAACAGGACCTTCGCGGTCACTGGGATCGCCTTGCCTGGTTCGGCATAGCCGGTGACCTGCACCAGAATGGATTGACCCGGAGACAGCCCCTTGATCTGGCGCAGAAAGCCCATGCCATCGGGGGTTTTCACAAACATGCCGCCCTGACCCTTGATCGGTCTGTCGGCAATGGCGCGGTAAATCGCACCGGGGCGCGGCGCGTCGTGATCAAGATACAGATCTTCAAGCTGTCCATCGACCATAAGCGCCGCAGCTTCAAGTTCTCCAAAATGATCCAGAACGATCTGACGTCCCTTCATGATGAACCTTTCCAAATGGGGTAACCCGCTGCCTGCAGCAGATTGGCTGTTTCTGTGATGGGCAATCCTACCACGGCAGTAAAAGAGCCCTGAATCCACGGGATGAACGCCCCAGCAGGCCCCTGGATGCCGTAACTGCCAGCCTTGCCCTGCCAGTCGCCTGTCGCCAAATAGCCGTTCAGCTCTTCGTCACTGAGGCGTTTCATCTTCACGGCTGTGACAACATCTCGTTGCCAGAGGCGATCACCGGTGCGGACAGCCACGGCAGTAATCACTGAATGGCGACGTCCTGACATCGCGCGCAAGAATCGCGCGGCCTCATCCCGGTCATCCGGTTTGCCCAAAATTCGGCGGCCAAGGGCCACGGTGGTATCTGCGGAAAGAACGATTTCCCCCTCGTTCAGGGGGATGGCCTGCGCTTTCTCGGTTGCCATGCGGATGCAATAAGGGCGAGGCAATTCGCCCCTGTGCGGGGTCTCATCAATCTCGGGGGGGCGAATTTCATCCGCCACAACGCCAATCTGTGCCAGCAGATCCCGGCGGCGCGGGCTGCCCGATCCCAGGATTAAACGCATTTAAAACAGTCGCTTACTTAAAGCGGTAGTTGATGCGGCCCTTGGTCAGGTCATAGGGGGTCATTTCAACCTGCACCTTGTCGCCTGCCAGAACACGGATTCGGTTCTTGCGCATCTTTCCTGCCGTATGTGCGATGATCTCATGGCCGTTTTCAAGCTCGACCCGAAATGTCGCATTGGGCAGGAGTTCCTTCACAACACCGGGAAATTCGAGCGTATCTTCCTTGGCCATGGTCTCTCCTTATGGTTTCACGTCCGCCATCTTGCGGACAGGGCACTAAATGCGCCTATTGATCGTGGTTTTCAAGGGGATAAATCAGCCTAATTGCTCAGGTGTGACCGTCTTGTCGCGACCAGTCTGTTCAGTCCAGTGGGCCCGGTTGAGCACGCGGCCATCTGCGCGGACATGGGCGATGGCACTCAGGTCAACCTCGGCGTAAGTCCAGCCGGGGGTGTTAAGTCTGCCTTCGGCCAAAATGCCGGTTTCGGGGAACCCCACATCAGGCGGTCCAAAAATGCCACCCATCCCGGTGTTCATATCGGCCACTTGGTTCCACTCGGCCGGGCCAACAATCGAAGACATGACCGTCACGCATTGGTTTTCCAGCGCGCGGCTCATCGCACCGATGCGTACGCGCCAATAGCCCGAGAGCGCTTCGGTGCAAGAAGGAACAAGGACTATGTCGGCCTCCTGCAAGGCCCGGCCCAGCATGGGAAATTCGCTGTCATAGCAGGTGAGGATGCCGATCTTGCCAAGTGCTGTGTTAAACAGGCGCAGCGGCCCGCCGGGGGCCACATCCATTGGCGTGCGTTCATAGCGCGTCATAATCTGCTTGTCCTGAATGCCGCAGCCTCCGTCCGGGCTGAACAGGCGGGCGCGGTTCACGGGGCGGGAGCCAATGGCCGGGTCATAGACCGGCGCAGAGGCTGCGCAGATGTGCACATTGTACTTGGCTGCAAATTCCGCATGCAGCGCATCGACCTCCGGGATCAAGTCAGACACCGCCATCATGCTTGCTTCCAGATCATTGGCTATCTTGGGCCCCGCCAGCATTGCCAGTTCCATCGCCCCGTATTCGGGAAAGACCAAAAGCTGCGCGCCCTCATTGGTGGCAGATTGTACCCAGTTTTCGATTTTAGCGGTGTATTCCACCCAGCTAGTGAGCGGATCAAGCGGATAGGCTGCGGTGGCAATTTTCATCGAGCGTCTCAGGATTTGGGCTCGACGCTATCGTCGCTTTGCACCTCTTCCAAGGGCTCAAGCGTTTCGCCGTAAGATTCCGGATCATACGCAGGCTCTTTGACCGGTGGTGCAGGTTTCTTGACAGAGGGCTCACTTCGATCTGCCGTCAGCTTGGTGGTTTCCGCTTTTGGCGCATCGGCTTCTGCCACTTCACGCCGGAACACCAGTACCGAGCGATAGATTTTTTGCGTCGAGGTCAGCCCTTGGCGCTCTTCGCTCGGTAGGATATCCGAGCGTTGATACTCCCATCCGTCCCTGGCCAGTTCATTCATCTGTTCTTCCAGCGCATGGGCAAAGCGTGCCTCGCCGGTTTTCACGCCGGGGGCTTTCTTGCCTTTGGTGGGGGCTGGGATGATTTTATATTCGAACCGGGGCATTCATTTTTCCATCTTTTGCAGTGGCGCGTATCCTACCCGGCTGGGGGGGCAGTGCAAGGTGAATGTGCCGCTGCTATTTCCGCAGGTTTTGTTGCCGTGGGTCGAGCGCATCGCGCAGGCCGTCTCCCAAATAGTTCACGCTAAGAACGGTCAGGGAAATTGCCAATCCAGGCCAGAACACGCGCCCGGGATAATCCTGCATATAAATGGTCGCATCGCTCAATTGCCGCCCCCAGGTGGGGAAGTCAGGTGGGAAGCCAAGGCCCAGGAAGGACAGCGCAGATTCTGTAATGATCGCGGTGGCAATGCCTAGGGTCGCGGATACGATGATCGGCGACAGGATATTGGGGGCAATATGCTGCTTTAAGATGGAGTAGTTTGTAGCGCCGATGGCGCGGGCGGCGCGAATGAAGTCACGTTCCTTTAGGCCCAGTACCTCGCCGCGCACCACGCGGGCAGTGGGCATCCAGCTGGTGATGCCAATGGCGAAAACGATCAGCACAAAGATCCCGGCCTGCGGCCCGATGCTGCGACTCAGAGGTTCACGAAATAGCATCATGATTACCAAAAGCAGGGGCAACAGGGGCAGAGCGAGAAACAGATCGGTCAGCCGCATCAACGGCCCATCAAGTTTTTTGAAGAAGCCCGCCGCCATGCCGATCAGGCAACCTAGCCCTATCGACAAAACCATCGCCATCATCCCGACTGAGATTGAGCTGCGTCCACCAGCCATCAACCGAGCCAAAGTATCGCGCCCCAATTGATCAGTCCCAAGCGGGTGCAACCAGCTAACGCCCTGATTACGCGCACGAATATCGGGGTACCCCGGGTCAATGGTCCAGATCATTGGACCCAGTAGAACGCCCAGCACGATAATGGCAAACACGACGCCCCCGATCAGCGCGCCGCGATGGCGACGGAACTGTCGCCAGAACTGTTGATTGCGCGTACTTTGGTGTGCCAGCCGATCAGTCATAGCGGATCCTCGGATCCAGCACGCCGTAGAGGATGTCGGCAACGATATTCGCAAAGACAATCAAGACTGCAAAGATAAACGTCAGGGTTTGCACCGTTGGCAGATCGTTGGCTTGAATCGCACCGATCAATTGCGCGCCGATCCCATTCACCCCAAACACTTTTTCGGTGATGATCGCCCCACCAAAAATGGCGGGCATGCCAAGGGCGATGACCGTGACTACAGGGATCATCGAATTGCGCAACACGTGGCTGATGACCACACGTGCTTCGGACAATCCCTTTGCCCGTGCCGTGCGCACATAGTCCTGATCCAGATTGTCCAGCATCGACGCCCGCATGTAACGGCTGATCTGCGCCGTGGTTTGCAGCGATAGCACCATGACCGGCAGGATCATTTGCTTGACCTGAAAAGTGAAGCTTTCCCAGTCGCTGACTTGATGGGTGGTGTCGTAAACGAAGGGAAACCACCCCAGTTGAACCGAGAAAAGAACGATCAACAACGGCCCGGTGAAAAATGGTGGGATCGAATAGCCGACCAAGGTCACAAATGTGCCAGCCTGATCAAACACCGAATACTGCCGGTAAGCCTGATAAATCCCAATGGGCAGCGCGATCAGGATGCCAAGAATGTAGGCGGAACCTACGACCCACAAGGTTTGTGGAAGACGCTGCCAGATGATGTCCATCACCGGCGCATGGTGCTGCCAGCTGATGATACGCGGTTTGCCTTCGGCCAAGCTGGTGCCGAAAAGGTTGTCGATCATCACCTGCGGTTCAATCCAGAAAAACTGTACCAGCCAGTTCCAGAACCGGATTGGTGCCGGCTCTCCCAGCCCAAGCGCCTGTCGCATCTGCTCGCGTACTTCGGCAGAGATCGTGAGCGGCATCTGGGCCATTGGGTCACCGGGGGCGAGTTCCAGCAACAGGAAAATAATGAGCGCAATGAGCAGAAGGGTAGGCACTGAGAGAACCAGCCGACGCGTGATATATGTCAGCATTGGTACCTTTCGACGTTACTGCAGTGCCTTAATTAATCCAAAGAATAACGTGCAGGTGTGGCGCTAATCAATCCTTGATGCGGTACCAATCTGAGATATTCCACAACTCGCTGTCCCAAGTGTTCAGAATAACACCACCCAAGCTGTTTGATTTGGCTGAAACACGGCCGCGATCAACCAGTGGAATCATGATAAAGTTCTGCATTAGCATGTCATTCATCGCCTTGGCCAAGGCAGCGCGTTCTTCCAAACTGGCGGTCTGGCTCAGCTTTAGCGCCATTTCGTCATAGGCAGCATCGCAATATCGCGGCATATTGTTGCCTTGCCATTGGTTTTCGGGGGCCGGGATCTGATCGCAGGACCAGTTCGACATATAGGCTTCGGGATCGGTGCCATCGAAGTTGTTGGCGTACATCTCTACGTCAGCATAGAACTTTTGGAAGGTGTCCGGGCTGTCAGCATTGCCACCAAAGAAAACCGAAGCATCGATATTGCGCAACTCGGTTTCAACGCCGATTTCCGACCACCATTGTTTTAGAACAACCTGAAAATCCTGACGCACAGCGTTGGTCGACGACTGGAATAATAGCGACAGGCGTTGGCCGTCTTTGGCGCGAATGCCGTCAGCCCCTTTTTCCCAACCCACGTCATCCAGCAGTGCGTTTGCCCCAGCAATGTCTTGTGTTTTACAGGCGTCGTTGGCCGTCGAGGCGTAAATTTCGGGCGCAGGCAGAACGTTGCAGGTTGTGCGGCCGGCGTCACCATAGCCAATCTCAACCAGCAACTCGCGATCAATTGCCATGCTCAGGGCCTTGCGCACGGTTACGTCTGTCAGGAACGGGTGAGGGTGCGCCACCGTCGAACGTTCAGGGCCCAAATCACTCGATGGGTCCGTCATGTTCACCATGATCCGCTCTACAAGCGTGCCGAAACCGGAAATCACCTCGCCTTTACCAGCGGCCTCCATACTGGCCAACACATCAGGGGCCAGTTGCAGGTTCCAAGCATAGTCAAATTGTCCGGTTTCCAAAACCGACCGCCCGGCTGACGCCGCATCACCCCCCCCTTTGAGGACGACATTTGCAAAGGCAGGTTTGTCCGCGTCACGATAATTGGGGTTGGCATTATAAAGCGCCACATCATTTGGTCGGAATTCTGACACCACGAATGGGCCGGTGCCAATCGGGGCCAAGTTCTGTTCCGAGCAACTTACAGCGTTGGAGCCCATGCATTCGGCAAACTGTGTCTTTTGCAGGATTGGGGCCTGCGCACCAACAAAAGCCGTGTATGGATAGGGTTTGGGAGATGAAAAGTTAACCACGATGGTTTGGTTATCGGGAGTCTCGACCGAAGTGATGCCGCCATATTTCTCGATCTGAGCGCAGCCGCCACCCTCGGCCGTGCAATATTCCCAAGTGAACTTGACATCTTCTGAGGTAAGAGCACTGCCGTCGGACCAGACCAACCCCTCTTTGAGTGTCCAGGTAATCTGTTTGAGGTCTTCAGTGACACCACCGTTTTCGACCGTCGGGATTTCGGTAGCCAGCCACGGTTGAAGTGCTCCGGTTTCATCGAAACGGGCCAAAGGTTCCAAGATTAGGCTTGCTGCCTGCAAATCCTTGGTGCCGCCGGAAAGGTAGGGGTTAAGTGTGCTAGGGGCCTGCCAGTATATGATGTTGAGTTGCCCATCTGACCCGCGCTCAGCATGAGCATAGGTGCCGAAAGCGCAGACTGCTGCAGTGGCGTGAAGTAAAGCCTTCATTTCAGCCTCCCCTGAAGTCTTCCCAAGTTTCGAGCGGTCCCCGCGGCCGCTTTTGAGCGTTTCGTTGGAGCGCAGAAGTGATCGTCAAAACTGCAGCCATTAAAGATCAAAAATTTGTCAACATTCAGGTACAATCTCATTTCATCCCAACAAACCTAAAAAAGCAAGTCTCATGTCTTAAGTGGCTGGTTTTAAATTGTTATTCAAACGTGTTTGGATTGGGTTTGTTAATGTTTGGCACGCCAAGATAGTTTCGGGTTCTTGTGCTTCACTTTAGTGGGGTATTTTCCTCTCGTAATGTGATGCTTGGTGTTTATGGATACGACGGAATTCGACTCGTGATTTCGAATCTCAGAAACCGGGCGGGGAATTGGCCTGCGGACACAAAGGTGATTTGCTCTTAAAGCAAAACAGATTATGACTGTACCCAGCTCAAAAGGAATTTATGATGCCCGTAAAAAACCGATTTGCCGAACTGCACAATGACATTTCGGCCTGGCGCCGCGATATCCACCAAAACCCCGAAATTCTGTTTGAAACGCACCGGACCAGCGCATTGGTTGCCGAAAAGTTACAGGCGTTTGGATGTGATGAGGTGGTGACCGGTATTGGGCGCACTGGCGTTGTTGGTGTGATCCATGGAAAGGCGCAAACCTCGGGCAAGGTCATTGCCTTAAGAGCCGATATGGATGCGCTGCCGATTCATGAAATGACCGGGCTTGAGTATGCCTCCAAGACCGACGGGGCGATGCATGCCTGCGGTCATGATGGGCACACAGCGATGTTGTTAGGCGCTGCGCAATATCTGGCAGAGACGCGAAATTTTGACGGCACGTGCGTGGTCGTTTTCCAACCCGCCGAAGAGGGCGGTGGCGGAGGTCGCGAGATGTGTGAAGATGACATGATGGCCCGATTTGGCATTCAGGAGATTTACGGCATGCATAATTGGCCGGGCATGCCGGTTGGGAGCTTCGCCATTCGACCGGGGGCGTTTTTTGCGGCGACCGATAAGTTTGATATCGAGATTGAGGGCAAAGGCGGGCACGCAGCTAAGCCACATGAAACCATTGACCCCACAGTGATTGCCAGCCATTTGATCGTGGCCTTACAAACGGTTGTCAGCCGTAATGCCGACCCGATTGAGCAGGCGGTGGTCTCGGTTACGTCAATGCAAAGCTCATCCAATACATTTAACGTGATTCCGCAAAGTGTTAGCCTGATGGGCACAGTGCGTACGTTGAGTGCGGAAACGCGCGATTTGGCCGAAGAGCGGATGCAAGACCTTTGCGACAACATCGGTGCGGCCTTTGGCGGGCGGGCCACGTTGAATTACGAACGGAACTATCCGGTCATGGTTAACCATGATGAGCCAACAGAATTTGCCGCGCAAATTGCCAGCGTGATCAGCGGCGGTTGCTCTGAGGCACCTCTGATCATGGGCGGCGAGGACTTTGCCTTCATGCTAGAGGAACGTCCCGGAGCCTATATTCTGGCAGGAAATGGCGACAGCGCTGCAGTGCATCATCCAGAATATAACTTCAATGATGAGCTGATCCCTTTTGGGTGTAGCTGGTGGGCCGAAGTGGTTGAGCAGCGGATGCCGGCTTAACCTTCAGCCCAAAGTTGCTCGTAGACAGCGTTGATGCCTTCGGCTTCACCTCTGATGCTAAACGCAGATTGTGCTGCGACACGGGCGGCGTTGGACATCTTTGCATGACGATCTGGGTCACCCAGAATGGCATCGAGCTGAGATGCCGCGCTTTGAACGATATCATCATTGTCAACGACCACTCCGGTCGTGCTCTGACAGGAGAAGCTGCGATAGTAACCCGCGTCTGATGCCACAAAGGGCACGCCGCTGGCCATGCCCTCAAGCGGGGTCATGCCGTAGCCCTCGTATAGTGGAAGCTGTACGACAGCGGAGAGTGAGGGCAGCAGCGTTACAAGATCGTCAGCTGGGATTTCACCTGTGAAGACAATGCGGTCGTTCAAACCGGCTTGGGCGATCTTAGCCTTTTGCGTATCAAGAAATGCTATATCCGACTTGCCCGCACGCCCGATGATTAGTGCTGTTGCAGCCGGATGTTTGGGCAGCACTTTCAGCATGGCATCTATAAAGCGATCTGTCCCCTTTTCGGGCCGAATACGTCCTATGGTCGCGATCCCGCGTTTGCCGGGATAACCAGTTGCGGCCCAAGCCGCAGCACGATCAGGAGCGGGTTGGAAGCGTTCAATATCCACGCCATGAGGTACTACCGCGCGAACATTCGGCACAAAAGAGGCGGCGTTTTCCGTCGTGGCAATCACCGCATCCATTTTAGAGATCAGCCAACGCGGATAGGCCGAATGGCGGCGTTGCGCCGCTGAAGTGAAGACAATTTTTATTGGCAGCTTCAGCACGTCACGCGCCCAGAGCGCCACGCGCATTTCCGGATTGCGGCGTACATGCCAGATGGTGAACGAGCGGCCATTTGACGGAGTACGCGACAGTGCCTTGGCTTCTGCACGAGTGATCGGGCTTGGGCAGCCGGGCAGAGCGATATCACTGAGCCTCAGATCGTAATCTTGTACTTGCTGGCGAATGACCGCAGCCGCCGTTGACGAAACGCCCGTGAAGTTGCGGTTGAAATTGGTGACGATCAGGTCAGGCACTGGGACGATCCGGTTGAATGTGTTGAAACTGCCTAACCTAGCGACAAGGCTTTGGAAAGGGTGGCCCTTAGGTCGTCCAGCATACCTTCTTGTTTTTGCGCAAAGGCTTGCGATTGATCTTGCAGTTTTTTCAGTGCTGTAAAATCGGTCAATAATGTGCTCAGTTTTGTGCTCAAAACCGCAGCATCGTGAACCTCTACCGCACCACCATGGGTATCAAAGTCCGCATAGGTTTGCGCAAAATTGGCATAAAGCGGGCCGTGCAGCACGGCAGATCCGGCGTAGGCGGGCTCATAGGGATTATGCCCGCCAACCGGAGTGAACGATCCGCATAGGCACGTGAGTGGGGATAGAGCGTACCATAGCCCAGTTTCACCAAGTGTGTCGGCGAGATACACTTGGGTATCCTTCGCGACGCCATCACCGTCGGAGCGGCGCGTGTGTTTGAGTGATTTGCCTTTGATGAGCGCTTCGATGGCTGTCGCACGTTCCGGATGCCGAGGCACTAGGATAAGCAACGCGTCTTTGTGGGTTCGCAGCAGATCCTGATGCGTTTCCAACATGATCTCGTCTTCACCGGGGTGGGTAGAGCTGGCCAGCCAGACAGGGCGATCGCCAATTTGCACTTGAACAGAGGTTAATTCCTCCGTGTCATAAGGCAGGGGACCGGAAACGGACTTCAGGTTTTGACCGGTAAAAGCATGGCTGAAACCCATTTGATGCAGCCGCTGAGTGGTGCGCTCATCCTGCGTGTGGATCAGATCGAAATGCCACAGCACAAACTGCGCAATTGTCAGGAACCTTTGCCACCGGCTAAAGGACCGTTCTGAAATCCGTGCATTGACCAAGGCCAGAGGGATGTTGCGGGCTTTGGTTTGTTGTAGCATCTGAGGCCACAACTCGCTTTCGACAAAAACAGCGGCACTGGGCTTCCAATAGTCTAGAAACCGGTGGAGCGCCTTTCGAGAATCCAGTGGCGCGAACTGGTGCTGACAGCGTGGCGGTAAGCGTTTAGCCACAATCTGGGCCGAAGTTGCGGTGCCGGAGGTGATGAGGAACGCATAGTCGGGATGAATTTCCCCAAGATGGGTGATTAGCCGCAAAACGGATAGGGTTTCCCCAACCGAGGCGGCGTGGAACCAAATCAGCGGGCCCTCGGGCCGGGTTTGGGTTGGGTGGCCGAGGCGTTCAGGGCAGCGCTTTGGGTCAATGCCATGGCTCGAGAGCTTTTTGCGAACTCTGCGGTAGGCCAGCGGGGCAATCAAGTTGGCTCCGGCGTTATACACCCGGATGAGAAAAGGCGTGGAAGTCTGCGTCATCAGCCGCCGGTGTGGCTCATGTGGCGGGTCATTTTGCCAGCCACATCCTGACGTGAATAATCGAAATCATGTCCCTTGGGTTTGCGGGCAATAGCGGCGCGTATGGTATCCTCCAAGGGCTGCATGTCATCAGGGCTTTTGCGCAAAGGCTCGCGCAGGTCGGCCATGTCTTCTTGACCCAGGCACATGTAAAGTTCCCCGGTGCAGGTCAGGCGCACACGGTTGCAGCTTTCGCAGAAATTATGAGTGAGCGGCGTGATGAAACCGATCTTCTGCCCGGTCTCGGCCAGTTGCACATAACGCGCAGGGCCGCCGGTACGTTCAGTCAAATCGATTAGAGTGTATTCTTCACCCAAACGGGCGCGCAAGTCTTTCAAAGGCCAGTATTGATCAAGTCGATCTTCGTTGCCGATGTCGCCCATGGGCATAACCTCGATGAATGTCAGGTCGATGTCACGAGCGTGGCACCATTCCACGAGGGTAAATAGCTCATCCTCGTTGAAGCCCTTTAACGCCACGACATTCAGCTTGACGCGCAGGCCAGCCGCTTGCGCGGCGTCAATGCCTTTAAGCACCTGCGGTAAACGCCCCCATCGGGTGATGTCCGCGAATTTTTGTTCGTCCAGCGTGTCGAGCGAAACATTCACCCGACGCACGCCTGCAGAATGTAGATCACCGGCAAAACGGGCGAGTTGCGAGCCGTTGGTGGTGAGTGTCAATTCTTTCAGCGCGCCGCTGTCCAAGTGGCGTGTCATGTTATCGAAGAACGTCATGATCCCACGTCGTACCAGGGGTTCGCCGCCGGTTATGCGGAGTTTTTCAACACCTAACCCAATGAAAGTGCTGCACATTTGGTCTAGCTCTTCCAGAGTCAGAAGCTCTTTCTTGGGCAGAAAGGTCATGTTCTCCGACATGCAATAGACGCAGCGAAAATCGCAGCGGTCTGTCACTGAAACGCGCAAGTAAGAAATCGGGCGCTGAAAGGGGTCGATCAAGGGCACAGTCATGCGCCAGAACCTAAGTCGCGCAGGGTCTGGGGGCAAGGCCGTTCTTACCGGATTGAAACCATCGAATAGTAAGAATATGGTGAGAATATGAGGATGTTTAAGTGTTTTATCGTATCAATGGTTGTGCTCGTCGGTTGCGCGGATGGGCAAGGCGTGTTCCAGAAGTGGCGAGATAAAAACACGCAAGAACTTGATACTAAAACTGAAAATGGATTAGAAGCAGAACCCGCCGTGCTGACCGATGCGCCGCCTCCACCCAAGGATGCCAGCAGTGTCGAGGAGTTCGATACAACCACAGCGACCGCTCGGGCAGAAGCCGTGAAAGAAGCGGAAACGTCAAATGGCGCAAAATTCTTGGGAAATACAATCGCTTCTCTCGGGGCTCCGACTGAACCGGGGATCTGGATGAAGACTTCGCTGGTGAAATCGCAAGTCAAGGGCCGGGTGGATTATCCGGCGAAGGGGACTTCGGTGGTGGTGGAACTGGTGCCGCTGGAGGCCAGCAAAGGTGCAGGCAGCCAGATATCACTGGCTGCGATGCGATTGATCGAGGCGGATTTGACTGGGCTGCCGGAGGTAAAAGTGTATCAGTTGCCGGAGTGATTTGAGCACGAAGTTTTGTACAACTTGTACAAGTTGTACGTGGGTTTTGTACAAAAAACGCTGCAAGGGGTGGACCCTGCCAATACTTGATTGAGAGTGAAAAGGAAATTCGGTGCGATGAGCTTGATTGTACTGTTAACTCAATTGGCGGCGATCTTTATGACTGGTCTGATTTGGTGCTTCCGAAAGACGTCATATTGGTATGTGGAGATACCTGTTCTACTTTCAAATTCCTCTCTGCTCGGCTTCTTATTTATCGATGTCGTTCCAGATGTTGAATATTTCATCTTCTTTTCGTCTTTGATTGGCGTTCTATGTTCGGCAGCGGTCTTCGTCAATCGGCGCTCGCTGAGTTGAGAAAACAGAAGTCGATTGATTGCCTGCTACCCTAGAAACGCGCCTGCGGTTATGTCCGGACCTGAGAAGCTGTTTCGAGAAATACGCTCTTGACGCGATTTTACAGAACTCTGAGATGGAATTTAATTATTCAAAAACAATGCGATGTATTATATATTTTAGGAATATTAGATAATCGATATTATTTCCTCAATTTGAAAGTAAATGCATTTCGCGCGCTTGTTTCAGCGTCAAACGCCCTCCTAGACAAGATCGCACTTTAACACATCTGGCCGGTTGTTTCTGTTGGAACGCTGGTCGGACACGTCTAACAGAGGGATAGACAATGAAACGACTTCTCGGCAATTTTTGCGCAGGGGCTGTGGTGATCGCGGGCCTTGCAAGCGCGACACCGGTTCAGGCCAATTTTTCGGAAACGGAAATCCAACTGCACTATGGTGAGGATTACAAGCTTGGGCGCAATGCCAACTTTCCGGATTTTGACAACACCACGTCACGGCAGACAATCACGCTGGAGCATTTTTCGACCAATGACATTGGCGATTTGTTCTTCTTTGTCGATTTCTTTCAAGACAACGATAAGCTGGAAGATGATTCCGGAACCGAAAGCGACCAATACGGTGAGATTTATTATCACCTGCACGGCAGTCAATTTGGCTTGAACTTTGGCGATTCAAGTCCGGTAAGCGGGTTGGACCTTGGGGTGGGCTTAAACCAGGGGACAGATTTTTCCGTGGCCTTGGCTGGGCCAAGACTGAATTTTGGCATTGAAGGATTTCGGGTTCTGAGCCTTGGCGTCTATGCCTACAACAATTTTGTTGATCCGTTCAGCCGCAACTTGGATACAACTTATCAGGCGACGCTGGTCTGGGATTACCCCTTTGCGATGGGAAAGCAAAAGTTTCTGATGCGTGGCTTTGTCGATTTCATTGGGGACCAGGGATCGGGCGTGGAAGAGCAGATCGTGTTTTCCCCGCAATTTCGCTGGGATCTGGGCAATGCGATCAAGCTGAATGAAGACAAGCTTTACCTTGGTGTTGAATACACGCATTTCAACAACAAATTTGGTGTCGAAGGGGTGGACGAGAACTCGTACAGCCTGTTTGTGAGTTTCAAGTTCTGATGCAGTTTGGCTGATTGACGATCTGGGAGGCGGGCGGGTCCGCCTCTCTTTGCATTGTTCTGCGTAAGGCGCTGTTGTTTTAATGAGCGCCTGCGGCGCGCAGGATGTCTCGTTGTCGGCCTTTGGCCTCCGCCTCGGGATTTGCTTCCGGTGGGGATATTTATGGTCAGATGAAACAGGCGGACCGGCGGGCGAACAGGGTCAAACTTCGCTCAGCTTCACCTCAGTTTCACACCTTCTTTTTGTCCATGACGCGTTTCCAAGTCATATCGTTTACTTCGTCGCACCCAGTAATCGATGATCTCTTGAGCGTTTTCACAGTTGTATCGTTTCACTTCTTCTGCAGCAGATATCCCGTGGTCTACATGGCGTTCTTCATGCATCCACAAGGCCGTCAGCATCTTTTCTACCTTGATCCGATCATGCACCGGCAACTGCGAAGTGCGCAGCATTCTAGGTAGCGTTAATCGAATCTTGATCCACACGTCACAATCGTCATCGTAGTTTACGCGCCAGTCAGTGAGCCCCCAAATTCCATCGGGTCCCTTGTTGTTCAGGTCCTCTTTAACTTCCTGAAGGGTTTTCCGAAAACGAGGAAGGTCTCGCGTTTGTAGTCAATATTGATGTCGTCTTGCGCCACTGCAGCATTGCTTACAGTGAGCATGAATGCTGCTAGCAGGGCACGCGATTTGTAGCGCGGCACTGTCGAAACTCAATCAGCCAAATACTTCTCAGCCTCTTTCCGCGCAAAGCGTTTCATGTGTTTGCCGTTCTCGGCCATGAAGGCGCGGGTGCGGTCGGGGGCGTGTTTGGAAAGATCGCGCAGCCACCAGGCGACGGATTTCTGAATGAACCACTCGGGGTCCTGCACATAGCCAGCGGCCCAGCCTAGGACGCGCTCACGGATTTCCAGCTCAACCGGTTTGGGATTGTTGGATTTGGTAAATGGCAGGGTCACGACCATGGCGGCGCGGCGGATCCAGTGGCTGTCGGATTTGGTCCATACCTCAACCTGATCGATCCGGCTGGGATCAGCCACCAGGCGTTTTTGCCCGGCCATCATGGCGTGATCGGCAATGGCCCAGCTGTCGAGATCGGGCAGCCAGGAAGTGATCAGGTCCCAGGCCGCCTGATCGGGATTGATCCGGGCCTGTGTCAGCAGTTTGGCAGCGGCGACGCGGCCTTCGAACACATCTGATTGCCAGAGACCATCGGCCAGGGTGATGCGCTCCGCGAGGCTGAGGCTTTGGCGCCATTCTTTGGTTAGGTCATTCAGCACCGGGTTGGTCACGCCCAGATATTTGCGTGGAACCTTGTGATAGTCGGCCATGCCTTCGGCCCGGCCGGGTTCGGCACGGGAAGCGAGGGTTTCGAGGGCAATTTCTGGAGTCATTTGTTTTCAAATCCTGTGGGGAAGCCGTCGAGCGTTTGGGCGTTGCGTTCGGACCAGTAGGTGCGAAAGTCGTCTTCGCCCTTGTCCTCGGCCCAGTGCTTGAGGGTGTCGCGGTCGCCTGCGTGGTCAAAGAAGGGCACGGCATAACCGCAGGAGGTTTGCACCATATCGATGTGCAGATCGTAGATCTGGCGCATGCCCAGTTGCGGTGGAAAATGAGTGGCGAGTTCTGCCCATTCAGCGTCTTCGGGCCGGATCATGCGGGCGGTGCCATAGGTGCGCAGGATCATCGGTTGTTTGGTGAAGGAGCACCACATCAGCGTCATGCGGTTGTTGAGCGCAAGATGCCCGGCAGTTTCATTGCCGCTGCCGGTGAAATTGCGCCAGATGATCCGGTTGGGGCCGAGCACTCGCAGGCTGTCCATGCCTTTGGGTGAGACGTTGACCTTGCCCGTGGGGGCGGCGGTGCCGGAGAAAAACATGTGCTGTTTTTCGATGAATTTGATCAGGCGCTCGTCCAGCGCGTCAAACTGTTTGCCCATGCGCTATTCTACCGTCACCGATTTGGCGAGGTTGCGCGGCTGATCAACATCGGTGCCCTTGGCGACGGCGGTGTGATAGGCCAGCAATTGCGCTGGCAGGGCATAGAGGATCGGGGTTAGGATCGGGTCGATTTCAGGCATGATCAGCGATTGGCAGACGCCATCGCCGGCCTCGGCGGCGCCTTCGCGATCCGTGATCAGGAGGACCTTGCCACCGCGTGCCATGACCTCTTGCATGTTCGAGACGGTTTTGTCGAAAAGTTGATCCTTGGGGGCCATGACCACGACTGGCATCTTTTTGTCGATGAGGGCGATGGGGCCGTGTTTGAGTTCACCTGAGGCGTAAGCTTCGGCGTGTATATAGCTGATTTCCTTTAGTTTCAGCGCGCCTTCGTAGGCCAACGGGAACATCAACCCGCGCCCCAAAAAGAGCGCGTTATCAGATTCGGCCAGCAGGCGGGTGGCGGCGCGGAAGGTCTGATCTGCCTCGAGCACCTGATTGATGGCACCGGGCACGCCGCGCAGGAGCGAGAGCTTGTCGGTCAGCTCCTCTGCGCTGAGCCGGCCTTTGGTTTCAGCGGCTTTCAGCGCGAGCAACAACAATACGGTGAGTTGGCAGGTAAAAGCCTTGGTCGAGGCGACGCCAATTTCGGCCCCGGCATAGATCGGAAGGGCGAGGTCGCTTTCGCGGGCAATGGAGCTTTCGGGGACGTTGACGACCGACAGGATGCTGTCGGCGCGGCCTTCGCAATAGCGCAGGGCGGCCAGTGTGTCTGCAGTTTCACCCGACTGACTGACAAAAACGGCTGTAGTGCGGCCGGCGACTGGCGGTTCGCGATAGCGGAATTCAGAGGCGATATCGACCTCGACGGGGATGCCGGCGAGTTGTTCGAACCAGTATTTGGCAGTCAAGCAAGCGTAGAATGCGGTGCCGCAGGCGACCATCGTCAGACGATCAATCTTGTTGAAGTCGATGCCTCCCTCGGGCAGATCTATGCTATGACCGTCCTCGCTGAGATAGGCCTGAAGCAGGTCACTGATGACCATAGGTTGCTCAGCAATTTCTTTGGCCATAAAATGCTTGTGGCCACCCTTGTCAACGCGGGTGTCGCCAACTTGAACTGTCTTGATTTCACGATTGGCAAGCTCGCCGTTGATGTCGGTGATCTTGAGGCTGGTGCGGGTGATGACAGCGCAGTCGCCCTCTTCAAGATAGGTGATGCGGTTGGTGACAGGTGACAGGGCGATGGCATCGGAGCCGACGAACATTTCCCCGTCGCCATGCCCCACGGCCAAGGGGCTGCCTTTGCGGGCGGCGATCAGCAGATCTTCTTCGCCGTCAAACAAGAAACACAGGGCATAGGCCCCATCGAGCCGGGAAAGTGTTTCTTTGACCGCGTCTTCGGCTGACGCACCATTATCCATGAAGTGTTTAGTCAGCAGTGCGACGGTTTCGGTATCTGTATCAGTCTCATGACCGATGCCGTTGCTTGCCAGTTCGGCCCGCAAATCACGGTAGTTTTCGATGATGCCGTTGTGCACGACTGCGACCGAGCCCGCCCGATGGGGGTGCGTGTTCGAGAGATTCGCCGCGCCGTGTGTAGCCCAGCGGGTGTGACCGATACCGGCCTTGCCGGCGAGAGGCTCATGTACGAGAAGATCACTGAGATTGACCAACTTGCCAACAGCGCGGCGACGGTTCAATTGACCCTTGTTCACCGTTGCTATGCCGGCGCTGTCATAGCCGCGATATTCAAGCAATTTCAGGGCTTCGACCAGTATGGGGGCCGCTTCGTGATTTCCTAGTACTCCAACAATTCCGCACATTTACTTGGCCTCTTTTCTCTTTTTTTTGGCTTTCAGCAATTCAACCATTTTGCGTGCCATGCCGGGTTTGGTTTCTTGCCGGGCGCGGGCCAAAGCCAGCGCACCGTCTGGCACGTCATTGGTAACAACAGAGCCGGAGCCAGTCATGGCATCATCGCCCAGAGAGACCGGGGCGACAAGCATGGTGTTCGAGCCGACAAAGACGCGGTCGCCAATCGTTGTCTGATGTTTCATCACCCCATCATAGTTGCAGGTGATGGTGCCTGCGCCAATATTTGTGCCGTCGCCAATGGTTGCGTCGCCGATGTAGGTAAGGTGATTGGCTTTGCTACCTTCACCTATGGTGGCGTTCTTGACCTCGACAAAGTTGCCGATGTGGGTGTCTTCGGCCAGTTCCGCGCCGGGGCGCAGTCGGGCGTAGGGACCAACGATGGCACCGCGTGAGACATGGGCGCCCTCAAGATGGCTGAAGGCGCGCAGGCGGGCACCGGATTCGACGGTGACGCCGGGGCCGAAGATGACATTGGGTTCGATGATCGTGTCTCTGCCGACGTGAGTGTCATGGGCGAAGTGCACGGTTTCGGGCGCGTGCATGGTGATGCCGTTATCGAGCGCCTCAGCGCGGGCGGTGGCTTGAAAGGCTGCTTCAGCTTGCGCGAGTTCCGCGCGGGAGTTGACGCCCATGGTCTCGGATTCGTCACAGGCGACAGCCGTGGCCGAAAGGCCCTTGGCGCGGGCGATGCCGATAATGTCTGTGAGGTAATATTCGCCGGCAGCGTTTTCGTTTTTGACCTCTGCAATCAGGTCAAACAACAGCTTGGCCGGGGCGGCGATGACACCGCTGTTGCAGAAGGTGATGGCGCGTTCTTCATCCGAGGCGTCTTTGAATTCGACGATGCGTTCCAGCGTGTCGCCCTGCATGACAAGACGGCCATAGCGACCGGGATCTTGCGCCTCGAACCCCAATACAACAACATCATGCTCTGCGCGGGCCGCCGCCATTTTCTCAAGCGTTTCCGGGCGAATGAACGGCGTATCGCCGTAAAGGACAATCGCGTCGCCCTCGAACCCTTCAAGCTGCGGGCCAGCTTGGGCGACGGCATGAGCAGTGCCAAGTTGTTCGTTCTGGTTGGCAATAAGCGCAGATTCATCCCACTCGAGCGCGGCTGCTTGTACAAGCTCGGCCCCATGGCCTGCGACCACAACGATTTTTTCGGGTTCCAGAACCTGCCCGGCCTTCATCGCGTGAACCAGCATTGGGGCGTGGGCGATTTGATGCAGCACTTTGGGCAGGTCGGATTTCATGCGGGTGCCTTGACCTGCTGCCAGAATGATTAGTGCTGTACTCATGCGAATTCTCTTTGTGTTTTCGATCTGCCCGTTTTATCCGGTTACAGAGGCGGCGCAAGTCGATGAGCGATCAAAGTTGATTGCGACATGTGACAATATCCCGATTGGGATGCGCGGAATTTCGCCCGAATGCAGGAAGGCAAGAGCAGGATGCGAACGGTAGTCTTTGATCTGGATGGGACTTTGGCGGATACGAGCGGTGATCTGATCGCGGCGGCCAATGCCTGTTTTCGCGCGATGGGGGTTGGCGACCAGTTAGATGCAAGTCAGGACGCGGCGACCGCGTTGCGCGGTGGCCGGGCGATGTTGACGCTGGGCCTGAGCCGTTTGGGTCGGGGCGATGATGTTGAAGAGATAGATCGCCAATACCCTTTGCTACTTGAGCATTACGCACAGGCGATTGATCATCACACGGTGTTTTACCCCGGCGCGATTGATGCGGTCAAAGCCTTGCGGACCAACGGGTACAAGGTGGCGGTATGCACCAATAAACCAGAGCATCTGGCACGGATGCTCTTGGAAAACCTCGAGGTGCATGATCATTTTGATGCGTTGATTGGGGCAGACACCTTGCCTGCGCGTAAACCCGACCCCGGGCCTTATTATGCTGCCGTGGAACGTTCGGGTGGGGATGTGACAAAAAGCGTGATGATTGGCGACACCCAAACTGATCATGATACAGCCCGGGCGGCTGGAGTTGCCTCGGTTCTGGTGACATTCGGTCCGGGGGCTTTTGATGTGTCATCATTGGAGCCCGATGCATTGTTGTCGCATTTTGACGACCTGCACGGCGTTGTTGTCGAACTGATTGGCTAAATTATCAGCATAAGTTTTGACATTGCTGCAGCATGCTTTCGGAAAGGCTGAAAACCGGTGAAATTTAGCCGGGTGGCATTGACGATAGCGGGTAGCATTGTCACAACACGCGGTATGACAGAAGTATTTACCGGCAGTTTCACCCAGCAAGAACCCATTTCAGACGCGGCGATTGAGGCCGCTGTTGAGGTGATGAAAAGCGGGCGCTTGCACCGCTATAACCTTGGGCCTGACGAGGTGGGGGAAACTTCGCTGTTAGAGCAGGAGTTTGCCGCCTATGTCGATGCCAAGTATGCGCTGGCTGTAGCCTCGGGTGGTTATGCGTTGGCAACCGCTCTGCGCGCGATTGGTGTGAAGCCGGGTGAAAAAGTTCTGACCAATGCCTTTACGCTGGCCCCGGTGCCGGGTGCGATTGCCAGTATGGGCGGTGTTCCGGTGTTTGTCGGCGTGACCGAAGATCTGACGATTGATCTGGATGATCTGGCTGCCAAAGTGGGGCAGGCCAAGGTGCTGATGCTGAGCCATATGCGCGGGCATCTGTGTGACATGGACCGGTTGATGGAGATCTGCAACGCGGCTGGCGTGACGGTGATTGAAGATTGCGCCCACACCATGGGCGGCAGCTGGAATGGCGTGCCCTCGGGGCGTCACGGGCTGATTGGGTGTTATTCAACGCAGACCTACAAGCATATGAACTCGGGCGAGGGCGGGTTGTTTGTCACTGATGATGACGACATCATGGCGCGCGCATTGATCCTGTCTGGATCTTATATGTTGTACGGGCGCAATGGGACGGTACCCCCGGTCGAGGTGATGGAGCGCGTGAAATACGACACGCCGAATGTGTCGGGGCGGATGGATCATCTGCGGGCTGCGATCTTGCGGCCACAACTGGCCAATCTGGCGACGCAATGTGCGGCGTGGAATGCGCGTTATGATGCGGTGGAGGCCGAACTGCGAGGTACACCGGGTTTAGCCATCGTGGAGCGGCCAGACCAAGAGGTTTATGTCGGATCCTCCATTCAGTTTTTACTGCTCGATTGGTCAGATGCGGCGATCGCGGATGTTATTGACCGATGTCTTCAACGCGGCGTGGAGTTGAAATGGTTTGGCGGAGCAGAGCCCACCGGGTTTACCAGCCGTTATGACAGCTGGCGTTATGCGCCGTCCGAACGGATGCCCGCGAGCGACCGGGTGCTGAAAGGTATCGTCGATATGCGCTTGCCGCTGACCTTCAGTGTTGAAGATTGCGAGCTGATCGCGCGGATCATTCGCTCAGAGGTGAGTGCGGTTTATCAGGCGATGTGACGCCGTTGGGTTTCATGGGGCTAAATCAAGCTGCATGAAGGTCAGGTGGGGGGTGATCGCAGGGTCGGTTTCACCACCGGGGTAAACCGAGATTTCCCGATAGCCGAGCTTGCGGTAGAGCGCTTGGGCTGCTGTGGCATATTTCCCGACGTCCAGAACAAGGGTGCGCAGGCCGAGTTGGCGGGCCTCGTCTGCGATCTGATGCATCAATTTGGACCCGGCACCAGTGCCGCGTAAGTCTGGATGGACGTAGAGGCGTTTGATTTCT
The DNA here is from genome assembly GCF_900172335.1 of Roseovarius albus. Classification (GTDB taxonomy): domain Bacteria; phylum Pseudomonadota; class Alphaproteobacteria; order Rhodobacterales; family Rhodobacteraceae; genus Roseovarius; species Roseovarius albus. Next base: position 28,919 of record NZ_FWFX01000007.1, read on the forward strand.
CCCACGTCAGGCGAGAGCGTTCTAAGGAAGACACAGCCTTTGTGTTCCCCAGACCTGTCATTTGCCGCAAGCAGGCAGCCATCGGGTGGCAGGTATCGGTCTATGTGAGACATCGTATCTGTGACAAAGCTCTCTGGTTCCAAACGAAGGGCAGAGAGGGCTTCAAGCCCCTTCAGGTCGTCGAAGATGAAGGCGCGTACGAGCTTTGCGATTTCGCTGAGGTCGTTACCTTTTTTCAATCGTTGAATTGTGAAGTCCAATGTGGTCTCCGGGTCCTGATCTTGTTCATTGTGGCATTGCGCGCTGTTCAATAGCAAATGATCGGGTTTTAGTTGACGCATGAAGGGACTGTCGCTAATTATTGAACAAGTGTTCAATAATGGCGGAGCCTGTCATGTTCAATGCGACAATGCGGTTTGATCTGGGGGAAGATGTGAATGCCCTGCGCGATGTGGTGCATCGCTGGGCGCAGGAGCGGGTGAAGCCGCTGGCGGCGGAGATTGATCAGAGTAACGCCTTCCCAAATGAGCTGTGGCGCGAAATGGGTGATCTGGGCCTGCTCGGGATTACCGTGCCCGAAGAATACGGCGGGGCGGGCATGGGATATCTCGCGCATGTAGTTGCGGTGGAGGAGATTGCGCGCGCCTCGGCTTCGGTCTCGCTGTCATACGGTGCGCATTCCAACCTCTGCGTGAACCAGATCAAGCTGAATGGATCGGAGGAACAACGGGCGAAATACCTGCCGGGTTTGGTGTCCGGCGAACATGTCGGCGCGCTGGCAATGTCGGAAACCGGAGCGGGCAGCGATGTAGTGTCGATGTCCCTGCTGGCGGAAAAGCGCAATGATCATTACCGTTTGAACGGGCATAAATACTGGATCACCAACGGACCCGATGCCGAAACGCTGGTGGTCTATGCTAAGACCGATCCTGACGCCGGGTCCAAAGGGATCACAGCGTTTTTGATTGAAAAATCCATGACTGGTTTTTCCACCAGCCCGCATTTTGACAAGCTGGGCATGCGCGGCTCAAACACCGCCGAGCTGATCTTTGATGACGTGCAGGTGCCGTTTGAAAACGTGCTGGGCGAAGAGGGCAAGGGCGTTCGGGTTCTGATGTCCGGGCTGGACTTTGAGCGCGTGGTTCTGGCCGGGATTGGCACGGGGATCATGGCAGCTTGTCTGGATGAGGTGATGCCTTATCTGGCGGAACGCAAACAGTTCGGCCAGCCGATTGGCAATTTCCAACTGATGCAGGGCAAGATCGCCGATATGTATACGGCGATGAATTCGGCCCGGGCTTATGTCTATGAGGTCGCCAAGGCCTGTGATCGGGGCGATGTGACCCGGCAGGATGCGGCGGCCTGTTGTTTGTATTCGTCCGAGCAGGCCATGGTGCAGGCGCATCAGGCGGTGCAGGCGTTGGGCGGGGCAGGTTTCCTGAATGATGCGCCCGTCGGGCGGCTGTTTCGGGATGCAAAGCTGATGGAGATCGGGGCGGGGACCTCGGAAATTCGCCGCATGCTGGTCGGGCGTGAGATGATGGGGGCGATGGGGTGAGGATTTTTGATAAAACGAAATTTCCTTGCCCGGATTGTGGAAACTTGCTGGGACATTTTGCGGTTATGAATGCGACCCACCGGGAAAACCCTAAAATAGCCTGCAGTAACTGCAAAAGTTTACTTATAGTGGAAAAGCAATATGTGCTGTTGGCAGGTTTGCTTCTATTTGTTGCGATGCTTCTAACCGGAATGCTTGCGGCCGACATTAGCAGGAATTTAGTGCCGCTTTGTCTCGGAGACGCAGAAAACATAAGTGAAACCTTAAGATTCTTGTTTTGGCTGTTTTGTTTCACTTTCGTTTTTGCAGGGATCCTTTTTCCGAGTGCGGCTCTCATCGGAAAATTCTCAACGGCGCTGAAAAGTGATGATTGTAGGCGCTGACAAATGCTGAAGCGAAAGCAGTCATATCAGACGTTGTTCAACGACTTCACTTGGGATTTGCCCGAGTATCTGAATATGGCCGCGCAGGTCTGTGATGACTGGGCCGTGCGGGAACCGGAACGTGTGGCGATTATTGATTTGACTGAGGGGCGGCGTGAGATTTCTTATGCCGAGCTGCTGCGGTTGGCAGATGGGTTGGCTTGGGCACTGGTTGAGCGAGGTGTGACGCGCGGCGACCGGGTTGGCGTTTTGCGCACGCAGGGCATCTGGTGCGCGGTGGCGCATATTGCGATCTGGAAGATCGGGGCGATTTCCATTCCCTTGTTCAAGCTGTTTCAACGCGACGCTTTGCAGAGCCGGGCCGTAGATGCCGGGGCGCAGGTCGTGATTACCGATCCCGACGGGGCGCAGCTGCTGGAGGGGCAGGAGGCCTTGATTCCGGAGGATCTGGTGCTCTCTGATAAACCGTTTGAGACTGTTCAAACCGGCGCTGAAGATCCTGCGGTGCTGATCTATACCAGTGGCACCACCGGCAGCCCCAAGGGGGCGCTGCATGCGCATCGGGTGCTGACTGGGCATTTGCCGGGGGTAGAGATCAGCCATGATTTTCTGGGGCAAGAGGATGATTGCCTGTGGACGCCGGCCGATTGGGCCTGGATTGGCGGGCTGTTTGATGTGTTGATGCCGGGGCTGGCGCTGGGCGTGCCGGTGGTGGCAGCACGGATGGGAAAGTTCAGCGCGGCGGAGTGCCAACGGATCGTACGGGAGGGCGGCGTGCGCAATATCTTTTTCCCGCCAACAGCGCTGCGAATGCTGAAGGCTGAAGGGGCTGTGATCGAAGGTTTGCGCTCGGTCGCAAGTGGGGGAGAGCCGTTGGGAGCTGAAATGCTGAGCTGGGGGCGGGAGGCCTTTGGCCTGACGATCAATGAATTCTACGGTCAGACCGAGTGCAACATGGTGGCATCGAGTTGTGCCACGCTGTTTGAACCGCAGCCCGGCTGTATCGGCAAGCCGGTGCCGGGGCATGAGATTGCCGTCTTGGATGAGACGGGCCAGCCTACAGGAGGCGAGGGCGATGTCGCCGTAAGGCGCGGATCGGCCAGCATGATGCTGGGCTATTGGAACCGGGTTGAGGCAACGGCGGAGAAGTTCAAAGGCGACTGGATGCTGACCGGTGACCGGGGGCGCTGGCAGGGGGATTACCTGCAGTTTGTCGGGCGCGAGGATGATGTGATTACCTCGGCCGGGTATCGGATTGGTCCGGCAGAGATTGAAGATTGCCTATTGAAACACCCGGCGGTGGCCACGGTGGGTGTGGTGGGCAAACCCGACCCGCTGCGCACCGAGATCGTGAAGGCCTATGTGGTGTTGAAAGAGGCCCAGCAGGCCTCGTGCGATTTGGCGGAGGAGTTGCAGGATTTTGTTAAGACGCGTTTGGCGAGTTATTCCTACCCACGTGAAATCGGGTTTCTGGAGGCTTTGCCGATGACGGTCACCGGCAAGGTTATTCGCAAGGAGCTGAAGGCGCGCGCAGCAGCAGAGGGTCAAGCATGACCCATCGCTGTCGTATATCAGTTCATCAGATGTCGCGAGGCGACGGCCTGATATCTGTCTTGCCACAGGACGCGACCGGGGTTTGGCGAGCGGATTTCATTGATCGGAATACCCAGATCATCCAGCAACCACGCCATGTAGCGTGCTTGTTCGATATGGTCCGAAGCCGTGTCGTGGAACCAGCAGACGCCGCTGAGTTCGGCCTTTCTGTTGGGGCGATAGTAAAATTGTTTGGGTTGGTCCAAACGCTCGTTGAACCAATCAAGCACACGGCGCAATTCACCAACGTGCCAGTACCCCTGCCAATCAACGCGCTGATACCAGACGTCATAGGTGCGGCAAAAAATGCCCGCGTTGCAACGCGCGGCATCGTCCCGTTCAAGGGATTCAAATCGGATGTACATAGGGGATTGCCACAGGATCTGCGGCCCTTTCTTTGCGATGGAGAGTCAAAGGGGGATCGTGTTGCAGCCGCAATGCGGTGCAGTTCAGAGATCAGCCCTTTGATGGCGCAAAGAAAAACATGGTGTCACCTTGTTGAATTTGTGTCAGCGGCAATGCCAAGGATGCCGCTTAGAGCAGATCGCAGTGTATCGAGTCAACGAAAAAGGGATACGCTGCTTGGAGGGGGCTGGGCTGCCCTTTGGGGCAACCCAGATGTCGTTGGATTAGAACTTGAAGACGTAGGCCACGCCGAAGATCCACGGATCGATGTTGACGTCGCCAATCGAGGTGCCGTTGACCTTAGCTTCGGTGTCGATATCGATCCAGCGGACATCGGCGCGCAAAGAACCTTTTTCCGAAATTTCGTAGTCCAAACCGGCGTGCAGAGCCAGACCCCAGGAATCATCAAGCGAGAGCGAAGCGCCGGACAGGGCACCAGTAGTGCTTTCGTCAAAGAAGGTGGTGTAGTTAAGGCCCGCCCCGACAAAGGGAGTGAATTTGGAAGTGTTTGTAAAGTGGTACTGCAGCGAGACGGTGGGCGGCAGGTGTTTGGTCGACCCGATCTTACCAGCACCGCCGAGATTGATGTCATGCTCAAACGGCCAGGCGGCCAGCACTTCGATGCCGATGTTGTCAGCAATAAAGTATTCAAAGGTTATGGTTGCACTGGCGGCGCCATCGACATCGATGGGACCCGCGGATGTAGTGCTATCGCTGTCTTTGGGCATCACATAATGCGCGCCAAGACCCAAGAGCATGTCGCCCTTTTCCTGCGCGATGGCAGGGGCGGCCCCAAGTGCGCTAAGGGCAGCGGTGAGCGAAAGTATGGTCAGTTTTTTCATGGCAGTTTTCTTTCAAAGGTGATGCGTTCCTTTTGCGCTGCAGCATCAGAATTTTCCTTGATTTGGATCAACTTTTCGCGATCACGCTGCGATGCGGCGAAATTGCAACATGAATGGAGAGCGGCATGAGGCTGACGTCGAACGTGATCAGTGGATCAGAACAGTTTGAAGCCAATTGCACAGGGCATCTTGAAGCGCTGAAGACTGTACGTGGGGCCGCCGAACTGGCGGCGGCAGGTGGCAGGGAGACCTCACGTGAGCGCCATTTGAGTCGGGGCAAAATATTGCCGCGCGATCGGGTTGCCAACCTGCTCGATCCGGGCAGTGCGTTCCTTGAGGTCGGCGCAACGGCGGCCCATGGCATGTACGGCGGTGTTGCGCCCTGCGCCGGAGTGATCGCAGGCATTGGCATGGTGTCGGGTGTGCGCTGTATGGTGGTGTGCAACGATGCCACCGTAAAGGGCGGCACCTATTATCCAATGACGGTGAAAAAGCACCTGCGTGCGCAGGAGATTGCTCAGGAGAACCGGCTGCCTTGTATTTATCTGGTCGATAGTGGCGGCGCGAACCTGCCCAATCAGGATGAGGTGTTTCCGGATCGCGATCACTTTGGCCGGATTTTCTACAATCAGGCGCAGATGAGCGCGCAAGGCATTCCGCAGATCGCGGTGGTGATGGGATCCTGCACCGCAGGCGGGGCCTATGTGCCGGCGATGTCGGATGTTTCGATCATCGTCAAGAACCAGGGCACGATCTTTCTGGCCGGTCCGCCGCTGGTGAAGGCGGCGACGGGCGAAGAGGTCAGCGCCGAGGATCTGGGCGGTGGGGATGTGCACACCCGCCTGTCTGGTGTGGCGGATTATCTGGCCGAAGATGACGCCCATGCACTGGCTTTGGCGCGGCAAGCCGTGACGGGATTGAACTGGCGGGCTGCGACCAATGTGAACTGGGCCACACCCGAGCCGCCCGCCTATGATCCCGAGGAATTGCTGGGCGTGGTCCCCACCGACCTGCGCACGCCCTATGACATTCGCGAGGTGATTATGCGAGTGGTGGATGGATCGCGCTTTGATGAATTCAAAGCGCGGTTTGGCGAAACGCTGGTGTGCGGCTTTGCCCATATCGAAGGCTGCCCAGTGGGGGTCATCGCCAATAATGGCGTGTTGTTTTCCGAGGCTGCGCAGAAGGGCGCGCATTTTGTTGAACTGTGTAGTCAGCGGTGCATTCCATTGGTGTTCTTGCAAAATATCACAGGGTTCATGGTTGGGCGGAAATACGAAAACGAAGGTATCGCCAGACACGGCGCCAAGATGGTGACGGCGGTGGCCACCACATCGGTGCCCAAGGTGACGATGGTGGTTGGCGGGTCCTTTGGCGCGGGCAATTACGGCATGGCCGGGCGGGCCTATAGTCCGCGCTTCATGTGGTCCTGGCCCAATGCGCGCATTTCGGTCATGGGCGGAGAGCAGGCGGCAGGCGTTCTGGCCACGGTTAAACGCGACGCGATCGAGCGCAAAGGCGGGGAGTGGTCTGCCGAGGAAGAGGCCGCGTTCAAACAGCCAACGATTGATATGTTCGAAGAGCAAAGCCACCCACTCTATGCCTCGGCCAGATTGTGGGATGACGGGATTGTAGATCCACGCAAATCGCGCCAGGTGCTGGCACTGTCGTTGCAAGCTGCGCTCTGCGCGCCGATTGAGGAAACACGCTTTGGCGTGTTTCGGATGTAGCGGAGTTTGTGATGCTGCGTAGAGCGCGTTATGCCCCGTCCTATCCCCGCCGGCCATGGCGCTATTCGCGACGGTCGCGGTTCGCGAAGCTGCAATTTTACCTCAAGGTTATTGTCGTTCTTGGGGTGATGGGGATGTTTGGGTTCCCGTTTCTGGCCGATGCCTATGTTGCCGTGGCCAAACCGGGGCAAGACAGCCGATGCCGGGTGTTGAGTGTGACGGACGGCGATACGGTCAAGGTTTATTGCCCGGGTTACGGATTTGAGAGCGCAAGGTTGGTTGGCTTGGATACGCCTGAGATTTTTAGCCCGGAGTGTTTTTCTGAATGGGCTCGGGGGACGGTGGCCAGTTGGAAATTGCGGCAGATGCTCTGGACAGCTGACGCGCTTAGCATCGAGCGACGTGGGACAGACCGCTATCAGAGGGCTTTGGTACGGCTTTCAGTGGATGGTGAGAGGATCGCCGATTTGATGGTCAATAGCGGCCTAGCGCGTGCCTATGATGGTGGAAAACGACGGGGATGGTGTGATGGCTGGGTTATTTAGTCGCTTTGGTCTCAAAGAGTTTCGATTTTAAGGAGAGCTATTTTGGCATGTAAGGACAATAGCACAATTGATGACGAAGAAAGAACTACACTATTAGAAGACTTCAATCTTCTTAGATCGCGAATCGAGCACGAAGATACATTGGTCAATCATCGTCTTAGCTGGCTGATGTCTTTTATGGGCTTTCTTTTTGCGGCCTATGCTTTTTCATTCATGGCCGAGGCAACTTCATTAGGTGTCGACATTCCAGGTAATTCGAATAGCGACCAAGCTGCGGGTATCATCTCTTTGCAAAAGAGTATCAAAGTCATGAGAGTGTTGATGGAACTTATTGGTGTAGGGGCTGCCGCTGTTGCTCTGCTTGGCATATGTGCCGCCAACCGAGCGACATTAGATTCGACAGAAGGTAGCGATGGGAAGTTCGAGAAACTGCGGGAGTATCATTTTCTTTTCCCAATAGGTCACAAAGCAACAAATAGAGCTGGCATGATCGCAAGTACCTTATTTCCATGTATAATATTTACGTTCTGGTCAACATTACTGTTGACCAACAAGTACGCCGAACCATCGGATATTGCGATGGTAGCAGTTGTCATACTGTTTTTTGTTTTGATATTCGCATTCGTAGTTTTTGAATGTCTGCTAAAAACGCCAAAACCAAACACTATCCCAAACAATGCATCGAGCAAGGGCTCAAAGGGTGACGCTGATGTTCACTAAAATCCTCATTGCCAATCGAGGCGAGATTGCCTGCCGGGTGATGGAAACTGCGCGTGAGATGGGTGTGTCGACGGTGGCGGTGTACTCAGACGCCGACCGGGATGCCAAGCATATGGCGATGGCGGATGAGGCGGTGCATATCGGTGGCGCGGCCCCGGCGGAGAGTTATCTGCGGGGGGACCGGATTATCCAAGCCGCGCTTGCGATGGGCGCGCAGGCGATCCATCCTGGGTATGGTTTTCTGAGCGAGAACCCGGATTTCGTGGAGGAAGTCGAACAGGCTGGATTGGTGTTCATCGGACCATCAGCGGATGCGATCCGCAAGATGGGTTTGAAGGATGCGGCGAAAGCTCTTATGCAAAAGTCCGGCGTGCCGGTGGTGCCGGGCTATCATGGCGACACTCAGGACCCGGCGTTTCTGGCACAGCAAGCGGATGAGATCGGCTATCCGATGTTGATCAAGGCCGTCGCCGGTGGCGGCGGCAAAGGCATGCGTCTGGTCGAATCGCCCGAGGATTTTGCCGCGGCATTGGAGAGCGCGCAGGGCGAGGCCGTAACGGCCTTTGGCAATGGCGATGTGCTGATTGAGAGGTACATCCAGCAGCCGCGCCATATTGAGGTGCAGGTCTTTGGTGATGGTGAACGCGCGGTGCATTTGTTTGAGCGGGATTGCTCGTTGCAGCGGCGGCATCAGAAAGTGATCGAGGAAGCCCCCGCGCCTGGCATGACGCATGAGATGCGCGCAGCTATGGGGCAGGCGGCGGTGCGTGCGGCTGAGGCGATAGGTTACAAGGGTGCGGGCACGGTAGAGTTCATCGTGGATGGTCGCGATGGCCTGCGGCCTGAGGGATTTTGGTTTATGGAGATGAACACGCGCTTGCAGGTCGAACACCCTGTGACTGAGGCGATCACAGGCGTTGATCTGGTTGAATGGCAATTGCGGGCGGCGGCAGGGGAGGCTTTACCCGTCACCCAAGAGCAGCTGACAATCACGGGCCACAGTTTCGAAGTACGGCTGTATGCCGAGGATGTCGCAAAGGGATTTTTACCCGCAACTGGCACGCTGGAGCATCTGGTCTATCCATCCTTTACCCGCGTGGATTCGGGCGTGCGGTCGGGCGATGTGATCAGCCCGTTTTACGACCCAATGATTGCCAAGATCGTCACTCATGGGGCTACTCGCGAATTTGCGCTAGGTAAAATGCGGCAGGCTATTGAGGCGTGCCAGATCGCCGGTTTGCAGACCAATCTTGCTTTTCTTGGAGCGCTTTGTTGGCACGAAGAATTTGCGCGTGGCGAGGTCGATACCGGGTTGATCGCACGGGACCTGAAGGCGCTGGTGCAGGAGCCAGACGTTACTCCACAACACTGGGCGCAGGCGGCGATGGCCGGGCTGGGATTGTTGGGGGAGGTTGTACCTGAAACCGGTTTTACCCTGTGGCAGCCCTTGACGTGGTCTATCAGCCTGCAGCAGGAACAAGAACTCCGCGAGATTGCAGTGACTGTGTGGTCCGCGGATCAGTATGAGATTGTTGTTGGCGAAGTGCGGGTGAGAGCGCAAAAGTCAGCGGCGGGCTGGCGGTTTGATGATGTTCACGCCCCGACCCATGTCATAACTGGGGATGAAATTACTCTTTTTTGGCCGCGTGCCGTGACCTTTACCAGACACGACCCGCTGGCACGAGGCTCGGAAGAAGCCAGCTCCGGCAATGTGGTCGAGGCCCCAATGCCGGGAGTGGTAAAGTCGATCTTTGCAATTTCCGGTCAAGTCGTGACAAAGGGGGATCGATTGGCCATTCTGGAAGCGATGAAGATGGAACACACCCTGCTTGCGATGCGTGATGGGGTGGTTGCTGACATTGTGGTAGAGGAAGGCGCACAGGTTGAGGCTGGCGCAGTCCTGATTACCCTAGTTGCAGAGGAAGAAAGCCAATGATCCGCTTACACCATGTCCCATTCTCGCGCTCGTTCCGGGTGTTGTGGTTGTTGGAAGAGCTGGGGTTGGAATGTGAAGTTGTGGAGTATTCCATCCGCGATGGATCGCTACGAAGCCCGGAATTTCTGGCGATTTCCCCGGCGGGGCGGGTGCCGGCATTGGAGATTGACGGTCGAGTGCTTTTTGAGAGCGGGGCCATCGTGCAAACGCTGTGCGAAGAACATGACGCGGCAGGCTTGGCCCCAGCTGTTGGCGAGAAGGGGCGGGCGCATTTTCTGGAAATGCTGTCTTATGCTGAAACCATGGCGAGCCTGATTGAACAGCTCAATATGCAGCATCTGTTTTTACGGGATCTGACACAGGCCTCGCCCGTGGTGATCAAACTGACCACAGCACGTCTGGCGGCAACGATGGCCGGGTTTGAACGCTTATTGGATGGGCAGGACTATGTGTTGTCCGGCGGATTTTCCGCGGCGGATATCATGATGGGCTTCAACCTGTTTTCGGCGCCATACTATGTGAAAATGGACGGTTACCCTGAGCTGAGCGCCTATGCTGAGCGGCTTGCGGCGCGTCCGGCATATCAGGCGGCGCGGGACAAGGATGGCGAGCAGGATTTCTATACGCAGGACTTTTACCCCGTACCGGAGAAGTAAATGACGGAACGCGTTGAGATATTCGAGGTTGGTCCGCGCGATGGGCTGCAGAATGAAAAGCGTGCCATAGCCACGGTAGATAAAGTTGCCCTAGTGGATTGCCTGAGCCGGGCCGGGTTCTCTCGTATCGAGGTGGCCAGTTTTGTCAGTCCGAAATGGGTGCCGCAGATGGCGGATTCTGCAGAGGTGCTAGCTGGTATCCAGCGCGCTAAAGGTGTGCGCTATGCGGCATTAACACCGAATATGCGAGGCTTTGATGGGGCCATCGCAGCTGAGGCGGACGAGATTGCAGTGTTTGCTTCGGCCTCGGAAGGGTTTTCTAAGGCCAATATCAACGCAACGATTGCCGAAAGTTTCGAGCGGTTTGCCCCGATCCTGCAAGCGGCGCGGCAGGTTGATATGCCGGTGCGGGGGTATGTGTCTTGCGTGACCGATTGCCCGTATGATGGTGCGATTGAACCGTCGGCTGTGGCGCAGGTGGCTGGGACGCTATTTGATGCGGGCTGCTATGAAGTGAGCCTTGGGGACACCATCGGGCAGGCGCTGCCAGAGCGGTTGGATGCGATGTTGGCAGCCGTTTTGGAGGTCATTCCAGCTAGTAACCTGGCGGGGCACTATCACGACACGACAGGTCGGGCACTGGACAATATCGTAGTATCGCTCTCACGTGGCTTGCGGGTGTTTGATGCAGCGGTTGGTGGTTTGGGCGGGTGCCCATATGCGCCGGGTGCGGCAGGAAATGTCGCGACTGAAGCAGTGCATGACCGGTTATCGGGGCTGGGGTATGAGACCGGGCTAGACCCAAATATCTTACGTGAGGCGGCGGTGATCGCGCGGGCGATGAGGGCAGGGGATGCAAATGTTTGAAACGATTTCAATCCAGGCAGATGACCGGGGCATTGCTACCCTGTGGTTAGACCGCGCAGAAAAGCATAACGCCTTGTCGGCACAGATGATGGCAGAACTGACCGAGGCGGCAGGGCAATTAGGCACGGACGGCAAGGTTCGTGCCGTCGTTCTCGCAGCCAAAGGGCGAACGTTCTGCGCGGGCGGAGATTTGGCATGGATGCGCGATCAGTTCGAAGCCATGCCGGATGTTCGTGCCAAAGAAGCCGCCAAACTGGCCTATATGTTGCAAGCGCTTAATACCCTACCAAAGCCGCTGATTGGGAGATTGCAAGGCAATGCCTTTGGTGGCGGGGTTGGCATTGCCTCCGTCTGTGATGTGGCAATTGGGGTGGACCATCTGCAGATGGCGCTTACAGAAACCCGGCTGGGGCTGATTCCAGCGACCATCGGACCCTACGTTGCCGCGCGTATGGGTGAGGCTGCAGCGCGACGCGTGTTCATGTCTGGCCGCAGTTTAATAGCGACCGAGGCTGAGCGTTTGAACCTTTTGGCACGAGTCGTACCAGTTGCGGAACTGGATGCAGCGGTGGAAGATGAAATCGCTCCGTATTTGTCCTGTGCGCCGGAAGCGGTGGCACGGGCCAAAAAAATGCTGCGTGGATTTGGACCCAAGATCGATCAGGCGGTGATCGACGCCTCTATTGCGGAACTCAGTGCCTGCTGGGCCGGGGAAGAGGCGCAGGAAGGGATTGCCGCCTTTTTCGATAAGCGTTCACCTGAGTGGAAATTATAGTGATCCAATCAGAAGTGTGCCCGTCATGTTCGGATGAAATACGCAATAAAAATCACCAATCCAGCCCTGGGCGATTGTTAAAGTGATGCTTTCCCCTTTTTCCAAAATACCAGTGTCCCAACTGCCATCAATGGCGCTCGCCGTGTGAGCGGCAATATCATGGTTTACGAAGGTGACCTTGTCAGTGGGATGCAGTTCGGATTCTGGCACTTCGAATGAAAAACTCCGGATCACAACAGTAAAAGATTTATCATGTGCGCGCGCTGGCACAGCCAAAGCTGCACCAGAGCAAGCCAGAAATTGGCGGCGTTTCAGAATCATTTGAGAGCCGCTACCATATTTTCAGCATGACCTTCATGAACCTTAAAGATTTCCAGGCCTTGTTCGAAAAGAGCTTTCACTTCGGCGTTATCGATGTTGGGAATAAACGTGGTTTCCACGAGATCATTGACTGCCTGATGGTATCCCAATTCATTTTCTGCATAAGCAAGGTCAAATTCAGCCCCGCGTAATTGTGATAGAAGATCAATGATGTCCTCTGCATCTTCGTTCAGTTTTTGCGACAGGAAATTGTCGGTCGCCTGCGCACCCAATTTGTCCAGCAGTTCAAGAGCCGCTGCGTTAACGGCCTCATGGTCGCTGATCATGGTACGGGCAAACTGCCGAACCTCAGGGTTATCACTGATGGCCAAGGCCAGATGGGCGTACCGGATATCGATGTTGTCAGCCGTATAGGCGACATGCGCGATCTCCGTGTCGCTAAGTTGGGCTGGATCGGCAGCCAAGGCGGGTGAGGAAAGTGCAAGCAGTACGGCGGAAAGAAGGTGTTTCATATTGTGGCATCCTTGAATCGAAGTGTCTGTGCCTTAAGGAAAGCGCGAAATTAAAAACCGTGTATGACGGTGCGTACAAAATTTATGATCGATCGTTTGAGATCATCGACACTGGCTGAACGATTTGCCATATTTGACCTATGAAAGACCTCTTAAGTGATATCCTGATGCAACTTTCCCTGAAGGGAACATTGTATTTCCGCACCTCATTTCGCCAGCCGTGGGGGGTGCGGGTGCCGAGCTATTCCAATGTTGCGCGATTTCATTTTGTGCATCGGGGGGAATGTTTGATTAAGCACGAAAAAGGTGGCGACGTGCTGCGCCTGGCGCAGGGTGATCTGGTGATCATCCCCAACGGCGCGGGGCACGTTCTGTATTGCCACCCAGACACCGAAACCAAAGCCCTGCCATTGGAAACGGTGATGGAAAAATCCGGATATGATGGCACTGGCGTTCTGTATTATGGTGGCGATGACAACCTTGAGGGCGAAGACCGTGAAACCCAGTTGATCTGCGGCCACTTTTCGATCTCAGACGGGCAGGAGCACCCTATTTTCAGTTGGTTACCGCCATTAGTTCATGTTGCGGATTATGGCGCGCAAACCGGGCAATGGATGGAGGCATCGCTGCGGATGATTGGCGCTGAGACGGCCGAACCCAATCTGGGTGGAGAGCTGATTGCGCTGAAGTTGTCAGAAATGATTTTTGCACAGGCCTTGCGGGCCTTTCTTGGGAGCGCAGCAGCTAGTGATGTTGGCCTGTCCGGCTTTGCAGATCCACAGTTGTCGCGTGCGCTGGGGGTGATTCATGCTGACCCCTCAAAGGGTTGGACGCTTGAGTCCATGGCCCGCGAAGCGGGCATGTCACGCACCGGATTCGCAGTGCGTTTTGCGGAAAAGATCGGCATGCCGCCACTGCGCTATCTGACCTATTGGCGCATGCAATTGGCCTGCAAAGCTCTGCGCGAAACGCGCAAACCGCTGGCGGAGATTGCCGAAGACGTCGGTTATCAATCCGAATCCGGGTTTTCACGGGTGTTTCGTAAGGAAAAGGGCCTTCCACCGGCACGTTACCGGGCCACGGTTCGAGAAGAAGAATTGGTTGTCGGTTGAATAGCCTGCTATGCGGACAAAGGAATTGGTCGCACGGTTCAGTTCGAATGATCCGCGTTCCTTCTTGCTATATCACGCTTTCGAAGCCAAATCAGTGGGGCAAGTAAAAGACGAAAACGCTTAGCTCTCAACCGTCCGACACCAAAGGTACTTGAAACGTAATTCACTTCAATCTGCGTGGAATCCAAACTTTCATTTTGTATTTGATTATCGATCTTAGCTAACCTTGAGAATCGTGTGAACGCCTCTTCCCGCAGAAGTCCTTGCAACAAAATTGCGCCGGGAAAGCCGCGGGCAAATTCCCCCATACTGTATTCGATGACCGGCCTGGAAACATGTTGTTGGAACCTCTCGGCAAAGCGTTTGAAATCGAATACAAAAATGTAGTTATACCTATTGGTGGAAATGTAGAAACAACCTCGTTCTTTCGCGGCACGTTCCAAGGTGCCGCGGCGCAAGACAACACTGTGCTTGCTCAATTCAGAATAGAGAGATGCGATATAGGACTCGACTGGGCGGGTTACGACAACCCATTCAACTGCATCAAACCCAGATTCAATCGCTAAAGTCTCTATTTCCAAAGCCAGCGCAATATCGACGATACAGTTCTCAAAGTCCTCACCGCTGAGCAGGACTGTGTGGCAATTTGTTTTGGCTTCTGCAAAACTTTGGGAAAGAAAATTGCGGAGAGCGTTTAAGCCGCTTTTTTGTACATCCCATAATACATAGCTGTGCTGGGGACGCGCATCATAATTTGGGTAATAGACACCCAGATCGTATAGCAAGGCACGGTTCGCATCACATAATGTTTGGAAACTAGTCGTTGCTGTCTTGTGAAGACCACAATGAATGCTGAGCTTCATTCACCTCTCCTGTCCCGTGCTTGGAATCGAATTTGCCTTAAATCTTCCGTGACTTAAACGTGCTGTTCATGCTTGCACATATACTGCGGATAGCCAACCAAGCATTCTATGGCATGCTTCAGGCTCTAACCTGATTCTTTTTATGTAACAGTACGCTCAGATCTATCGTGATCAAATTTCTTCCTGCTCCACCCAGCTTTTGCGAAATGCGCTAGGGGATTGGCCGAAACGTTTTTTGAAGCGGACGGTCAGTTGGGTGGCGCTGCTAAAGCCGGTGGCGGCGGAAATCTCGGCCACTGTCATGTTGGTTTCGTTTAGCAGAGCATGGGCACGGGCGACCCGCAGCTCAATATAAAACTGTACCGGGGAGGTGCCGATATATTGTTGAAACAAACGCTCCAATTGACGGCGTGAGATATCCATGCGGTCAGCTATTTCACCAATCTCTAGCGGCTCTTCGATGGCATCGTGCATGTGCTGCATGGCGGTGATCAGATGTTGGTTGCGACTGCTGAGCGCGACGGAATATGCCGACTTCTGCAAGGCTTTCCGGTTGTCGGAGCGAAAGTGGATGCTCATGTCAGAGACGACAACCGCCAGATCCTTGCCGTGATCAGTTTCAATCATTTCCAGCATCATGTCGGTGGCCGCGTTGCCACCACCGCACGTCATTGTCTGCCGATCTATTTCATATAGGTTGCTGCTGGGATCTTGCGCTGGGAAATGTTCCATAAAGGCCGGTTGATTTTCCCAGTGTAGTGTGAAGTTTTGGCTGCTCAACACACCGGCCTGTGCCAATGCAAATGCGCCGGTGCAGATTCCGCCCAGATGACACCCGTGGGCGTTTTGGTGACGAATCCAAGCAAGTGTTTTCGGGCTGGTGCTTTCGTGTGGTTCGTTTCCAGAACATACAAAGGCGTGGCTGGAACGTGGGAGGTTTTGCAGGGCCATGTCGGGGTTGATCTCGATCCCGTTGGAGCAGGCCACGGGTTTGCCATTTTCGCTGAGCAGAAACCAGCGATACAACTCTTTGTTGGTGACTTGATTGGCGATACGCAGGGGTTCGACCGCTGCACTGAAAGCCAGCATGGTGAACTTGGGCAGCAGCAAAAAGTAGAAATCTTTCGGCGGGCCGTTGTAATCAACTCTGAAACTGGCCGCGCCTTTGGGAACGAAGTTTCGCGATTGCATGGATTACTCCTGTCAGAGCAGTTGGATTGAATGTAAAGCACGCCGCAACCAGTAGGTCGCGAAGCAGGGAGGGGGTGGTTAGCTCATGTTCATTGCTAGACATCAGATTTCACTGTTGCGGACTCCGGGCCCATGCGCCGGAAAAGGTGCGATTTGCGACATTCATGGCGGCGAGTACGACGTTCTCGGCCTTGATACCGTTCGTCGGGATAGATACCACAGGAAAAATACGAAATCAGGGGCATGGGTATGGAAGAGTTTCATCAACGGTTAACGGATCTTCGTCGCGCGTTTCATCGTGATCCCGAACTGGGTTTTCAAGAGGTGCAGACCAAGGCAAAGGTTGCTTCGATCCTACGCGACCTTGGGCTTGAAGTACACGAAGGTGCGGGTGTGATTGGCGTACTGAAGGCAGGCAATGGCAATCGGGCGATTGGGTTGCGGGCGGATATGGATGCGCTGCCGATTACTGAGGCTAGCACGCATGATTATGTTTCTAACAATCCAGGTGTGATGCATGCTTGTGGTCATGACGGGCATACCACCATGTTGTTGGGTGCAGCTGAGTTGTTGAGCAAATCTCCGGATTTTGACGGTACGGTGGTGTTCATTTTTCAGCCCAATGAGGAACACGGGCTGGGTGCACAGGCAATGATCAATGAGGGCGCCCTTAAACAGTTCCCGATTGATGAGGTTTACGCCATCCACAACCTGCCGGGCGCGCCAACTGGACAAATCTCAACCCGACTGGGGCAGATTTGCGCCAGCGAGAGCCTTTTTGAGATTGAGATCAACGGGCAAGGCGGGCATGCCTCAATGCCGCATGTCGGGGTGGATGCAATCACCGTGGGGGCTGAGTTGGTGTTGGCCCTGCAAACCATCGTGTCACGCAAACTGGCCCCCGGTGCAGGGGCAGTTGTCTCCGTGACCGAGTTCCTGACAGATGGTCAGCGCAATGTGCTGCCGGGGCAGGCGGTGCTGAAGGGCGATGTACGGGCGCGGCTTCCTCAAGATCGGGAAGCGGTGGAGCGTTTCATGCGCCAGATCGTCGATGGTGTGGTGGCGACACATGGCGTGACTGCGAAGATGAGCTTCAACACCGAATTCATCGAAACCATCAATGCTGACGGCCCGGTCGAAGCCGTCGTGCGTACAGCAAAGGCTGCTGGGCATGAGACCATTGGTGACCGTACAGCGATGAGTTTTTCGGAGGATTTCGCGCATTTCTGTGCCGCTGTGCCAGGGTGTTTCCTCTTGCTGGGCAATGGGGAAGAGGGACCAAACGGCCAGCCATTGCACGCGGCGGATTATGACTTCAACGATGCCCTGCTGCCCATTGGAGCAGGGTTCTGGTCGGACCTGGTGAAGGACCGGTTGCCGGTGAGGGCGAGGAAGTGATCACAATGTGTGTGATTTACCGAGCATGTAGATGACCGCTTTGAGCCCAGACCTACCAAATGTCACGCCGCCTTTAATCGGTTGGTAGGCGCAAAAGTTGGTAATCAGGACTTGCGGTAAACCAGCGCAAATGCAGTATCATCCGAGTGATCATGCCCTGCTTTTGCATACATTGGCACTTCGGCGACCTGCAAGTTTTTGATCAACCCTCGAGACTCCATCCCTCGCAAAACAGGTTCAAAATTTGCTTCCTCGAAAAACGTTTTCCTGACGCCGATAACAAATAGGGCGTGGGCTCGGGCAATATCGAGCAAGCTTTCGAGTGGTTCTGGGCCGACATGGCCATAGGTGAAAGTTCCTGCTGACAAAACTGCCCCGTAGTCGTTTTTGATTGCGTCCAGAGGCTTCGTAATGTCCGCTTCAATTAGTGAACGATAGACTTCTTTCTTTCCCGATATACTCAGCATTTCTGGTGAAATATCAACTCCGTCGATCTGTTCTTGCGGTAAATTCAGAACGTCCGCAACAAGCCCAGTGCCGCATCCAATATCGACAATTGGCGTATCAGTTTCGGTTGCGGCATCGCGATAAGCAGCGGCGATTGCAGCAGGGTAATGCCAACCCAATGTATCGGCGAAATCCGTGTCATATGTCGAGGCGAAAGCGTCGTAGTAGTCTACGTTATCTTCCGGCGTAGAGAGTTTGTATGACTGCTCAAGAAGGTTTTGTCCGGCACTTTTCTCAGTCATTCAATATCCTTTTCATAAAGTGGGTTTTTCTCAAAAGCATGGAAGTTAGGCCATCATCTCTCATTTGGCCTTCCTGTTCGAAGATTAAGGCCAATAGTCGCACTCGACAACAAAACCAACAAAACCACAGAATATCTCATGAATAAAATTCATTTGGATGCAAACGGCAACTAAGTCCCGCATAGGCGACATTAGATCCGCTTTTCTGAATGCTTTGATTTGAACGGTTTTGAGTTCGACAGTTGCTGGTTCTCGTTTTCCTTGACGCAAACCGAGAGAGGCGGGAGACTGATCGTGCAAAGCACAGCGATTGGGGGATCCCATGCCACTGACGACCACTTGCATCGGGGCCTATCCAAAACCTGATTACGTGCCGATTTCGGATTGGTTTCAGGTATCACACGACTCGGATGAATATGACGCGGAAGTCACGCAACGATGGTCGCATGACAAGATGGAGGAGGCGCGCGCACTGTTGGATCGGGCCACGGTTGAAGTGGTTGCGGATCAGATCGCCTGCGGGATTGATGTGCCCACGGACGGCGAGGTGCGGCGTGAAAATTACGTGCACTACCAGTGCCGCCATTTTGCTGGCTTTGATTTTGAAAACTTGACTGAACGGTCGATGCGCAATGAGGCCTATGTCACCAAGCTGCCGACAATTCGCGGCGCTGTCGCCGCAGGTGATACCAGCGTTCTGGTGCGTGATTGGCAGGTAGCCGAGGAAGCAGCGGGGCGTCCGGTCAAGATCACCATGCCGGGACCGATGACTATCTCGGACACCACGGCGGATGTGCACTACAATGATCCGGCGGCTTTGGCACGGGATCTGGCGGATGCGTTGAACAAGCAGGTGTTGGCCTTGGCCGAGGCTGGTTGCAGATATATTCAGGTGGACGAACCGATTTTCGCCCGCAAACCTGAGGGCGCGTTGGCCTATGGGATTGAGACGTTGGAACGTTGCTTTCATGGTGTCCCTACCGGAATTGAGCGCGTCGTCCACATGTGCTGTGGCTATCCCAATGCGTTGGATGATACGGATTATCCCAAGGCGGATCAGGCCTCATATCAGCAGATTGCCGAAGCGGTGGATGGCGTGGCGGATCAGATCTCGATCGAAGACGCGCATCGATATAATCCGGCCGCGTTGTTCGAGAGCTTTTCAAAGTCAAAGCTGATTGTCGGTTTTGTCGCAATTGCGTCGAGTCGGGTGGAGTCGGTGGAAGAGATTCGCTCCCGGATGCAGGAAGTTTTGCACCATTTGCCGCCTGAACGGCTGATTGCAGCACCTGATTGCGGACTGGGCTTTCTGGGGCGCGATCTGGCCATGCAAAAGCTTATAAACCTCAGTGAGGCGGCTCGATCCATATAACATTGAGAATATGGAGCAAATTGCGCCAATAACGGGCTGGGAACTTCGCCGTGAATCTGACTGCGGCTGGTTGACCCCACTCAGGGGCAGGGGTAAACCCTGATTAATCATTGCAGCCATCTGGATATGCGCCCCATGCGCATGAAAGGAGCCACAACGTGGAAGAGATGCTGAGGGAATACCTTCCCATTCTTGTTTTGATGGCTATAGCCATTGGGCTTGGAATTGTTTTGATCCTTGCGGCGGTCGTTCTGGCGGTACGCAATCCGGACCCCGAGAAAGTCAGCGCCTACGAATGTGGTTTTAACGCCTTTGATGATGCCCGAATGAAATTTGATGTGAGGTTTTATCTGGTATCGATCCTGTTCATCATCTTTGATCTTGAGATTGCGATGTTGTTCCCATGGGCCGTGGCTTTCAAAGACATCAGCATGGTTGGTTTTTGGTCGATGATGGTGTTTCTGGCCGTTCTGACCGCTGGCTTTGCCTATGAATGGCGCAAGGGGGCGATGGAATGGCAGTAACATCTCCGAGTGCTTATGGTGCTAACACCGCCGGTGGCGACCGTGAGGTAGCCACACAGGAGCTGAACCGCGAGTTGCAGGACAAAGGCTTCCTGCTGACCTCGTCCGAGGACATCATCAACTGGGCACGCACTGGGTCGTTGCACTGGATGACCTTTGGTCTGGCGTGTTGCGCGGTTGAGATGATGCATACGGCGATGCCTCGCTACGATGTGGAACGCTTTGGATTTGCGCCTCGTGCCAGCCCGCGCCAGTCGGATGTGATGATCGTGGCGGGCACACTGACCAACAAGATGGCCCCGGCGCTGCGCAAGGTGTATGATCAGATGCCTGAGCCGCGCTATGTGATCTCGATGGGCTCCTGTGCCAATGGCGGTGGCTACTACCACTATAGCTATTCCGTGGTGCGTGGCTGTGACCGGATCGTACCGGTGGATATCTATGTACCAGGTTGCCCGCCGACGGCCGAGGCGCTGGTCTACGGCATCCTGCAACTGCAGCGCAAAATTCGCCGGACGGGGACGATTGTACGATGAGTGGAGCGGTTGTCAGGAGATGGGAGGCCACCGTGGCGCGTGATGACCTGAGTGATTGGGTCGAGACTTTTCGTGCCCGCGTTCTGCCAAACATGCGTGCCGTGGATGGGTTTCACAACGTGACCTTCTTGGCTCGACGTGATGAAGATCCCTGTCACGTGGTTGTGCTGACAAAATGGCGTGACATGACCGCTGTGGTGGCGTTTGCAGGCGAACAGGCCGCCAAGACTGTACTTCCGGATTTCATGGCGCGGTTTTTCAAGACCCACGATGCCAAGGCGACATTCTACGACGAAATTCTTCAGGAGGAAGGCAATGAGTGACGCTCTGAACGAGCTGGGCGCCTTTATCGAGCTGAAGCGCACAGATTGCGTGCTGGGCTTGGAGGTAAAGCACGGCGAGCTGAACGTCGATGTGACGCTGTCGCAGATCGTTGGCCTGGTGGACTTTCTGAAATCCGATCAGACCTGCAAGTTTTCAACGCTGGTGGACATTACGGCGGTGGACTACCCGGAGCGCGCCAAGCGGTTTGACGTGGTTTATCACTTCTTGTCGATGTACCAAAACCAGCGCATACGCCTGCGTGTTGCCGTGCGCGAGGAGGACATGGTGCCTTCGATCACTTCGGTACACCCCTCTGCCAACTGGTTCGAGCGCGAAGTCTTTGACATGTTCGGCATTCTGTTCAGCGGTCACCCCGACCTGCGCCGGATTTTGACCGATTATGGTTTTCGCGGTTACCCGCTGCGCAAGGATTTCCCGACCACGGGCTATACCGAAGTCCGCTATGACGAGGCGCAAAAGCGCGTGGTTTATGAGCCGGTGTCACTGGTGCAGGAATACCGCCAGTTTGACTTCATGAGCCCTTGGGAGGGTGCTGAATACATCCTGCCGGGTGATGAAAAGCGGGAGGAGGCGAAATGATCCCGTTTCTGACTGAGATCTTGGAACTTATAACAGCGGCTTCGGTGTTGGCATTAGCTGCACCGCAAATAAAAAAAATCGAAGTGGGTAGAAACGTCCGTTGCGTGTCGTTGAATTCGTTCAATGAATACGATTCTTCTACTCATTTTGTCCGTTCACATGTGAGGGCGCGCAAATGATGGACGGCTCCAAAGGTTTCGAAGACGCGCAGACCGGCGAACAGAAGATCCGTAATTTCAACATCAACTTTGGCCCGCAGCACCCTGCAGCACATGGAGTTTTGCGTCTGGTTCTGGAGCTGGACGGCGAGATTGTTGAGCGTTGCGATCCACACATCGGCCTGTTGCACCGTGGCACCGAAAAGCTGATGGAAAGCCGGACATACCTGCAAAACCTGCCATATTTCGACCGGCTGGATTATGTGGCACCGATGAATCAGGAACATGCCTGGTGTCTGGCCATCGAAAAGCTGACCGGTGTCGAAGTGCCGCGTCGTGCCAGCCTGATCCGGGTGCTCTATTCCGAGATTGGCCGCATTTTGAACCACCTGCTGAATGTCACCACGCAGGCGATGGATGTTGGCGCGCTGACCCCGCCGCTCTGGGGCTTTGAAGAGCGCGAAAAGCTGATGTGCTTCTATGAGCGGGCATGTGGTGCGCGATTGCACGCGGCCTATTTCCGCCCCGGTGGGGTGCATCAGGATCTGCCGGATGACCTGATTGATGATATCGAAACATGGGCCAATGAATTCCCGGCCGTGCTGAAAGACATCGATGAGCTTTTGACCGAAAACCGGATTTTCAAACAGCGCAATGCGGACATAGGTGTTGTCACGGAACAGGAAGCCTTGGACTGGGGCTTTTCCGGCGTGATGGTGCGTGGCTCTGGCATGGCATGGGATCTGCGCCGGGCACAGCCTTATGAATGCTATGACGAGTTCGAATTCCAGATCCCGGTGGGCAAGAACGGCGATTGTTATGACCGTTACCTGTGCCGGATGGAAGAAATGCGCCAATCGCTGCACATCATGCATCAAGCAATTGCCAAGCTGCGCGCGCCGGAAGGCAAGGGCGATGTGCTGGCACGGGGTAAACTGACGCCACCAACGCGGGGGGATATGAAAACCTCGATGGAAGCGCTGATCCATCACTTCAAGCTTTATACCGAAGGGTTCCACGTGCCTGCGGGCGAGGTTTACGCTGCCGTGGAAGCACCCAAAGGGGAGTTTGGCGTTTATCTGGTGGCTGATGGCACCAACAGACCTTACCGGTCAAAAATCCGCGCACCGGGGTTCTTGCACTTGCAAGCGATGGATCATGTGGCGGGCGGTCACCAGTTGGCGGATGTCGCCGCTATCATCGGCACGATGGATGTGGTGTTTGGGGAAATTGACCGCTGAGGCGGGTTTGAAAGGTTGATTGGGGAAAGATGAAGATGCGTAAGATTGGTTTTGTGGTTTCTGCTTTGACTTTGGTATCGGCCTGTGCACTGCCACCACAAAGCGTGTCACAACAAGACATCGCCAAGTACGAGGCGGCTGTCGCCAGCATCGGCTGTGATATGGCGCACGAGTCTGATTATCTGCCTGTTGAGCTGCAAACCGGCCTGACCCGCGAGCAGGTGAAAGACATCACCAAATACCAACTCGCCGCAGGCAATGCCGTTGCTTTGCCTGAAGGTGGCGTCCGACTGACCACAGGAGCCTGTGCCTAGATGCTAAGACGTCTCCACCACGAGCAACCTGAGAGCTTTGCCTTCACGCCCGCCAATCAGGCTTGGGCCGAGGCGCAAATCTCAAAGTATCCGGAAGGTCGGCAAGCCAGTGCGGTAATCCCGCTGTTGTGGCGTGCGCAAGAACAAGAGGGATGGGTGTCACGCCCTGCCATCGAAGTGATTGCCCAGATGCTCGATATGGCGCAGATCCGCGTGCTTGAGGTAACATCGTTCTACTTCATGTTCCAAATGCAACCCGTTGGATCTGTGGCACATATTCAGATTTGCGGTACGCTGTCATGCATGATCTGCGGGGCCGAGGATCTGGTGGCTGTATGCCGCGAAAAGATCGCAGATGAGCCGCATGTGGTCAGCGCCGATGGCAAGTTCAGCTGGGAAGAAGTTGAATGCCTTGGGGCCTGCACCAATGCGCCGATGGCCCAGATTGGCAAGGATTATTATGAAGATCTGACGGCGGATCGTCTGCGTGAAATTTTGGATGAACTGGCGGCAGGCGATGTGCCGGTGCCGGGGCCGCAGAATGGGCGTTATGCATCCGAGCCATTGAGCGGGCTGACCAGCCTGACTGAGTTCGATAGTGGGAAGACGCAATATAATGCCAGCGCCGCGCTGGCGACGGATATTGGTGACACAGTCAAACGTATTGATGGTAGCGAGGTGCCATTGTTGGCGCCGTGGCGTGACAAAGGGGCCAATCACAACCCCGCTGCGTCTAAGGTGAAACAGGCGAAGGCGCCTGCGAAACCGGCGGCTAAGGCAGAGAAACCTGCCGCTAAAAAAGACGATGCGCCAACCGCTGAAGCGGGAGACGTCAGTGAAAAGAAACCCAGAACGTTGAAAGCTGCGCGCAAAGCGGGGGCGGATGATCTGAAAAAGATCTCAGGTGTTGGCCCCAAGTTGGAACAGACGCTGAATGAATTAGGCTTTTATCACTACGACCAGATTGCCAAGTGGTCCGAAGCAGAGATTGCCTGGGTCGATGCACGATTAAAGTTCAAAGGCCGGATCGAGCGTGACGACTGGATCGGTCAGGCGACGGAACTGGCCAAGGGCGGCAAGGCGTAGGAAGTGAATGCAAGCCATGAGCGACAAGAAAGAGACAGAAAAGGGACGTCAGGCGGCTATGGTGATCGCTGGCACGGCCATTTTTTGGATCTTGGCGACCATCATTGGCGGCGAGCTGGGGCTGAGCAACCGGGTAAGGGCCTTGTTCGACCTGCTGGCGTTGGCAGGGTTCATCTGGGCCTTTTGGATGATTTTTCAGATCTGGCGCGCGCGTCAGGACAGACAGGGGTAGCGGGATGCTGAACGACCAGGACCGTATCTTTACCAACCTTTACGGGATGCATGACCGTAGCCTGAAGGGCGCGCAAGCGCGCGGTCATTGGGATGGCACGGCGAAGATCCTGCAAAACGGGCGCGATTGGATCATTGATCATGTCAAAGCCAGCGGATTGCGTGGTCGTGGTGGTGCGGGCTTTCCTACGGGCCTTAAATGGTCGTTTATGCCAAAAGAAAGCGATGGGCGACCGGCTTACCTGGTAGTGAATGCAGACGAATCCGAGCCCGGCACCTGCAAAGATCGCGAGATCATGCGCCATGATCCCCATACGCTTGTGGAGGGCTGCTTGATCGCCAGCTTCGCGATGGGCGCGCATGCTTGTTACATCTATATCCGCGGCGAATATATTCGTGAGCGCGAGGCCCTGCAGGCTGCAATTGATGAGGCTTACGAGGCAGGCTTGATCGGCAAGAATGCATGCAAGTCTGGTTATGACTTCGATCTTTATCTGGCGCATGGTGCCGGCGCCTATATCTGCGGCGAGGAAACCGCGCTGCTGGAAAGCCTTGAAGGTAAAAAAGGCATGCCACGTATGAAACCGCCGTTCCCGGCGGGAGCGGGGCTCTATGGTTGCCCGACCACAGTGAATAACGTGGAATCGATTGCGGTTGTGCCAACTATCCTGCGCCGTGGGCCAGATTGGTTCGCCAGTTTTGGCCGTCCGAACAATGCGGGCACCAAGGTGTTTGGAATTTCAGGCCATGTGAACAACCCCTGTGTCGTCGAGGAAGCAATGTCGATTTCGTTCGAGGAACTGATCGACAAGCATTGCGGCGGTATTCGCGGCGGTTGGGATAATTTGTTGGCGGTGATCCCCGGTGGATCTTCGGTACCTTGTGTGCGCGGAGAAAACATGCGCGATGCGGTGATGGATTTTGACGCGCTGCGGGATGTAGGCTCAAGCCTTGGCACTGCTGCCGTAATCGTGATGGACAAGCAAACCGATATCATCAAAGCGATCTGGCGGCTCAGCAAGTTTTACAAACACGAAAGCTGTGGCCAGTGTACCCCGTGCCGCGAAGGCACCGGCTGGATGATGCGAGTGATGGATCGTCTAGTGCGCGGCGAGGCGGAGCTGGAAGAGATTGACATGCTCTTCTCGGTCACCAAACAGGTTGAGGGGCACACGATCTGTGCGCTTGGCGATGCCGCAGCCTGGCCGATACAGGGGTTGATCCGCAATTTCCGGGAAGAAATAGAAGATCGCATCAAGGCCCAGAAATCGGGCCGGATGGGTGCGATGGCAGCGGAGTGAGACCATGGAAGATTTAAGCCAATACGGACATGCGATTGTTGCGCTTGCGGGCACAGCCATAATGGGGCTGGTGATGTCGCCGCTCACAGCACTGCGGAAGCAAAAACTGGGGCTGGCGCCGGGGGCATCGCCAGAGCAAGACTATGGTCTTGAGACCTATCGTTGGCACCGCGCTTATCTGAATCTGTCAGAAACCATCGGCTTTTTTGTCGCGGTGACGGCTGCCGCGATTCTTGCCGGGGTCGACCCGGCATTCGTCAACTGGCTGGCATCAATCTTTTTCATCAGCCGGATCGCGTTAGTGGTGGTGCATGTCAAAGGCATCGGCAAACCGAATATGGGGCCCCGCTCGTTCATCTATGTCGCGGGCTGGCTGTGCTGTTTACTGCTGGGACTTGCAGCCATCGGAAAGGCCTTTTGAGACAATGATGCGCCTGTGGAATTCATATGATTTTATGCCGATGGTTCGGCAAGGTGGTGTGTGATGAGAATTGTCCTCGTCTGTCTGGCCGCTCTGATGATGGTATCGGCTTGTACCGAGAAAAAATCGCGTGTGTATTTTAATGGTATCTACTACCCGTCAAAGGCAAAGCACGCCTCGGATGACCGGCAGAGTTTTGTTGTGACGGTGAAACGGGCCACCAAAGGAATAGAGGGAGCGCGCGAAGCGGGCCGTGTTGAAGGCACAAAGTACTGTTTGAAAAATTTTGGTACATCCGAGATTAACTGGGTACAGGGACCGGATGCGGAGAACGGGACGCTGAATTTGTCCGGTAGCGATCTGAAGCTGACGGGGTCTTGTGTGACGTGGTAAGAAATGTTGCGATATCAGGAGGATACATGCGTTGTTATTGCATAACCAACGTATGTTACACCATCTGCATGTCAGCAGAAGGGCGGAACTCACCGTTACCTTCTGCCTGTCATATAGGAGATATCAAATGCGTATGATTGCACCACTCGTTTTCGCAGCTATGTTGAGCAGCACAGCGGTTCAGGCGCAGGCCGGACTAAAGAATGAAGATGACATAAATCACGGGCTGCTGATTGTGGCAGTGGCAGAAAAGATCAACCGTGCCTGCGACAGCATTGGCGTGCGTGTGTTTGCTGCTCGGGGCTATGTCAATGACCTTAAGGACATCGCGCGCGAGCGCGGGTACAGCGAGAAAGAGATCCGCTCGTACCTCAATAACAAGCAGAACAAGGCCGAGATGCGTGAGCGCCGGAATGCGTTCTATAAAAGCCGGGGCGCCAGCAATCTGGACCATGCGTCCTTGTGCAAACTGGGGCACGGAGAGATCAAAAAGAACAGCCAAATTGGCGTGTTACTGAGAGCAAAGTGAGAACCGATGACTGACCTTCGCAAAATCATCATCGACGATAACGAGATCGAAGTGGACGGGGCGATGACCCTGATTCAGGCGTGCGAGCAGGCGGGCATTGAAGTGCCGCGCTTTTGCTATCACGAGCGGCTGTCGATTGCGGGAAATTGTCGGATGTGCCTTGTTGAGGTCGTTGGCGGGCCGCCGAAACCGGCGGCCTCTTGTGCTATGCAGGTGCGCGATTTGCGCCCCGGTCCCGAAGGCCAGCCGCCTGTGGTGAAGACCAATTCACCAATGGTCAAAAAGGCCCGCGAAGGGGTGATGGAATTTCTGCTGATCAACCATCCGCTGGATTGCCCGATTTGCGATCAGGGTGGCGAATGCGACCTGCAGGATCAGGCGATGGCTTATGGCGTGGATTTCAGCCGCTTCCGCGAAGCCAAACGCGCGGTGGATGATCTGGATCTGGGGCCGCTGGTCGAAACCCATATGACACGCTGCATTTCCTGTACACGCTGCGTGCGGTTCACGACCGAGGTCGCAGGTATTACCCAGATGGGCCAGACGGGTCGTGGCGAAGATTCTGAGATCACGTCTTACTTAGGTGAAACGCTGGATAGCAACCTGCAGGGCAACATCATTGACCTGTGCCCTGTTGGGGCGCTGGTTTCAAAACCCTATGCCTTTACCGCGCGCCCGTGGGAGCTGACCAAGACCGAAACCATCGATGTGATGGACGCTTTGGGAAGCAACATTCGTGTGGATTGCAAGGGCCGCGAAGTGATGCGGATCGTGCCGCGCAATCATGATGGTGTGAACGAGGAATGGATTTCCGACAAGACACGTTTTGTCTGGGATGGTCTACGCCGTCAGCGTTTGGACCGGCCATATGTGCGTGAAAATGGCAAGCTGCGCCCTGCAAGCTGGGGCGAGGCCCTGTCGAAAGCAGCTGAGGCGATGACCGGCAAGAAGATTGCCGGTTTGATTGGTGATTTGGTCCCGGTTGAAGCGGCCTTTGCACTGAAGCAGATGGTTGAAGGGCTAGGAGGTAAGGTGGAATGCCGCACTGATAATGCGCGCCTGCCGATAGGCAATCGCTCGGGCTATGTCGGCACCGCCAGCATCGAAGAGATTGATGATGCCAAGTACATCATGTTGATCGGCACGGATCCACGGATTGAGGCACCGGTTCTGAATGCACGCATTCGCAAGGCCTGGACCAAGGGGGCCACGATTGGCCTGATCGGCGAAGCTACTGATCTAACCTATGATTACGCTCACGTCGGCTCGGACCGTGCGGCGCTGTCTGGCCTGCTGGGCAAGGAACATGGTGCAGTCATGGATCAGCCTTCTGCCGTGATTGTCGGGCAGGGTGCCTTGCGGGAAGCGGACGGGCTCGCCGTTCTGGCAGCAGCGCAGCAATTGGCAACGGAAACAAATTCCGAGCTGATGGTCTTGCACACAGCCGCCTCACGTGTGGGCGCGATGGATGTGAGTGCGGTGACCGAGGGTGGCATGGAGGCGGCGATTGAAGGCGCTGAGGTGATCTATAACCTTGGTGCAGATGAGGTCGAAATCGATGCCGGTAGCATTGTCATTTATCAAGGTAGCCACGGTGACCGGGGTGCCCATCGCGCTGATGTGATCCTACCGGGGGCTGCTTATACCGAGGAATCCGGATTGTTCGTCAACACTGAAGGGCGGCCACAGTTGGCCTTGCGCGCGGGGCATGCGCCGGGTGAGGCCAAGGAGAATTGGGCCATCCTGCGGGCGTTGTCGGGTGAACTGGGCAATGCATTGCCGTATGACAGCATGGCGCAGCTGCGTCAGGCGCTGGTGACCGAAGTGCCACATCTGGCAAAACTGGATACGGTGCCAGAAAACGAATGCCAGGCGATCGAAGCGGATAATCTGGGTGATGCCGATTTCCGCAGTGCGGTGAAAGATTTCTATCTGACCAACCCAATCGCGCGATCCAGCGCGCTGATGGCAGAGTTGAGCGCCGGTGTGAAAGCGCGCGGTGGTAAACCACTGGCGGCGGAGTAATCTGCGCCAGCACTGATATGAATACGCCAAAGCCGGGCGGCGACCGGCTGGGCAAATGAACACAAGCCGCATAACAAGCGGCAAACGATTGATCGAGGGTGCGAGGACCTGATGGCTGAATTCTTGACGACCCCATTTGGGATTGCGGTACTGATCGTGGCACAGTGCTTGGCCGTGGTTGCGTTCGTGATGATCTCGCTGTTGTTCCTAGTTTACGGTGACCGCAAGATCTGGGCGGCTGTTCAGATGCGCCGCGGCCCCAATGTGGTAGGGGTCTACGGCCTGCTGCAATCGGTGGCTGACGCGCTGAAATATGTGGTCAAAGAGGTAGTGATCCCAGCGGGAGCCGACAAACCGGTGTTCATGCTGGCCCCAATGACCAGCTTTGTTTTGGCCATTATGGCTTGGGCTGTCATTCCGTTCAACGAAGGCTGGGTGCTCAGCGATATCAATGTTGCCATTCTGTTTGTGTTCGCGATGTCCTCGCTCGAGGTTTACGGCGTGATCATGGGTGGTTGGGCGTCAAACTCCAAATACGCTTTCCTTGGCTCGCTGCGCTCTGCCGCGCAGATGATTTCTTATGAGGTCTCGCTGGGTTTGATCATCATTGGTGTGATCATTTCGACCGGTTCGATGAACTTCGGTGCCATCGTAGCCGCGCAAGACGGCGATTGGGGGCTTTTCAACTGGTATTGGCTACCGCACTTCCCGATGGTGTTCTTGTTCTTCATCTCGGCATTGGCTGAAACCAACCGTCCGCCGTTTGACCTGCCAGAAGCGGAGTCGGAACTGGTGGCGGGCTATCAGGTGGAATACTCCTCGACACCCTTCCTGTTGTTCATGGCCGGGGAATATATTGCGATCTTCCTGATGTGTGCGCTGATGTCGCTGCTGTTCTTTGGTGGCTGGCTGTCACCCATTCCGGGGCTGCCCGATGGCGTGTTGTGGATGGTGGCGAAGATGGCGTTCTTCTTCTTTATCTTCGCCATGGTCAAGGCGATCACCCCGCGCTATCGCTATGACCAGTTGATGCGGATCGGCTGGAAAGTGTTCCTGCCGCTGTCCATTGGCTGGGTGGTGATCGTGTCGTTCCTGGCAAAATTCGAGGTGCTTGGCGGCTTCTGGGCCCGCTGGGCGATTGGGGGATAATCCATGACACAGATCGATTATAACCGGGCCGCGGGCTATTTCCTGCTCAAGGATTTCATCAAGGGCTTTCAACTGGGGCTGAAATACTTCTTTGCTCCCAAGGCGACGCTGAACTACCCCCATGAAAAGGGGCCGCTGTCACCACGTTTTCGGGGTGAACATGCGCTGCGCCGCTATCCCAATGGCGAGGAACGCTGTATTGCCTGTAAACTGTGCGAGGCGATCTGCCCGGCGCAGGCGATTACCATCGATGCCGAGCCGCGCGATGACGGCAGCCGCCGCACCACGCGCTATGACATCGACATGACGAAATGCATTTATTGCGGATTCTGCCAAGAGGCCTGCCCAGTAGATGCCATCGTCGAAGGGCCGAACTTTGAGTTTGCCACCGAAACCCGCGAAGAGCTGTTTTACGATAAGGAAAAACTGCTCGACAACGGAGAACGTTGGGAGGCCGAGATTGCCCGCAATCTGGAAATGGATGCACCGTACCGATGACCGATCCTAAAAACCCTTTTGAACAAATGATGGCGCAGGCGCAGGAGATGGCGAAAAGCCTGAACCCGACGCTCGAGTCGTTTTCACCCAAAGGGTTTGAAAAGCTGTGGCCCACCATGCCCAAGGAATTCATGGAAATGAGTTTCGGCAAAGGGGTCAACAAGGACGGTCTGGACGCCAAGACGCGCATGCTTCTGACGCTTGCTGGTCTGACCATGCTGGGGGCGCAGAGCGACAGCCAGATCCGCCTGACAGTGCGCCACGCCCTTGAGGCTGGTGCCACCAAAGATGAAATTGCTGAAACCATTGCCCATATGGCGATGTTTGCTGGCATCCCATCCATGAACCGCGCGATGGATTACGCGCGCGAGGTTCTGGATGAGGCCGAGCCAAAAGACAAAGAGGGATAACCATGGCCGCATTCTGTTTCTATCTGTTTGCGATCTGTCTGTTGACCGGGGGGCTCTTCACCGTGATCAGCCGCAACCCGGTGCATTCGGTGCTGTGGCTGATCTTGTCCTTTTTGAGCGCGGCGGGGCTGTTTGTCCTGCTTGGGGCGGAATTCGTCGCGATGCTACTGATCATCGTTTACGTTGGCGCGGTCGCGGTGCTGTTCCTGTTCGTGGTGATGATGCTGGACATCGATTTTGCCGAACTCAAAGCTGAGATGGCGAAATACATGCCGCTGGCGCTACTGATCGGGATCGTATTGCTAATGCAGTTTGGCATGGTCTTAGGTGCGTGGCACGAATCCGAGGGGGCAGACGCCGCACGTCAGGCCATAGTACCAGAAGGCGTGGAAAATACCGCCGCACTTGGATTGCTGATCTACGACAAATACTTTCTGCTGTTTCAGCTGTCAGGTTTGATCCTGCTGGTGGCAATGATTGGTGCGATTGTACTGACTCTGCGCCACCGCAAGGATGTCAAACGTCAGGATGTGCTGGCGCAGATGTACCGCGATCCGGCCAAAGCGATGGAGTTGAAAGACGTCAAACCGGGGCAGGGGCTGTGATCATGAGAGCTTATCTGAACATCACAAATAAGATTGTCGCGGCGCTTTCTGCCCTACTGATAGCAAGCCATGTGTCTGCCGCGGAAGATGAGATTTTGAACCCGCTCGATGTTGTGAACCAGCATTTCGAAGCGGCGAGTAAGGATTTCGGTGATGGCATGGTGCAATTGCACAGCCGCAAAGAGGGGGCCGAAGGCACTGAGCATCTGATTTATCATTTTGACTGCTCAGAAAAGAAATATGGGCTGGCTTATGAGGGCGCTGATGCCCCCACCAGCTTGCCCGAACTGCCCGATGAGCCACTTTCGCATGGCTTCGCGGCGGATGATGCGGTTGCGCCACTGGCGCAACATACTTGTAGGAAACACGGATATCCCGGGCTGGAGTGGTAAGACGATGATCGGACTTGAACATTACCTGACGGTGGCGGCGGCCCTGTTTGTCATCGGGATTTTCGGGCTCTTTCTGAACCGCAAGAACGTGATCATCCTGCTCATGTCGATCGAGCTGATGCTACTGTCGGTGAACATCAATCTCGTCGCCTTTTCGGCGCATCTTGGTGATCTGGTCGGGCAGATCTTTACCCTGTTTGTCTTGACGGTTGCCGCGGCTGAGGCGGCGATTGGCCTGGCGATCCTTGTCTGTTTCTTCCGCAATCGGGGCACGATTGCCGTGGAAGACGTGAATGTGATGAAAGGCTGAGCATCCGATGATTTACAAGATTATCCTCTTTGCGCCTCTCATCGGGGCCATCATCGCGGGCTTTGGCTGGCGGGTGATCGGCGACAAGGGTGCGCAGTGGCTAACCACGGGCCTGCTGATGCTGGCGGCTTTGCTGAGCTGGGTTGTGTTCTTGCAGGGTGCAACCGAGGCCGAGGCCGTGCATATCATGACGTGGGTGCAGTCGGGCACGCTTGATACGTCATGGTCCATCCGTGTGGACCGGCTGACCACGATTATGTTGATTGTAATCAATACCGTGTCGGCCTTGGTGCATCTCTACTCTATGGGCTACATGGCGCATGATGAGAATTTTGGCGACAACGAGAGCTATCGGCCCCGGTTTTTCGCCTATCTGAGCCTCTTTACCTTTGCGATGCTGATGCTGGTGACCGCTGACAACCTGCTGCAGATGTTCTTCGGCTGGGAAGGGGTTGGTCTGGCTTCATATCTGTTGATCGGCTTTTATTTCCGTAAGCCTAGCGCCAACGCGGCCGCGATCAAGGCTTTTGTCGTCAACCGTGTGGGTGACTTTGGTTTTGTTCTGGGTATTGCTGGTCTCTATTTCATGACCGACTCGATCAAGCTCGACGAGATCTTTGCCATGGCGCCGGAATTGGCGAACATGACATTGACGTTCTTGTGGGCTGACTGGAACGCTGCAAATGTGCTGGCCTTCCTGCTGTTCGTCGGAGCGATGGGCAAGTCGGCACAGCTGTTCCTGCACACTTGGCTGCCGGATGCGATGGAAGGCCCAACGCCGGTATCGGCGCTGATCCACGCGGCGACCATGGTCACGGCCGGGGTTTTCCTTGTCTGCCGCATGTCTCCACTCATGGAATACGCGCCTGAAGCCACGGGATTCATCACCTTCATCGGTGCGTCAACTGCGTTCTTTGCCGCCACCGTTGGTCTGGTGCAGAACGATATTAAGCGTGTGATCGCCTATTCAACGTGCTCGCAGCTGGGGTACATGTTCGTGGCCGCCGGTGTTGGGGTCTACTCAGTCGCGATGTTCCACCTGTTCACCCACGCGTTTTTCAAGGCGATGCTGTTCCTTGGGGCCGGTTCGGTCATCCACGGGATGCACCACGAGCAGGACATGCGGAACTATGGCGGGCTGCGTAAAAAACTGCCCTATACCTTCTGGGCGATGATGATCGGTACATTGGCTATCACCGGGGTCGGCATCCCGCTGACCACCATTGGCTTTGCCGGTTTTCTATCCAAGGACGCGGTAATTGAAAGCGCCTATGCCGGCACAAACGGCGGCTATGCCTTCTGGATGCTGGTGATCGCGGCGTTGTTCACCAGCTTCTATAGCTGGCGTTTGATGTTCCTGACGTTTTATGGCGAGGCGCGCGGCGACAAGCATACGCATGAGCATGCCCATGAAAGCCCAACTGTAATGTTGGTTCCGCTTGGCGTGTTGGCAATGGGTGCGGTGTTTGCGGGGATGCTTTGGTACAACGATTTCTTTGGCAAAACCGAGAAAGTCGCCAAGTTCTTTGATGTGCCTTACCACGCGGAGGAGCATCATGGGGAAGAGCACGGTGATGATCATGCTAAGGCGGATGATCATGGAGACGATGCCGGGCATGATGATCATGCTGAAGAAACCAATGTTGCTGATAAAGCGGATGATCACGGCAAGGACGCCAAGCCCCACTATGTGCTGGCAGGTGAGCCCGGCGAAGGCGCGATCTATGCGGCGATGGGTAATGATGTTTTGAATGAAGCTCATTACGTACCCAAGTGGGTCAAAACGAGCCCGTTTATTGCCATGTTGATCGGGTTTGTCATTGCCGTCTGGTTTTACATCTGGAACCCATCTCTGCCCGGTCGTCTGGCCGAGGTACAGCGGCCGCTGTACCTGTTCCTTTTGAACAAATGGTACTTTGACGAGATCTATGACTTTTTGTTTGTGCGTCCGGCCAAGCGTATCGCTCATTTCCTATGGAAACGCGGGGACGGAACAGTCATCGATGGCACGTTGAACGGCGTGGCCATGGGCATTGTGCCGTTCTTCACCCGTCTCGCTGGGCGGGCACAGTCAGGATATATCTTCACCTATGCCTTTGCGATGGTGATCGGAATTGCGGTCTTTGTGACCTGGATGACGCTCAGCGGAGGGGCGCACTGATGGAATCTCATCTGCTGTCATTTGTTACGTTCATCCCGCTGGTCGCAGCCGCCATTCTGGCGATATTTCTGCGTGGTGAGGATGCAGCGGCGCAGAGCGTTGCCAAATGGGTTGCCCTTATCGCGACTTCGGCAACATTTCTGATCTCGCTGTTTATCCTGTTCGACTTTGACCCCAACAACACCGGTTTCCAGTTTGTCGAAACCCATGCGTGGATCTTTGGCTTGCAATACAAGATGGGCGTTGACGGGATCAGTGTGCTGTTTGTGATGCTGACGACCTTCATGATGCCGTTGACGATCGCCGCATCTTGGCATGTCGAAAACCGCGTTAAGGAATACATGATCGCGTTTCTCATGCTGGAAACGTTGATGCTGGGCGTGTTCATGGCATTGGACTTGGTGCTGTTTTACCTCTTCTTCGAGGCGGGGCTTATTCCGATGTTCCTGATCATCGGGATCTGGGGGGGCAAAGAACGTATTTATGCATCGTTCAAATTCTTCCTCTACACGTTCCTTGGCTCAGTTTTGATGCTGATCGCCATGGTGGCGATGTATTTTGATGCACAGACCACTGATATTGTGAAGTTGATGGGGCATGAGTTCGATTCAGAGAGCTTCAGCCTGCTGGGAATACAGATCATCGGTGGCATGCAGACCATGATGTTCGTCGCCTTCTTCGCAAGCTTTGCAGTTAAGATGCCGATGTGGCCTGTGCACACTTGGTTGCCAGATGCGCACGTGCAAGCTCCGACGGCGGGTTCGGTTGTGCTGGCGGCGATCCTGTTGAAGATGGGCGGTTATGGCTTCCTGCGGTTCAGCCTGCCGATGTTCCCGGTGGGGGCGGACGTGATGACGCCGCTGGTGCTCTGGATGTCAGCGATTGCGATTGTTTACACCTCGCTTGTTGCTCTGGCACAAGCAGATATGAAAAAGCTGATTGCCTATTCCTCGGTTGCGCACATGGGGTATGTTACCATGGGAATCTTTGCCGCAAACCAGCAAGGGATTGATGGTGCAATCTTCCAGATGCTGAGCCACGGGTTTATTTCTGGCGCGCTCTTCCTTTGTGTGGGAGTGATCTATGATCGGATGCACACACGCGAGATTGATGCTTATGGCGGGTTGGTCAATCGAATGCCGGCCTATGCACTGATCTTCCTGTTCTTCACCATGGCTAATGTTGGCTTGCCGGGCACATCCGGATTCATCGGTGAATTCCTGACCTTGATGGGGATTTTCCAGGTCAACACTTGGGTAGCTTTGGTGGCGGCGTCCGGTGTGATTTTGTCGGCGGCATATGCGCTTTGGCTCTATCGTCGGGTCGTGATGGGCGATCTGATCAAAGAAAGCCTGAAGTCGATCACCGATATGGGTAAACGCGAGCGCTCGATCTTTGCGCCGCTGGTGGTGATGACCTTACTGCTGGGGGTCTATCCCAGCCTGATCACCGATATCATTGGCCCCTCGGTCGAGGCGCTGATTACAAACTATGACACGGCACTGGAGGCAGCAGGCGCTGCCAACCAGGTTGCCGAAGCGTCGCACTAACGGAGGGCGTGACAATGCAGGCGGATCTGAATGTTATCCTGCCCGAGATCATTCTCTCGGTTTATGCGATGGCGGCGCTTTTGGTCGTGGCCTATACCGGCAAAGACAAGTTTGCCGGGTTTCTAACCTGGGTCACGGCGGGGTTGTTTGTGGTCTTGGCACTTTGGATTGGTGTCAATGGCGACGGCGCGCGCTCGGCCTTTGATGGTATGTTTTATGACGATGGGTTTTCACGTTTTGCCAAGATTGTGATCTTGGTGAGTGCTGCTGCAGTTCTGCTGATGGGGCAGGAATACATGCAGCGTCGCGATATCCTCCGGTTTGAGTATCCGCTGCTGATCGCGCTGGCGACCGTCGGCATGATGGTAATGGTCAGCGCAGGTGATCTGATGGTGCTGTACATGGGGTTGGAACTGCAATCTCTTTCGCTCTATGTGGTCGCCAGCTTGCGTCGCGATAGCAGCAAATCGACCGAAGCAGGACTGAAGTACTTCGTGCTGGGTGCGCTGAGTTCAGGCCTATTGCTGTACGGAGCTTCGCTGACTTACGGCTTCGCCGGAACAACGCTGTTCTCGGGCATTCTTCAAGCGGCTGAGGGGCAAGCGCCGATTGGGTTGCTGCTGGGATTGGTTTTCGTCATCTCGGGGCTGGCGTTCAAGGTTTCTGCCGTGCCGTTCCACATGTGGACACCTGACGTCTATGAGGGTGCCCCAACACCGATCACAGCCTTCTTTGCTACCGCACCAAAAGTGGCGGCGATGGCTTTGTTCGCCCGCGTTGTGCATGACGCATATGGTGGCGTTGTTGGGGATTGGCAGCAGGTCGTCGCGTTACTGAGTGTGCTCTCAATGTTCCTGGGGGCCATCGCTGCGATTGGCCAGCGCGATATCAAGCGCCTCATGGCCTATTCATCGATTGCACATATGGGATACGCATTGATGGGACTGGCTGCGGGGTCGCTTTTTGGTGTGCAGGCCATGTTAGAATACATGGTCATCTATGTGACGATGAATATTGGGGCCTTTGCATTCATTCTGACACTAGAGCGGGATGGGCAACCCGTAACGGATATCGACAGCTTGAATATGTATTCGCGCACGCATCCGGGGCGGGCTTTGGCGATGCTGGTTCTGATGTTTAGCTTGGCTGGTGTGCCGCCGATGCTTGGTTTCTTTGGTAAAATCTTTGTGCTTAAGGCGGCCTTCGATGCTGGTTTAGCCTGGCTGGCAATCGCTGGCGTCATCGCTTCGGTTATTGCCGCATTTTACTACCTGCGCATTGTCTACTTCATGTACTTTGGTGAAGAACGTGAGCCACTGGGGGCAGGGCGGTCACCGGTGCTTTGGGTGTTCTTGATGGTCCCTGCTGCAATCATGGTTGTGGGCATCGTTAACTTCTTCGGCATTGAGGGAGTGGCGGAAGCCGCTGCGGCATCTCTTGTCAAATAACTGGCCCGATGGCTATGGCCGACGTGTTCTGGCCGAGGTGGACAGCACCAACGCCGAGGCAGCACGTATCGCTGCTGATCTGAGTGGACCTGAGTGGATCCTTGCACTGCGGCAAACTGCCGGGCGGGGCCGTCGAGGGCGCGTCTGGGCAAACCCAGAGGGTAACTTTTCAGCAACCTTGGTGATGCGCCCAAGTGAACGACCAGACGTGATTGCTCTGCGGTCCTTTGTAGCCGCGCTGGCCTTGCATGATGCTTTGGTCGCCGCGACGGGGCGGGTCGAGATTTTTAGCCTGAAGTGGCCCAATGATGTGTTGCTGAATGGCGGTAAGCTGGCGGGCATCTTGCTGGAAAGCTCAGGTTTTGGTGAACAACTGACTCATTTTGCCATCGGAATCGGTGTTAACCTAATGTCTGCTCCAGATGTGCGTGACCTTGAAGCAGGGGCAACCCGGCCTGTATCACTGATGTCCGAAGCGGGTGCAAAGGTAACGCCAGAAGAGTTTCTGGACCTTCTCGCGCCGGCCTATGCACGCTATGAAGCGCAGTTCACGACCTATGGGTTTGAGCCCATTCGCACCGCATGGCTGGACCGCGCTGCACGGTTGGGTGAGGTGATAACAGCACGCACCACGCGCGAAACACATACCGGCACGTTCGAGACGGTGGACGCCACCGGCAATCTTGTACTATCCACGGCAAAATCCCGCATCGCCATTCCGGCAGCGGATGTGTTTTTCTGACGGGGGTTGCCATGCTTCTGGCGATTGATTGCGGCAATACGAATACGGTGTTTTCGATCTGGAACGGAACGGAGTTCCTGTGCACGTTGCGCACCTCGACCCACCATGCGCGCACGGCGGATGCCTA
This sequence comes from Roseovarius albus, assembly GCF_900172335.1. GTDB lineage: Bacteria > Pseudomonadota > Alphaproteobacteria > Rhodobacterales > Rhodobacteraceae > Roseovarius > Roseovarius albus. The sequence continues at coordinate 67,522 of NZ_FWFX01000007.1, forward strand.
TTTTACCTGGTATTCGACGCTGGTGAAGCACTATGGCATCGACGTGGACATCACCGATGTAATCATCTCGTCCACCGTGCCGCGCGTGGTATTTAACCTGCGTGTCTTCGCTGACCGATTTTTCGGCTGCCGCCCGTTGGTCGTCGGCAAGCCCGAGTGCGACTTGCCGGTGGAGCCGCGCGTGGACGAGGGCACACAGGTGGGGCCGGACCGGCTGGTGAATGCGGCAGGCGCCTATGACCGCCATGGTGGTGATCTGATCGTCGTGGACTTTGGCACGGCGACAACTTTTGATGTTGTCGCTGGTGACGGGGCCTATATCGGTGGCGTGATTGCCCCAGGCGTGAACCTTTCTCTAGAAGCCTTGCACACCGCAGCTGCAGCATTGCCTCATATCGATGTGACGATGCCCCAACATGTGATCGGGAAGAATACTTTGGACTGCATGCAATCGGGTGTGTTCTGGGGCTATATCGGATTGGTCAACGGAATTTGCGAACGTATCCGCGCCGAACATGACGCACCGATGCGCATCGTTGGTACAGGTGGGCTGGCACCACTCTTTGCGCAGGGCGATGCGCTGTTTGATGTGATCGAAGATGATCTGACAATGCATGGACTGACGGTAATCCATGCCCATAATTCGAAAGGCTAAAAAGCCATGAGTAACGAGCGGTTGATTTATCTGCCTTTGGGCGGAGCAGGCGAAATTGGCATGAATGCCTATGTTTACGGCTATGGTAAGCCGGGCAAAGAGCGGCTGATATTGGTCGATCTGGGCGTGACCTTTCCCGATATGGATGGTACCCCTGGGGTAGATCTGATCTTGCCAGACATTCAGTGGTTAATTGAGCGCAAAGACCAGCTTGAGGCCGTCATTGTCACTCACGGTCACGAAGACCATATCGGTGCAATCGCGCACTACTACGGCCAGTTGGGCGCCCCCATTTATGCACGGGCTTTCACGGCCAATCTGGCACGCCGCAAAATGACGGACCAAGGTCATTCTGAGCAGGCGGTTAAGACAGTCTCGGCTTGGCCTGAGGTCGTGGAATGCGGGCCTTTCACGGTGGGTTTTGTGCCGATCTCTCATTCCATCCCGGAAAGTTCGGGGTTGGTAATTGATACACCCAATGGGCGTTTGGTGCACTCGGGTGACTTCAAGATGGACCGAGATCCGATTGTCGGTGAGGCTTTTGATGAAGATCTGTGGCGCAGTCTAGCGGAGCCGGGTGTTCTGGCTCTGATGTGCGATTCCACCAACGTATTTAATCCGCATCCGGGCCGCTCGGAAAGCGAGATCGGTGGGGAAATTGAAGGGCTGGTTGCTGGGGCGACTGGTATGGTCGTGGCGACGACATTTGCCAGCAACGTTGCGCGTGTCAAAACACTGGCTGAGGCTGGCGCGCGGGCTGGGCGTTCTGTCTGTCTTCTGGGTCGGGCAATGCGGCGAATGATTGAAGCCTCGATTGAAACTGGCGTTCTGACAGATTTCCCCAAAACCATCAGCCCTGAAGATGTGACAGCGATGCCGCGCAGCAATGTCATGTTGATTGTTACCGGTAGCCAAGGCGAGCGCCGCGCAGCGAGCGCGCAGCTGGCGAATGGAAAGTACCGGGGCATCACGTTGAAGGATGGCGATACGTTCCTGTTTTCCTCGAAAACCATTCCGGGCAATGAGCGTGGTGTGATCCGCATCATCAATAGCTATAGCGAAATGGGTGTTGATGTCGTCGATGACAGCAGTGGCAAATACCATGTGTCCGGGCACGCGAATCGCCCCGATCTAAGTGCATTGCATGAGATGATACAGCCGACCTACGTTGTGCCGATGCACGGTGAACACCGGCATTTGCGCGAGCATGTAAAGCTGAGCCAGAGCAATGGGTTCAAAGGCGTGCTGGCGGTCAACGGCACGATGGTCGAGCTGTCCGAGGACAAGGCCGGGATCGTTGACTATGTCGAGACTGGTCGCACCTATCTGGATGGCACAGTGAAAATTGGTGCTTTAGATGGTGTGGTGCGGGATCGCATTCGCATGGCGTTAAACGGACATGTCATGGTTAACGTCATCCTTGACGAGGATGATGAACCACTAGGAGAACCCTGGTGCGAGGTGAAGGGCCTAGCCGAAGAGGGTGCCAGCCGTGCGCCGCTTGTGGACGTGCTTGAAGAAGACCTGAGCCAGTTTATTGGCCGGGCAGGGAACAAGACCCTGCTGGACGATGACAAACTGGAGGAAGGCCTGCGCCGGGTGGTACGCAACACCACTCAGGCTGAGATCGGCAAACGCCCTGAGGTGACGGTGATCATCAGTCGGCTAAGCGCCTAGTCTCAGAGCAGCCATTCAATCGGTAGAAACCCAATCATCACCAGCGCGATCTGGTCAAACCAACTTGCGCCGGGTTCTTCCTGATAGATAGTGACATCACCGTTCTCGAGCGGTTCACGCCAGATCATTTTACCTTCGGGCGTCAGTTCAGGCTCATAGGTGAGGGTGGTCAACCGATTGTCAAACTCCATGCTGACAAGTTGCGCCATGGTGGGGCTATCAATCAGGAAGCCCATTTCGCAATTGAGGATGGCCGAACGAGGGTCAAAATTGAACGAGCCGATAAAGATGCGTTTACCATCCACCGCAAAGGTTTTAGCGTGCAGGCTGGCACCTGAGAGACCAAAAGGCGGCATTTTGCCACCCTTTTCGGGCGGGTCGCCGCGGAGTTTTAACTCCAGAAGCCGTGTGTCGGATTCAAGTAAATCACGCCGGTACTTGGTATAGCCCGAATGGACTAGAAGCACATCGGTGGTATTCATCGCATTGGTCAGCACCCGGACATCGATCCCGGATTGCGATAGGTTCGACAGGTATTCCGTGCCTTTTTTGCCGGGCACAAAATAAGCTGAGACCAGATCGAGCCGCATGCCGATATCACCTAGTATGGCGCCCAGGCGGGTGATCATCAGTTGGTCTTTGCTCGCCCCGCCAAGCCCCTTGGAGGGGTCGTCCACAACCAGCTTTACATCAGTCCATTCCAGGCGTGCTTCACCTTTGATATATTTTGTTGTGCTGTTTTCGTATTTTGACAGGAAGTCCTTAGCTGCGGCGCTGTCTTTTACTTCCGCGATGCGGGCCTCGAACTTGCCGATGTCGCCAAGGTAGGGGACGATGGTTTTCACGTCGAATACCGACTGGCTGTTCCAGTAAAGGTCAAAGGCCGCTGCTGTTTCGAGCACGATTGCGCCAGTCGCCAGAACATCCAGGTCGATATAGAACTGGTCGTCGCCAACCTGAAAATATTCATCACCAATGTTGCGCCCACCGATGATCGTTGCTGCCCCATCGACGATCAGGGATTTGTTGTGCATCCGGCGGTTCATACGGAAAAAGTCGAAACTATAGCCCACCAGTTTGGGGCTGCGGATGGTGGATGGATTGAACAGACGGATTTCAAAATTGTCCCGTGCGTTCAGGGCGCTCATAAATGAATCCAGCCCCGGCACGCCGTTGTCATCCAGCAAAAGGCGTACTCGGACGCCACGTTTTGCGGCCCGGTAAAGCGCATCCAACATCAAGATGCCGGACGTGTCATCATGCCAAATATAATACTGTGCATCGACGGAACGCTCTGCCGCATTGATCAGCGCCAGACGGCTTGCAAGGGCGTCATGATTATTGAGCAGTTGAGCCACGCCGGATTTGTCTGGGTGTAATGCCTGATCGGCCAGCATATGTTGACCCAAAGTGGTATCGAGCTGAGCAGGAATAGAAAGGCTTTCGGTGCGATCCGAAATGTCGGGCAACGGAAATATCGCTCGTGCAATGAAAATGGAAACCGCACAGAGTGTGATCAGGATGAGCAGCCGTTTGACAAATCTATTCATAGAAGCAGCTTACGCGGGAAGCGCCGCTGCGCACACCTAATAATTGCAAGCTTTCCGGTGATCGCATATCGAAATATACGATCCACCATAAACTTCACAACTAGAGCTTAACTCGCGCGGCGCTCTTCAAAGCTAAGAGCGATGAACTGGGGCAGGTGATCGCCCATGCCAATGACTTGATTTCCACCCGAACGGTCCGGCTTGCGTGGGGTGCGCTTTGCCGGTTTATCGTGCTTCGCATTTGGCCGAGGTTTTTCCGCTGCCTCTTCGACGGGGGCTTTAGCCTCTTTGCGTGGCTTGGGTTCCTCGGGTTTGACAGGATTGTCGATCCGAGGGATCTGTTTCTGGATCAAGTTTTCGACAGCGGCCAATGCTTTTTCGTCACGCGAATTGCAGATGGTAATTGCCTTGCCTTCACGGCCCGCTCGTCCGGTGCGACCAATGCGGTGCACGTAATCCTCAGCGTGTCCAGGGACGTCAAAGTTGAACACGTGGCTGACCGAGGGCACATCTAACCCGCGTGCTGCAACATCGGAAGCTACCAAGATGCGCAGTTCCCCGTTCCGGAAAGATTCAAGCGTTCTTGTTCTCTGAGACTGATCCAGATCACCGTGAATGGCGGCAGCATCATAGCCGTATTTCTTCAAGCTCTTGGTGCAAATATCAACATCGGTTTTGCGGTTGCAAAAGATGATCGCGTTTGTGCATTTGTCACCTTCGGTATCGATCAGCGCGCGCAAAACCTTGCGCTTTTCGCTGTCGGCGCGATCACGGCGCTTGTGTTTGAAGATCACTACGTTCTGTTCGATGGTCTCGGATGCGGTGGCCTGACGGGCAACCTCGATCCGTTCGGGCGCAGAAAGGAAGGTATTAGTGATACGTTCAATCTCAGGCGCCATGGTAGCCGAGAAAAACAGGGTTTGACGGGTGAATGGGGTCAGTCCAAAGATGCGCTCAATATCGGGTATGAAACCCATATCCAGCATCCGGTCGGCTTCGTCCACAACCATGACCTTCACGTCTGACAGGATCAGTTTGCCACGTTCGAAATGATCCAACAGGCGACCTGGCGTGGCGATCAGGACATCCACACCTTTGTCGATGATGGCCTCTTGTTCTTTAAAGCTGACCCCACCTATGAGCAGTGCTTTGGTCAGTTTGAGGTGCTTTGAATAGGTGTCAAAGTTCTCTGCCACTTGGGCTGCCAGTTCGCGCGTGGGGCAAAGTACGAGGCTTCTCGGCATACGCGCGCGCGCGCGGCCACGGGCCAGCAATGAAAGCATAGGCAGGGTAAAACTGGCGGTCTTGCCGGTGCCAGTTTGGGCAATGCCCAATACATCGCGGCCTTCCAAAGCCGGAGGAATGGCGCCCGCCTGAATGGGGGTCGGTATTTCATATCCTGCTTCACCAACAGCTTTAAGCACCTTGGGATTCAGGTTCAAATCAGTAAACTTGGTCATAAGTGTCCGTTTGTTGCGGACACTGCTCTGGCCCGCGCGTCTGGTCAGGGTCAGGCCCGTATGGCCTACGCATAATCACGATTTGTGACCCATCGTGAAGCACCATTTAGCCCAACTAAAGGCTTGGGTCAATGGAAGGAGCCTAAACCCCATTATTTCAAGGAAACTGGTGGTTTATTGGCCATTGCTGACCACTTGGGCGATCTTGGGGAAGTGATGATTTCGCTTCGAATCTAAATCCAGAGAGATGGCGTGAAGATGATCAAGGGTTTCCAATTTTTCGCGCAATTCTGGCGTTGCAACGCAGACTTCCGTAAAAAACTCCTGCAATGCTGCTTCTCCACCGGATTCTTCTATGGTTGAAAACAGCTCGTTCATTGTGATTTTTTGCTGGCTTTGGCGTGCATTGCTGGTCAATTCAGCGCGATAAGATCCCTTTTGCAGTCGAAAGCGATAGCTGCGACGCCAATGGGCCCAACTAGGGGCATGCAAGTGTAGCAAACGCATCCCAGTCAGTTCGTGGGCGTTTGCCATCCGTTTGCCGTTCACGAAGGCGTTGTGAATTCTTATTCGAATCCCGGGTCGACCGGTGCGCACAAAGATTTTTCCGGCAACATGGCTCAGGAATCCGCCATTTAGCTGTTCGCCAAAGTTTGGATAAATTTTCAGTGTTTCTTTACGGCGTAAGGCTGGGCGGGTATTGCAGCCTTTCGCCCATATTTGTCCTTCTGGGGGAGGATTGAACGGATCGGGAGCCAGAGCTTCGATTGGGCGCACCTGTGCGGTGGTGACCCCGTCTGGAAGCTGCGCAAGCTGCTCTGAAATGGAATGAGTGGACGATAGAAATTCATCAACATCTATATGCGCCAGCCAGTCGACATCTGTCGCGCGCCGGTAGCAATGCGTTGCGTTAATCGATTGACGGGGCTGGTGTTGGTCAGGTCGCCCTTTACGTTGGTGCCAATAGGCATCGTCACAAAAAATGGCGCTGCAATTGGGGTGCTCACTCAATGCGGTACGCGCGACGGGATCATCTTCATCCAGATAAACGTGAACCCGGCTGGCTCCCAGGTCGAGATGATAGGCGGCGAAATTCAGGATATCTTTTGTCGGGGCTTTGATCGTCGCGACGACGCCCCAGCTTGGATTACTGCTCATGCGGGAAAAATGCCTGTCATATTGGGCATGTGCAAGCCGGATATTGGATTTCTTGGCAGGTTGTCACAAATTTAGTGACTAGACTCTAGGTTTTGCTGGATAGAGTTTTGCTCATCGCATGAGGCGCGGCTGGCATGTAACCGGCTCGCAACACGTGTAGAGTCGCTAGAGGGGTTAAGACTGTAACTTCCCCACCTCTTGGGCGAATAAAGGTCCTGTCATATCCGCGCGGAGTATACCGTAGCAGACTGTCATCCCAAACCAAATGAGGGTGGCCCTCAAACAGTATGAAAGCGCCGTTTGGCAAATTATCCAGTACTGCAGTGTGCCGGACCTGTTCACGCCTACGATTGACCCGATCACGGTGCATTTGTTGGTCAATTGATTTCAAGTCAGTTGCAGGGCCGTGAGCGATATCCCAGTATTTCCGGAAACGCCGGTAATCCTCAAGACGGCACTCTCCGCAGGGGCGATGCCCTGCTGCGAGTGCAACTGCCTCGTCCAAGAAGAACAATTCGGTGTATCGGCGTGGCGCCATGATCTCGCGGTGGCGGTTCTTGAATTCCAAGACACAAGTGACCCACGCTTGATGGGTCCAACGCGAGACTCCAAGGCACCGGTCCCAATCGTGCAAAATGCCACGATTACCCATCAGTGTTCCACGGGCCGAATTGACCACGATCTCGCCCGTAGGTAAGACGCGGTTTTGCAGCGGTTTTTGCCGATCCTCGTGGGGCTGTGTCATAGCCCCATGTTAATCAGCACGAGTGCAAAGTTTAAACCATCATTTCCTTGGTCGCGGACAGGGTCACGTCCGGGTAGTCCCTGGCGATGCGGTCAATGTCCCACTGCAGTCTTGTCAGATAAACTGTGTCGCCATCGTGATCATGAGCGATGTGCTGTTTGTTCGCGTTGATGAAGGCATCAAGCGGTTGTTTTTCACCTGTGGCCCAGCGGGCCGAGGTGAATTGTGACGGCTCAAACCGCACGGGTAAACCGTATTCCAGCTCAATCCGCGAGCCGAGGACCTCGAATTGCAACGCGCCAACGACGCCGACAATAAAGCCAGAGCCAAAGGTAGGTTTGAAGACCTTGGCGGCCCCCTCCTCAGCAAACTGCATCAGGGCTTTTTCCAAATGCTTGGCTTTCATGGGATCACCCGCGCGACAGCTTTGCAGCAGTTCTGGCGCAAACGACGGAATGCCCGTGGCGCGCAGAGCTTCGCCTTCAGTTAGCGTATCGCCAATACGCAGCTGTCCGTGGTTTGGAATGCCGATAATATCGCCGGCCCAGGCTTCTTCGGCCAATTCTCTGTCAGACGCGAGGAATAGAACAGGGTTTGCAATCGCCATGGGCTTTTTTGTGCGCACGTGCGTCAGTTTCATTCCACGTTTGAAGTGGCCTGATGCCAAGCGGACAAACGCCACTCGATCGCGGTGCTTGGGATCCATATTGGCCTGCACCTTGAAGACAAAACCAGTGACTTTCTTTTCTTCGGGTGCCACATGTCGGGGATTGGCTTGCTGGGGTTGAGGCTCAGGGCCGTAGGTGCCAATACCATCCATCAGTTCCTTGACGCCGAAAGAATTGATGGCCGAACCGAACCAGATCGGCGTCATATGCCCTTCCAGAACGGCCTGCGGGTCAAGCGTTGGCAGCAGTTCACGGGCCATTTCCAGCTCTTCCTTGAGCTGGTCAATCAGTTCTGCGGGGACATGTTCGGCCAGTTTCGGATCATCCAGGCCATTAATCTCAATGCTTTCAGCAACCTTGTTGCGGTCGGCCCGGTCCATCAGTTCCAGCCGATCATTGAGCATGTCATAACAACCAATGAAGTCGCGTCCCTGACCAATCGGCCAGCTGGCAGGGGTAACGTCAATGGCCAGATTTTCCTGAATCTCGTCAATAATCTCAAAGGTATCGCGGCTTTCGCGGTCCATCTTGTTACAGAAGGTCAGGATCGGAAGGTCGCGCAGTCGGCACACCTCGAACAGCTTTTGTGTCTGGCTTTCTACACCTTTCGCCCCGTCGATGACCATGACAGCGGCGTCAACGGCTGTTAGTGTGCGATAGGTGTCTTCGGAAAAGTCCGAGTGGCCAGGTGTGTCGACAAGGTTAAAACGAAATTCGCGAAAATCGAACGACATCGCCGAGGCGGATACGGAAATGCCGCGGTCTTTTTCCATCTGCATGAAATCGGATCGGGTGCGGCGTGCCTCACCCTTGGCGCGAACCTGGCCGGCCATTTGAATAGCCCCACCAAACAGCAGGAACTTTTCAGTCAGGGTTGTTTTCCCGGCGTCGGGGTGCGAAATGATCGCAAAGGTCCGGCGGCGAGCGATTTCTGACGGTAGATCGGGGCGGTTTGAGGCTGTATCCAACATGCGCGCCGTATAGAGCGAGAGAGGCTAAGGTGCAATAAAGATTGCCTACATGGTCGAGGCACGTTTGAGCATATTTGCAGCGTCGGGATGTGACAGCAGGTCTTTCGCAATTTCAAAATCGAGATGTGGCCGGTGTTCATGCACAGCACAAGGTAAGGCATCATCCAGATCTGCAGGCAGGGCCGCGCGTGTGCGTGGATCCATCATCAGCGTTTCTGCGGCAATTCCCTCGGCGAAAATAATCTGATGTTCATCAAACAAGAGTTGGAAATACTCGATAAATCCGCCGTCATGTTGCACCACAGTTGTGCCATTGATCAGATGCCGGGCCCGCACCAAAATTTCGGCTCGGCCCGCACCGATTGTATCAGAGCGTTGATAGATGAATAGGCGATGGTCCGGGCTGACAATCAGGTCATTTGAATTGTGTAAGGCACCTGCTTTGATCCGAACCGGTGCAAATTCGCCTGCAGCACGTACGGTGGTTTGGCCAATCCAACGTATGGGTTGCACTCCGTCATAACGTGTCAATACTCGGTCGCCTGCTTTAAGATCTTGAACAGATTTCTGCGCGCCACTTGCCAAGGTGATGCGTGTATCACGGGCAAAAGAAACACAAGAAAGCTCAGCAAACTTCCGGATCGCCTTGTCGCGATCAATGCCGATCAGGGTATATCCGGTTTTCGTTATGAATGGGGCCAACGGCATTACATAGATTTCGGCGATGTGCCCTTGAGCATCTACTTCAACCCAGATCAAAGCTTCGATAACATTTCCCGTCGCGCACATTAATGTCAGGCAACTGTCCATGCACACCTGTGCACCGGGTTGGCCTAATGCGCTGTCTGCGCTGACCTTGAAATTCAGTTCGCCGTCGGTTGACAAATTGAGCTGAGACAAAGTTGCATTCGTACCCAATTCGTAAGTGTCATCGAGATCGAGTTCATTTGCGAAGGAGATCGGGTCACCGACATTTGCGCCTGCAACAACAAAAAAATCCTTGGAACGATATACAGGAAGCGCTTGTTTTGGATTGTGGGTACTATAATTCATACGGATAAGAGCTTTACACATTGAGAAGGTACTAACGTAGCACGTTAATATTAGTTAAATTCGTCACAATTAGGGGTCAATTGTGACGTGGCGGATTTTCTCATTTGTGAGGCAGAAGCCAGAACTTGTGGCACAGAAACACCCGAATACACGGTGAGGAAGAACATGGATCTTGGAATTAACGGAAAGCGGGCTTTGGTCTGCGCATCAAGTAAAGGTTTGGGGTTGGGGTGCGCTCGTGCATTGGCGCAAGCGGGTGTGCATCTGGTGATGAATGCACGCGGCTCTGAAGCACTCGAGGTTGCAGCGCAGCAAATTCGTGATGAATTTGATGTAGACGTTCGGACGGTTGCTGCGGATGTGACCACACCTGAAGGGCAAGAGGCTGTTTTGGATGCCGCAAAAGATGCCGATATCTTAGTTAATAACGCTGGTGGGCCCCCTCCAGGTATGTGGACCGATTGGGACCGGGAGGATTTCATCAAGGCACTGGATGCCAATATGCTGACGCCAATCACTTTAATCAAAGCATTGGTGCCTGGCATGATGGAGCGAGGCTGGGGGCGGGTGGTGAACATCACCTCGCAGTCCGTGAAGGCACCTATTCCTGTTTTGGGCTTGTCAAACTCAGCGCGCGCAGGCCTAACCGGATATGTTGCGGGTACGGCGCGCCAGGTTGCGGGACACGGCGTGACAATAAACAACTTACTACCGGGAATTCACGCGACTGATCGTGCTGTTTCGTTGGATAGCGGCGTGGCGCAGGCTCAGGAGATCAGCATGGAAGAGGCAAAGGCACAACGGTGCAAGACGATTCCAGCGGGAAGGTATGGTACGGCCGAAGAATTTGGTGCCGCTTGCGCATTCTTGTGCAGCCAGCATGCCGGGTTCATTGTTGGTCAGAACATTCTGCTGGACGGCGGCGGCGTCAACGCGACGTTGTAATCCATGGCCGAGCGGTTTTCTCTCAAGGATCATCTGTTTAATCCGCAAAGCTTGTCGGAATTGGCCGCCGAATATGCGGCTGCTTTGCCGGATTTCGATTCCAAGGCGTTTATGACGACGGTCATACCGGGGCTGGACAGTCGGGAGCTATTGGAGCGGTTGGAGTGGATTTCGGACTGCATTCAGGGGCAACTGAATGCGGATTTTTCAGGGATGGCAGACCAGCTTGAGGTGGCTATGCCGGTAGAGTTGAATCCCGACCTGACCGATGATGATTTCGGTCGTTTCATCCATGCGGTCCCCGGCATACTTGCTGTCCGTCATGGGCTTGAGGAGCACCGCGAACGTGCGTTGGACTTGATCCATGAAGCAACCAAGCGGTTTTCAATGGAGTTCTATATTCGCCCGTTCCTGAACCGGTGGCCCGATGAAACCTGGGAGCGTCTGATAGGCTGGGCAAAAGATCAAAACTACCATGTCCGACGTTTGGTGAGCGAAGGCACGCGCCCTAAGTTGCCTTGGGCAAAGGGAATCACGATTGACCCGCTTCGACCTTTGGAACTGCTCGACATACTATATACAGACCCGACCAGATATGTGACGCGGTCCGTTGCAAATCATCTGAATGATATCTCAAAGATTGAACCAGACGCTGTGCTTGCACGTCTAAAGTCTTGGCGAAAGGAGGCAAGGCAGACCAAGGTTGAGTTCGATTGGATCGAACGCCATGCCTTGCGCACCTTGATTAAACAAGGGCATGCAAATGCGTTGGCACATTTGGGATATCGCAATGATTTGGATTTCGAGGCCGCGTTGCAGCTTGATGCAAGGCAAGTTGCCATTGGCGATGCAATTGAGTTGTCATGTGAGGTTTTCTGTAAGGAGACCGTGCCGGTTCTTATAGACTATGTCATGTATTTCCACAAACCGGGTGGCGCTGAAAGACGCAAGGTTTTCAAGTGGAAGCAAGCGCAATGCGAGGCAGGGACCCCCCTGCAATTGCGCAAACAGCACCGGTTGAAAAAAGATGCTTCGACTTTCACTATTTACCCCGGCCCGCACCGGGTCGAATTGCAGATCAACGGGCAGATTGTTGCGGATACCGTGTTCACTGTTCGGTAAAGCGGCGTATTCACTGATTTGAAATCAACGTGGCGATCCGATGAGCGATCGCCTTGCTGGCCTTCGCTGATGGATGAACCATGTCCAATCCATGATAGCTTCGGTCCCCGTAGGGAACCATATCGGCGATGGACAAAAAGTGGATGCCGTCATCAGTTTCAGAGAGAAGCGCGATCCGTCGTTCCAACTCGTCGCCTTCATTCTTACATCTTTCGATTGGGGAACCTAAACCCGGACTGCGCAAGTATCCAACATAAACCACCTGTGCACCTGTGGCGCGCAGTTTGCGGACAAGGGTGGTGATTTTTCCGGAACTTCCATCTTCAGTAATCAGCTGATTCATTTTTCGGTCGCAATTATTGCACCCGCACCCAAAGACCAGATCATTCCCGCCACCATTCAGGATGATCCATTCCCAATTTCCCGCGGCATACTGTTTCCCAATGTTCAGGCCCATACTGCCCGTTATCGGCAGGATGTAGGAAATCCTGACACCCGGTACCGAGCGGTCAATGACAGGTTTCCTCAAAATCCTGTCCACGTTGTCTGGGACCGATTGCCGGCCCAAACTATTGGTCGAAAGTAATGAATCTCCCATTGTCAGGATATGTGGCGACTTTTCACGGCTGACTGTGTCTCCGCATGATACAAGGAGTAAACTGCTGAATATGGCTGCGAGTACGGGGAGCTTCATTGGAATGTACTTGGGACTCGGAAGTTAAGATTCGCTCGCACGTTATGCGTGAAATGTGACGTATCTTTGCCTGTTAAGTAGGCGATCTGCACCTTTGTTGTTTTGAGTATTCTATAACGGGCCATCACATTCGCGTTGGGTGATGGTGGGAAGCTGGATTGCAAGAAAATGTCCTGTTAGGCGGAGATAACTGTCAATCAGGGATATAGCGCATGCAATCGACCGCCATTATACTCGTATTTGCCGCCGTTATCGTGGCAAGTCTCCTCGCGGCCCCTCGTAAAGCTTCGGTTGACGGGTTTTTCAGCGGGTTAGGCCCGCAGGGACAAGCACCTGGGCTGTGGACGTTAGTGCTGAGTCAGGTGACCACTTGGATCTTTGCGCGGTCCCTGATGAATTCGGCGATTCTGGGCTATTATTATGGGATTTGGGGGGTTCTGGCTTATGCTGCTTACTACGGCTCATTCCTGACCGGTGGTTTCATCGTCGCGAGACTGCGCAAAGCGGGCGCAGGCTCTGTTCAGGATTGGCTTGGCGCGCGGTTCGGGCAAAGTGGTGTCCAATGTTACAACGTGGTCATTGCGCTGCGCCTACTCTCCGAAGTTTTTGCGAACCTGTTGGTCGTCGGACTTATTTTTTCCGCGATCTTGCCCGAGGTCGGAGTTGCCAAGAACGCCTCGATCATTTTCGTTGCCCTGTTGGGGCTGGCCTACAGTGCCTGGGGTGGGTTGAGTGCTGCGCTGCGCACTGACGTGGTGCAGATGCTGGTGTTTCTTGTTGTATTTTTTGCCGCCTTTATCGCGCTGATCACAAGTCCGGGCTTTGATATTATGGCTGTCGTAACGGCACAGGGCGTCTCTGGCTCATGGAATGGTCAAGTTCTTCTATTGGTGGCATTCTTGCAGGTATTTTCCTATCCGGCGCATGATCCGGTGATGATGGATCGCGGTTTCCTGGCAGATCGCGGCACAACGCGGGCGGCGTTTCTACACGCCTTCTGGCTTTCGAGCATCTGTATCATTGCCTTTGGAGTCTTCGGGATTCAGGCGGCCCTGAGCGGGGCAGAGTACGAAGGCCAGTTGCTGGGGACCTGGGCCAATATTTTCCCAACATGGATTTTTGTCGCATTGCTGCTGTCTTTGTTGATCAGTGCAATCAGCACCTTGGATTCCGCACTGGCAAGTGCCGCGCGTCTGGTGGTGGATGAGCTGAAACTCAGCCCGCGCACCCTGAATGGCGGACGTGTTGCTATGGTCGTCTTTATGGTGTTGGGCGGGGCGCTGACGCTTTGGGGCAATCAAACATTGTTTGATGCCGTTGCCGTCAGCGGCACGGCCAGCATGTTTCTGACACCCGTGCTATTTGTTGGCTTGGTACTTGGGCGGTCTGTTGCCCTGTGGTCCTACATGGTAGCGTTTGGCGCTGCCATGTTTGGCGCATTTCTTTACTTCAAGCGCGGCAGTGAATGGGCGATTCAAATTCTGCCAGAAGGGCACAAGTATGAGCAGCTTCTGGTGATCTGTGTCGCTGTATTGGTCGTGGGGTTTGTCGCCGTCTTGGCGGGAATGCGCAAACGCTCCTGAAACAGCGCCCCGGATCACGCGATGTAATCCGGGGTGTTGGTTTATACGACCGGGGCTTGTGGCTCCTGCGCAAGGTGATTGCGTTTGATCCAGACCCGCGCGCCGTTTTCACCAGCTTTCAAAGAAGTGCTGCCACCTTTGGGCAGGCGCAGCCAGCTTTGCGGTCTGAAATTTTCCCCAGACTCGTCAAAGCCACCGTCCAACACCAGCAGTTCTGCACCATTTGGAGCCTCGAGGTGAACATCGGCATTTGGAGCCCATCGTTCGAGCGCAACATCCTCTTGCCCGTCTGAAAACAGGGGCATGACTTCGATCTCGTCAGTCAGCCGGACAAACCGCATCTTGTTTGTATCGACCCGCATATGCGTGCGATCCGCCATATCAAACTGCCAGAGTTTGACGAAAATCACACAGCCCGGGGCAGTGCTGGGGGTGTGAGATGACTCCGGCGGGTTACGAATATAGCTACCTGCCGGAAAGTCGCCGTGTTCGTCCTGAAAGACTCCTTCGAGCACAAAGAATTCCTCACCGCCAGTGTGGACATGCGGGGAAAAGGCACTGTCTGGCGCAAAGCGAACGATCGTGGTGGCGCGCGCCACTTCGCCACCAATTCGGTCCAGCATGCGCCGATCCACGCCGGCGATTGGGGAGGCCGCCCATGGTTCATCTGCGCTGTGAACGGCAACGCGCTTTGAAAAGTCGGTATTGAGTTCCATCAGTGTTCTCCTCAGGCGGCTAAAGATGGGCGCGATGCTACACGGGCACGCCAGTTTTTGAGGTTAGCACAATCTTCAGGAATGGCGATCTGCGCAAAATCCGCGAATCCCAGCCCTGCAAACGCGGTGATATCGGCCATGCTGAATTTATCCCCAGCTATGTAATCCTGATCCGCCAGAACGGTGTCAAAATAGCGCATTCCCTTGATGGCAACGTCCTTTTGGTATTGTCCCCACTCAGAGCATTGGTAGACCTCAATCTCTTTGCCCAATCCGGGGGTGGCGTGATGGAAGTAGGTTCCGACAGCATCAAGCAATCCAGCCTCGGCACGGCGTTGCATCATATGGATTTTCGCCCGCTCCTTTGGTGTTTTGCCAGTAAGGGTTGGGTCCCCGTTCATGTGATCCAGGTACTCAGTGATGGCCGTGCATTCTGAAATGCAGGTTCCGTCTTCCAGCTCCAGCAGCGGGACGGCAGCAGAGGGGTTTTTGGCACGGAATTCTGGTGTTTGATGCTCGCCTTTTGGCACGTTGATCGAAACAAATTCCACCTGATCAGTCAGATTCTTTTCTGCTAGGGCAATGCGGATGCGTGCGGGGTTCGGGAAGCCTTCGAATTCATAGATTTTCATTTTTCGATTCCAGTCTATCTAGTGATAGGTAGATTGATGGCATTGCGCTTTGCTACTGTCAAGCCTATCTAGTGGTAGGTAACAAATCGGTGAGAGCGATGACTGACACCCGAATGCAAATCCTTAATCTTGCAGAGCGCGCAATTCGGCTGCGCGGCTATCACGCGGTGAGCTTTCGCGACATCGCGGATGAAATGGGGATCAAGTCAGCCAGCATTCACTATCATTTTCGACAAAAGCAGGATATGGGGCTGGCCGTGGTTGACCGCTATGCCACGCGTATCGCCGAATGTCTGGGGCCAGCGGGAGAGCTTGGATGGCCAGATGCCCTGAGCGCGTTTTGCGATGTGTACAAAGACGCATTGCATCAAAGCGATCTGCAGTGTCTTTGTGGGATGCTGGCGGCTGAAAGCCTAGGCTTGCCGGATATCGTTTCAGACCGGGTGGCGATGTTTTTCCGTGATAACGTCGCGTGGCTCATGGCCTCCATGTCTGACCAGATCTCGGACAAACGAGCGCAAGCATTAGCCGTGCAAACGGCGGTGCAGGGGGCGATGACGATTGCTGTCAGTCTGAAGGACCACTCAATCATGGATTCGACAATTCAAGATCTTCAAGAGCGCTTTTAACCGTAAGATCAGGAAACAAAAATTCAGAAACGCCTCTACCTATCCGTAGTGCTCGCGTCCCGGTTCTCGGGTCATTACGTGTTCGTGAAGCTCCGTGTGCAAATTTTCCTGCCTTTCATCTGTTTAGCCTCATGACCTGTCGCGTGACGGGCAGACCATGAAAGCATCACAGGAGTGAGGACATGAACAAATTGAAGGCATTTGCCGTTGCGGTTTCTGCGGCTGTTGTATCATCATCAGCCACCGCACAGGAGCAGTTTTACCTGCATGGAACGCTGGGTTTTAATCAGCTTTTGGACACGGATCAGACCGGAGCATCTGGACCCGGCGGTACGCAAGCCAATGTCGATTCGGACTATGACGGTGGGTATAATCTAGGGATTGCGGTTGGCACCAAGATCCCGGCGTGGTCGGGCATTCGGGCAGAGTTGGCGCTGTCCTATGCGCAAAACGATGCGGATTCGATCGATTTTTCTGGAAATGGCGCGGGAGAAGAGGGGAATGTCGATGGGGATATCAGTTCAACCTCGATCTTTGCCAATGTTCTCTATGACATCGAAACATCTCATGAACGCTTCACACCTTATATTGGCGCTGGTATTGGGGCATCGTTCATCGATTCCAGCATTTCCTATGGCGGCTTGCCCGTGCGCATCGATGATGATGACGAGGTTTTTGCTGCACAGTTGATTGCAGGTGCGGCGTATAAGCTGAATGACCGGTTGGATCTTACGGTTGACGCCCGTTACAGCCGTGCCTTTGATGTCGAATTAACGCGAGTTGGACCGGCAGGGCCAGCGACCGTTTCGGACGACTTTGACAATCTAAGCCTCAATGTCGGATTGCGCTTTGGGTTCTAAAGCGCAACTAGCTTCCTCCGGCTAGCCGATATTGATGTCCGCTGCCAGGTTATGTCTTTGGCGGCGGACACATCAGAGTTTGCGGATTTTCAACCGGGTGATACGGTTGTCCTTGCGGGCGACGATCTGAAAGCGGAAGCCGTGGAAATTGAACACCTGATCGACCGAGGGGATCATCTGCGCCTCGTGGATCACCAGACCGGCCACGGTGTTGGCGGCATCATCGGGCAGGTTCCAATCTGTCGCGCGATTAAGATCGCGAATGGTCATGGCTCCGTCAATCAGGAACTGATTGTCTTCGCTTTTGCTAATGGGGTGCTCTAATGCCGGGTCGAATTCATCGGTTATTTCGCCAACAATTTCTTCCAAAATATCTTCAAGCGTGATCAGACCTTCGAGCGTGCCATATTCGTCAACGACCAAGGCAAAGTGGCTGCGTCGGCGCAGGAACTGGCGCATCTGGTCATCCAGCGTCGTGGTTTCAGGAACGAAGTAAGGCGCGCGGGCAACCTTTGCGATGTCAAAGTCTTTAGCAAGCTTTGGTGTGGCTTTCTTCCCCTCGGATGATCCCAGCATATAGCGCAGTAGGTCTTTGGCGTGGATCACGCCGATGATGTTGTCGGGGTCATCCTGAAACACGGGCAGGCGGGTGTGGTTGCTGCGCAAACATTGATCCAAGATATCCTGAGGATCCGCGCTGGCATCGATCATTTCAATGTGCGACCGATGAAGCATGATTTCCTCGACCGCGCGATCAACCAGATCCAACGCGCCCAGGATGCGGTCCCTGTCTTCCTTTTCGACGATACCTTCTGAATGGCCAAGGTGAAGTGCGCCTGCAATTTCTTCGCGGACGGCTAGGATGTGACTATCTGGGTCGATCTTTACTCCAAAAAGCCCCAGTACGCCGCGAACTAACCAGCGAACGGCTGACACGATGGGAGAAAACACCAAGATCACAACACTGATGATAGGTGCCGTACGCTCCGCTGCAGCCTCTGCATTGGTGATGGCATAGGTCTTGGGCAGAACCTCGGCAAAGATCAAAACCAGCATTGTCATGACCAACGTGGCCATCGCCACGCCGCTTTCGCCAAGCGCACGGGTAAACAGTGCGGTCGCCAGCGACGTCGCCAGAATGTTCACAAGGTTGTTGCCCAGCAAAACTGAGCCGATCAGGCGTTCGCTGTCTTCGGTGATCTTCAACGCGCGGTTGGCGCGCCGCTCGCCCTTGTCGGCACGGGCGCGCAGCTTTCCACGTGACGCAGCCGTCAGCGCGGTTTCACTGCCCGAAAAGAATGCGGAAAGGACCAGCAGGCCCATTATTGCCCCGGCGGTGAGCCAGAATGCACTATCAAGTATCGGTGATGACGGTTCCATTGACCTTAATGCCTTTGTATTCCCTTGGGTTATGGGCATTGCGGGCCCGGCAATCAAGGGAACAATCATTATGATCGTACAAGATCTGGGGCAATTGCGGGGTCCAATCTTGCTGTTTGGTGGGCCTTATTCCAACCTGCAAGCCCTGACCGCATTACGAGCCGGCGCCCAAGAACTGGGAATCCCTAACAGCAACATGATCTGTACCGGCGATGTTGTTGCCTATTGCGCATCCCCGATCGAAACCATCGCCATGATCCGCGATTTGGGGTGCACGGTGGTGGCGGGTAATTGTGAAAAACAACTGGGCGAAGGACGTGACAATTGTGGGTGCGGTTTCGAAGAGGGCAGCAGCTGCGATGTTCTCTCTGTCGGATGGTTTGCACATGCGAGTAAGCAGGTTGGCAAAGATGATCGCGCATGGATGCGCAGTTTACCGGATGTTGTGACATTTACCCTCGAAGGTCTTCGCTATGCGGTCATACATGGTGGCTTAACCGATATTAGCCGGTTCGTTTGGGCGACATCAGCAGAAAAGACGTTTGAAGAGGAAATTGTTGAAATCATCCGGGCCGTTGGTGACGTCGATGCCGTGATCGCAGGCCACAGTGGCATCGCGTTTCAGCGGCAGATTTTAGGTGTGACATGGATTAACGCCGGGGTAATCGGCATGCCACACCACGCTGGAACGCCTGAAACACAATTCGTCGTATTGGATGGTGGTCAGGCACATGTTCGTGGTTTGAGATATGATAGTGGCGCAGCGCATGACGCGATGCTGGCTGCCGGGCTTACTCAGGGCTATCACACAGCGCTATTGTCAGGTTACTGGCCGTCCGAGGATGTGCTGCCCCCGGAATTGCGCCGCGCTGCGATGGCTAAGGGGTGATTGTCCTCGACCAGTTCACGCAAGCGTTCCTCTAGCACATGCGTGTAGATCTCGGTTGTCGCAATATCTGCATGGCCCAAAAAGGTCTGGATCACCCGTAGGTCCGCACCATTGGCCAAGAGATGGGTGGCAAAAGCATGGCGCAGGGTATGCGGGGTGACAAGTGAAGGTGTGACACCAGCTGCCACTGCCAACTCCTTGATCAGCAAGTAAAACCGGTGCCGAGTTAGGTGGCCTAATTTACCCGAAGAAGGGAACAAGAAAGCAGAGGCAGGTTTGCTTTCCAAACTCGTGGCCTCTTCCTTTTTGTCCCGCACCACAATCCAAGCAGCCAAGGCTTCGCGAGCTGGCGGAGAGAGGGGGACCATGCGCTCCTTGTCACCTTTGCCACGGATCAACAGCATATTGGGATCGCCGCGTGTAGCGGCGACGGGCAGTGAAACCAGCTCCGTGACCCGCATGCCAGTGGCGTAGAGCAATTCCATCAGACAGGTATTGCGCAACTTGTCCGTATCTGTGCGGCCTGTCGTTCGCGCAGCGACAAGTAGATCGTCAACTTGTTCCTGGCTGAGTGTTTTGGGAAGGTGTTTAGCCTTGCGCGGGCCACGGATGCGGATGGCGGGATTGTCTGTTCTGAGACCTTCATCGAAAGCGAAGCGATAAAGTTGTTTGACCGCCGAAAGGCGGCGGGCGCGCGTCGAGATCGCCAATCCCTGCACCTCGCAATCAATCAGGTAAGATTCGATGTCGCTTTGTTCGGCTTTCGCCATGGTCACCTTGTTTTTGCGAAGCCAGTCGCAAAAGCCCCCAAGATCGCGGGCATAGGCGGCTAGTGTGTTTTGCGCGGCCCCAACTTCAGCGGCTTGCGCTTCCAGGAATGTGGTGATCCAGGTGTGATCTTGGCTCATGATCGCTCGGGCAGCAAAATGAGCTGAAGCGCGGCGCGCCGGGCGGTGTCCTCCAGCCCTAGTGCGCGCAAAGTCGACAGGGCGCTAGTGATATCACCCAGCTGATTGCGCCCGGCCTCGTCCAGTTCTTGCGCCACGGCCAGAATTGCTTGCCCCAGTTTGCCCGAGTCCAACAATTCCTGATGCTCCGGTGACGTTGATGTCGCTGTAAACGCACTGGCAATGGCTTGCTCTAGCGGCGAGCGAGCGGCACTGCGCGGTGGATCACCCTTGGCCAGCCCTGTAACAAAGGCCACATCAAGATCGTCCTTGCTCATGGATTGTGCTGCGGTTTCATAGGCGGGTGATAACAAGGCAATTGTGTAGGCCAGTTCTTGTGCCTGACCCGTCAGATTTGCGCTGTTCAACGCCGAGGCAAATTGCTCTGCAAATGGAATGGCGAGCCCGGCATTGCGCATGGCAGCCCACGCGGGGTCCAATGCCGCAGCGACATTAGCGGATTTTCCTGACTTTAGCGCATTGTCAAGCTTTTGTACTGCAGCGATGCGATCCCAAACACTGCCAGACGCCGCGGGTTTACGCGCCGTGTAGAGCCCCAATAACCGATTGGCAGGAAGCGCGCTGGTGCGGGCTAACCGCTCTGCGGCTTCCACTTCTGCTCTCCAGCCAGAATTCCCGCGTAAATCGGCCATGGCATAGGCGCGGGGCAGGTTGCCCGTTGGCAGCGGGCTTCCCACCGATTCGTATAGGCGAAACAAAAGGGGTGTCATCTTTCCTGGCGGGACCTGTGGCGGGGTCCCATCTATGAATTCTGGGTCAAGAAACTGCGCCAGCAATGTTTCCTCAATAGAGGAGAGGACGTTGAGCGTAACAGCTGTGTCATAGATCAGTGCTGCGGTCGCCCAGTCACCTGCACGCGCAGTACAGAAAATGCGATTGGCATAGCTTTGACTCAATGACGGAGTTTGGCTCAACGCTTTGCATGGGGCATCTTCAGCACCGTCTAGAAGCGCAAGATCAAACCAATCATCAAACAACGCAGGCGTACTTGAACCAGCCCGCTCCAATAAAGCCAGTGCGGCATCCACAGCCCCAAATTCGGTCAGGGCATGTGTCCGCGCTTTGAGAAAAAGCGCATCCGATGAGGTATCACGTGGGGCGTCTGCTTCGGCTAACAGCAAGGTGTAATAGAGCGCCTGAACTGCGGGTAATGGTTCGGACGAAAGCTGGGAAAGGCTGTAGACCAAATCCTTGGTCTGACTGTTACGCCAGAGCGTTGCGGGCAGTCCGGTTGTTGCAGGAGGCAACAGGCCGACGGCATCGCTACGTTGATTGTCAAGCGGCATCACCACCACATTTGGTGTGATCACACCCGTCGAAGTGTCGCCAGACGGTTCTTGGAACGTGTTCGGTGCGATGGAGGTCACAGGTAACGGCTGCTCCAGCCAGTCAATGGCCGACAGTGGCTGTTGCGCCGTCAAAGGGGGGGCGCTCAGACAAAAGAGGAAGCAAATCGCTTTATTGAGTTTCAAGCAGGATTTCCTGTCGGATCTCTTGTTGCGGTGCAGAAAAATCTGCTCCGAAAAACGGGCCAATGTAAGCGTAGCCTGTCAATGCCACAAATGCCAATAAGCCCATGTAAACCAGAAGTTTCAGAAGTCGATACATTTATGTCCTGCCCAATTTAATGCCCGATTTTGCATTGGTTTTGTTTAACTTATAACTGGCCTTTTACATAAGATCACGTCATTCAGGCGCAATAGGGTGAATTTTGGCAGGGGAGCGCCGAAAAGTGGCAGCTGCAACAAGTTGGAAGCTGAAAAAGACCGTTGTTTTGGTCGGAATGATGGGCGCGGGTAAGACTGCGGTTGGAAAAGCGCTCGCCGCCATGCTCGATGCGCCATTTCTTGATTCGGATGCCGAGATAATAAAAGCAGCCAATATGACCATTGCCGAAATCTTTGAACGTGATGGGGAGCCGTTCTTCCGGGATCGGGAAACCGAGGTTATCGACCGGCTGCTGGAAGAGGAATGTGGTGTTCTGTCGACAGGTGGTGGCGCCTTCCTCGCCGAGCGGAATCGTGATCTCATTTCGAACAAGGGTGTCTCGGTTTGGCTAAATGCCGATCTTGAGTTGCTCTGGTCGCGGGTACGCCACAAAAACACCAGACCGCTTCTGCGTGTTCCGGATCCTTATGCCAAGCTGAAAGAACTATATGATCAGCGCGTTCCCTTATATGCGCAAGCAGATCTGAGTGTGTCGGCGCATCCGGATTATTCAATTGAGACGATGGCAGATCAGGTCTTGCATGCGCTAAGTGCGCGGGCCGATGTGATGGAGAAAAAAACATGACCCAAGTCGTACATGTTGGTTTAGGTGATCGTGCCTATGATATCCATGTTGGTCCGGGCCTTTTGGCCCGATCCGGTGCATTGATTGCACCACTTCTGCCGCGCTCACGTGTTGCGATCATCACGGATGAAAATGTGGCGGCGCTCCACCTGGCAACTTTGCAAAAAGGTCTGTTGGCTGCGGGCATCGAATCGTCGGCTTTGACCTTGCCTGCCGGTGAAGCCACCAAATCCTGGCCGCATTTTGAACGCGCAGTCGAGTGGCTGCTGGAACAGAAGGTTGAGCGCCGCGATGTGGTCGTTGCATTTGGCGGCGGGGTGATTGGTGATCTGGTCGGTTTTTCAGCCTCTGTATTGCGTCGAGGCGTGCGGTTCGTACAAATCCCGACCAGCTTGCTGGCACAGGTCGATAGCTCGGTCGGGGGGAAAACCGGCATCAACGCACCTCAAGGTAAAAACCTGATCGGTGCATTTCACCAACCCTCTTTGGTCTTGGCCGATACCGAAGTTCTGGGCACTTTGACACCGCGTGATTATCTGGCGGGTTACGGCGAAGTCGTGAAATACGGCCTGTTGGGCGATTCGACTTTCTTTGAATGGCTGGAGAAAAATGGCCCGTCAGCGGCCGGGGGAGACATGACCGCTCGAATTGCGGCAGTCAAACGTTCGGTCGAGATGAAGGCCGAGATTGTGGTGCGAGACGAGACCGAGCAGGGTGACCGGGCTTTGCTCAATCTGGGGCACACATTCTGTCATGCGCTTGAGGCGGCAACGGGTTATTCTGATCGTCTTTTGCATGGCGAAGGTGTGGCTATTGGCTGCGCTTTGGCGTTTGAGTTGTCGTCACGGATGGCGCTGTGTTCACAAGAAGATCCAAGCCGTGTGCGCGCGCACCTTCGCGATATGGGCATGAAAGTGGACCTCAAGGACATCAAGGGCGATTTGCCAGATGCCGAAGGTCTTTTGGCCCTGATGGCGCAGGATAAAAAGGTGGTGGATGGTCAGCTACGCTTTGTTCTGGCGCGCGGCATTGGTGATGCCTTTGTCAGCGCGGATGTTGATCCGACACTGGTGAAAACGATTTTGGCGGAGGCTCTTCAAGAGCGGCAATAACCTAGAATATGTTAAACTCAACCGGTGGTTAATTGCCGATTTTCCATGCAAAGCCTTGCAAATTCGAGAGCTTCCCTCCATATGGAAACTGCTAACGTTATTCTATTTCGACCCACTGTCTCCCGATCTTCGGCCTTCAGTCTATCGATCCAGACCAAACGCGCCGAGTTGCCGCACTAACGCGGGCAGCACTAAACTAGGAGACTACGGATATGGCCACTGGCACCGTAAAATGGTTCAACACAACTAAAGGCTACGGCTTCATCGCACCTGAAGGTGGCAGCAAAGATGTATTTGTACACATCTCAGCTGTTGAGCGTTCAGGCCTGACAGGTCTGGCTGACAACCAAAAAGTAACCTTCGACATCGAAGCAGGCCGTGACGGCCGCGAGTCGGCTGTTAACATCTCGGTTGACTAAGCTTTTAAAGCTCTAAGTTAGTGAAACGCGGTCCAACTGGGGCCGCGTTTTTCGTTTCAGGTCGCGGCTTTCATGTTGACGCGTTTTGAAAGCTCTTCGCGGCTCTCCACCCGCTCAGAGTAGCGATCTACCAGATAATCCTTCTGCCCACGTGTAAGCAGGGTGAACTTGACCAGTTCTTCCATTACATCAACGATCCGGTTGTAAAAGGGCGATGGTTTCATGCGGCCATCGTCCTCGAATTCCAGAAAGGCCTTGGGCACAGAGGACTGATTGGGAATGGTCAGCATCCGCATCCAGCGCCCCAAAATACGCATCTGGTTCACGGCATTGAAGCTCTGCGATCCTCCGCACACCTGTGCAATGGCGAGCGTCTTGCCCTGTGTCGGGCGGATGCCACCAATCGGGGCCAAGGGGATCCAGTCGATCTGTGACTTCATCACGCCGGTCATGGTGCCGTGCCGTTCGGGTGAGACCCAGACCATGCCTTCGGACCACATAACCAAGTCACGCAGCTCTGCGACCTTGGGGTGATCGGCGTCCTCATCATCCGGCAGGGGCAGGCCCGAAGGGTTGAACATGCGGGTTTCAGCACCAAAACGTTCGAGAATGCGCGCGGCTTCTTCGGCCATCAGGCGCGAATAGGACCTGTCTCGCAGGCTGCCATAGAGCAGAAGAATGCGCGGGCCGTGCAGTGAGCGCTCCTGTAGGAACAGCTTTGCGTCGTCAATGGGATGAAGGGCCTCATCATTGATGTTTGGTGTATCACTCATACGCGGTTGCCATCCTCGTCCAGGATCATCTCACCGTCTTTCTTGTAAACCGGGCCCGCAGGCCAGTTTTGCAGCAGGTCGAGGATCTTCTCGCTCGGGCGGCACAGGGCCACGCCCTTGTTACTGCAGACAATCGGGCGATTGACCAGCACCGGATTTTCAACCATCGCATCAAGCAAGGCCTCATCTGACACTGACGGATCGGTCAGGCCCAGTTCTTCGGCATTGGTTTTATAGGTGCGCAAGGCACCACGCGGCGTCAGGTCAGCGGCGGCAAAAAGCCCCTGAAGCTGCTCTTTGGTCCAACCCGTGTTTAGGTATTCAACCACGACCGGATCGTACCCTGCCTGACGGATGATATCGAGCACATTGGTTGATGTCCCGCAACCGGGATTGTGATGGATGACAATGCTCATGTGATTAGTCCTTTTGGGTGTCTTGCAAGAGCCAGCCAAAAAACAGCGTGGCGATAACGGCGCCGATCAGTTCGGCTGTGACGAAGCCCGGCAGATCGACGGGGCGAATTCCGGCGAATGTGTCGGTGAACGAACGGGCAATAGCGACGGCGGGATTAGCAAATGACGTTGACGCCGTGAACCAATAGGCGGCTGTGATATAAAGCCCGACCAGCATGGGAACCGCCTCGACCCGGAATTTGATCCCGGCCAAGATCGTTCCAACCAGACCGAAAGTGGCCACAACCTCTGCGAACCATTGCGGTGGCCCGGTGCGGATGGTTTGTGAGGTCTGGATCAGATCAAGGCCGAACATGCCATGCGCGACAATGCTGCCCAAAATACCGCCGATGATCTGCGCCGCGATATAAGGAACCGCCTCAGCAACGGAAATTTCGCGGCGCAGGGTAAAGGCGACGGTCACAGCAGGGTTGAAGTGTGCGCCCGAAATGGGCCCCAGCATGGTGATCAGCACCACAAGAATGGCACCTGTCGGAATGGTGTTGCCCATTAGTGATACGGCAACATCGTCACTTAGCATATCCGCCATAATACCCGAGCCGACGACAGTGCCGACAAGCATTGCAGTGCCGAGCGTCTCGGCTGCGAGGCGGCGGGGAAGGTCAAACGTCATAGATTTCAGTCCTTTGTCTGGCCAATTTCGTTTAGTTTTTCTTGCAAAGAGAGCTTGCTCAGTTCTGCCAATGGCAGATTCACAAACACAGAAATACGGTTGCGCAGCATGCGATAGGTGTCGGCAAAGGCGAGTGCGATTTCGGCGTCACTTCCCTCGACTGCCGCTGGATCAGGTAATCCCCAGTGGGCCGATGCAGGGTGGCCGGGCCAAATCGGACAGGTTTCATTCGCGGCATTGTCACAGACGGTGAAGATGAAATCCATCTGTGGTGCATCAGGGCCAGAAAACTCATCCCAGTTTTTAGAACGCAATCCCGAAGTGTCGTGGTTCAGGTTTTCAAGCAATTGGATTGCGTAAGGATTTGGCTCCCCGGCTGGGTTGGATCCTGCGGAATAGCCTTTGAACCGGCCCATGCTTTCGCGGTCGATGATGGCCTCGGCGAGAATGGACCGAGCGGAATTGCCCGTGCATAGAAAGAGCACATTGAGAGGATCAGACATCTGAGGTTCCTTGTCAGAATTAAAGTGTCAGCAGTTGCAGGCGATCTCATCGATCAAGGGTTTGCATTGTTCCGGCCGTCCGCCGCAGCAATCCTCCATCAGGAAAGCGAGCAGACCGCGCATGCCGTCCATATTGGCGAAGTAGCGAACCATTCTGCCTTCGCGAGTGTTGCGCAAAAGGCCGGCCTGCGTCAGCACGGCCAGATTGGCGGACATGGTGTTTTGTTTGACGGTGAGCGCTTCACCTATTTCTCCAGCCAGCATGCCATCTGCGCCTGCTTTGACCAGAAGTCGAAACACGTCCAGCCGAGTTGATTGTGAGAGGGCCGCAAGGGCGAGGAGGGCGTTTGACTTATCCATATATCATGAATTATTGATATATCAGCATGCGTCAATCCGAAAAACGCTGTGTCATATAAAATTCACGAAGCTGAATCGAACTGCGGGATGGATTTTCATCCCGCAGTTTCAAAAATGTTAGCCGAGTTTAACGAGTGCATGGCGTTTTTTGCCTGCGCTGAGCTTGATCGGGGAAGCCAGCGCCGATGCATCCAGCATTAGCCCGGCGTCGGTCAATGGTTCGTCATCTAGCTTGGCGCCATTTTCGTTGATCAGGCGTTTGGCCTCTTTGCCGGACTTCACCAGACCGGATTTGACGATCAACTGAACGATGGAAATGCCGTCGCCAAGTTCATCAGCGCTCAACTCGTACGTTGGAAGGTCGTCGCCGACGCCACCTTTTTCGAACACTTCGTGTGCTGTCGCTTCAGCCGCCTTCGCCGCATCAGCACCGTGCAACAGTGCCGTAACCTCGTTGGCCAGAATGATTTTGGCAGCGTTAATTTCCGATCCTGCGAGTGCCGCTAAACGATCACATTCATCCACGGGCAGTTCGGTGAAAATCTTCAGGAATCGACCGACGTCTGCATCGGTTGTGTTCCTCCAAAACTGCCAAAATTCGTAGGGCGAGAGCATGTCTCCGTTCAACCAGATTGCACCACCCTGAGATTTACCCATTTTGCGCCCGTCGCTGGTCGTGAGTAGAGGGGTCGTGAGGCCATAAATCTCGTGGTCCAGAACACGACGCGTTAGATCGATTCCGTTGACAATATTGCCCCATTGATCGCTGCCGCCCATTTGGAGCACACAGCCGTAGCGGCGGTTTAGTTCCAAAAAGTCATAGGCCTGCAGAATCATATAGTTGAACTCGAGGAAGGACAGGGATTGCTCCCGGTCCAGTCGTGATTTGACCGATTCAAAGGACAGCATCCGGTTGACCGAAAAGTGCCGCCCGATGTCGCGCAGAAATTCGAGATAGTTCAGCCCATCCAGCCATTCAGCATTGTTGAGCATCAAGGCGCCGTTTTCGGCATCGTCATACGACAAGTACTTTGCAAAGACCTGCTTCATTCCGTCGATATTGGCGTCGATTTGTTCAGGCCCTAGCAACGGGCGTTCGTCTGATCTGAAGGAGGGGTCCCCTACCTTCGTTGTTCCGCCGCCCATCAACGTAATCGGCTTGTGACCTGTCTTTTGCAACCAACGCAGCACCATGATGTTCATCAAATGGCCAACGTGCAAAGACTGGGCCGTCGCATCGTACCCGATATAAGCTGTTTGCACCCCACTGGTCAGCGCCTCATCAAGGCCCTGATAATCGGTGCAGTCGGCCAGAAAGCCGCGTTCAATCATGACGGTCATGAAATCCGATTTGGGGTGGTAGGTCATTATGCTTGTCCCAGTGTTGATTGCGGGGCATGTATAGGCAGGGTTTTGGCAAAGGAAAAGACCATGATGAAGGCTGGACCGATTTGGGCGCTGGGCGCGATGTCGGGGACATCATTGGATGGTGTCGATGCGGCGATGGTTCAGACCGACGGCGAAAAAATCTATGCCTTTGGCGATAGCGGCTATCGCGCCTATTCCGAGGCCGAACAATTGGTCCTGCGATCAGCCCTGGGAAAGTGGCACGATGATGATTGTTCCGAAGCTTTGCAGGTGATCCAACAGGCGCACGCCGGTCATCTGAGCTCCTTTGGGGATGCAGATCTGGTGGGTTTTCATGGCCAGACCCTGGCGCATGATCCGCATGGCCGGGGGACACATCAGATTGGCGATGGAGCGGCTTTGGCCAATGACCTGGCCTGTCCCGTGGTTTGGGATTTCCGGACTGCAGATGTACAGCTTGGCGGGGAAGGCGCACCATTGGCACCGTTCTATCACTTTGCCTGCGCCAAATGGATCGGGGCGGAGAGGCCTATTGCGTTTTTGAACCTTGGCGGTGTTGGCAACCTGACGTGGATTGATCCGCAACAGGGCAAACCCGACGATCCGGGGGCGCTGTTGGCCTTTGATACTGGCCCGGCGAATGCGCCGATCAACGACATGATGATGCAACGACTGGGTCGCGCTTACGATCAGGATGGCGCTTTGGCAACGCAGGG
Source organism: Roseovarius albus (assembly GCF_900172335.1). Lineage (GTDB taxonomy): Bacteria > Pseudomonadota > Alphaproteobacteria > Rhodobacterales > Rhodobacteraceae > Roseovarius > Roseovarius albus. The sequence goes on from NZ_FWFX01000007.1 coordinate 96,510, forward strand.
CGGTGTGGCGGTAGACGCGGTTGAGCAATTCCTGATGCACCCGTATTTCGACCGTCCGGCCCCGAAATCATTGGACCGGGATGAATTCGTTGACGTTTTGGAACTGGTGGCCGGGTTGTCCGACGCAGATGCTGCGGCAACCTTGACCATGATGAGCGCAGCTGCGGTGGCGCGGGGTTTAAAACGCTGCCCCTCTACGCCCGGGCGTGTGCTGGTAACGGGCGGCGGCCGCAAAAACCCTGTCATGATGCACATGTTGAATGGTGTGTTGGACACGCAAGTCGACCCGGTCGAGGCCGTTGGTCTTGATGGCGACATGTTGGAAGCACAGGCCTTTGCTCATCTGGCCGTCCGGGTGCAACGGGGCCTGCCCACTTCGGGGCCGGGCACAACAGGCGTGCGCGCGGCCGTGTCTGGCGGTACGATCAGCAAGCCAGCGGGGAAGGGAGCAAACTGATGGACTATCAACTGGATGACGGGGCCGCAGGGGGACAAAAGCTGGGGGCCATCGTACTCAGCACGGATGAGACGCTTGAATTTGAAGCGCGTCAGGTGTTGGAAGGGCAGGGTATCAACCTGCTGCATGCACGTATTCCTGCCATGGCAGATGTGACACCTGAGAAGTTGACAACCATGGCGGAGGGGATGACCGGCACGGCGTCGCTGTTGCCTGACGGTATGAAGGCGATTGCCTATGCTTGCACGTCGGGTGCCACAGTGATTGGCCCAAAGGAAGTTGAACGTCTGGTCCAGCAGGCGCATCCTGATGTGCCTGTGACCAATCCGATGACGGCAGTGATCGAAGCACTTCGGGCTGTTGGAGCCACACGCATCGCCTTGGTGACCCCTTATGTGCCCAGCGTCACCGCCCCGATGCGTGCCTATTTGGCCGAGCATGGGATCGAGACGGTGAGCGAAGAAAGCTTTGGCGAAAGCGAAGATTCCACAGTTGCGCGGATTGCCGAGTGCAGCACTCAAACGGCAATGCTGAAAGCCGCGCAAACTGAGGGTGTGCAAGCAGTCTTTGCCAGTTGTACCAACTTACGTTCCTTTGGAGTGATCGAAGAGGTCGAAGCAGAGTTGAACCTCCCCGTGATCAGCTCAAACTCCGCTTTGGTCTGGCATTTGCTGAAGCTTGCTGGAATTGATGCCAAAGACTGGGGGCCCGGGCGGCTGTATGCGCTGTGAGTAAACCGCCTTTGAAACCAGAAACCATCGCGGCACAGGCGGCAGGGGCAGTCGACCCTGCCGGGGCTGGCGTAGTACCGGGCATCCAACCCGCGACCACGTTTTTGCGAGGTGCGGATAATGCTCTGCTGAAAGCTGACAAGATATATGGCCGGGATGACAATGATACCGTGCGTCACGCTGAAGAGGTGCTGCGACAGTTGGAAGGTGCGGCAGGCACATTGCTTTTCCCGTCGGGCATGGCGGCGGTGGTCGCTTTGTTTCGTACCGTTCCCAATGGCGGGCGTATTGTCATGCAAACCGGGATCTACTGGGGCGTGACAAAATGGGCGCAGGATTTTTGTGCGCGCCGGGAGATCACTTTGGATCAGGTCGATTGTTCTGATCTTGCGGCTTTGCAGACAGCTTGTGAAGGCCCAGCCAATTTGGTTTGGATCGAAGTACCATCAAACCCATGGCTGAAGATCACGGATATCTCTGCTGCTGCAAATCTGGCGCATCGCACAGGTGCGATTTTGGCCGTGGATGGCACAGCAGCCCCGCCGGGCATGACCAATGCGCTGGAACTGGGCGCAGACATCGTAATGCACTCCGCAACCAAGGCCATCAACGGCCATACAGATGTGTTGGCCGGGGTGCTTTCGTGCGCTGACGTGGAAAGCGCAACATGGCAGGCCATCGCCTTGGACCGTCATGACGCCGGGGCCATTATCGGGCCGTTTGAGGCGTGGCTGTTGATGCGCGGCATGCGGACCTTGCCATTGCGACTGGAGCGCATGAGCCAGAATGCGCAGGCCATTGCGGAATTTCTGACGACACATGAAAACGTAGAGGCGGTATGGTATCCGGGTCTGCCTGACCATCCGGGTCACGACATCGCCAGACGCCAGATGCTGGGTGGATTTGGCTATCTGCTGTCAGCCATTGTCAAAGGCGGCGAACCTGCCGCACTGGCCGCCATTGGACGATTGAACCTGTTTCATCGTGCCACGTCATTGGGTGGGGTCGAAAGCCTTGTAGAACATCGCCACTCGATCGAGCCGCATTCTGGTATTCCACCGGGCCTACTGCGCCTGTCGATTGGGATCGAGCATGTGGATGATCTGATCGCGGACCTGCAGCAAGCCTTGGAAGGTTAAATCGTTCATCGCTTTGCAGCAAAGAATTCCTTGAGCAGGGCCTCGCATTCGGCTGCGGACAATCCGTCATATATTTCTGGTGCATGATGACATTGCGGATGGCTGAATACCCGCGCGCCATGGGTGACGCCGCCCGACTTTGGATCAGAAGCGCCAAAATACAACCGATTGATCCGCGCGTTCGAGATGGCCGCCGCACACATCGGGCAAGGCTCCAACGTGACATAGAGGTCGTAGCCGGTCAGCCGCTCTTGCCCTAACGTGTGGCAGGCCTCACGGATCGCCAATATTTCGGCGTGTGCTGTCGGATCGTTCAACTCGCGGGTGCGATTGCCCGCCTGGGCGATAATCCGCCCCTCTGCACTGGTAATCACAGCCCCCACAGGCACTTCACCTCGCTTTGCGGCGGCACGGGCCTCACTCAAGGCCGTCTGCATATGGCTGTTAAAACGCATGGGACGTGATTGCCCTGTCATCAGGTCTTTCGCAAGAGAAGATGATAGGGTAAGCGGGGCCATGACACAAAAAACTCCCGAAGGTGAACGTATCGCAAAGGTGATCGCCCGCGCTGGATTGGCCAGCCGCCGCGAAGCTGAGCGTTTGATCGAAGCCGGCCTTGTTAAGGTTAACGGCAAGGTGATTGAACGCGCTGCGCTCAACGTGACGGCCAAAGATCAAATCACTGTTGATGGAAAGCCACTAGCCGCAGCAGAGCCTGCCCGGATGTGGTTGTACAACAAACCAACAGGTTTGGTGACTAGCACTAGTGATGAGAAAGGGCGTGCAACCATCTATGATGAGCTGCCGCCGGAATTGCCGCGTGTAATGAGTGTGGGGCGCCTGGATCTCAACTCTGAAGGCCTGTTGCTTTTGACCAATGACGGTGAGCTGAAGCGTAAGCTTGAACTGCCCTCAACCGGTTGGCTGCGCAAGTACCGCGTGCGGGTGAACGGACGACCCACGGACGAGACGTTTGCCCCTTTGCGCAAAGGCTTGGCGATCGGTAGTGAGATGTTTCAGCCTATGAACGTGTCGTTGGATCGCCAACAAGGTGCCAATGCATGGGTCACTGTTGGCTTGCGCGAAGGTAAAAACCGCGAGATTCGTCGCGCCATGGAGGCGGTTGGATTGGCGGTGAACCGGTTGATCCGAGTGTCTTATGGGCCGTTTCAGTTGGGGCAGTTGAAATCCGGCGAGGTCGAAGAAATTCGCTCGCGGGTGCTGCGCGATCAGCTAGGAATGAAGCCCGAGCCGGAAGAGGACAAGAAACCCGGCCCCAAACGCACGCGTCGCCGCCCAAATCGCAAACCCTAACCCTTGCGATAGGCGTTGGGTGGCTTACCATAGCGTTTCCGAAACCGTGTTGAAAACTGCGATGAACTGCCAAAGCCAGTGGCCGCGGCAATCTCGGCAATGCTGAGGCTGGTTTCATTCAACAGGGCGTGTGCACGGTTGATCCTCATCTCCAGATAAAACTGCGCCGGGGTGGCCGAGACATAGCGCTTGAAGTGGCGCTCAAGCTGGCGGCGCGAAATGCCGATTTCATCTGCAATATCAGTGATCTCCACGGGGTATTCAATGTTCTGCGCCATGAAGTCCATGGCAGCAATCAGATGCGGGTTTCGGCTGCTAAGCGCATGAGCATAGGCGGATTGCTGTGGCACGCTACCGGTTGTGTTGCGGGTGTGTAATCCCATGTCCGCGACCAACGCCGCCAGATTGGCACCATGGTCGTTTTCGATAATATCCAACATCATATCTGTCGCAGCACTGCCACCGCCGCAGGTCAGCAAGCCATTATCGTTTTCGTAAATCGTGCCGGTGGGCGTGAGATCCAGAAACATTTCCTCAAACCCCGGCTGGTTTTCCCAATGCAGGGTAAAGCGCCGGCGCTTGAGCAGCCCTGCCTTGGCCAGCGCAAACGCCCCGGTGCAGATGCCGCCGACCTTGGCCCCATTGGTGATTTGCCGACTGATCCAGGTGGTCAGTTGCGGCACCAGCGTTTCAGCCGGTTCAATGCCGGAGCAAATGAACGCACTGGCGTGGCGTGAGATATCGATCAGCTCGGAATCTGGGGTGATCGTCACCCCACAAGAACAGCTGACAGGCTGTCCATCCCGGGTCATCAGATGCCACCGATAGAGCGTGCGATTAGTGATCTGATTGGCAATCCGCAACGGCTCAATCGCTGAGGTAAACGCCAGCAGCGTCAGCTTGGGCAGCAGGACAAAATAGTAGTCCTTGGGTGGACCATCATAGTCTACCTGATAGCTTGCTGCACCGCGTGGAATGAAAGACCGGTTTTCCATTCGCGTGACTTACCATCTGTTTGGGACAATTACCAAATGCTTCTGTTCTGGTCATTGTCATGGGCGGCAGGTATCGATGTTAGCAGTGGAGGGCCAAGAAATGCGAGCATTGATACAGCGCGTGAGCCATGCGGCTGTGCAAGTTGAAGGCGAAATGGTGGGGCAATGCGGACGGGGACTGTTGGTCTTGATTTGCGCCATGCGAGGTGATGCAGAGGCACAAGCGGAGCAACTGGCCGCTAAAATCTCAAAACTGCGCATCTTTCAGGATGACGCGGGCAAGATGAACCTATCGCTACGCGAAATAGAAGGTAGTGCATTGGTGGTGAGCCAGTTTACATTAGCCGCTGACACCTCGCGCGGTAACCGGCCTGGATTTTCTGAGGCCGCACCACCAGACGAGGCGAAGCGCCTTTATGAGTATTTTGCCGACCAACTCGCCGCGCAGGAGATCGCGGTCGAGCGAGGGCAGTTCGGAGCCGACATGAAAGTTGAATTGCTCAATGATGGGCCCGTGACCATCTGGATGGATACCTAAAGGGTTGGATCATCAGGCATGTCTTATGAATGGAGCGATACAGGTAATCCTTCAGAGCGCAGGTTAGTAGCACAACCGTATCGCTCATTGTCCCGGCGCGGCTTTGCCGGGTTCATTCTGATCACCTTTGGTGTCATCACCATACCGCTTTATCCATTGCTGGGAACTTTCGTTCTTTGGGGGCTTTTGCCCTTTCTTCTGCTTGCGGTGGCTGGGTTGTGGTGGGCGCTGGAATACAGTTATTTCACCGGTCGTCTGGTGGAAGAACTGACCATCACGCCGAAAATCACCCACCTGCGCCGGATGGAACCGAATGGAACAACGCGAGAATGGAAGAGCCAGAGCTATTGGGTGAAAGTCACCCTGCACCAAAGCGGCGGGCCGGTGGAAAATTATCTGACCCTCAAGGGAAACGGACGTGAAGTCGAGCTTGGCGCTTTCCTATCAGAGGATGAGCGCAAAGCCCTATACGTTGAGCTTTTGGATGTTTTAAACAAGGCTAAGGCCGCAAACCGACCGTGATACTTATCCTACGTTGCACAGGCGGTTTTTGACAATCGGTCCAACCGCGCCAAAATCCATCTGGCCAGTGTATTTTTCTTTCAACTGGCCGATGACCTTGCCCATGTCACGAATCGAGCTCGCACCGATATCGCTGATCGCTTTCTCAATCGCTGCCTCGACCTCGGCCTCATCAAGCTGGCGTGGCAGAAACTCTTCGATGATCTTGATCTCCGAGCGCTCGCCTTCGGCCAGATCAATCCGACCACCTTCTTCGTAGGCGCGTACGCTTTCGTTGCGTTGCTTGGTCATTTTTCCAAGGATTGCAAGAATTTCGTCGTCATTCACACAGGCGTCATCATCGCCACCACGTTTGGCGATGTCCTGATCTTTGATGGCAGCATTGATCAGTCTGAGGGTTGTCAGACGTGCACTGTCTTTGTCTTTCATGGCCTGTTTCAGGGCCGTATTTACCTGCTCGCGTAATCCCATGATTTCCATCCCCATGGTCAGTCACAAGTTACGTCGTATACCGAAGTGTTCAACCAGAGGCAACCGTCCGAAAGGTGAGGCTGAAAAGGCGCGAAATATGGCGCGTTCTGGTGGATCTTCAGGGTTGACCCTCGGCGGGGGCGGGCATAGGTTCGCGCAAATTTGCGCTCCGGAGATTCCCGTTATGGCTACTGCGTCCTCATCCCGCCCGACTGCCTGCCTTGCCTTGGCTGATGGAACCGTTTTCTACGGACAGGGGTTCGGAGCAACAGGGGTAGTGACTGCCGAGCTGTGCTTTAACACTGCGATGACAGGCTATCAGGAAATTATGACCGACCCATCATATGCCGGGCAGATCGTGACCTTCACCTTTCCGCATATCGGCAATGTTGGTGTGAATCCCGAGGATGACGAAACCGGTGATCCGGTGGCCGAAGGTATGGTGGTGAAGTGGGACCCGACCGACCCAAGCAGCTGGCGCGCGACCGAGCATCTGGCAAGCTGGCTGGCCAGTCGTGGGCGGATCGCCATCGGTGGTGTGGATACCCGCCGCCTGACGCGCGCCATTCGTCAGCAGGGTGCGCCGCATGTCGCAATGGCCCACGATCCAGAAGGAAACTTTGGCGTTGACGCGCTGGTCGAACAGGCCCGTGGTTTTGTCGGGCTCGAAGGGTTAGATCTGGCCAAAGACGTCACCTGCGCGCAATCTTATCGCTGGGACGAGATGCGTTGGGCTTGGCCGGGTGGTTTCGAACGCCAGGAAAATGCCAAACACAAGGTAGTTGCCGTGGATTATGGTGCCAAGCGCAACATCTTGCGCTGCCTCGCGAGTGCGGGGTGTGAAGTGACTGTTTTGCCTGCGTCCGCCACCGCCGAAGAGGTTCTGGCGCACAATCCTGATGGCGTGTTCCTGTCAAATGGTCCGGGTGATCCGGCGGCAACAGGCGAATATGCCGTGCCGATGATCAAAGAGGTTCTGGAACAGGAGATCCCCGTGTTCGGGATCTGCCTCGGACACCAGATGCTTGCGCTCGCCCTGGGTGCGCAGACGATTAAGATGAACCACGGCCACCACGGTGCAAACCACCCGGTTAAGGATTTGGAAACCGGCAAGGTAGAAATCACCTCGATGAACCATGGTTTTGCAGTCGATAGCCAAACCTTGCCCGAAGGCGTGGTTGAAACGCACGTCTCTTTGTTTGACGGCTCCAACTGCGGTATCCGGATCAAGGATCGTCCAGTCTTCTCGGTTCAACACCACCCCGAAGCCAGCCCCGGACCACAGGACAGCTTTTATCTGTTCGAGCGGTTTGCAGCCTCGATGGCAGGTTAACCTTCGTTAACCACGTTTTCATGTTTCATTAACCCTACCGCGCCATTCTCTTTCTGTTTGGAAGAGGATGAGGCGCAAGATGGGCATTTCGGAACTTCGTCAACTGGATACGCCTATGGTCGAGGGCGAAGATCAGCGTGCCCGGTTCGAGCAGGCTTTGACCGATTGTGCGGGTTTGAGCGAAAAAGACCTGTCTTTGGCGCGAATTGTTGGCCGCTATTGTGATGCCTCGTTGGATCGCATACTGATGGCGGAGGATCTGGCGACACAAGATGACCTGCTGCGCGCCCATGCTCGGCAATTCAGGTCGCGCACGCTGCAAAAGCAAGATCTCAAAACGCTTCCTTTTCGGGATATGGGCCTGCCACCCCAAGATATGCTCAAACATGCAATGTTCCCCCTGACAGATCAGGATCAAAAACCGGCACTGGCTTGTGGCGATATAGAGGGGCTGCAGTGTATTCAGGACCGACTGGCGATTGATCCTCAAACATCTCGCATTTTACCCGCTACACGTAACGATGTGCAAAACCGGATAGTTTCACTGTTCAAAGATGCGCTGACCGACGCTGCGGCCAAACGCGTGGCTTTGCATGAAAGCAGTCGCAGTTGGGCTGATCGGCGGGGATTGCGGATTGCGGTGGCTATGGGAGTAATGACTCTGATCATCGCCGCAGCTTTCTGGGCTCCTACTGCAACCTTTTGTGCCTTCATGTTGTGGGCCGCGTTTACTTTAATTGTGTCGGCAACGCTTAAGGCCTCTGCTTTTGTGGCCAGTCTGGTTGCGCCGACTTCTCAAGAGAGGCGGGCAGAAGGAGAGGGGAGGCAACCCTTGCCTAAGGTTTCGATCCTTGTGCCGCTCTTTCGCGAAACCGAAATTGCACATGCCCTTGTGGCGCGGCTTAGTCAGCTGACTTACCCAAAATGTCTTTTGGATGTGGTACTGGTGTTGGAGGAGGAAGATGAAACAACGCAGGCCACACTGGCCGCCATCGATTTACCGCCATGGATGCGCGCTATTGTGGTTCCGGACGGACAACCCCGCACCAAACCACGCGCGATGAACTATGCGCTCGATTTTTGCGAGGGTGAAATCATTGGCGTCTTTGATGCAGAAGATGCTCCAGATCCGGATCAGATCACGACAATCGCGCGCCGCTTTCAACAAGCCCCGTCAAATGTCGCCTGCTTGCAAGGGGTGCTGGATCATTACAATGCCCGGCAAAATTGGCTCTCGCGGTGTTTTACCATCGAATATGCGAGCTGGTTTCGTCTGATCTTACCCGGCATGGCGCGACTGGGGTTCGCCATCCCTCTGGGGGGCACAACCCTTTATTTTCGACGTGAAGCACTGGAAGAGTTGGGGGCTTGGGATGCCCATAATGTGACGGAAGATGCGGACCTTGGCTTTCGACTGGCACGGCATGGCTATGAGACTGAGATGATCAAAACGGTCACTCAGGAAGAGGCGAACTGCCGGCCATGGGCTTGGATCAAGCAGCGCTCACGCTGGCTCAAGGGGTATATGACCACCTACCTCGTGCATATGCGTCGACCGGGTGTGCTGTACCGCCAATTGGGACGTTGGAAATTTTGGGGTTTTCAGGCGCATTTCATTTCGGCACTCTCGCAGTTTTTGTTGGCCCCGTTTTTATGGTCATTTTGGTTGGTTGTGTTCGGGCTGCCGCACCCCTTGCAAGGCGTTGTGTCCCCCACTGTTTTGACACTGTTTGCCAGCCTGTTTTTAAGTATCGAGTTGCTGAACATCACCATTCATGCCAGCAGCGTGTCAGGCCCAAGGCATAGACATCTAATGCTCTGGGCGCCGACAATGCATTTCTACACGCCGCTTGGTGCGATTGCCGCTTACAAGGCGCTCTATGAATTGATTTTTAAGCCGTTCTACTGGGATAAAACCGCGCACGGGTTGTCCTTGGGGAAGGAAACAACCGACAGATCAGACGACGCTACTCACCTCGCCAGAATCGAGCTTGAGGCGAGTCACAAAGGCCTTTGAAATATGCGCCTTCAATGCGGTCGCTGCACTTTCAGAGTCGCGCGCCTCGATGGCGGTAACGATGGCATTGTGTTCATCCAAGGCATCCTTGTCGCGCCCTTCGGCCGCAAGTGATGTGATCGCCATCAGGGCCATTGAACGGTGTACAAGATCTAGTTGCTGTACAAGAAAGCGGTTATGCGACGCCAAATGGATCTGTTTGTGAAAACGACGGTTGGCTTTGGCCATGGCTTCGGGATCTCCCAAAAGCGCTTGGTCGCCTTCGACCATGTCACGTAGTACTTTGACTTCTTCATCGGTCGCATGTCGGGCTGCAAGACTAGCCGCAAGTCCCTCAAGCTCAGCGCGAACCACATAAAGTTCGGCGAGCTGGTTGTGATCCAGCGACGATACGATCAGGCTGCGGCCATCCCGCGTCAGTAGAGATTGAGTTTCCAATCGTTGCAAGGCTTCCCGGATGGGCGTGCGCGACACACCAAACCGATCAGCTAGATCGCTTTCCACCAACCGGTCGCCGGGTTTGAAAGTGCCCAGATCAATCGCTTCCAAAATCAGGGCATAGGCGTCTTTGGGTGGAGATTTCATAGGTTTTCCATGTCTTTGCGTTTGGCGTTGCCTTCACGGACAGTAGACATGCCTGTGCTTTACAATCAAGCACTCTTGGGCGGATTGCCTAAAGCCATGGCCTGAAGTACACAGAGCGCATGCCAAAGCAACACTTCACACATGTGGACACCTGGGTTTTTGACCTCGACAACACACTTTACCCGCCGCGGGTAAAACTGTTCGATCAGATTGAAACGCGGATGACGCAATATGTGATGGAACAGCTGCAGGTCCCCCGGGATGAGGCCGATCGGATTCGATATAATTATTGGCGCACACACGGCACTACGCTGGCAGGGTTGATGCGTGAACATGACCTCGACCCCGGGCCGTATCTTTCGCATGTGCATGACATTTGCTTTGATGAACTGGAGCCTGATCAGGATTTGCGCGGGCGTATTGATGATCTGCCAGGCCGCAAGATTGTTTATACCAATGGCTGTGCACCTTATGCGCAAAAGGTGTTGGAGCGCAGGGGGTTAGGTGGCGCATTCGATGCGGTTTACGGTGTCGAAAACGCAGGGTTTCTGCCGAAACCGGAACGCGCTGCATTTGAAGCGATTTTTACTCAAGACGGCGTCGACCCATCAAAGGCCGCAATGTTCGAAGATGACCCGCGCAATCTCGCGCAACCCTACGCCATGGGAATGCGCACAATTCTGGTGGCTGAAGCGGAAGAGGATGCAGACTTCATTCACCACCACACCGATGATTTGACTAAATTTTTGTCAGTACTCACCGGTTGATCCTAAGCTTAGGACAATTTGGCGCATACCGTTTCGAGGGTTGTGCGTTATCTGAAAGGCAAGCGTTCGAAAGGGGCACCATGGACACGACCTCTCACTCTCATCGCCCGCCAATTTGGCAGCGGCTGTTTTTCATGATCCCGATCATCGGCTGGATGGCGCGAGATTTAATGTACGGATCATCTGATCACATCTGGTATGCTTTGGTCACCGTCATTTCACTGTGGGGCATTGCCATTCTGAAATTCGGGGTGCTTGGGCTTTACCTGCCTGCCGTTGCCATGGTGCCGGTGATGTTTGTCGTTCTCATCCTGATCTCACGTGGCTAAACAGAGGCCATGGCAGATACGCAAATTGACATTCTAATTGCCGGGGGCGGGGTTGCCGGGCTGACAGCAGCCATTCTTTTTGGTAACGCCGGTTTTTCGGTGATCTGCGTTGATCCCGCGCCACCCGTGACTGAGCGCAATGCGCAAGGCTCAGATCTGCGTACAACGGCGTTTTTGCAGCCTGCACAACAGACGTTGGAGGATGCAGGTCTTTGGGCCCGGCTTGCACCCTTTGCTGCGGATTTGCAGATCATGCGTATTGTCGATGCCGGCGGAGTTGAGCCCGCGCCGCGCGTGATCAAAGAGTTTGACGCCAGCGACATTTCCGATCTGCCTTTTGGGTGGAACTTGCCAAATTGGCTGCTGCGTCGCGAAATGCTGACTCACATCGATGGTTTGAGCAATGTGACATTCCAACCGGGTGTAGGGGTCACGTCGCTCTTTACCCGTACATCAGAGGCGCGTGTTGGTCTGACCAACGGGAACCGCATCCGGTGCCAGTTGGCCATCGCCGCAGACGGGCGCAACTCAACCTTGCGGCAAGCTGCGGGGATCGATGTGAAAACAACACGTTACGGACAAAAAGCCCTGGCGTTTACGGTCACGCACCCCACACCACATGAGCATGTCTCCACTGAAATCCACCGGTCAGGCGGCCCATTTACGCTGGTGCCATTGCCGGATTTCGAAGGGCTGCCCTGTTCGGCAATCGTATGGATGGAGGATGGGGCGGAAGCACAGCGTCTGGCTGCACTGCCCGAGGCAGAGTTTGAGGCGGCTATGAATGAACGCTCGTGCCTACTTTATGGCCCACTAAAATTGGTGTCGCGCCGTACGGTTTGGCCGATTATCAGTCAGCAGGCAAAAAGCCTTTGTGGCGAACGTCTTGCACTGGTGGCAGAGGCTGCACATGTGGTGCCCCCCATCGGGGCACAGGGGCTGAACATGTCTTTGGCTGATATGCGCGCGTTGCTAGATTTGGCGCAGGCCGCGCCGGATTGCCTGGGCGATGCACAAATGCTGGAGCAGTATCATCGCCAGCGCCATACCGATATCGCCACGCGTGTGGCAGGCATTGATCTGCTCAATCGGGCATCGCAAATGCATGCGCAGCCTTTGCGAGATCTGCGGGCGATGGGATTGAATGCGATTTACGGGATGGCCCCGGTGCGCAAGGCTCTGATGCAAATGGGCCTTGGCATGCGCGGCTAAAAAAATGCCCCGCCGAGGCGGGGCATTGAAGATCAAAGAACCTGATCCAGAACCGTCTCAAGGCGTTTCAGCGTCGCCGGGACATCATAGAGCTTATCAAGACCAAAGAGACCCAAACGGAAGGTCATGAAACCTTCGGGCTCGTCACAGGCCAATGGGACGCCTGCCGCAATCTGCATGCCAAGGGCCGCAAACTTCTTGCCATTTTGGACGTCAGGGTCTGTGGTGTAGCTGACAACAACGCCGGGGGCGCCAAAGCCTTCGGCCGCAACCGATTTAACGCCTTTGGCCGCCAGCATTGCACGGACACCGTTGCCCAGCTCCCACTGTGCGTCGCGCAGTTTCTCAAAACCGTAATCGCGGGTTTCAACCATCGTGTCGCGGAAGGCACGCAGTGCGTCTGTCGGCATGGTTGCGTGGTACGCGTGGCCACCGTTTTCATAGGCCTGCATGATCGAATGCCATTTTTTCAGATCAATGGCAAAGCTATCGGAACTGGTGTTTTCCATACGCTCCAACGCGCGTTCGGTCATCATGACCAGACCGGCGGATGGGGACGCGGACCAACCTTTTTGCGGGGCCGAGATCAGCACGTCAACGCCGGTGGCCTTCATGTCGATCCAGGCACAGCCGGAGGCAATGCAATCCAGCACCATCAGCGCGCCAACTTCATGCGCGGCCGAGGCCAATGCGGTGATGTAATCGTCAGGCAGGATCAGACCGGCAGAGGTTTCAACATGCGGAGCAAAAACCACATCGGGCTTGGCTTCGCGGATTTTGGCGGTAACCTCTTCGATCGGGGCAGGGGCAAACGGTGTCTGCGGGTCATTGCCGTTCTGGCGCGCCATACAAACCGTTGTGTCCGATGTGAACTGTCCCGCGTCAAAGATCTGCGTCCAACGGAACGAGAACCAGCCATTGCGGACGATCAATGCATGAGCGCCGTGGCCGAATTGACGTGCAACGGCTTCCATCGCGTAGCTGCCACCACCAGGGACCAGCGCCACGGCATCGGCGTTGTAGACATCTTTCAGCATGCTGGACGTGTCGCGCATCACTTCTTGGAAGGCTGCGGACATGTGGTTTAGCGAGCGATCGGTGAAAACGACGGAAAATTCCTGCAACCCATCTGGGTCAATATGGTCGAGAAGAGCGGACATTTGGTGTCTCCTGTTGCGTCATGCGAGTGTATTTACATGTGCCATAGCAGCCACATGCCATAAGACAACAGCGAAAAGACGCCAAACAGGGGGTGAGAACCGACATAGCCTTGTGTCAATGGCTCAACCAATCGGGCCGGGGCGGCGTTCCTCACTTAAAAGTACGTTTGCTTCAACGTCACCCACACCGGGCATCATCATGATCCGGCGACGTAAAACCCGTTCAAAATCCGATATGTCGCGGGCGACCACACGTAAGCGATAGTCATAAACCCCAAGGATATGCTCAACGGTTTGAACTTCGGGGATTGCGGCGACGGCCCGTTCAAAGTCATCTAGACTGACGCGGCCTTTGGTTGCCAATTTGATGCCCAGAAAAACAGTGACACCAAAGCCAAGTTTCTCACGATCCAAATCCAGCCGTTGCCCCTTGATCACGCCCGTTTCCTGAAGACGCTTGATCCGCCGCCATGTTGCGGGTTGCGAAAGGTTTAGTTTACGCCCGATCTTGCTGGCGCTTTGGGTGGCATCTTCGATCAATTCACGCAGGATGAGGTGGTCAGTGCTGTCCAGTTCGATCATAAGGGCAGTACCTCGTCTGATTTCAGGTGGGCAACGTGCATCAAGGCTTCAATGTCCGCGATGTGGGGTAGGGTTAGAATGCTGCTGCGATAGATGCTTTGATAATGCGCCATGTCGCGCGCAATCACAGATAAGCGCACATCGACCCGACCCAAGAAGGTCTGGATCTCGACCACATGGGTGATCGCGCGCGCCTCGAGGATGAATTCATCAAAAGCGCGAGGATTGGTCTTGTCGAGAGTTATGCGAAGCGAGACCTCTACCTCGTAGCCTAAAGCATGCCAGTCTATCACTGCACGATTGGCGCGGATAATGCCTGCAGCTTGCATCTTCTCTAGTCGCCGGGCACAAGTTGCCGGTGTTACATTGGCCAGTTCTGCCAATTCTGCTGGGCCAAGGGTTGCGTCATGCTGATAGTGGCGCAAGATTCGGCGGTCGGTATCGTCAAGCATTAAATTTTACCATTATTGAGTAAATGAGAATAATTAATCCACAAAACGTGTAATTTCAATAAATATTAAAATCTCTATCACCGCAAAAGCGCTAAATTGACCTCATCAAGACCCGATATGTCAAAGGAGACGGAAATGCGCGTCTATTATGATCGCGATTGCGATGTAAACCTGATCAAAGAGAAAAAAGTGGCCATCCTTGGCTATGGTTCCCAAGGCCACGCCCACGCGCTGAACCTGCGCGATTCTGGCGCGAAAAACCTTGTTGTTGCCCTGCGCGAAGGCTCGCCAAGCGCGAAAAAAGCCGAAGCCGAAGGCCTGACCGTTATGGGTATCGCCGAAGCGGCAGCATGGTGCGACGTCATTATGTTCACCATGCCTGATGAGCTGCAGGCAGAAACATACAAGAAATACGTTCACGACAACATCAAGCCGGGTGCCGCGATCGCATTCGCCCACGGCCTGAACGTACACTTTGGCCTGATCGAGCCAAAGGCCGGCGTTGACGTGATCATGATGGCGCCCAAAGGCCCAGGCCACACTGTACGCGGCGAATACGTCAAAGGCGGCGGCGTGCCTTGCTTGGTTGCTGTTGAAAACGACGCAAGCGGCAAAGCGCTTGAAGTTGGTCTGTCTTACTGTTCCGCTATCGGTGGCGGCCGCTCGGGCATCATCGAAACCAACTTCCGTGAAGAGTGCGAAACTGATCTCTTTGGTGAGCAGGCGGTTCTCTGCGGTGGCCTTGTTGAGCTGATCCGTTGTGGATTTGAAACACTGGTCGAAGCTGGCTACGCACCTGAAATGGCCTATTTCGAATGCCTGCACGAAGTAAAACTGATCGTTGACCTGATCTACGAAGGCGGCATCGCCAACATGGACTACTCGATCTCCAACACCGCGGAATATGGCCAGTACGTTACAGGCCCGCGAATTCTGAAGTACGACGAAACCAAAGCACGTATGAAAGAGGTTCTGAACGACATCCAACAGGGTAAATTCGTTCGTGACTTCATGCTGGAAAACGCGGTTGGTCAGCCAACCATCAAAGCGTCACGTCGTCACAACGATGAGCACCAGATCGAAGCAACCGGTGCAAAACTGCGTGGCATGATGCCCTGGATTTCTGCTGGCAAGCTTGTGGATCAGGAAAAGAACTGATCTTCAAGACATGAAGTTGATGGGGCATCCGGCAACGGATGCCCTTTTTGTGGAAAGGCCCCTGGATATGCAGACCATCGCCCCAATCAATTGGATCAAGCTTGCCATTCTTGGTGTGATTTGGGGGGCGTCGTTTATGTTCGTTACCATAGCGTTGGAAGGCACGGGGCCTTTGTTTCTGGTCGCGACACGCCTGTGTTTGGGGGCGGCATTTTTGCTTATGATTATTCGTGCCAAGGGTGTGAGTTTGCCCGCACGCAAAGGTGAAAACGCAGGGAAAATTTGGGTATTCATTCTGTGCATGGCATTGCTGTCAAATGCGCTGCCCTTTGCGTTGCTGTCTTGGGCGCAGGAATCTGTGGCCTCGGGCTTTGCCGGGGTCTGTATGGCGGTTGTGCCACTATTCGTATTGCCCTTGGCGCATTTTCTGGTGCCCGGTGAGGCGATGAAACTGCGCCGATTTATTGGATTCGTCATTGGCTCAATCGGCGTCATGGTTTTGATCGGGCCTGCTGCTTTCAATTCGACCGGAAATGAATTGGAAACACTGGCGCGTCTGGCTTGCGTCGGGGCCGCATGTTGCTATGCGCTGGGCTCGATCTGTACCCGCCTTTGCCCGGATGTGGACCGTTGGTCCTTGGCCGCCGCGACACTGGTTGTTGCGGCCCTGATCTTCACGCCCTATGCGCTGATCGCCGAAGGTCTGCCGCAAAACCTGACAGCCACAAGTGTCCTGGCTTTATTGTATCTGGGCATCTTCCCAACCGGCGTTGCCCAAATCCTGCTGGTGCAAGTGATCCGCGATGCGGGGCCTGTCTTTATGAGCTTGGTGAATTATCAGGTGCCGATCTGGTCAATTGTATTCGGAGCCGTGGTCTTGCTTGAACCCTTACCACCCAGCTTGTTACTGGGCATGGGGCTCATTCTTGGCGGTGTTGCCCTCAGTCAGCTTGGCGCGCTTCGGCGTTTGTTTGGCAGGGGGCGAAAGACGGGTTTTATTGAATAAGTGCAGCTCAAGAGCAGTTTATATTGAATTTAAATTCTAAAACATCGAATATGAATAATTCTGTCGTCTTTGGCAATCGACGTTCAAGCACTCCATTTCGCTTTTTTGGGGCAGATTTTTGCATCGTCTCTTGAGCGCGTGTTACGACCACTGATGCAACAGGCGCTCTTGTTAAGACACAGATCCAAGTGTTGAGGCTTGCCACAGTTTCAGGGCCTCATTGGTCTCACCCACGTCATGCACGCGCAAGATTTGCACCCCTTGCGCCACACCAGCTAGTGCTACAGCAATGGAGCCGGGCGCACGGTGGCGGGCTTCTTCTGCGCCACCAATTGTACCGATAAAACGCTTGCGCGATGCCCCTAGAAGGATTGGGCAACCAAGGCTGTGAAACAAAGCCAGATTTTGCAAAAGCATCAGATTGTGGTCCAGCGTCTTGCCAAAACCGATGCCCGGATCGGTGATGATTTGGCTGCGCGGTATGCCAAGCCCGACCAGCACGTCAATGCGATCAGACAGATAATCATAAATATCCAGCGCAACATTGTCGTAACGCGGGTCATTTTGCATAATCTCAGGCGTACCCTGAGCGTGCATGACACAGACCGGCAGGTTTTGTTGTGCACAATAGGGGGCAAGGTCTGGATCGAATGTAAATCCAGCGACATCGTTCACCAGATTTGCCCCAGCTTTATGCGCTGCGCCAGCAACGGGTGCTTTGCGGGTATCGATTGAAATCGGCACGTCAGAATTTTTACGAATGGCGCTAATCACGGGTGCGGTGCGGTTGATCTCTTCAGTGATGTCTACTTCTTCCGCACCGGGACGAGTGGATTCCCCGCCGATGTCGATGATCACAGCCCCATGCGCAATCATCTCTTGCGTACGTGCCATCGCTGCTGCGGGGGCATTGTACTGACCACCGTCAGAAAAGCTGTCTGGGGTGACATTCAGGATGCCCATTAATTGTGGGCTGTCCAGCTGTAGCCTGGCAATATCGGTACGGGGTGCCGTCATGCGCGACAAAATCTCGGCGGGCGTGTCCTCTGCCGCAATTACCCGCGCAGGCGCATCGCGGTGAATCTCTTCGACCTGATCAAACCAAAGCCATCCCCCGGCCAACGTATAGGCACCAGAGGGGCGAGCGCGATCAGAACGGGGAATAGGACGGTAGTAGATCATAGACCTGATTGCGCGATGTCCTGAATGAGCACGGGAACCGGCGAGGCCTTCGGAGGTGCCACGCCAATAAGCAAAAGATCCGTGCCTTCAATATGGCCTGCAAACCACGCTGCCAATGCAACAGGATCATCGGGGCCGATTGTTGGGCCATCCACGGCGTCCAGAACAATCTTGGATGGGGCCCAGACGCTGATCTGGCCGTTTTTCATCGCCCAGTCCAGCTCGGTTTTGGTGTTGACCACGACACAGCGATCATCGCGTCCCCCCAAAACCCAGGCATTTTGTTCCAGCGCCAACAGGTCGACCCGGCGTTGGGTCATCTTGTGGCCAGTTTGCGGGGCAGGGGTATCTGAATGGCCGACGCACAGGATCACCGGTTCAGCCCGCGCCTCAAGTTGATCCAGCCAACGCGGCAAGTTCGGCGAGGTCACCGCCTCATTACTCAGGAACACAACGTGCGGGTGGGGTGTAATGTCGGTATGTGCAGCAATCGGGACGGCCTTGAGGTCTTCGACAGAGCGGACAATCTCCACGCCCAAAGCACCCGGTCCACGGTCCAGCTTTTCAATCCGCACAAAAGTCCGCATCGCTTGCGGTTCCACAAGAATGCGCTCTGCAATCCGCTCGGCCAGTGTTTCCAGTAGGTTCAGTCGCTCATCGGCCAATTCTGCTGCGATGGCTTCGGTTACCCGGTCATAAGACAGGATCCGATCAACATCGTCATCAATGATCTCTGTGATCGGGCTCACCTCGACCACGACATTGAAACACAGGCGCTGTGTCACGCCGCGTTCTGCTTGAAACGCGCCGATCTCTACCTCGACAATATGGTCGCGTAGTGAAATGCGATCCAGTGGTCCATCAGGCGCAGTGGCATCAGCTCGTGCAGCCGGGTGTTCAAAAGCGAGGCGAATTTCGTTGCTCATAGCCACGATCCCAAAGTTACAATGCGCGGGGCTTACCATGTGGCAGGGGGCGGGGGAAAGGATAAATGCGACCGCTAACAGTCGCCCGAGACGATAAGTCGCCTATAAATCCTTGCGGCTTTGCCACAAAAAAGGCCCGACGCACGTGCCGGGCCTTTTTCAATCGTTTTGTAATCGGGTGGATTACCCTTCGAACCACCAACGGCTACCGGCTCGCGCGCCATCCATCATCCAGCTGGCAGCCAGCTGTCCGGTGTGACGCACGTTTTTGCGGCGGCCGTAGACGAAGTTCGGGAAGTACGGAATGACCGAACCACCTTCGTCGCGAGAGATCATGCCCATTTCATGGTACATCTCGGCACGTTTAGCATCGTCCAACTCGGCTTTGGCCATCAACAGAAGCTCGTTAAAGCGTTCATTCTTCCAATGGGATTCGTTCCACGGTGCGCCGTCTTTATAAGCTAACGTGTACATCACATCCGGTGTTGGGCGTGCACCCCAGCTGACCAGACACCATGGCTTGGTCAGCCAGACATCAGACCAATATCCATCATTTGGTTCCCGTATGACATTGATGTTGATCCCCGCTTTTGCAGCTTGCTCAGCGTAGAGAATGCACATGTCAATGGCACCGGTTGTGATCGATTCCGCTGCGCTCAGATTGAAGGTGTGCCCCTCCATGCCAGCCTTTTTCATCAAAGAGCGGGCTTGGTCTGGATCGTATTCCCGCTGGGGAATATCGGCCGGGAAGTATGGCATTGCCGAAGAGTGGTGGAAGTCATTACCAACGGTCGCCGCGCCATATTGAACCTTCTCAACCAACTCGTTCCGGTCAATCGCCAGTTTAAGGGCCAATCTTACATCGTTGTTGTCATAAGGTGCCACATCTGTGAACATCGGGATTGTGATTGCCGACGCAGAAGGGACGTTATCGATTTCAATATCTGCATTGCGAGACAGCAATCCGAGAGTTTTGTTTTCAAGCAGTGAACAGGAATCCACATCGCCCGTGACCAACGCCGTCTGGCGCGCGTTCGGGTCATTGATGGCCAGCATTTCGATCTCATCGAAATACGCGCCTTCACCGTGCCACTCATCAAAACGGACCAAGCGTGCACCGACACCGGGTTCATATTCAACCAGTTTGTAGGGGCCACAACCATCACCGGATTGCCAGTTCAGCGTACCATCAGCGTTCGCCGGGCAAATGGGCAAGTGATAGTCCGGCATGATCCAAGGCAAGTCAGCATTCGGGCTATCGAGTTTGAACGTGACCGAGTGGTCACCGTTATCAACGATTTCAACCACGCTATCGAGGAGAGCCTTGGCTGCTGAAGCGGATTCTTCGCCGCGGTGGTGGTTCATAGATGCGATGACATCCGCCGCCGTTACTTTGGCACCTGAGTGGAAAGTCGCCGCCGGGTTCAGAACAAATGTCCATTCTTGTGCGTCCGGGGTTGCGCTCCATTCTGTCGCAACATCCGGCCCAAGCGATTGATCCGTATTAATCATCGTTAGATACGAACGGAATGTGTGTGCCATAACAATGGTGAAATAGGACAGATATGTACCCGGATCATGCGTATCGCTGGTGTTACCATCGTGTTGTGCTAGGCGCCACTTTCCGCCCCGCGTAGGGGCCGCATTGGCAGTCGTGCCCCAAAGACCCGTCGCAGCGCTGGCACTCATGCCGGCGGCCATGGAATAATTCATGAAAGACCGGCGGGATATGCTGCCCTCTCGGGCGGCCTGAGCCAATCGGTCCATCATCATTTTATCTTTAATCGTAGACATGAAGTCTCCCTGAAGTTTTTAAGTGATTATTGATGCCGACGCACATCGATGACGCGAGAGGCGTTCCGTGTGTCAAAAGTGTTGTCATTCGGCATGTCGGCAATAAACCAGAAAATTTCGCTTTTGGCCACGACTATATTTGTGACCGGAAAATCAGTTTCCCAAAAAGAAAAAGCCCCGGATGTTTCCAGGGCTTCTTGTGCTGTTTTCGAAACTGAGATTAGTGCGCGTGGCCTTTGTCCCAGTCTTCCTGCTTTGGCAGGATTTCGAATGTGTGCTCTGGTGGAGGTGACGGCAGGGTCCACTCCAGCGTGTCAGCATATTCGTTCCAAGGGTTGTTCTCGGTGACGCGTGCGCCACGTGTCAGGGTGTAAAGGATCACACCAAAGAAGAACACGAAGCTTGCGAATGAGATAAATGCACCAACGGACGACCAGTAGTTCCACAGAGCAAAGGCCTCTGGATAGTCGATGTAACGGCGTGGCATGCCTTGACGACCCAAGAAGTGCTGAGGGAAGAAGGTGATATTGGCCCCGATGAACATCGCCCAGAAGTGCAGCTTGCCTGCCCATTCAGGGTACATGCGGCCAGACATCTTTGGCAGATAGAAATAGATCCCTGCGAAGATGGCGAAAACAGCACCCAGTGACATCACATAGTGGAAGTGTGCAACCACATAGTAGGTGTCGTGATAGGCACGGTCGATCGCGGCTTGAGACAGAACGATGCCTGTTACCCCACCCACGGTGAAGAGGAAGAGGAAGCCAAAAGCCCAAAGCATTGGGGTTTTGAATTCGATCGAACCGCTCCACATGGTGGCAATCCAGCTGAACACCTTCACACCTGTCGGAACCGCGATGACCATCGTGGCCAGCATGAAATAGCTTTGCTGCGTCAGTGACATGCCCACGGTGTACATGTGGTGTGCCCAAACAACGAAGCCAAGGAAGCCAATTGCGATCAGAGCCCAAACCATTGGCAGGTAGCCAAAGACAGGCTTGCGCGAGAAGGTCGCGATCACATGGCTGATGATACCAAAACCGGGCAGGATGATGATATACACCTCTGGGTGGCCAAAGAACCATAGAATGTGCTGATACAGGATCGGGTCACCACCGCCGGAAGGCTGGAAGAAGGTTGTGCCAAAGTTACGGTCTGTCAGCAGCATGGTAATCGCACCGGCCAAAACGGGCAGGCTAAGCAGGATCAGCCACGCAGTGACAAAGATCGACCAGGCAAACAGCGGCACCTTGAACATGGTCATGCCAGGGGCACGCATGTTTAGGAAGGTGGTGATCATGTTGATCGCACCTAGGATCGAGCTGGCACCGGAAACGTGAACCGCGAAGATCGCCAGATCCATCGAGATGCCGCCCTCGGATGTGGATAGCGGTGGGTACAGAACCCAGCCCACACCGGAGCCGAGTTGGCCGTTACCGCCAGGGGCCAGAAGCGAGGCAACACCCAGCGAAGTACCAGCAAAATAAAGCCAGAAGCTCAGGTTGTTCATCCGTGGGAACGCCATGTCGGGCGCACCGATTTGCAGTGGCATGAAGTAGTTACCAAAGCCGCCGAACAGCGCCGGAATAACAACAAAGAACATCATCAAAACACCATGATAGGTGATCATAACGTTCCAAAGGTGTCCGTTCGGAGTACATTCAGTCGCAGAATCTGCGATGAAACGGGCGCCTTCAAGGCACATGTACTGAACGCCTGGTTCCATCAGTTCGAGCCGCATGTAAACGGTAAACATGACCGAAACCAACCCTACGAGGGCTGAAACGAACAGGTAAAGGATGCCAATGTCTTTGTGGTTGGTGGACATGAACCAGCGGGTGAAAAACCCGCGCTCATCATGGTGTTCGTGGCCGTGAATGGCTGCGTCTGCCATCTGATGCCTCCTGCTGGTATGTTACTGGGCGCGCGATTCCATGGAAACGCACGCACTTGATCAGGTTTGGTTTTAGATTGTGCTGACGCTCGGGGCAATGCGAGAGTTTGACCCAGATCAAATATTTTGTCGCAGCGAAGGTGAAACAAGCCCCAATCGCAACAAAATCGGCCCCTAGGCAAGGATTGGCAGGCAGTTTTGGGCTGGAAAAATGAAAACGCCGGGCAATTACACCCGGCAAAATCTTGACTTAGGGTAAAGAGAAAAGCGTTAAAGCTGCTCCATCACCTCGTCAGAGGCGTCGAAGTTGGCTGTGACGCGTTGCACGTCGTCGTCATCTTCCAGTGCATCAATCAGCTTCATCAGCTTTTGCATGCCTTCAAGGTCCATTTCCGTGGTCGTCGTGGGTTTCCAAACCAGTTTGGTCGACTCGGATTCACCCAAAACGGCTTCAAGTGCGTTTGACACTTCATTGAGGTCGGTATCGGTGCACCAAATGATGTGGCCATCTTCAGAGCTTTCAACATCATCGGCACCGGCCTCGATCGCGGCCTCAAAAACAGTATCTGCGTCACCAACTTCGGCGGGGTAGGTAACTTCGCCGGTGCGGTCGAACATAAAGCCAACACTGCCGGTCTCGCCAAGGTTGCCACCGCATTTGCTAAAGGTCGAGCGCACAACACTTGCGGTTCGGTTGCGGTTGTCGGTCATTGCCTCAACGATAACAGCCACACCGTTCGGGCCGTAACCCTCGTAGCGGATTTCTTCGTAATCGTCGCCTTCACCGGCTTGCGATTTTTTGATCGCGCGGTCAATCACGTCTTTTGGTACTGATTGAGATTTGGCTTCTTTCACGGCCAAGCGTAGCCGTGGGTTCTTGTCAGGGTCCGGATCGCCCATTTTGGCCGCTACAGTGATTTCTTTTGACAGCTTTGAGAAAAGCTTGGAGCGCGCGGCGTCCTGACGCCCTTTGCGGTGCTGGATATTTGCCCATTTTGAGTGGCCGGCCATCGTCTGCCTCCGAGTGAATGTCTGGTTTCCGTCTCTATAGGACAGGCGCAGCCGGACGTGCAACCCGGTTGCATTTACGCGGCTGATGAGGTTGGCTCAACTCAACCAAGGAGGGGCACGCGTGACGACTGACCAGATTATCTTGTTTTCCTTGTTTGGAGCAGTGTTCGGGATGTTGCTTTGGGGGCGATACCGATATGATCTGGTGGCGTTTTCGGCACTTTTGATCGGTGTCATTCTGGGGGTTGTTCCCGAAAAAGACGCCTTTTCGGGCTTTGGTCATCCGGCCACATTGGTGGTTGCATTGGTTTTGGTGGTTTCAGCGGGTTTGGTGCGATCAGGTGCCGTGTTCTTGATTACCCGCACGCTGGTGGACAGTAGCCGTGCATTAGGAGCTCACATTACATTGATGGGGGGAATCGGCGCGGTTCTTTCTGCATTTATGAACAATGTCGCTGCCCTTGCGCTCTTGATGCCCGTGGATGTACAAACCGCACGCAAAGCAGGCCGGGCTCCGGGTTTAAGCCTGATGCCGCTGTCATTTGCGACGATCTTGGGCGGGATGGCCACACTGATCGGCACGCCGCCAAATATTATTATCGCCGCGATCCGGGGCGAGGCGACAGGCACCCCCTTTGCAATGTTCGACTTTGCCCCGGTTGGGGGAATTGCAGCACTGGCGGGGTTGGCCTTTGTGGCGTTGATCGGTTGGCGTCTAATTCCAGAACGCAACAACGGGGGGCTGCAAGCCTCTGAACTGGCAGGATATATTGCTGAGCTGGTTGTGCCAGAAGGGTCCTCTCAAATTGGCAAACGGCTCGCAGAGCTGGACGAGACAGCGCAAAAAACTGATGTAGCGGTGCTGGGCATTATCCGTGATGGCAAACGTCGCTATGGCACCGGGCGAAACGTAACGATCATAGCGGGTGATGTTCTTGTCCTAGAGGCCGCCCCCGAGGCTTTGGACGAATTCCGCACGGCCTTGTCATTGTCTTTGTCAGACAAAGAGCGCGAAGAACGCCTAACCGCGAGCGGTGATGGCGTTGATATCATCGAAGTGGTCGTGTCTGCGCATGCGCGCATTGTGGGTAAAACCACGCAATCCATCGGCCTGCATTGGCGGCGGCGTTCCGTTTTGCTGGGCATTGCGCGCGAAGGGCGCAAGATCACCAGCCGGGTGCGCCACACACCGATACAAGCAGGGGATATCCTGTTGTTGCTCGTGCCCAAGGATACTGGCCCAGATGTCACCGATTGGTTGGGCTGCCTTCCTCTCGCGGATCGCGGTCTTGCTGTGACCGAAGACAGCAAAACCTGGATGGCCATCGGTATGTTTGGGGCGGCCGTTTTGGCGGCGAGCTTTAGCTTGATCTACCTGCCCATCGCGCTTGGGCTGGTTGTGGTGGGCTACGTTGTGACCAAGATCATTCCACTTAGCGAAATCTACAACCATATCGAATGGCCGGTCGTGGTGCTGCTGGGGTCGATGATCCCCTTGGGCGCAGCGCTGGAAAGCGCTGGTGGAACCGAATTGATTGCCAACAGCTTGATCTCTTTGACACAAGGTCTACCCGCCTGGGCGATTCTGACAGTGTTGATGGTCGTCACCATGACGCTGTCAGATGTGCTCAACAACACCGCAACAACGATTGTCGCAGCCCCCGTCGGAATTCAGATGGCAAATTCCTTGGGCGTTTCAGCCGACCCCTTCCTTATGGCCGTGGCAATTGCCGCATCATCCGCATTCCTCACTCCAATCGGTCACAAGAACAACACACTGATTCTGGGACCAGGCGGCTACAGTTTCGGCGACTATTGGCGCATGGGGCTTCCGCTTGAGATCATTGTCGTCGCGGTATCAATCCCGGCGATCCTTGTTTTCTGGCCTATGTAAGCCTACAGGTCCTGCGACAATTCACCCACCGATGTTACCCTGTTCATCTCGAATAAAACGCTACTATCATCTGTTATTAGATGTGAATGAAACCTGCGCTTATTAAAATAGAGGTCCAATATGAAACCCATTGTGCCAGCAATCATTGCCAGCTTTGCTTTTGCTCTTCCTGTGTCTGCACAGGATATTGAAAAAGGTGAAAAGGAATTCAAACGATGCCGCGCGTGCCACGCCATCGCGTCCGAAGACGAAACCTTTGTCAAAGGCGGAAAAACCGGGCCAAACCTTTACGGTATCATCGGCCGCACAGCCGGAAGCGTCGAAGGCTTCAAATACTCTCCCGAGCTTGTTGAGCTTGGCGGAGGTGGGCTTGTCTGGGACGAGACCAACTTGCTTGAATACATTGCCGACCCGAACACATTCATTGGTGGACGGTCAAAAATGACAAAGCAAAAGGTCAAGAATGGGCCTGATCTTGCGGCGTTTTTGGCGACCTTCTCGGAAGGCGCGTCCAGTGATCCGGGCGAAGCCGCCGAAGAAACCGCAGACTAAAGCGATCCGGTCCCACTGAGGGGCCGGCTTCGTTTTATAAGTCGTGAAAGACTATTCTTCTTTTGGCGGCGCACCACCGGCAAAGAAGTTGGCGTTCACGTAGTCACAAGGTGCTTCCTGCATCTGCAGATGCAGACCGTCATCGGTGTAAGGATTCGCGCGCGCCAGATCTTCATCGACCTCAATACCCAAACCCGGGGCCTCTGGCGGCGTGATAAAGCCGTTTTCCACGCGAATTGTGCCTTTGATCAACTGATCATGGAACGGAGTCTCGATGGTTTCGCACATCAAAATATTCGGGATCGACGCCGCCAGATGAATGTTGGCCGCCCATTCCACGGGCCCCGCGTAAAGGTGCGGTGCCATCTGGGCATTGTAGACTTCAGCAATTGCCGCGACCTTTTTCATTTCCCAAATTCCCCCAGCCCGTCCGAGGGCGGGTTGCATGATGGTGGCTGCCCCTGATTTCAGAACCTGTGCAAATTCTGCTTTGGTTGTCAAACGCTCACCAGTCGCAACAGGAATGCGTACTGCTTGAGCAACTTTTGCCATCTCATCGAAAGAGTCCGGAGGAATCGGTTCCTCGAACCACAGCGGCGAATAGGGTTCCAATGCCTGACCCAGTCGGATGGCCCCGGCGGTTGTAAATTGTCCGTGCGTGCCGAAGAGCAGATCAGCTTTATTGCCAACCGCTTCGCGGATGGCTTTGCAGAAATCAACAGACATTGAGATGTCATTCATCGCAGGCATATGACCGCCGCGCAGGGTGTAAGGCCCGGCGGGGTCGAATTTCACGGCTGTAAACCCGCGTTCCACGCAATCCGCTGCGGCCTCGGCCGCCATTTCAGGTGAGCTCCAAAAAGCAGTGATGTCATGCTTGGGCAGGGGATATAGATATGTATAGGCGCGGATGCGATCATTCATCTTGCCCCCAAGCAAGGCCCAGACCGGACGTTCCCGAGCTTTGCCAAGAATATCCCAACAGGCGATCTCCAACCCTGAAAACGCGCCCATCACCGTCAGATCAGGGCGTTGGGTAAAGCCCGAAGAAAACGCGCGCCGGAACATCAATTCGATGTTTTCCGGATTTTCCCCCAGCATGTGGCGCTCAAACACATCCCGAATGACCGGTTTCATCGCCTCTGGGCCGATGCTGCTAGCATAGCATTCGCCCCAACCGGTGATCCCGGTATCGGTGGTGAGTTTGACCAATATCCAATATCGACCACCCCAGCCGGGCGCAGGCGGTGCGGTGATGATGATGTCGAGATCTTGAAGTTTCATGCGGGGGCTCCGTACTGCATGAAAACAGCGTGGCCTGCACGGGTGGGGCTGACAAGACTGAATACGTCAAAGATGTCGCAAAGTCACATGCACAAAGGTTTTTACGAAAGCGAAGCGTGTAACAACGCCGAACGTTGATCAGTCAGAACGTTGATGCGGGGGAAGGGTGGAATGCAAATTCCCATTTTTTAAGCAGCGGGTGATCAGCTTTTTCTGTTGTTTACCTGTTGGGATAAATCGGGCGGGTTGGTGACCTCGTTCAGCGTTGTGCAGATCCGGAAAGATTGTAGTGAGTTCCGCAAGAGCTTCGTTTGATAGTGTTTTGAACGCCTCTGGTCCAAGATAGAAGCTCTCTGTTGCGCTGCCTTCTGCGAAAACGATCTGATGTTGTTCAAAAACCAGATGGAAATATTCGACTTCTTTTATGTCGCAGTCGACAAATATGCCGGGCAGCTCTGTCAGGCGGATAGCGGGGATCAACACCTCGCTGGTCCCGAACATCCGCTGCGCGACTTTGGACACGATCTGCATTCGGTGCTGGCGTGACACCAGCAGATCCTGCTTTGGCAAGCCTTGCCCCAACGTGCCTGCCATGATTCGAACAGGACGAAGATTTTCATGTATGAGCAACTCAGAATGGCCAATCTTTCGCGACAGACACAATCTGATCGCTTGGGCGTCGTGGTCCGATGTCGTGACCATATCGCCGGGCCTGAGTCGTTCAACTGGGATTACCCCATTTGGGGTTTCAATCAATGTGCCAGAAGTAAAACACGCAGGGGCACCCGGATTGGGGTTATCGTCAACGAAGAAGTTTTCACCATCGGTAGAACTCAAAGACGCTGTGCTGTCATTCCCGTTCGTTCCGATGATGGTTGACGTCAGCTCATCGGGGGTGCCGGCATTGATGGTGACAGTGTCATCGAAGGATACGAAACTGCTGATGGTCCCATCTTCGACAAGGCTGACAGCGCCAAAGCGATTGATGCGTGCCGTAACAATATAATAGTCGAAGCCACCGACCGTGGTCGGCGGGTTATCCAGAGTGTTCGAACTGCGCAGGGAGCCGTTTGGGTTGTAGATATCCACCTGAATGTCGGACACATCTGTGCCTGTGGGAACGCGCACTTCGACGTAGTCGCTATCAGGATCGAACCCGGGCCCATTCCGATAACGGATTTCAGTAATGATCGCGACCACTGTGTTCTACTGCTTCCTTGCTCAGCGCTGCGGATTAGCGCGTCAATAGGTGCCTCATATCCCGCTGAAATATGGACTTCGTTTGAATGTCGGGCAAGAGTTAAGACGGATTAACATGGTAATTACATGAAAGGGACTTGCCGATTTTACGGCAAATCCCAAAAAAACCTAGTCAAAATGATAGGTCTTGCAGACCTAAAATAGGATGACGTTTCGTTTTGCAGCACCTGATTTTGTATCTTCAATCGCATCATTGATCTGATCCAGAGACCAACGGTTGGAAATCAGCTCATCCAGCTTCAACCGGCCTTGTTGATAGAGGTCGATCATCCAAGGAATATCCCGGCGGATCACCACATCGCCCATTTTTGAGCCGATCATCCCTTGGCCTGCTGCCGCAAAATTCACTGGCTCATAGGACGAAGCTCCTCCGACATGCGGCATACCAACCATGATCACGCGTCCACCGCCAGCCAGATATTGTGGTGCTTGATCGTAGGCTGGAATGGCACCGACAGTGACAATAACGGCATCCGCGCCTCGACCCATCGCAGCCTTGGCGTCACGCCATGGTTTGTCTGATGTTGCCAAAACGCCGTCCGTGGCTCCAAACTCGCGCGCAATTTCCAGTTTATCTTCGGTCATGTCCACCGCAACGATCCGGCGTGCTCCGGCAATCCGCGCCCCCTGAATGGCGTTGAGCCCGACCCCACCCGCACCGATGACAACCACATCCTGACCTGCACGCAATCCAGCAGCATTGACCACAGCACCGACGCCGGTGATCACGCCGCAGGACAGCAGACTGGCCGTGTCCATGGCGAATCTTTCCGGCAGTTTGACCAACTGGCTCTGATCGACAACCACCTTTTCGGCAAAGGCCCCGCAGGCCATCGCCTGATGCAGCATGCCGCCATCTTCGGTCGACAGCGGGCCGAGATCTCCATCATAGGGCGTTTCACACCCGGTCGGACGGCCCCCACCACAGCTGGGGCATTGTCCGCAGGCGCGGATCAGGGTCACCACGACAGGGTCGCCCACGCTCAGCCCGTTCACACCCTCGCCAACGGCGCTGACATGCCCAGCAGCCTCATGGCCATAGACCGCAGGCAAAGACCCACCCCAGGCCCCCCCGGCATACGAAATATCCGAATGACAAATCGCGACGGCCGAAAGGTCGACCTGAACCTCACCCGCTTCCGGCGCGCGCAGTTGCACGTTTTCAACAACAAGGGGCTGACCAAACTCATGGCAGACGGCGGCTTTGATGGTTTGCATGATCTGTATTTCCATTCTGAACAGACGTGGTTTTGCAAGTGATGGCGATTCTGGGCGACCTTGCAAGGCCGAATGCGGCGCGCGTGTCGCTCGTGGACAACTCTGACGTCAGATATGGCCAATCGTTTTGAGAAACTTGGTCAGATGGTCTGCAAATGCTGAAGGCTGCTCCACAAATGGCAAATGCCCGGCACCACGAAAAAGTTGAAACTGGGAACCGGGGATCAGATCAACGGTCTCTCGCATCAGATCGGGCGGGGTGATCCGATCATCGGATCCCACCAAGCCAAGTGTGGGAAGGCGCAGGCCAGATGTTGGAGTATAGAAATCGGTTCCCGAGATGGCTTGTACACAGCCGATGTAGCCATCGGGATTTTGTTGCAAAACAGATTGATGCCAACGCTGCAAATCACAAGAGGCCAAAAACTTGCGCGAAAAGCTGCGTTTTAGCACCTCTGTGGCAATCGCCTCGATACCATCAAGACGCACCGTTTCAATGCGAGATTTCCAATGTGCTGGATAGCCGATCTTGGCCGCAGTGCCACACAACACCATCGCACGGATCTGATCGAGCCGTTTGACAGCCAAGCCTTGCGCGACCAATCCACCGATGCCGGCGCCGAGAAACACGCAGTCGCGGATTTCGAGATGATCCAAAAGTGTTTCGGTATCCCGGATCAGGGTTCCCATCGAATAGGGTGGCTCTGGGCAATCAGAGCCGCCATGCCCACGCAAATCATATGTGATGACCCTAAGCTGACTGTGCAGTTCCGACAAAACGCCGTGCCAGACATGTTGGCCGAACCCCAGAGGATGCGCCAATATCAAGGCTGGGGCATCACTTGGTCCGAGATCCTGATAGGCAAGTTTGCATTCGCCACTGTCAAATCTGGAAGTCATTTGATCGCCCATGTTCAGAATAGCGTCATATGAGCCATAATCTGACCATGGTCCGAGGCTAGTTTGTTGTACGGGGCTTCGGTGTGTGATCCATCGGTCAGGTGGTCATTAAAGGCATTAAAATAGGTCATTTCGCCGATACGGCTTGCAAAATCCGGGTGGAAATGGCGTGACATGAAGATCTGGTCAATCGATTCAAACACCCCCCCAAAGACAGAGGTGAAGACCATGTCACGCAGGGAATTGCGGACAAACAGTTTTTCGGCGGAGTGCAGCTGCATGGCATTCACCGCTTCGGTGATCTGGGTGTTCTCCACGTCGCTGTAACGGTCTGATTTCTGTTTGGCATCGTGACGCTGCATCCACGCATAGTTCTTAAATGGGGTTTCGCCGGTGATAATTTCCGAACTCACCGCGTCTTCGCCGTCGTTGAAGTCTCCCAGAACCATGACCGGGTTGCCAGCGTTCAATTCGTGTACGACTTCGCGGCGCAACACCCAAGCTTCGGCCATGCGACGTACCGCAGAACGCATGCTGCCGAGGGCACGGCTCACCGCGTCATATTGGGTCAAGTCCTCTTCTGGTGCAAAGGGTGCTCCCTGTGGTTTGATGAATTCACCCAGTTTGGACTTCAAGTGGCAATTAAACACGGTAATGGTTTGATTTCCGATAGGAATACGAGCCTTCAGAATAGGGCGCGACAGGCGTTTTAGTCTGTAGTGGCCGGCATCTTGTGAGCCCTCCATGCCACGCAAGGGTGGGAAGGGGATATTCAGGGGTTCTTTGAGGTCCTGAATGATTTCGGGCGTGCCGGCAAAGCCGAATCGCGACAGGATCGCCACACCGGGGCGGCGCTGGCCGGGGATACCCTCATCTGCGGCATTTGGGGCAAAGGCGATGGCGGCAGTATCATAGGGGTCAATTCGGAGTTTCCGAAAAATTACCTTTTTATGATAGCGCTTTGATTTGTCAGGAATTTTTGCGTCATTGTGGACCTTTGCACGGGTGTTAAACTCGTCAATCACACCTTTGAGCGCTTCTTCCTCAAAGATCTCTTGGAACCCGACAATATCGGCATCCATGGTGAGAAGCTGATCCGCCAGCCAGTCTTGTTTCCATGCAAATTCTTCAGGCGTGTAGGTCTGAAACTCGTAATATTCTTTGTCTGCGCCAATCAGGTTTTTGACGTTAAATGAAGCAATCGTAAAATCGGTCATGAATTAGGTTCCGTATTGGTTAAGAGCACGCTCGAACATATTTGTGTCCACATTACCCCCAGAAATGGTACACAAAACAGCTTCGCCTTCAATCTGATCTTTGCGGAAGAGAGCGGCGGCCAACGCCACAGCACCGCCCGGCTCAATCACCAGTTTCAAGCGTTGAAAAGCCAAGGCCATGGTGCGCAGGCATTCGTCTTCTGTGACCACGAGGCCAGCGCCGCAGAGACGCTTCATGATCGGAAAGGTGATCTCGCCCGGGGTGGGGGTGACAATGGCGTCGCAGATGCTACCCGAAGGCTGAGCATTGCTGCGGTGCTCGCCAGCGGCGAGGGATCGGGTGGCATCGTCAAAATCTTCGGGTTCACAGGGGCGAGCGCGCAGACCGGGGGCTTCAGCTTCAAGCGCCAGCGCAATGCCCGAGGTCAAGCCACCACCACCGCAACATACCAATACATCGGCCTGTTCCACGCCTTCGGCTTTGGCCTGTTCTGCAATCTCCAGTCCGGTGGTGCCTTGACCGGCGATCACCTGCGGTTCGTCATAGGGGCGGATCAGGGTGAGGCCGCGCTCGACTTGTAATTGTTCACCCAAAGCCTCGCGGCTCTCACCATCGGCACGGTTATAAAGCACGACCTCAGCACCCAAAGCGCGGGTATTGTCGATTTTCAACTTCGGCGCATCCTCGGGCATCACAATCACGGAGGGTATGCCGTATTGGCGAGCGGCCAGAGCCACGCCTTGCGCGTGGTTACCACTGGAAAAGGCGATCACACCCTTGGCTCGCGTCGTGTCATCCAATGCCGATACTGCGGAGCGCGCACCGCGATATTTGAAACTGCCAGTGTGTTGCAGGCATTCAGGTTTGATCAACACGCGACGCCCAGCAATCTCATCCAGAAACGGGGAAGAGAGCAGGGGAGTGCGCCGGGCGTGTCCATTCAGGCGGTCGGCAGCGGCTCGGATCATCGAGATATTGGTCATTGGGTCTTTTCCAGCAGTTTGGTGATGGCTGCGAGCGATTCCAGCTCGTCAAGGAAGGGAACGTGCCCGCGATTGGGTACAGTGGTGGCCTGCAGATTCGGATTGTGCGCCTGCATTTGCTCCAGTGTTTCAGCGCTTAGAAGGTCCGAGTTTGCTCCTCGGATCACGGCTAAAGGAATATCGCGCAACCCGTCGAACAGCTGCCATAGGTCTGGTATGGCATCACCAGCACCAGCTTGTCCCACTAACGCATCACGCAGGTGCGGATCGTATCGCAGGCCAACGCCACCACCGGGTTTGTTGGACCACATGAATTCGGCTTGCTCGCGCCAACGCGTTAGCGGCACATCGGGAAAACCCTGCGCATGTCCGATCATCAGCGCCCCGGCCGCTTGATCAAGGTCTGCAAACGGTGGTTCCTTGCCGACATAGTCCATGATCCGCTCGATTCCGTCGGGCGATACCACGGGGCCGATGTCATTGAGCACCACGCCCGCCAGCCGTGCCGGGTGGCTGTGCGACAAGGCCATGGCGATCAGCCCACCGCGTGAGGTGCCTATCAGCGAGAAACGGTCGATGCCCAGATGGTCCATCAGCTCAATCGCATCCAGCGCCTCGCGCCCGATGTTGTAGTTCGAATAAGTGGCGTCGTAATCGGATAGGCCGCGCCCACGATAATCCATACATATCAATCTGTTGCCGGTCATGTTTTCAGCCAAATAGGTGAAATCTGATGTGTTGCGCGTCAATCCGGCCAAACACAGAACAGGCGCACCTTCACCCTGATCCGTGTAAAATAGTGACAGCCCATCGGTGGTGGTGAACTTCGGCATCAAGCCCTCGCGAGTTTTGGAATGCCGGTCAGATCCGACAAGAAATGGTTGGGTCTGGCTGGCAGCCGGTCTACCGGATCGCCCATGCGATTGACCCAAGCGGTGGTAAAGCCATATCCGGCAGCGGCTCCTGCATCCCAGCCGTTGGAGGAGACAAACAGAACTTCGTCCTTGCTGCATGCAAATCGCTGTCCCACAAGGTCATAGACCACGGACGCGGGCTTAAAAATGCCGACTCTTTCCACCGACAGGACATCATCCAGAACGTCGCCGATGCCTGCCGATTGCACCGCACCATTTAACATATCTGGGGATCCGTTGGAGAGAATTGCCGTATTGAGGCCTCCCTGTTTCAGCGAATGCAGCATTGCTGGCACCTCGGGGTAGGCTTCCAACTCCCAATAAAGTTGCAGTAAGCGGGCCCGTAGATCGGGGTCTTTGTCCAACCGCTCGGCTTCCAATGCCCAATCCAGTCCATCCTGCGTCACTTGCCAGAAATCGGTGTGCTGGCCAATTACGGCGCGCAACCACGTGTATTGCAACTGCTTGAGGCGCCAGTGTTCCGCGATCTTGGGCCAATGCCTGGCAAAATCCTCGCGACCCGGCTCGCTCGCCACGATGCGGGCGGCGGACGCGACATCAAACAGGGTTCCGTAGGCGTCAAAGATACAGGTGGTAATGGCCATGATTTCGTCCTCTGATCGGCGGCAGACTGGCATGGATCGCCGAGCGGTGAAAGCCTTGCATTGTGTCCGGTACAATCTCGTGAGCGCGGGTTCAATGCGTTTGCAATTCGGGCCTGTACCAGCTAGCGTTTGGCCCTTCATATCAAGCACCCTGGCGCATCGCCCGGCCTTGCACATTCACACCCAGTCAGGATTGGAAATTTCATGACCCAGGTTCAAGCGGGCGATACCGTTCGTATTCATTATACCGGCACCTTGGCCGACGGCTCTGTCTTTGACAGCAGCGATGGCGGGGAGCCGCTGGAGTTTGTTGTTGGCTCAGGCCAAATTATTCCTGGGCTGGATGTGGCGTTGCCGGGCATGGGCGTGGGCGACAAGAAAACTGTCGAAGTGCCCTCGGATCAGGCTTACGGCCCGGTTGAGCCGGCGGCGCGTCAGGCGGTGCCACGTCAAGAAATACCGGCAGACATCCCGCTTGATTTGGGAATGCAGCTTCAGGTTCAGACGCCTGATGGTCAGACCATGGCGGTCACAGTGGTTGAGATGAGCGATGATGAGGTCATTCTGGACGCCAACCATTTTCTGGCAGGCAAGGATCTGACCTTTGCGATTGAATTAATTTCAATCGGTTAAAAGAGATGGCGGCACGGACGTGAGTGTCATCCGTGCCGTCTTGCGTTCGTCTTTAGAGTTCCGAGCAGGTTCCCGAACCGTGACCGTTTTTGCTGCCGGAGGCTGAGTATTTGACGGTGCCTTCCTCAATATTGACGTCGTAGCTCATGGTGTAGCCGTCGCCGATGTGCAGAAAGTTGAAGCCGCCCAGCGAGCCAAACACCTGTGCCTCCATCTCAGTGCCGTCCACCGTGATCTGGCCCTTGTCCGCTTCGCCGAATTTGACCAGCTTAGCGGTCAGTTCAGGCAGGGGGCTCTTTTCAGGAACACATTCAAAAGTGCGATCAGCAGCAAAGGCCGCAGTTGGGGCGAGGACCGCCAGGAGGCAGATAATTTTTTTCATGGGGGCTCCGGTTAAGAATCAATTCACTTCACGAATCTTCCGCTATTTGTGATTTGCGGCGTGATTGTGTTGGAATTGCGGGTACGGAATGACTACCTTGAGATGAGTGGATTTTTTATGCTCAGGTGGTCTGCATATCCAGCAGAACAGCGCCTGTGCGTCCAGACGTCATTACGGCGTCTTGGGCCTCGGCGCAGCTCTCCAGTGGATATGTTGTGGCGATGGCGGGCTGTAAGGCGCCGTCACTCAAGGCTTGATGCAATCGCACGATGGCGGCGGCGCGTTCAGGGGCCGGAAGAATGTAAATCAGGGTGATGTCAATCTTGAGGGCCTTGAAGAGATAGGGTCCAAAAGGCAGCTCTGGCGTCAGAGCCTTGCCCGACCCATAGGTGGCAACGGTGCCCAGTGGTTTCATCACCTCGGCCAGTAAGGCAGCATTGGTGCCAAATTCGACCTCGATAGCGCGATCTACCCCTCCGTTGCTGAGGTCCATGATCTTCTGTGGCAATTCGGGATCATTGTAATCCAGCACATGCTCGGCCCCCGCAGCTCTCACGCGATCATTGCCACTTGGCGAGGCTGTGGCGATCACGGTGGCACCGGCCCATTTGGCCAGTTGCACGGCATTATGACCGACGGCACCAGCGCCGCCAGAAATCAGCAAGGTTTTTCCTGTTACATCACCACCACCAAAGACAGTTTGCGTAGCGGTCAGACCGGGGATGCCAAGGGTGGCCCCGGTCTCAAGCGAGACATCCTCGGGCAGGGGAA
This sequence comes from Roseovarius albus, assembly GCF_900172335.1. GTDB lineage: Bacteria > Pseudomonadota > Alphaproteobacteria > Rhodobacterales > Rhodobacteraceae > Roseovarius > Roseovarius albus. Next base: position 132,699 of record NZ_FWFX01000007.1, read on the forward strand.
CGGCCTGTTCCGCTGGCAGGGCGATGTATTCGGCGGCGGTGCCGAATGCGCGCTGCCATTGGCCGTTGTAGATCCAGACTCGCTGCCCAATCCGAGATTGATCAACGTCATCGCCAACAGCTTTAATCACACCGGAGCCATCGGAATGTGGGATGATCTGGTCAAAGGCGGGCTTGGTGACGCCGGGACGGGTACCTGCACGCGCCTTGGAATCAGACGGGTTTACGCCAGAATAGGCAAGCCGAACCAGCACTTCACCAGCAGCTGGGCTTGGAGTATCCACTGTTGCAAGTTCCAGAACGTCGGCCGCAGGGCCAAAACGGGAATAGTGCATGGCGCGCATTGAGTAATCCTTTGAGATCAGGTGGTTGCGGGCGTTACGCAGTGATCTGCAGAGCAGAATGGAGTGAACTGTATGTTTAGACCTTCGGACCGGATGTCAATCACCCCAAGATCGGGTGCCTCGGGTGCGGGGTTAAAACTGTCCCAGTCCCATGCCGGCATTGGTGGTGGGGCTTGATACAGTACGGATCGGATACTGGTATACGGTAGGCCGTTGAAGCAACCTGTGACGGGACGGTGAACATGCCCGCAGAACACATGCTTGACCATCGGATATTGGGCAAGAATCTGCATGAGATTCTCACTGTCTTCCAGTCGATCTGGGTCCAACATCGGCAAGTCCAGCGGGACAGGGGGATGATGCAGGGCGACGGCGCAGGGCGTATCTGTGCGTTCAAGTATGCCTTTGAGCCAACGCAGTCTTTCAGCGCACAGCTCCCCGCTGTCGGCGCCTGTCTTGAGGCTGTCGAGGCAGATCAAGCGTAGGTTTGGCAGATCAACCGTGTATTGCGCGAAACCAGATTGAGCACTGTCCGGTAGGGGCATGTATTGCAAAAACAAGGTGCGCTTATCGTGATTGCCGGCCATCGGAAGCCAGGGCATGGGCAGGGCGTCCAGCGCCGTGCGAACTGCTGTGTAATTTTCGACTGTGGCCGTTTCTACCATATCTCCAGTAATCATACACAGGGCCGCATCGGCATAATGTTGGGTGATGAATTCTATTGCTGCGTTCAGCCGGGCAATGGGGTCGTGCCCCAGAACCAAGTTCTGAAGATCAAAATGTAGATCGCTGAGCCATAGTATGCGCGTGCTTAACTTAGCGCTCATTTCCGCCGCAAGCGGATGACAACATCAACTTTGGAAATTTCCGTGCCCTCAGGGGCATCCGGCAGCTGTACGATTTCCAACTGATCCGCAGGGGCGTCCGACAAGCTGTTGTCGTCTTCCCAGTAAAAGTGAGGGTGATCATGTGTGTTGGTGTCAAAATAACTTTTTGAGCCGTCGACTGTGACTTCTTGCAATAGACCCACATCGCAGAAGGCTCGCAATGTATTGTACACGGTTGCAAGCGAAACACGCTCTCCGGATTCATTGACGGAAGCGAATAGGCTCTCTGCGGTGACGTGGCGATGTTGTCCATCACCAACCAACAAAGAGGCAAGTGCAACTCGCTGACGGGTAGGGCGCAGGCCCGAACCAGTTAGCCATTCTATTTCACGAAGTGTTGCTTGTGAGGGTATCACGGGCTTCATCCATTTTAGTCACAATAGATATTGGACCTGCTTTACAGGAATTTCAAATGAAAATCGCATAGCATATATAAGGGGATAATGACCGGTCGGGCTTGCAACGAGGTTTTGACGGGTGCTAGAGGAAGCGGTAAGATGATGACCCGACTACAGAAAGGCGTGCTCTGAATGGCCGAATATCCAAGCAGTTTCGACAAAGAAGAATTGCTGAAATGTGCCCGAGGGGAGTTATTTGGCCCCGGAAACGCCCAATTGCCCGAACCGCCCATGCTTATGATGGATCGGATCACCGACGTCAGCGGTGATGGCGGCGAGAATGGCAAAGGACATATTGTCGCAGAGCTGGATATCACACCGGCCCTTTGGTTCTTTCCATGCCATTTCCCCGGTAACAATGTGATGCCCGGCTGTCTGATGGTGGACGGCCTGTGGCAGCTCACCGGCTTCAATCTGGGTTGGCGTGGCTGGCAGGGGCAAGGCTTTGCCCTTGGTGCGGGTGAGGTCAAACTCTCCGGGATGGTGCGCCCGGATCGAAAGTTGGTGACCTATCACATAGATTTCACCCGCGTGATTGATCGCAAGCTGAAAATGGGTGTTGCCAACGGCGTCGTGAAAGCCGACGGTGAGGTTGTCTGCGAAGTGCGCGATATGAAGGTCGGGCTGGCGCAGGCAGCAAGCTGAAGACTGGCGCCGGAGATCTAACCGGACACTAAGGAGTGGGCGCATGCGTCGTGTTGTTGTAACCGGATTGGGAATTGTTTCGAGCATTGGCAATAATGCCGAAGAAGTGGTGGCTTCGCTCAAGGCGGGTCGCTCGGGAATTACTGCCAATGAATCCATGGCAGAACATGGGTTCCGCAGTCAGATCGCTGGTGCATTGGATATTGATGTGTCTGAACACATCGATAAACGCGCATTGCGGTTTATGGGACCAGGCGCGGCCTATGCCCATATCGCGATGGGGCAGGCGATTGCCGACAGTGGATTGAGTGAAGACGTCATTTCCAACCCACGTACAGGCTTGGTTGCTGGCTCTGGTGGACCATCAACATCAGCGATGCTGACCGCACATGAAACTGTAAAGAAAACCGGTGCAACCAAACGGATCGGACCCTTTGCTGTGCCAAAATGCATGTGCTCGACCATCTCGGCGAACTTGGCGACAGCCTATAAGATCAAAGGCATCAATTATTCGATCACCTCGGCCTGTTCGACCAGTCTGCACTGTATCGGCAATGCGGCCGAGCAGATCATGATGGGCAAGCAGGACGTGATGTTTGCCGGCGGCGGTGAAGAATTGGATTGGACACTGTCGTGTCTGTTTGATGCGATGGGCGCGATGTCGAGCAAATATAATGATACGCCAGCGAAGGCCTCGCGCGCGTTTGATGCAGATCGCGATGGATTCGTGATTTCTGGCGGTGGCGGCATTCTGATTCTAGAAGAGCTGGGGCATGCCAAGGCGCGCGGCGCGAAGATTTACGCTGAGGTCACAGGTTATGCAGCCACAAGTGATGGCCACGATATGGTGGCTCCATCCGGTGAGGGTGGCGAGCGTGCCATGCGACTGGCATTGAGCCAGCTGCCAGAGGGTCGCAAGGTAGGTTACATCAATGCTCACGGCACAAGCACGCCGGTTGGTGATGCAGGTGAGGTCGCGGCCGTGCGCCGGATCTTTGGCGAAGGTAACGTGCCGCCGATCAGTTCGACCAAGTCGATGACTGGCCACGCACAAGGCGCAGCCGGCGCGCTTGAGGCGGTGTTCTGCCTGCTGGCATTGCGCGATGACTTTATCATTCCTTCGATCAATGTCGAAACTCTTGATCCAGAGCTGAACGCAGAAGAAATCGCGACAGTTCGGGTGGATGATGCGGGGCTCGATACGGTTATGACAAACAGTTTTGGCTTTGGCGGGACCAACGGGTCGATGCTGCTGAGCAAATATCACGGGTAGAATTCATATGACAAAACCAATGCAGGGCAAGCGCGGGCTGGTAATGGGCGTGGCCAATGATCGGTCGATCGCCTGGGGGATTGCCAAGGCGCTGCACGACGCAGGTGCAGAATTGGCGTTCACCTATCAGGGTGAGGCTTTTGGAAAACGGCTGGAGCCTTTGGCGCAAAGCGTTGGCAGCGACTTTATGGTGGATGCGGATGTTACCGATGATGCGTCGCTGGACCGCGCGTTTGACGAATTGGCTGCCCGTTGGCCGACGATTGATTTTGTGATCCACGCCGTGGCCTATTCGGACAAGTCCGAGCTGACCGGCCGGTTCCTGAACACATCACGTGCAAATTTCAAGAACTCGATGGACATCAGTGCTTATTCCTTCATCGAAGTGGCGCGTCGCGCTTATCCGATGATGAAGGAAAATGGCGGCTCGCTGACTACATTAACGTATCAAGGCTCTAACCGTGTTGTGCCGAACTATAACGTCATGGGTGTTGCAAAGGCAGCCTTGGAGGCGGCGACGCGGTACTTGGCAAATGATTTAGGGCCGGATGGTATTCGTGTGAACGCCATTTCGCCGGGCCCGATGAAGACGTTGGCCGGGGCGGCGATTGGTGGGGCACGCAAGACCTTCCGTCATACTGAAGACAACGCGCCGATGCGAGCCAACGCTACCTTGCAAGCCATTGGCGGCACCGCAGTCTATCTGGCGTCAGACGCCGGAGCCTGTACATCAGGTGAAATTATCCGGGTTGATGGTGGTTTCCACGTGTTAGGGATGCCGCAACAAGATAATCTTTAAATTGCAGGTGGATTGATCACCGATTGGTCCGCTTTGTGCCTTATTCTTGCCATTTGTGAGTCGCAGCGTCAGAATTATGGATTTTCGACGCACCAGCCCTGAGCAAAATTATGACCGCTTCCTCGCGCGCGGAAAACGCGCGCGCAAGTGGGCCAGTTTGACAATGTTCGTGATGACCGGTGCCGCTTTGACTGCTATCTGGCAAGAAAAACGTCTGGCGCCACCGGTTCATGATGGCATGCAGGTGACCGCGGTCAAAGTGCTTGAATTGATAGAAAGTTCTGAAGGTGCCAGGAGCTTTGTGACTGCCGCTGTATCGAAAATCTCCGACAATAGTGACCGCAGTGGATCCCCAGTCACCGCCGCATTATTGAAGCTAAGACAGTAAATACTTACCAGCAATAGATTTTGTTTCCTGCAGTATTAGGCAGGCTTGAACTTGCTTTGCGTCGAGATGTTTAGTTCATCGCTCAGGTGTTTCAAGCAGACTTATAATTCTCAGAACCATTGCCCAGGTTCTATCACTCCCAAATCAAGCAATTGACGTGAATCCCACTCAAACAGAATGGAGTTCTGCCATTTTAATGTGTTAATATAACAGGAAGATCCCGGGTTTCTCTTGAGCGCCTTGGCTACCCGAAAGGACATGATTGCGGCCGTGAGATTGTGATGCCAAGGGCAAGCATAGGTGTTGTACTCTTCACTGTTGAAAGTGTGATTTTCGCGCAAGACCAATCCAGGTTGCGATTTGAAGAGGGCAATCCGGTCTATTTTGCGGCGAGCTTGGGGAACGTGTTCTTCAAATCTCCAGCGTAGTCCACCATGAAAGTCCAATTGCCGCTCTTTCGGGTGATTATGATTGGCTGGGTCAAGGCGGGCCAAGGCGTAGTAGCCGGACTTATCCAGATGCGCTGTTTCCAAAGAAACGGCATTGGGGAATTGGATCAAATCTTCGGCGTACAGATCGACAACGTAGCAAACCATGGCGTCGCGCCGCTCTTCAGTATGAAAAGCCAACATTTCGCCAATCGTGCGAGTTTCGCAAAACGGAAAGAACAGGTATTCGGCGTTGAAGCAGTAATACATCCAAGTGCTCGGAAACGCCGTGATCATCTGGTTGACGACAGAAGGTACATCGTGGGTTTGCGCCAAATCGTGATCTATGCGATGGATTTTACCTGACAGTTCTTCAGACAATTCAAAACTCTCAGGCATGAACACCAGGATTGGATTGAAGCCGCTGTTCAAGTGATGCCGAACGGTCGTGTCGATCTCGACTTCATCTTCAACGAAGATCATTGCAATGGGGGCTTTGACAGAAACTTGATTCTGCGAGGATAAAAAAGCATTCAAACTGCTGTGATGCATTCGATGATCCCGTGATGTGTGTCGTCAGATTTGGCTATATCGTCTTGCATTGCAAGTCACCCCCTATCTGATGTAGGCAGTCGCCCTGAAACCGTGAACAGAGACCCGGGGCGCAGACGCATGTCCGAAGCGAAGAAACTGTATATCAAAACCTATGGCTGTCAGATGAACGTCTATGACAGCGAACGCATGGCCGAGGCGCTGGGCGGGGCCGGGTATGTCGAGACAAAGACCCCCGATGACGCGGATATGATCTTGCTCAATACCTGCCACATTCGCGAAAAAGCCGCAGAAAAGGTGTATTCCGAGCTTGGGCGTTTCAAGGGTTTAAAGGCGGAAAAACCGGATTTGAAAATCGGCGTGGCGGGCTGCGTGGCTCAGGCCGAAGGCGAGGAAATCATGCGCCGCCAGCCTCTGGTTGACTTGGTGGTGGGGCCGCAAAGCTATCATCGTCTACCTGAGATGGAGGCGAAGACACAAGAAGGTGTCAAGGCGCTTGATACGGAATTCCCCGAAGAGGACAAGTTTGAGCGCCTGAAGTCGCGCCCCAAGGCCAAACGTGGACCAACTGCATTTTTGACAGTGCAGGAAGGCTGCGACAAGTTCTGCGCCTTTTGTGTTGTGCCCTACACGCGCGGGGCCGAGGTAAGTCGTCCGGTAGATCGCATCCTGACCGAAGCCCGTGATCTGGTCGAACGCGGCGTGCGCGAAATTACTCTGCTGGGGCAGAACGTGAATGCCTATCACGGGGCAGGGTCTGATGGGAGCGACAAAACCTTGGCACAGCTCATCTGGGAGCTGGATAAGATCGATGGGCTAGAGCGCATTCGTTTCACCACGAGCCATCCGAACGACATGGATGATGCGCTGATTGAAGCACATGGCACCTGTAATAAGTTGATGCCTTATCTGCATCTGCCGGTACAGTCAGGAAGCGACAAAATTCTTAAGCGGATGAATCGCAGCCACACAGCTGAAAGCTATCTGCGTTTAATTGAACGTATCCGTGAAGCGCGCCCGGACATCTTGATGTCGGGGGACTTCATTGTGGGCTTCCCTGAAGAGACAGAAGAGGATTTTCAAGCCACACTCGATCTCGTGGAAGAGGTTCGGTATGGCTACGCTTATTCATTCAAATACTCGACGCGGCCTGGGACCCCGGCGGCTGAACGTCCATTGGTGGATGAAGATGAAGCATCCGAGCGCCTACAACGCCTTCAGGCTTTGATCACGCGAGATCAACGGGCCATCCAAGATGAAATGGTTGGACGTGAGGTAAAGGTGTTGTTCGAGAAACCTGGTCGTTTCGAAGGCCAGATGGTCGGAAAATCAGAATACCTTCATGCCGTCCATGTTGATAAGGCGAATGCTGCGGCAGGTGATTTGTGTGCTGTTAGAATTGTGGAATCAGGAACGAATTCTCTCAAGGGGATACTTGCCTAGCGTCAAATTTGCCAGTTTTCTGCGCTGAACCCCGATTCTTCGCGAATAATCCATTTTATTTTTGGATTTTTAGCCCCGGTATATTATGCGGGGCTCCATTGGTGGCATTTACATTTCTGTGATGATGTGGGTCATGCCATAGGTGGTGTTGCGAATTTTATGCGTCAGCATGTGGGAGTGGTGAAATATGTACATGGTAAACACTGAAGCAAATCGGCAGTACAAGAATGCTGCGAAAGCACTAACAATGACAGTCGTTCTGGTCGCCGGAACAGAACTAAGTATTGCAGGGAATTTGGAAGAGATTGCCGAACCGACCGTGCTCGCCCCTGCTCCTGCAACGGAACTCGACCTTAATGGTTTCTATGCAGGCGGAAGCTTGGCTTATGCCTTTGGGCAAGATGATGAAGTTGGGCATACAGACCCGAATGGAAGGTTTGTGGCAAATGCCGGCACCTTTGAACCAGAAGGTTTGAACTATGGGCTGCGCTTAGGTTGGCGCAATAATTTACCTTTGCCCAGTGGCGGCAGGTTGTTCGTTTATGGTTTCGAGTTGGGATATGACTTTTCGGATATCGAAGATTCATTTTCGACAGCAGCATATGATGCGTCGACCGAAATAGAGAGTGTCCTCTCGCTAAAGTACAAAGGCGGGATCACCAACTCTAAAAAGAATACGCTTTTTTATACGACACTAGGCTATATTAACACTGAATTTGATTATGATGTGAATGGCGCTACCGGTGGCGACACGATCGCTCTGAATGGGAGCGACAACCAAGGCGGCTTAGTATTTGGCCTGGGGGTTGAGCGCGCGATCAATCAAAACCTCTCTGCTTTGTTGGAATGGGAATACAACTACATCAACAGCTTCACACTACGCGACAGTGCTGGTGCAAGTACGGTCGTGACCCCGAGTTTCAATAATATTCGTTTAGGGCTGAACTACAGCTTCTGAAACGGGGTCTCTGGAATTATTTAAATAGCGCATCCGGTTAAAATGGTCGGAAGTTTTTGTCCGACTTTTTCATGGCGAGGCGCATTGCCTCTTGCGCTGACAAGCACAACTTGGCACGATTTCATCAAGGACCTCGTTTTAAGGAGATAGGATTGGTCACCAGCGTGCTGCCACCGCAATCCGGACCGGACGAATTGCATGAAACGGTCATTGAATTTCCAGATAATCGTTTATTGATAGATCTTTGCGGCGAATATGACCGCAATCTTACCGAGATTGAACAAAACCTAGGGGTGCAGATCTTGCGCCGGGGGAATCAGTTGGCCGTGATGGGACCAACTGACGCTGTTGAGGAGGGCGCGCAGGTTCTGCAGGCGCTTTATGAGCGGCTTGAAGATGGGCGCTCGGTCGAACATGGCGATGTCGATCGGGAACTGCGAATGGCACCTGACGATGGCGAATGTCATGACGGCGATCAGCTTGAAATGTTTCAGGGCGGCCGCGTTGAGATCAAGACCCGCAAAAAACTGGTCGAGCCTCGGACAGATGCACAGAAAGCCTATGTAAAGTCATTATTTTCTAAAGAACTGGCTTTTGGTATCGGGCCCGCGGGCACCGGTAAGACTTATCTCGCGGTCGCAGTGGGCGTTTCTATGTTCATTGAGGGACATGTTGATCGAATCATCCTCAGCCGTCCGGCGGTCGAGGCTGGGGAGAAACTGGGCTATTTGCCCGGTGACATGAAAGACAAAGTCGACCCTTATATGCAGCCTCTCTATGATGCGTTGAATGATTTTTTGCCCAGCAAGCAAGTTGCGAAACTAATCGAGGAAAAGCGAATAGAGATCGCACCGCTGGCCTTTATGCGCGGGCGTACATTGGCCAATGCCTTTGTTGTGTTGGACGAAGCGCAAAATGCGACGTCGGTGCAGATGAAGATGTTCCTGACGCGCTTGGGCGAGGGTTCGCGCATGGTTATCACCGGCGACCGCAGTCAGGTGGATTTGCCGCGCGGCGTGGCCTCGGGGCTACATGACGCAGAACGATTGTTGAAAACGATCCCGGATATCGCGTTCAATTACTTTACGGCCAAAGATGTCGTTCGACATCCGCTTGTCGCGGCCATCATCGAGGCCTATGACGCGGGTCAGTGATGGCCCGATGGTGAGGCGAATTGGATGCTTACGGATACAATTGTTGAAGACGTGCGCTGGGATGCATTGGATCTGCCTGCTTTGTCAGAGCAAGCAGCGCAGGCGACCCTCAAGTATCTTGGCCTGGATCCATCGAAGTTTGAAATTGTCGTTATGGGTTGCGATGATGCACGTATTGCGGAACTTAATGCTGATTTTCGCGACAAGCCGCAGCCAACCAATGTCCTGAGTTGGCCCAGCGAAGAGCGCGGAGTTGAGTTTGACGGTGATCGACCTGAGTTGCCAGACACCGGCCCAGATGCAGAGCTTGGGGATATCGCCATTGCTTATGAGACCTGCCTACGCGAGGCCGGGAACTCTGACAAATCAGAAAAGGACCATGTGACGCATCTGATCGTGCATGCGGTGCTTCATTTGCTGGGCTATGATCATATTCGTGACAAGGATGCCACTTTGATGGAGGGAATTGAGGTGGCGGTACTTGGCAAACTGGGTCTGGAAGACCCATATTAGACGATGTGGGGCAATTTCGGCCCCGGCCAATGGAAAGAGAGAATGGGCGACAGTATCGAAGACTCCTCTAACGCAGCGCATCGCGCGCAGGCGTCTAGCCAGGACAATGATGATGAACAGGGTGGGTTTTTCAGACGCATTTGGGGGGCGATCAGCCCTGGAGAAGAAAGTTCATCCGACCCATCTGATAATGGAAACGGTAGCAAGCCAGAGGCCCCAGGTTTGGGAAGCCTTGGTGAAATTCTGGTTGAAGATGTTGCGATCCCTAAAGCTGATATCGTTTCCGTGCCCGAGAGTATAACCAAGGATGAACTGGTAGCGATCTTTCGCGAAAGCGGTCTGACGCGATTGCCGGTGTTTGACGGCACGTTGGATACGCCGGTTGGACTGTTACACCTCAAGGACTTTGCACTCAAACATGGGTTCAATGGGGGCGGCGCAAGATTTTCGTTGAAAAAAATGTTGCGGCCTTTGCTGTTTGTCCCACCTTCAATGCCAATTGGCGTTCTTTTGCAGAAGATGCAAAGCGAGCGTCGGCATATGGCTTTGGTCATTGATGAATACGGCGGCGTTGATGGTCTGGCCACCATTGAAGACCTGATCGAACAGGTCGTTGGCGAGATCGAAGACGAGCATGACATTGATGAGGGCACGTGCTGGAGCAATGAAGGACCAGGAAACTATCTGGTATTAGCCAAATGTCCTCTTGATGAGTTCGAGGAGGAGACAGGCCTATCTTTGACAGACGCCGAAGAGGTGGACGAAGAAGAAATCGATACCATGGGCGGTTTGATCTTCATGTTGTTGGGGCGTGTTCCTGTCCGTGGTGAAGTGGTGGAGCATCCCAGCGGTGCTGTAATCGAAGTTCTGGACGCTGACCCGCGCCGAATCAAACGATTGCGCGTGCGCCTCCCACAATCTCAGACACAAGGCTGACGATTTGATGGTAGTGGCAGCGCAGATCCAAAATTGGGCTGCTAACCTTTCCACGCGAAGGCAAATGCTCTTGGCAGCAGTGCTTGGGGCCATGGCGGCGTTGGGACAGGCGCCGGTGGGGCTTTGGCCTGCGACGGTGTTTGCATTTGCCGTTGTGTTTGGACTGTACCAGCAGTCGCGCGGTTGGCAGCATGCTGCGATGCTAGGCTGGGCGACAGGCACTGGTTACTTCATGCTAGCGCTAAGCTGGATCGTTGAACCGTTTCTGGTTGACGTGGCACGCCATGGGTGGATGGCACCGTTTGCCTTGGCTGGACTAAGCTCGGGGCTGGCCTTGCTTTGGGGGGCAGGCTTTGCGCTTGCGCGTTGTGCTGGGCCAACGGCCGGTGCGTGGATTGCAACCCTGACCTTGATAGAAGCTGCGCGTACTTACATTCTGACTGGGTTCCCGTGGGCACAGCCAGGACATGCCCTAATCGATACGCCTTTTCTTCATTGGGCCTCATATGGTGGCTCCTTGTTCCTGACGGCAATAGTTTTGCTCGCGGCAACAGCACTATGGCAGTTCATGACGGATCGAAGAGGCCATGGAATTGCGGGAATGATTTGTGTCGCCCTAGCATATGTCGCAGGGACGGCTTTGACACCTGTGAACGCAGCCGCACCTGATGCACCCGTTGTTCGGCTGATCCAACCGAATGCAGCACAGCATGAAAAATGGAATCCCGACAAGGTTCAGATCTTCTTTGACCGGCAGATTGACTTTACACGTGATAATGGAGCGTCTGTGCAGCCCGATCTTGTGGTCTGGCCAGAAACGGCCATACCTGTTTTGTTGAACAACGCAGGGCCGACGCTTGATGCGATTGCAGATGCGGCACAAGGAGCATCAGTTGTGTTGGGGGCGCAGCGATACGAAGGTGTTCGGTTTTACAATTCCATGGTAGTGCTTGACGGGCAGGGAGAGGTGACTTCGGTTTACGACAAGTATCACCTTGTTCCGTTCGGAGAGTATATGCCCTTTGGGAACTTTCTGTCCCAGTTCGGAATTTCGGGTTTGGCCTCACGCGAAGGCAATGGCTATTCATCCGGCTCAGGCATGCAAGTGATGAACATAGACGGTCTGGGCAAGGCCTTAGCGCTAATTTGCTACGAAGGTGTTTTCCCTCAAGATGTAAATGCAGCACCGTCGCGACCTGATTTTTTGTTGTTGATCACCAATGACGCGTGGTTCGGTCAGGTTTCAGGTCCCTATCAACATTTAGCGCAAGCACGCCTGCGAAGTGCGGAACAGGGACTGCCGATGATAAGAGTGGCCAATACAGGGGTATCCGCCATGATCGACGCCACGGGTCAAGTAACAGCCTCGATACCGCTGGGTATAGCAGGCTGGCAGGATGCTGCATTGCCGCCGCCTTTACCTGCGACGCTCTATTCACGAACAGGCGATTGGCCTGTCATCATTGGACTTTTGCTATTTTTTTCCTTGTCATTCCTTGCGGAAAAGCGCACAGGAAGAGAAACGAGCTGAGTAACCTGCGCGATGTTCGCGCGCATTGGCTTTAATCCCCGTCACAACGGCTTCCTGACGTGACGGCAGTCATTTTTAGTGGAGCGACTTTCATGACCCGCCAAAACTATGTTTTCACTTCTGAGTCCGTTTCAGAAGGGCACCCCGATAAAGTTTGTGACCGTATCTCAGACGCTGTTCTGGATGCGTTTTTGTCCGAAGAACCCGAGGCGCGAGTTGCCTGCGAAACCTTTGCAACAACAAACCGGGTCGTGATCGGTGGTGAGGTTGGATTGTCGGATCAGGCGCGTCTCAAGGAATACATGGGCCGAATTGATGATATCACCCGTGCCTGCATCAAAGACATTGGCTATGAGCAGGACAAGTTTCACCACGAAACGGTGGAAATAACCAATCTCCTGCATGAACAATCTGCGCACATTGCACAGGGGGTGGATGCAAACGCGGACAAGGAAGAGGGTGCTGGTGACCAAGGGATCATGTTTGGCTATGCCACAACTGAAACGCCTGAATTGATGCCAGCCCCGATCCAATACAGCCATGCCATCCTGCGCCGCTTGGCCGAGGTTCGTAAATCTGGAGCAGAGCCCGCGCTCGGTCCCGATGCAAAATCACAATTGTCTGTGGTTTATGAAGGTGGCAATCCTGTCGGTGTCAGTTCGATCGTTCTCAGCACGCAACACCTTGATGAAAGTCTGAGTAGTGATGCGATCCGCGCAATTGTCGAGCCCTATATCGTGGAAACCTTGCCCGAGGGCTGGTTGACCGACGCCACAGAATGGCATGTGAACCCAACTGGAAAATTTGTCATCGGTGGGCCGGATGGCGACGCTGGACTGACGGGGCGTAAAATTATTGTGGACACCTATGGTGGTGCGGCCCCTCATGGTGGCGGGGCATTCTCAGGTAAAGATCCAACAAAGGTCGACCGCTCGGCTGCTTATGCCGCGCGTTATCTGGCGAAAAACGTGGTTGCCGCTGGCATGGCAGAGCGCTGCACAATTCAGTTGTCCTATGCCATTGGTGTCAGTAAGCCATTGTCGATCTATGCTGATACTTATGGAACCGGAGACGTATCCCCGGCAGATATTGAACGGGCGATTGCAGCATCCATGGATCTGACGCCCAGAGGTATTCGTGAGCACCTGCAGATGAATAAACCGATCTATCAAAGAACCGCGGCTTATGGCCACTTTGGCCGTGCGCCTGAGGCAGATGGCGGTTTCAGTTGGGAAAAAACTGATCTGGTTGATACATTGAAGGCGGCTGTTTGATCAAATCGACGTAAGGTAAGGTTCTGCAGACTTTGAATTCCCTCAATTTGGTTATATATTTGCGTTATCGCGTGATGCTGTAACTTGATTGGGTGCTGAAATGCGCTGGTCTGTCTTACCGATTGTCCTGAGTGGATCCCTTGCGGGATGTGCTTCTGATGTTGCCATGAATGGCAGCAGTAGCTCGGCTGTTTCCAGAGCCGCATGTGGTGAGGGCAATAGTGCGGGCTGCGCGTTTAGCAATAGTCCAGTGCAACTGGATCGATCAAAACCTCTGCGGATACGCGAGCGCGCGAATACGTTTTACCGTGTGGCTGAACCGCTCCAATTCGTTGACGGCCAAGGATCTAGCTGGATCGCTGATTCTGGAACAATTACTGATGGGGCTTCAATTCCTGACATATTTATTCCTATTGTAGGCTCCCCTACGACGAAGGAGTTTGTGAACGCAGCCGCTATTCACGATGCATATTGTGGTGTTGGGAATGAAAACGGGCTGCGGTTCCATTCGGATTCCTGGAGGCGCGTCCACGTCATGTTTTACAACGCGCTGCGTGCTGGTGGAACATCGGCGATCAAAGCTAAAATTATGTTTGCCGCAGTGTATTTAGGCGGGCCGCGTTGGGGGGAACCGTATCGCAGACCGCAGGAGGTTGCGACAACCGCAGAACTGCAAGAAGTCATGGTTCTGGCAAAAGAATACGTAGAAGTTGAAAATCCAACCCTTGATGAGCTGATTTGGTGGCTGGATGGTGTCGAAGGTGGTTTTGCCACTGCCGCGACTAGTGGGGGCACCGGCGGTCAGGATGACGGCAACGGTGGCTCGGGCGGCAGCGGTGGTTCGGGCGGCAGCGGTGGTTCTGGCGGCAGCGGTGGTTCGGGCGGCAGCGGTGGTTCTGGCGGCAGCGGTGGTTCGGGCGGCAGCGGTGGTTCGGGCGGCAGCGGTGGCTCGGGCGGCAGCGGTGGTTCTGGCGGCAGCGGCGGTTCTGGCGGCAGTGGTGGCTCGGGCGGTAGCGGTGGCTCAGGTGGCAGCGGTGGTTCGGGCGGCAGCGGTGGCTCAGGTGGCAGCGGTGGTTCGGGCGGCAGCGGTGGCTCAGGTGGCAGCGGTGGCTCGGGCGGCAGCGGTGGCTCAGGTGGCAGCGGTGGCTCAGGCGGCAGCGGTGGCTCGGGTGGCAGCGGTGGCTCAGGCGGCAGTGGTGGCTCGGGGGGCAGCGGTGGCTCGGGCGGCAGTGGTGGCTCGGGGGGAGGAGATCCTAACGGCGGCGGCTCCGGTGGCTTTGGTTAGAGATCGTGTGCAGTACTTTTTGCAGGCTATGGTCCGCCGCATAAAACAAAATTTAACATGTGTTTTTGTGTGAAATACACTTTCTGATCTCCGGTTCGGCGACTGAACTTGCTCACACTAACTTTGTGACGCAGAGTTCCATTTGGGATTCGCTTGCCTGTCGTGGCAAGGTCTGGCCAACGACAAGGGAGATCCAAGAATGATCGTCGACGTGGCGCTGCCGCTTTCATTGGCCTTTATCATGTTTTCATTGGGATTCGGTTTGACACCTGCCGATTTTGGCCGTGTGCTCACCATGCCCAAGGCCGTTGCCACTGGTGTGGTCATGCAAATCGTCGCGGTTCCGCTGACTGCGTTTGTCTTGTTACAATTGTTTAATTTACCTCCGGCGTTGGCCTTTGGCGTTATGCTTTTGTCGTTTTGCCCCGGGGGTGTGACATCCAATGTTTTAACCAAACTGGGAGCTGGAAACGTTGCCCTTTCCATAACGCTGACGGCAGTTGTCAGCCTGTTGTCTGTGGTGACCGTTCCACTACTGGTATCTTGGGCCGCAAGTGCATTTCTGGAAGCGGAAGCTCCGGACATTAACGTCACCTCCATCGCGATTGCGATGTTTGCGATTACAGTATTGCCAGTACTGTTGGGTCTTGGAATGCGGAAACTGGCAGCGGCTAAAGCAGAGAAATTGGAGCGCGTGATGTCCAGAGTTGCGGTTGTACTATTTGCAGTGATCGTCTTTGCCGCGATTGGCACAAACTGGGTCTTGATCACCGAAAACTTCGCTCATCTGGGGCCTTTTTTTGTAAGCATGAATATTTTGCTGTTGGTTGTCGGTGTTTTGGTCGCGCGTGTGATTGGATTGTCTGGGGCAGATGGTATTTGTATTGCCATCGAGATGGGTGTGCAAAACGCAGCCTTAGGGATCGCTGTGGCGGGTCTTGTGGCCAATGCCGCGGGCATTACGGAATATGCAGTCCCTTCAGCGCTTTACGGCATCATCATGTATCTGGTGACGATCCCCGCAATCTTTATCTTGCGCAGGCTGTTTAATCCAGTCAGCGTTCCAGGCCGAGGCATGACTTGACTCCGCAAGCCGAGTTACGGCACAGGGGGCGCGACCTCCAGCACCATTCGCCTTGCGCAAAGAGAGCACCATGTCCGACGATACGGCTAAGACCGACAAGCATCCCACTGGCGCCCCGTGGCGGAATTTCTATGGCCGGCTCAAAGGGAAGACCCTGAAGCAGAGCCAGCAAACTTATCTGGAAGAAGACCTGCAAGCTCTGTCCCCCGGTGCAGTGGATTGGGACGCTAATCCCGAACGCACGCCAATCGATTTGAACGCGCTATTTGGGGATAAACCAGTTTGGCTTGAGGTTGGGTTTGGCGGAGGAGAGCACATGGTGCATCAGGCCGCACAGAATCCGGATACCGGCATTATCGGCTGCGAGCCATACATCAACGGCGTCGCCATGCTCTTGGGCAAGATTCGCAAAGCGGGCGTTGAAAACCTTGCGGTGCATCCGGGCGACGCGCGTGACATGTTTGATGTGTTGCCCGAGGCGTCAATTTCCCGGGCCTTTCTGCTCTATCCGGATCCATGGCCCAAAAAGCGCCACCATCGTCGCCGGTTTGTGACGGCAGAGCATCTTGAACCTTTGGCACGCGTGCTGAAACCCGGGGCGATTTTCCGCGTCGCAACTGATATCCCAGACTATGTCCGCCAGACGATGCAAGAGGTGCCCAAGCACGGCTTTGACTGGCTGGCGGAAGGACCGGATGACTGGCGCAATGCTTGGGATGATTGGATTTCCACACGCTACGAGCAAAAGGCCCTGCGCGAAGGGCGCACGCCGCATTACATGACGTTCCGCCGCAAGGACACTTAGGTGTAGTTGCCCAGCTTGTCCCCGAGGCGACCCAACATGTCGACGCATTGCTGCATCTGATCAATGGACACATATTCATCGGCCTTGTGTGCCTGCTCAATCGAGCCGGGCCCACAGATCACCGCAGACATGTTATAGCCTTGGAAAATCCCGGCCTCGGTTCCAAAGGCCACCAGATCGGTGCCATTCGCACCGGTCAGCTCCATGATGATGTCGCGGGCCTCGTTTTCATCCATCGGTTCCAAGCCATCAATTTCCCCGATGCTTTCAACGCGGATGCTGGCATCCGGCGATACCGCTTGCATGGCGGGCAATAGCACATCGTTGCAATAGCGTTGCAGATTTTCGTTCACGAATTCTGCGTCTGACATTTGCACCGGGCGCATGTCCCAGTCGACCTGCGCGCGCTCTGGAATGACATTGTGCGCAACGCCCCCGTGCAGGGCTCCGGTGCTGATCGTGGTCCAGGGTGGGACAAAGCGGCTGTCTTCTGGGGCCATGCCACGTAACTGCTCTTTGAGTTCCAACAGGCGGCCAATGTAGCGCGCGGCATATTCGACCGCGTTCACACCCAAATCAGGGGCGGACCCATGACCGGCAAGGCCGCAAAAATGCGCGCTGTACTCATAGCAACCTTTGTGGCCTTCGATCACTCGCATGGATGTGGGCTCGCCGATAATAGCCACGCTGGGCCGGATGTCGTTGGCCTTCAGGCTCTCAATCAGATCAACCGCGCCAAAACAACCGATTTCCTCGTCATAGGTAAAGGCAAAGTGCAGCGGGCGGTTTTTTATTCGCTGGGCCAGCACCGGTGCCATGGCGACTGTTGCGGCTATAAACCCCTTCATGTCGCAGGCTCCGCGGCCATAAAGCAGGCCATCCCGCTCGGTCATCTGGAACGGGTCACTGGTCCAGTCTTGCCCGTCAACCGGGACAACATCGCTGTGTCCGGACAGCACAATGCCACCTTCGACGTCAGGGCCGATGCTGCCGAACAAGTTTGCTTTTTTTCCAGTGTCATCTTGAAAGATCTTCACCGTCGCGCCGGCATCCTCAAGCCGCCCGGCCAGATGGTTGATCATGTCGAGGTTGCTGTCTTTCGAAACAGTTGGAAATGCGATCAATTCGCCCAGAAGGTCGATGGTGTTTTCTAATTCTGGCGTCATAGGGGGCGTCCACTGCTGAGGGTGTTTCGTGGACTGTGTGAACATAACTGCTGGTCGTCAACTTAATTGTGGTGAAAAAGCTCGAGCTACATTCACTTCAGTGTGCAACGCATAAGTCGCTTTCGATCATGCCGGTCGCAAAACTCCGACGTTCCTTGAAACATTCAACTGTTCTGTTGCCTTCAGGGCCGTCGATGATGCAACGCACGTTGCCGCGGCCGCTTTTCATGAAGGCATTCAGCAAAGCCTTTGCATCCCGGCCTTCTGGCGTGCTGACAGGCGGACAGAGCACCCCTTTGAGCGTGGCGAACTCCCCTCGGATCAGCATCTGATGGCCTGACATCGCTTTCCATGCGACTGCGCGGCCATCAATGACGCGTGTCGATTCGGCTTGGATCAGCGATGGCCATAAAACGGCTGTGATCAGGAGAGAGAGACGCATGGGCTCTCAAAGATATGTTCTTTCACAACAAGTCAACTGGCAAGAGCGGAAGAAATGCGCGGAGGGCCTATAAGCCGGAAACTTTCAACAAGCCCTTGTATGG
Source organism: Roseovarius albus (assembly GCF_900172335.1). Lineage (GTDB taxonomy): Bacteria > Pseudomonadota > Alphaproteobacteria > Rhodobacterales > Rhodobacteraceae > Roseovarius > Roseovarius albus. The sequence continues at coordinate 151,106 of NZ_FWFX01000007.1, forward strand.
TTGAGTCTGGAATGGATTTTCCAATCTTCAAAACGTTTTAGATTGTTACTGTCCGTTTTTGTCCGTTAATGTTGGGTGGAAATAGTGCCCATTTTGAGCACATGTGCCCAAGTCAGTGCTCGAAAAATTGCCATTGCTAAGAAGGTCGAAGTTGGATGTTTAAGGCACAATTTTTTGGAGTAGTTTGCGAAAAATTTTTGTAGCCTTGTACGATAAAAATCCACTAAAGGCTGTCCATGAATAATGAGATATTATGGCAAGACAAGAGGTGCATTGTTTGCCTCAGCGAAGAGAGTTTGACTGTTGAACACATTATACCGAAAAGCATAGGAGGAGTTCTGACATGCCGGTTTTTGTGCAAGGCATGCAATAGTCGTTTCGGTTCAGGATTTGAAGCTACGGCCAAGCTTGCTCCTGAGTTAAGGATCGCAGCTTTGAAGCATGGTAGTGTATTAGCGGAGTTGCAGAACAATCTTGAGGTTGGAGCAACGTATGAACAATCCTTCGGTAACATCAAAAGAAGCGTTAAAGTACGCAAGTCAGGAGGTTTACCTACGTCGTCTCTAGACGACAATTCACTTATTGTTCCCCAGAATGAAGCTGAAGGCATACTGCGCTCTATGCTTAATAAGCGTGGTGTAACGGAGTGCGATCTTGGAGAAAGTATTGATAGGTGGAAAGATGGACCAATCAATCAGATTATTGAGCTTAGCGCTGGAATTGTTGTACGCAAATGGCAGGAGCACCCGGCGAAGCCTTCTTTTTCAGAAAGCGCGATTAGTACACTTTTGTCATTAAAAATCGCCTATGAATTTGCAGCTATAATTTGTGGTTCAGCAATTTACGCCAAAGAAGAAGGCCTACAAAATGTTCGGAAAATCTTAATTGAACAAGACGAAGAGCAGGCTGCAAATATAGTGCAGCGCTATAGCGCAGATCGAGCTGAAGCCATTCACGGAATTGCGTTCATGGGAAACAAGCCATCTGCCCAATTTCAAATACGGTTGTTTGGACATCTGGCATTCGTAGTAACGATGCCAAACTTCGGGATCGTAACAGACGAAACTGTATATACTCTAGATCTCAAAAATGGTGATCACTTCTTAACTCGTTAGCGGGGAGATACGTTCATCAATAAAGGTGAGGAGCGCACTCTTTGGGCGCCATCAATTTAAGCAAATTACGTATGGGGTTGGCCTTAAAGCTGTTGGTAATGTTTATAATCCGTTGTTTCAGGGTAAGATGGTGCCCATTTTTGCGCATATATTTTTTTCAAAGTATCTCTCAAGTTTATGTTATTAAATGAAAAAAATGCGCGGAGGGCCTATAAGCCGGATTCTGTCCGGGGGCGGACCCCCTGGATGACCATTCATCTAGACCTGCTGTTGCCAACAGATCTTTAGCTGCCAACCCGAACGGCCGGGCCAAGGCTGGCCCATATGCTGTCCCTATTTGGCATTGCTCCCGGTGGGGCTTGCCGTGCCGGTCCGGTTGCCCGTCCCGCGGTGGGCTCTTACCCCACCGTTTCACCCTGACCCTGATATTGTCGGAAGCGAACCTCTGACGCTCTGGGCGGTCTGTTTTCTGTGGCGCTTTCCCTCGGGTTTCCCCGGCCGGGCGTTACCCGGCACCGTTGCCTTGTGGAGTCCGGACTTTCCTCGTGGTGTTGCCACCCCGCGGTCACCCAGCCCTCCGCGCAAGGGCGGTTTAGGGCTTTGGCACAGGGTGGTCAATGATTTGAATTACTCCGGAACGTAGCGTGGGTAGGTGGTTTTGCTGTGTCGTGCGAAGCCCAGATCAATCTCGGCAGTGGCAAAGGGCTGCTCAACGCTGGTCGTGGCCAGAATTTCCCCTTCCGGATCTACAATCCAGCCCAAACCACCCGCATTTAATTTCTCGCCTTCGGGCGCCCAGAGGTTTGACGACAGGCAATAAGCCCCGGAACACACCGCGACAGCTTGCCCACCGGCGAGCCATTTGTCTGTGGACCCGTGCGGCGTGGCGCGCGGCACACACAAGAGGTCAGCGCGCGAGGCCCCATAATGGCGTGCCCACTCAAAAAACCACATCTCGGTGCAGATCTGAACGCCGATGCGCATGTCCAGCGCTCGCCCGAGATCAAAGGATTTGTGACCACGGTCGTACCAGCTGTGCTCCCAATAGCCTTCTTCATCGGGCAAATAGTATTTCTCATGCACTGCTGCGGCTTCTGCCGTGTCAGCAGACCAGAGGTAAGCTAGATTTCGACGACTGCCATTTGACTTGATAATCGGTCTTGTACCCATAACCGCACGCGCGCCGAAATTGGACAAGTTAGCGATGTGTCGGTCGTGGTCTTCTACGGCTTGGTTCCAACGATTGGCATCGGGGATCGCATCGGCGGCAAGCCAATCAGAAAAACCCATTTCAGGCAGAAGCAGGAAATCCGTTTCTTGTTCCTTTACGTGTTGCTTCAGGCCTTGCAGGTAATCATCAAGAGCGGGGCCGCGCGGGTCGAGTTGGCAAACAGTCACTTTCATTGTTGGTCATCCTTCGCTGAACTTTGAGAGAAGTGTCGGGAAGAATGTACTGACGTACTAGAAATAATTTCTTTCGTTATGAATTATGGATTACGTATTGTTCGTCAATGAGTGTTATTAGAAAGTAACCTTGAAGATATGGACGAAATTGACCGTCAATTGATTTTCCTGCTGGGGGAAGATGCACGGCGTTCTGCTACCGATCTGGCGACTGAATTGGGAGTGTCGCGAGTGACGGTGCAAAACCGTATCGATCGCCTAATTGAAAGTGGCGCGATCAGGCGCTTTACCGTCGAGCTGGGACAAGGTGGACACAGTACGGCAATCGAGGCGCTGGTCTTGCTGAAATTGTCCAATGGGGATAGCCGCAAGACCATAGCGCGGCTCAAAGAGATGACCGAAGTGCATTCTTTTACTTCCGCCAACGGCATGTATGATTTCATTCTAGAATTGCGTGTTTCAACGTTGCCGCGGCTGGATCAGGTTCTTGCGGATATTCGGCGCTTGCCGTTGGTTTTGGAAAGCAATAGCTGCATCCGGATGAAACGCTTCAAGTAGCTTCAAGCTTTCTGAGCGCTACGAAGTCTTCGGGAGTCATTGGCCCCTTTGCATGAGGGCGATATCTTAGTCGCACGGTGCTCAGTAGGGTATCGTCGTCTGCATCGCACGTGTAACCGGCACTTTGCGCCAGCAAGCGAAACTGCTCCTTCGATGGATGTTGTGGACCATCATTTTCGGATCGTGGTGCAGCCAGTCCCAATCGCTCCAATCTTAACCAGTCAAATTTTGGGCCGGGATCAAATTTACGGCCGGGTGCCATATCAGAGTGGCCAATCACACCAGCGGGGGAAATATCCCACCGAGCCATGATGCCCTGCATCAGACCCTCCAGTGCGGTCATTTGCTGCTCGGAAAAGGGCTGGTCCCCAGTATTGGCCAGTTCAATCCCGATAGAGCGCGAATTGATATCTTCCTGACCGCACCACTCCCCGGCACCCGCATGCCATGCGCGCATATCTTCGGCCACCATCTGCCAGACGGTACCAGATTCCGAAATTAGGTAATGCGCTGAGACCTCAAATTTCGGATCACACAGGCGTTCTAGTGCCGCTTCGGCCGTGTCCATGGCCGTGTAATGCAGAACAATAAGTTCTGGCCGCAAGTCATTGCGACGTGGCCCATAATTTGGGGAAGGGTGGTGAATGATCGAGCTGTCCACTGATGCGGACATGAAGGTTACCCGCGAACCTTGCGGAACGGACGTGGGTCCCATGAACAGGCAAAACCATCACCGTCCGGATCAAGACCCAGACGGTCACTCTTCGGTCCGCCTTTGGATAGGAATTCTTCCTGTGCCTTATCTGGCGAAGGATACTTTGCACAATTTTTCTGGAACCGAGCCTGTTTGTTGATACCGGGGCGGCTGTAGACCTGAGTGCCGGGTGCATTGCTGGTGTTCAGGGCATAGGCTACGATGTTTGGTCCGCCGCTGCCCGAGCGTTGTGGTAGCGCAGTTGGTTGCACAACTTTGTACTGCTGCTTGTTCGCTGCAATCAGGGCCGCATCGCTTTCAATCGAACGCTGCGCACCAACTGCATCGAAATCGTTCTCGCTCGAGATACCCGCAGCACCGCTTACGGTTTGCGGCACTGGGACATTCGATGCGGTTTGCACAGGGGTAGCGCCAGAGTTGGCCTGCGTACGTAGCAATGCCGCTTCGGCCTCAGCCGCCAGTGCTTCGGGCGAAGAGCCGCGGCTTTCACCGGAAATTGCGGTGGCAGGGGGGATAGCTTGACCGGCCAAAGCCGCATCACGCGCAGCTTTCTCAGCCTGATACTGATTGTAATCCTTGAACCCGACACCGGCCCCGCTGTCGGGGACGGTTGTCTGACATGCTGCCAACCCAACAAGGGCCATTGAACCGATCAAAATACGCATCTGCTGTTGTCCTGCCTACTGCTTTGCCGCGTCTTACCACCATTTGGTGGGTTTGGCTACAAACCCTGCGGCTTCCTCCAGCACGTAGGCGGTATTGAGCAGGTCACCTTCTTCCCACGGACGGCCGATCAATTGCAGACCCAGTGGTAGACCTTGTTTGTCCAGACCGGCAGGCACGGAGATTCCGGGCAGACCTGCAAGGTTTACGGTCACGGTGAAGACGTCGTTGAGGTACATTTGAACGGGATCGGCGTCTTTCATTTCACCCAGACCAAAAGCGGCTGACGGTGTCGCGGGTGTCAGAATCGCGTCCACACCTGCAGCGAACACGTCGTCAAAGTCTTTCTTGATTAGTGCACGAACCCGGCGGGCACGGTTGTAGTAGGCGTCGTAGAAGCCCGCAGACAACACATAGGTGCCAATCATCACTCGGCGTTGAACCTCAGGACCAAAGCCTTCGGCGCGGGTCTTTTCGTACATTTCGGTAATGCCATCACCTTGCGCCAGCTGCGCACGATGTCCGTAGCGAACACCGTCATAACGAGCAAGGTTCGAAGAGGCTTCCGCCGGGGCAATTACATAGTATGCGGGTAGGGCGTATTTGGTGTGCGGCAGCGAGATGTCGACAATCTCAGCTCCAGCAGCCCTGAGCATCTCTGCGCCGTCGGTCCAGAGTTTTTCAATCTCGGTAGGCATGCCGTCCATGCGATATTCTTTAGGGATACCGATTTTCTTGCCTTTGATATCGCCGGTCAGCATCGCCTCGAAATTCGGCACGGCCAGTTCCGCGCTGGTCGAATCCTTGGGATCATGCCCACACATCGCCTCAAGCATGATCGCGGAATCGCGTACGGTTTTTGTCATTGGGCCAGCCTGATCCAGCGAGGAGGCAAAGGCGACGATGCCCCAACGAGAGCAACGACCATAGGTTGGTTTGATACCTGTGATACCAACAAATGCGGCAGGCTGCCGAATCGAGCCACCGGTATCTGTGCCTGTCGCGCCAAGGCACAGGTCAGCGGAAACCGCACTGGCAGAACCGCCCGAAGAGCCGCCCGGTGTCAGGGCCGCCTCTTCATTGCCGCGGCGCCACGGGTTAACTGCATTGCCGTAGACAGAGGTCTCGTTCGAGGAACCCATGGCAAACTCGTCCATATTGAGCTTGCCTAGCATCACAGCGCCTGCATTAAACAGGTTTTGCGAGACGGTGGATTCGTATTCGGGAATGAAGCCTTTAAGAATGCCACTTGCGGCCTGGCTTGGCACACCCTTGGTGCAGAAAAGATCCTTGATGCCTAGCGGGATGCCGCACATTGCGGGGGCATCGCCTTCGGCTAGACGCGTATCGGCGGCTTTGGCTTGTTCACGGGCCAGTTCTGGCGTGTTGTGCACAAATGCGCCCAGAGCGTCGGCACCCTCGATCGCGGACAGGCAGGATTCGGTCAGTTCAGCGGCGGTGATCTCTTTAGTACGCAGTTTGTCGCGAGCGTCAGAAATAGTTAAGGTATTGAGATCAGACATTATTCCACCACCTTCGGAACTGCGAAAAACCCTTCGCGCGCATCTGGCGCATTAGACAGAACTTTATCTTGATAGCCGCCGTCAGTCACTTCGTCCTTGCGACGCTTCAGGCGCTGTGGCGTAACGCTGGTCATGGGTTCAACGCCCTCAACATCAACTTCGTTCAGTTGCTCGATGAAACCCAGGATATTGTTGAACTCCTGCGCCAGTGCTGGCAGGTCGTTTTCCTCTACCCGGATGCGGGCCAGCTTGGCCACGCGGGCAGCTGTATCTCGGTCGATGGACATGGGTCTCTCCGTCTGTCTTGTCGGTTCAGCATTTAGCGCTCAAGGGGGCAGGGCGCAAGCGGGTTGGCGTGGACTGTGAACCGGTTTTATAGTCAAGGCGGAAGAATTGACACATCATGATTTGCAGGAGGATTGCCATGGATATCATCTGGCTGGGACATAGTGGATTTCGGATCGAAGTCGGGGGGCAGGTTTTGCTGATCGATCCATGGTTCACGGGAAATCCCATGTTGGACGAAAGACACCACGAGGCGATCACGGAGGGGGTCACGCATATCCTGTTGACCCATGCCCATTTTGATCATGCCGGTGATGTTTTGACATTGGCGCGAGAGCAGGGCGTGCCGGTGGTCGGGCAGTATGATCTGATGTCGTGGTGGGAAGAGCATGAACATATTGCCACCGTTGGGTTTAATAAGGGCGGTACGGTGGACTTGGGCGGGGTCATGGTAACCATGGTGAACGCGACGCACTCCAGCTCTCTGGCAACGCCCGAGGGGCCCAAAGTTGTTGGCAGCGAGTGCGGCTACATGATCGAAGGCGAAGGGCGCACAATCTATTTCTCAGGCGATACCGATGTGATGGCGGATATGAAGATTTTCAACGATTTGCACGCACCAGAGATTGGTATTCTTTGCGCCGGCGGGCACTTTACCATGGATATGAAACGTGCGGCCTATGCTGCCAAAACGTTCTTCAATTTCCAGACTCTTATTCCCTGTCACTACAAGACCTTCCCGATCCTCGAGCAATCTGCCGATGTTCTGATCGATGCTTTGCCGGATGTGGATGTGGTTGAGCCACAGGTAATGCAATCGATCACCCTGTAAGAGCGACGCAGGAGGCTAGACGTTCACCACGCGGCGCTCTCGGATCATGACCGCGTAAATCGTCAGAACGCCCAGAAATGACGAGATGAACATGATCCAGAGCAAGGGGAAGGCCTCACTTTCCACCGTCAGCATAATTCCGGCCAGAGCGGAGAGGGCTGCACCTCCGCCGATCAGCATTGCGCCGGACAAGCCGCTTGCGGTTCCAACAAGGCTGGGATGCACGGACAGTGCACCCGCCGTGGCGTTGGGGATGGTCATGCCATTGCCCAAACCCAGCAGGGTCATCAAACCAAAGAAGCTGATAGCGGATCCTATGCCGAATTGGAACATTAACAGGTTCAGCGCCATACCGAAGCTGGCCACCAAGGTGCCCCAGAGCACCATGCGGTTGACACCAACGCGCACCGAAAGCCGTCCGGAGAGGAAGTTTCCAAGGAAATATCCGATGGCAGGGGCGCCGAAATAAAGGCCAAGTTCTGCCGGGGTGAGACTGAACATATGTGCGCCGACAAATGGTCCGCCGCCAAGGTAGGCAAAGAACGCACCCGATGACAACGTGTTGGCCATCGTATAGCCCCAGAACCGGTAAGATTTCAGGAGCACGGGATATTCGCGAAACTGCTGGCGCATGCTACCGTATCCAGTCGGGGCGGTTTCGCCAAGATCCGCCCAGGCGAGCCATGTCACCAAAGCGCCAAGAATAAAGAGAAGCCAGAAGTTCGCATGCCAATCAAAGAGCTGATCCAAAATGCCACCGATTGCTGGACCCACCATCGGCACGACGGCCATGCCCATTGTGACGTAACCAATCATAGATGCAGCCTGATTTTGAGGGACGACATCACGTACGATGGCGCGGCTCAGAACCATGGCGGCAACAATCGCGGCTTGAAGCATGCGAAAGGTTAAAAAGACGTAGACATTTGTCGATATGATACAGCCCAGTGTTGCCAGTAGGAATATGGCCATACCAGCCAGCACGACAGGACGGCGACCAAATCGATCAGAGATTGGCCCCAGCACAACCTGCATCACCGCATTGACGGCGAGGTAAAGTGCTACCGAAAGTTGTAACAACCTATAGTCGGTGTCAAAGTAGACTGCCATGCCGGGCAAGCTGGGCAAGAAGATGTTCATGGCAAGCGCAGATATACCAGCCAGCAAAATCAAAGTTGAAATATGCGGCGGTGTCGAACGATTTAAAAAAATTGCCTGTTTGGAATAATCCATAGTGAAAGGGTTATGGGCTGCCTCTTATGAAGTCCACTCAAATAAATGTAATTCGCAATTTTGCAGTTTAATAAAATATTATTTCCAATAGTTTGCAAATTTGCTGGAATTTACTTTTGTCACCCAAAGCTTTTCCCTATGGTGCCCGAAATCTCAAAGGGGTCCGTCATGAAAGATATCTTGCAGCAACTTGAAGATCGCCGTGCGGTTGCGCGCCTTGGCGGGGGAGAACGCCGTATTCAGGCGCAGCATGGCAAGGGTAAACTGACCGCGCGTGAGCGGATAGAGTTGTTGCTGGATGAGGGCAGCTTTGAAGAATTTGATATGTTCAAGGCGCACCGCTGTACTGATTTCGGCATGGAGCGTGAACGCCCTTATGGTGACGGCGTTGTGACAGGGTGGGGCACGATAAATGGGCGTATGGTTTATGTCTTCAGTCAGGACTTTACCGTATTTGGCGGGTCGCTGTCTGAAACCCATGCGGAAAAAATTTGCAAGATCATGGATATGGCGATGCAAAATGGTGCGCCAGTGATTGGCATCAACGATTCGGGTGGTGCTCGTATTCAAGAAGGCGTGGCTTCTTTGGCTGGCTACGCCGAAGTGTTCCAACGCAACATCATGGCGTCTGGCGTGATTCCACAGATCTCTGTTATCATGGGCCCCTGTGCGGGCGGTGCGGTGTATAGCCCTGCGATGACCGACTTTATCTTCATGGTGAAAGACAGTTCTTACATGTTCGTCACCGGCCCCGACGTTGTTAAAACTGTGACGAATGAGGTGGTGACTGCCGAAGAATTGGGTGGGGCTTCAACGCATACCAAAAAATCCAGTGTTGCCGATGGTGCGTTTGAAAACGATGTCGAAGCTTTGGCGGAAGTGCGCCGCTTGGTAGACTTCCTGCCGTTGTCCAACCGCGAAAAGCCTCCGGTTCGCCCATTCTTTGACGAGCCAGGTCGAGTTGAGAAAAGCCTTGATACGCTAATCCCTGACAATCCGAACACGCCTTACGATATGAAAGAACTGATTGAGAAGATCGCGGATGAGGGCGACTTCTACGAAATTCAGGAAGATTACGCCAAAAACATCATTACCGGATTTGTGCGTCTGGAAGGGCAGACCGTTGGTGTTGTGGCCAACCAGCCCATGGTTTTGGCCGGTTGTCTGGATATCGACAGTAGCCGCAAGGCTGCGCGCTTCGTGCGGTTCTGCGATTGCTTTGAAATCCCAATCCTGACGCTGGTCGATGTTCCCGGATTCCTGCCCGGCACTTCGCAAGAGTATGGCGGCGTGATCAAGCACGGTGCGAAGCTGCTCTTTGCTTACGGAGAGGCGACTGTGCCGAAAGTTACTGTTATCACCCGCAAGGCCTATGGCGGCGCTTATGACGTTATGGCCTCCAAGCATCTGCGTGGCGATTTCAACTATGCCTGGCCCACAGCCGAGATCGCGGTGATGGGCGCGAAGGGTGCAACCGAGATCATTCACCGCGCTGATCTGGGTGATGCCGAGAAGATTGCAAAACATACCCAAGACTACGAGGATCGTTTCGCCAATCCCTTTGTGGCGGCAGAAAAGGGCTTCATCGATGAGGTGATCCAGCCGCGCAGCACCAGAATGCGGGTCAGTCGCGCTTTTGCGTCCTTGCGCAATAAGAAGCTGACCAACCCTTGGAAAAAGCACGACAACATCCCGCTGTAAAAGCGTGGGTGTTAGGTAGCAGAGCGAAAATATGGCCAAGCGAAAACTTTGGAAACCAGGACTTGCGAACGCGTTTTCCAGCGCGCGCGCGGTCGTGGCTTCAACGCTAGGCCGGGTTCCCAAAAAGATCGCTTTTTGTGGCAGTGCGCTTGTCGCAGCTTCTGTAGGCTGGGCTCTGGAGCCAAAACAGCGACAAGCAGTGACATTGCCTTCGGGCATTGAGGTGTACCTGCAGGAAATGCTCTGGGACCGCCCCGGAGAAGGGCTCGCTTATCGGTTCCGTTTTGTCAGCCCCGAGTTTGTAGACGATGGTGCAGCATTGGAAAACATTCAGGCAGATCTTGAGTACCTGTGTGAGCGCTTTGCTTTGCCGCGGGTGTCGAACGATGTGGGCCCCACGCCATCTCAGATCATCGTGTCACTGGCCGACAGACCGTCCGAATTCGGTGTCTTTGACGAAAACGTCGCGCAAGTGTTCGAGGCTTATCGTGTTGAAAATAACTCCTGTGTTTGGGAGGCCTTCTGATGGCATTGCGACACACTGAAAGACTTGACAGATTGCGGACATTTGTTGAATGCATCGATGAGAGTTTGGCAGGGCAATCCTATTTGCCGGCGGCGCCAACTAGGGATAGAAAACGAATATGTCGTACTCGATCAAAGTTTTGTTCGCTTTTACTGCGCTGGCGGCCCTTGTGGGCTGCGCGCCGCCAGATGAAGAGTTCGTTGTCTATAACACGGGCACCTTGTCGGACGAGTAACGCCAACCGGGTGTGTTTCAATCAATTCACGGCAGAAATGTTAAAGCAAAACGGGTGCTTTGCTGGAGCGTCGCCGTGTGCTTTGTCGATCAAGAGGGCAGCATGCTAAAACATCGCGGATTTCCAGGGCGTCTTCCCGGATCGGATTACCAATTTGTCATTCGGCGGGCCAACCCCAAAGGGGTTACGCCTCTGGTCGTACGTGAGCGCTACCGTGACCGAAGACCAGCCGACCGCAGAGCCGACACGGCCTTTTTGCGTGCGTTGTGGGAGCACTTTGGAGATCAGCCATTTGAGCGTGGTAATCTGGATGCCGGTCGCCTGAGTTGGCTTTTTGGGCGAGAGGTTGTCGCTGCTGCTGATGATTTTGACCCAGAAAGCTATGAGGCGCTTCTGGTTGTGGATGTCGCTGTTGCGCAGTCGTCATTTCCCGATGTTTTTGACGGAGAGTATTGACCGATGTCGGGGCTGTTGAATCTTGCAACTTTCTGTAACGGCATGTTTTTGCCTAATGGTTGCGAAAACGCGCAAGATACAGCCGATGCGGGCGCGCATCGTGGAACGCACTTTTACTCGATGCAACGTGGCGGCAAAGTGGCGGAAGTAATGGAGGTCCTTCCCCAAGGGGCCGGGACGTCTTGTCTGATCCGTTACCCTTCCCCTATTGGGCGGCCCTGTGATCCCAAACACAGGCCGCCCACTTTTCACGAAAAGTTGCACAACCCTGTTTTTCAGCGGAAGGTTGCCCAAATTAAGCATATGAGCGATGTGAGTTTTGACCATTCTCTCAAGGTCGGATTTTATGCGCCCAGATATAAAAGAGCATACGCAATACGAGGCAGTCATAAATGCAAATCAAACGTTTCACGATTCCACTATTGGCAGCCCTTACAGGGCTTTCCGCCTGCGGCGATACCATTGCACAACAGGGGCTTATCGGTGCCGGTGCCGGTGCGGGTACGGCGCTTGTACTCGGTGGTAGTGTCGGGACAGGTCTGGTTGTCGGCGCGGCCGGCAATGTCGCCTACTGTCAGGCTACAAAAAGATGCTAATCTGAACGAACGCCTCTTTCGGGGCGCTCGTTTCATGTCACAACAGGCCATCGGCGCGTTGCGTTCCGGTGGCCTTTCTTATGTTGCGTCGAGGTCGCGAAAAGCGCGGCTGCGAACCGGAGGAAGGGACACCTATGTTCGATAAGATTCTGATTGCCAACCGGGGCGAGATTGCCTGCCGCGTGATCAAAACAGCCCGTAAGATGGGTATCAAAACGGTTGCGATTTATTCAGATGCTGACCGCAATGCATTGCATGTCAAAATGGCGGACGAGGCGATTCATATCGGCCCTCCACCAGCGAACCAGTCCTATATCGTGATCGATAAGGTAATGGAGGCGATCCGTAAGACCGGCGCGCAGGCGGTGCATCCGGGATATGGTTTTCTGTCTGAAAACAGTAAGTTTGCCGAGGCGCTTGAGGCGGAAGGCGTGGCCTTTATCGGACCCCCAGTTGGTGCGATTGAGGCGATGGGCGACAAAATCACCTCAAAGAAAATTGCGCAAGAAGCGGATGTGTCAACAGTCCCGGGTTACATGGGCTTGATTGAAGATGCTGACGACGCGGTCAAAATTTCCAACGAGGTTGGATATCCTGTGATGATCAAGGCCAGTGCTGGCGGCGGTGGCAAGGGCATGCGGATCGCGTGGAATGATGAGGAAGCGCGCGAAGGGTTCCAATCGTCCAAAAACGAGGCGGCGAACTCTTTCGGTGACGACCGGATCTTTATCGAAAAATTCGTCACCCAACCACGCCATATTGAAATTCAAGTGCTGTGTGACAGCCATGGCAACGGTATTTATCTGGGCGAACGCGAGTGCTCGATCCAACGTCGAAATCAGAAGGTTGTGGAAGAGGCCCCAAGCCCGTTTCTGGACGAAGCCACACGCAAGGCAATGGGCGACCAGTCGGTCGCATTGGCGCAGGCAGTGGGGTACACCAGTGCAGGTACGGTGGAGTTCATCGTTGATGGCGAGAAAAATTTCTACTTCCTCGAGATGAACACCCGTCTGCAGGTCGAGCATCCGGTGACAGAGTTGATCACTGGCGTTGATCTGGTAGAGCAGATGATCCGCGTCGCGGCAGGTGAAAAGCTGACAATTGGCCAAGACGATGTGCAACTGAACGGCTGGGCGATTGAAAATCGCCTTTATGCGGAAGACCCTTATCGTAACTTCCTGCCCTCAATTGGTCGCCTGAGCCGTTATCGCCCGCCATCCGAAGTGTCCGCAGGGCCAATGGTCGTAGCGGGAACTTGGCAAGGTGACGCGCTTGTGGGGGAAACTGCTGTCCGTAATGACACTGGCGTTTACGAAGGAGGCGAGATCAGCATGTACTACGATCCGATGATCGCCAAACTGTGTACATGGGGGCCGGATCGGGCCTCGGCCATCGAGGCGATGCGCGTTGCTTTGGATAGTTTTGAAGTCGAGGGCATTGGCCACAACTTGCCGTTTGTGGCTGCGGTGATGGACCACCCAATCTTTATCGCGGGTGAGATGACAACAGCCTTTATCGCCGAAGAGTATCCGGAGGGCTTTGAGGGTGTTACATTGCCCGATGACGCCCTGCGTCGGATTGCAGCCTCAAGCGCAGCGATGCACCGTGTTGCAGAAATTCGCCGCACCCGCGTTTCTGGCCGTATGGACAACCACGAACGCAAAGTCGGAACCGAATGGGCGGTTTGCTTGCAGGGGCAGCGCTTTGATTTGACCATTGATGCCGACCAAGATGGGTCAACCGTCACCTTTTCTGATGGTACGCAACACCGTGTGTCCTCGGACTGGACACCGGGGGATCAACTGGCCGTGTTGGACGTGGATGGCGGGCCATTGATATTGAAGGTCGGCAAGATTTCAGGTGGGTTCCGTATTCGCAACCGCGGTGCGGATCTTAAGGTTCACGTGCGAACCCCGCGCCAGACAGAACTCGCCGAACTGATGCCAGAGAAACTGCCACCTGATACGTCAAAACTGCTGCTCTGCCCGATGCCGGGCCTGATTGTCGGCGTAAACGTCGAAGTTGGTGACGAGGTGCAAGAGGGCCAAGCGCTGTGTACCGTCGAAGCGATGAAGATGGAAAACATCCTGCGCGCCGAAAAGAAGGCTGTTGTCACGAAAATCAACGCTGTGGCGGGTGACAGCCTCTCGGTTGATGAAGTGATCATGGAATTCGAATAGAAGGCTGTGACGTAAATATGGCTGAGATCGACCCCAATGAATGTCCAAGGAGCGCGCCGCAGGTCACTGCGGTGTTCTCTGAGGTCATTTCGGGTGGGTCTTGGGGGCACGATACCTATCGACCTTCGCGCCGGTCGCGGATCTCCTGCTGGCGCAATGGCATCTTGTCGATAGCACGGGTAATCTCGCGGATGTCCCACGGCACTGGTTTACGCAAATATATGCTCCCGTCCTTGCCCATCAGGACCAGCATGAAGCCACGCGGGCGCAATTCCTTGCGTAGGCTGCTGAGCGGTTTGGGCGTGGTGTCGGTCAGGACGATGACATCACGCTCGGCAAGCTCATCGAGCCCGTCGGTGATGTATGCCATCTGCTGCTCGAACCGTGGGTCATTGTCGCTATCGGCAAAAACCACAAGTGGGCGTTTATCCCAGGAGTATTCGGCTAGGTCCGCAGTTTCCCCCTCGACGATGATCGCGGGTACGGGAATATCTGTGCTTTCTGAAGCCTCCTGTGCAAAGGCAGTGGAAGCAGAAACTGCCAGAACGAAAGTTGCGAAAAATTTTACCATTACGGCTCCTGTCGCCACAGATATAGTCTTATGGATACGAAATGCTATGGCAGAAGGCCATACAAACCTCAGAAAATTCATAGAGATAGCGAAGGCTTTGCACGGCCTCACGGCTGACAGCGCGATGGCTGCTGAAACATCAACGAATACTAGATTTAGGGCCGCGTGCGCGCGCCATGTGAGATGAAAGAGGACGATCTGATGACTTCCAAGAAAGACGAATGGCGCAAGATTGCCGAAGGGGAGCTGCGTGGCAGGCCGGTAGATGATCTGACGTGGAACACACTTGAAGGCATCGATGTTCAGCCGCTTTATACGGCGGAGGATACGGCTGATCTGGATCACATAGGGACAATCCCCGGGCAGGCACCTTTCACGCGCGGTGTGAAGGCCACGATGTATGCGGGGCGTCCTTGGACCATCCGCCAGTATGCGGGATTCTCGACTGCAGAAGAATCCAACGCCTTCTATCGGCGCAATCTTGCTGCGGGTCAGCAAGGGGTTTCGGTCGCCTTTGATCTGGCAACACACCGTGGCTATGACAGCGACCATCCACGTGTGGTAGGGGACGTAGGCAAGGCTGGCGTGGCTATTGACAGCGTTGAGGACATGAAAATCCTGTTCGACGGTATTCCGCTCGACAAGGTGTCTGTGTCGATGACCATGAATGGCGCGGTGATCCCGGTACTTGCTAGCTTTATCGTCGCAGGCGAAGAACAAGGACATGATCGCAGCCTGCTGAGCGGGACCATTCAGAACGATATTCTGAAAGAGTTCATGGTGCGCAACACCTATATTTATCCACCAGAGCCATCGATGAAGGTCGTCAGCGACATTATCGAATTCACGGCCAATGAGATGCCCAAGTTCAACTCGATCTCGATTTCGGGCTACCACATGCAAGAGGCGGGTGCGAACCTGGTGCAAGAGCTGGCCTATACACTGGCGGACGGGCGTGAATATGTCCGCGCTGCGATCGAGGCGGGCATGGACGTAGATAAATTCGCCGGGCGCCTAAGCTTCTTCTTTGCGATTGGCATGAACTTCTTCATGGAAATCTCAAAGCTACGAGCTGCACGGACGTTGTGGCATCGCGTAATGACAGAGTTTGGCGCTAAGAACGAGCGTTCCAAGATGCTGCGCACGCACTGCCAGACGTCTGGTGTGTCGCTGCAGGAACAAGATCCGTATAACAACGTGATCCGTACCGCCTACGAGGCGATGAGCGCGGTTTTGGGGGGCACGCAATCCCTGCACACCAATGCTCTGGACGAGGCGATAGCTCTGCCAACGGACTTCTCGGCTCGTATCGCGCGGAACACACAGCTGGTCCTGCAAGAGGAAACCGGTGTGACCAACGTGGTCGATCCGCTGGCTGGCTCTTACTACGTTGAAAGCCTGACGGGTGAGTTAATCGACAAAGCCTGGGAACTCATGCAGGAAGTCGAAGAAATGGGTGGCATGACCAAGGCGGTTGCCAGCGGAATGCCCAAACTGCGGATCGAAGAATCTGCTGCGCGTCGTCAGGCGATGATTGACCGGGGTGACGAGGTCATTGTTGGTGTGAACAAGTATCGCAAAGACAAAGAGGACATGATCGACATTCTTGATGTCGACAACGTAGCCGTTCGCGAAGCACAGGTTGCGCGGCTGGAAAACATCCGGGCCACCCGCGATGCTGCGGCTTGTGACGCAGCCCTGAAGGAACTGACCCGCCGCACCCGTGATGGCGGCAACCTGCTTGAGGCTGCGATTGAAGCCGCCCGGGCGCGTGCATCTGTAGGAGAGATCAGCATGGCGATGGAAGAAGAATTCGGCCGCCACCGCGCCGAAGTGAAAACCTTGGCCGGCGTCTATGGTGCGGCTTACGAAGGCGACGAAGGATTTGCTGAAATCCAGAAATCCATCGAAAGCTTTGCCGAGGAAGAGGGCCGCCGCCCACGTATGTTGGTGGTCAAAATGGGGCAGGATGGTCATGACCGTGGGGCCAAGGTGATTGCAACCGCCTTTGCCGACATCGGCTTTGACGTGGACGTCGGCCCGCTGTTCCAGACGCCTGAGGAGGCGGCGCAAGACGCAATTGACAATGACGTGCATGTCATCGGGATCTCGAGCCAGGCGGCGGGTCACAAGACACTGGCCCCCAAGCTGATCGAGGCGCTGGAGGCGCAAGACGCAGGGGATATCATCGTTATCTGTGGCGGTGTGATTCCACAGCAAGACTATGATTTCTTAAAAAATGCTGGTGTGAAAGCGATCTTCGGGCCTGGCACCAATATACCCAAAGCAGCACAGGATATTCTGCAGCTTATTCGCGACGCACGGTCATAAATTGAATATGGCGGGGTTATTGCCCCGCCATACATGTTTTTGAGAAGTATAATTCGATGTGCACTCGAAATGCAGGATTCTCTGGCACATGATCAGCGAATACGAGCGATCCAACAAGCCATGACATGGTGTAAAGGGCATTCGGGAGGCAGGTCTTACCTGCGACAACTAATGTAAATTCGCATGGGCGAAAATCGAGGCATTCCGCTAGGGTAAGCAAGGCGACTCCGCACTCGACGTTGCGAGTGGGGATTTACTCTGTTTATCCCTGCGCGAAACCTTAGCGCGATAACAAAAAGTACCCAATTTGGCCGATACCTTCGATTTTGACGTCATGGTCAATAAGATTGACCCCACCAGAATGGCCATAGCCATCTTATACGCGACACTTATGTTGAGTTGAGCCAACGATACTAATGACAGCAGGATCCAATTGCTGATTAATAAATATGACCAGTGGCATGCAAAATTGCGAAAATGATGAAGCTGCCAGATAGATTCCGCCGGTAGTTTCAAGCGGAAAGAACAGCTCCATGAGACATAGCTGCAATGATTTTGCCCAAATTAAGGATGCACTTTCGTAATATAAGGTGATTCTGAAATGATCGCATAATGCGGAGGCGCATCAACTAAGATGGTTAACTTATTGGAATTAGATCATATTGCCATTGCTTGCGAAACGCTTGATGAAGGGCAGGCATGGGTTGAGGAGGCGCTGGGAGTGTCGTTGCAAGCTGGTGGTCAGCACGCTCATTTTGGCACCCACAATATGCTTTTGGGGTTGGAAGATGGGCTCTATCTCGAGGTCATTGCAATCGATCCCGAAGCGCCAGTCCCAGGCTATCCGCGCTGGTTTGATCTGGATCGATTTTCTGGGCGGCCAAGACCGGCTTTTTGGATTTGTCGAACAAAGTCTTTGCAGTCTGCAATTGCAACCTATGAAAAGGCAGGATTCGCAGTGCCACTGACACGTGGTGATCTGAGTTGGCAGATGGCGGTACCGAGTTCGGGTATTTGGCCATATGACAATATGTTTCCGGCTTTTATTGAATGGCAATCCTCACCGCACCCGGCAACGCGATTGCCGCCTTCGGGCTGCCGATTGACACAGATCACTGTCCGCCATCCAAATGCTGAAGAACTCGCAGGTGAATTACACGGAAATTTCGCGGATACTCGAGTGGTTTTCGAACAAGGAGAGGCGGCTTTGCAGTATAAGTTTGAAACACCTTCAGGTGAGCGCATTTTGCGATGATATTACGTGCTGCAGAACCTCGTGATGCAGGTGAAATTTCAAAGATATGGAATGTTTACATACGCGACACATCGGTCACCTTTACGACAACTTGGAAAACGCCTGATACCATTTCCACTGTGTTGAAAGACAAGGCACAAGCTAAGTTGCCGTTTTTTGTTGCCGAAGACGAAGGCAAAGTGCTGGGCTTTGTCACGTACGGCCCTTTTCGGACGGGGCCGGGATATGTTCACACAATGGAACACAGCATCATGCTCTCTGACGCAGCTAAAGGGCGCGGGACCGGCCGTGCATTGATGCAGGCCATCGAAGAGGAAGCTTGCCGGAAAAACGTACATACGTTGGTGGCAGGAATTAGCGCAGAAAATCCGAATGCGATTGCCTTTCATCAGGCGATCGGGTTCAAAAAGGTCGGGCATGTCGCCCAGGCTGGTCGCAAATTTGGCCGTTGGATGGATTTGATTCTTTTACAAAAAATGCTGGATTGCCGCACTGACAAGCCCGATCAAAGCTTATAGGTTATTCTTATGTCTTTATGGACTCGCATATCAGAAGCTCTTTCAGCCCTTGCCAATGGTGAGTCGCTGACAGACATCCTTGATCGTCTGCGCACACCGCCGCAACGCAGCGTTGCTTTCGCCATCGCCGTGATCGGCTTGGGGGCTAAGATGGCCAAAGCCGATGGGTTGGTGACCCGCGACGAAGTGGCCGCCTTTCGTGAGGTGTTTCAGATTGCCCGTGATGATGAGGCAGGGGCGGCACGTGTGTTCAACCTCGCACGGCAAGATGTGGCCGGGTTTGAGGAATATGCAGAACGCATCAAAAATATGTTCAAAGATGAAACCGGTACACTGTGTGATTTGATGGAAGGGTTGTTCCATATCGCAGTGGCCGACGGAGTCTATCACCCCAACGAGGATCTGTTTCTGGAGCGAGTGGCTGAGATCTTTGGCATTTCCCAGGCGAGTTTTGCTGCCATGCGCAGCCGCTATGTACCGGATGCGGAACCTTGCCCCTACATGGTTCTGGGGGTCACGCCAGACACGCCAAAAGAAGACATTCGCAATGCCTGGCGCAAGTTGGTGCGCGACAATCACCCCGACCAGATGGTTGCGCGTGGAGTACCGAAAGAGGCGGTACAACTCGCCGAAAAACGTATGGTGGATATCAACCGTGCGTGGGAGGAGATCAATCAAGGGGCCTGACTGATGCGGATTGCAACCTATAATGTGGAATGGTTCAACGCCCTTTTCAATGATGATGGTGCTGTACTTGATGACGGGGCATGGTCTTCGCGTTACGATGTGACCCGAGGTGATCAGATCGCAGCATTAGGCATTGTTTTCAATGCTCTGGACGCCGATGCGATCCTGATTGTTGAAGCGCCGGACCAGAATAGGCGTCGAAGTACGATCACCGCACTTGAAGGGTTCGCTGCAAAAATGGGGATCCGAGCGCGCCGTGCTGTCATGGGCTTTGCCAATGACACGCAGCAGGAAATTGCCCTATTGTACGATCCCGATCAGATGACTTGCGCGCACGACCCGAAGGGGCAGGAAACCGGCAAGAAAGGCTCACCAGATGCTCCAAGGTTTGATGGCGTGTTTCGGATCGATCTGGATATTGATGCATCCGAGGATCTGGTTGTGTTTTCCAAGCCACCATTGGAGCTGCAGATCACGACTAAGGGCGGCATATCCTTTCATTTGATCGGGGCACATCTGAAAAGCAAGGCCCCGCATGGCGCTCGGGGGCGGGATGAGGCGATCCGTATGTCGATTGCCAATCGACGCAAACAACAGGCTCAGGCAGTCTGGCTGCGGCAACGGATTGATCAACTCTTTGTAAACGATGAGCCACTGATCGTACTGGGCGACCTTAACGACGGCCCGGGACTGGACGAGTTTGAAAACCTGTTTGGGCGGTCTTCAGTCGAGATCATTTTGGGGCAGGGGGAAGAGTTGGATCGTCGGCTTTATGATCCACACGCCCAGCAGGCGCTGAACCGCCGATTGGGCGCACGGTATTCGTCTGCCAGATTTTTTATCTCCAATGAAGATCGCTATATGCAGGCGCTTTTGGATTACATCATGGTGTCACCGCAATTCAGAGATAAAAACCCGCGTTGGCGGATTTGGCATCCATTCGACGATCCAGGGTGCTGGCGTGTGCCTGAGCTGCGCGAAGCGCTGATCATGGCCTCAGACCATTTCCCGGTGACTTTGGATGTCGATGTGTGACCTTAATTTTTCTCAGTGTTCGACTATATTAATATCATGAAACGTATATTGCCTACCACTGCCATCATCGCCGCGTTAGCCGTTCCCACGTTTGCGCAGGAGGCAGAAGGGGATGAAGATCCATCCCTGATGGAGCAGGGCATGCAAATGCTGCTGGAGGAGTTCCTGAGTGAGATGGGGCCCGCCCTGAAAGACCTTGAGGGGATGGCGGATGAAATTGGCCCTTCCCTGCGCAGCTTTACAGAGGAGATGGGGCCCGCTCTAGTGGACCTGCTGGGGAAGATCGAAGACTTCAGCGCCTATCACGCACCCGAGATTTTACCCAATGGTGATATCATTATCCGCCGCAAAACCCCCGCAGAAAAGGCCGAAGAGAAAAGCGGAGAAGATATAGAAATTTGAGCCGAGTCTGCTTAGAAGGTGACTTTTGTTGAGGCCTCAAGCGTTTCGGCCAACGAGGCAAATCTGGCTTGTGCGACTTCGCCAAATAGTGGTGATATATCTTCAGACAATTTTAATTCGATCAGACGTTTCTTTGGAAACCACTGAAGCTCTGCCGAGGGCCTTTCGGTATCAAACCAGAGCATCGCCGCCAGACGCATGGCCTTACCAAGGATTTTGGCTTCATAGGCTTCCTTGGGGCTGACCAAAGGCAGCAGTTTTTCAAAGCGAGTGCCCGAACTGCTGTTGGAATAACGATAGTGAAGAGCAAGCCCCAAAAAAATCCGCTCAGAATGTTTCAGACCACCTAGATTGGAGCGTGTGGCATTTTCAAAGCAATCCTCGGCGCGGTAGTCGGGATGCGAACGCCAGCTGACATCATGAAGTAAGCAGGCTGCTTTAATCAGGCGAATACGGTCAGCCGAGGCTTTTCTAAATAAAGGCTCAATAAAATTATAGGTTACCTTGCCCTGACCGGGGCGGCGTGCATCCTTGGATTCTGCGAAGTGACAGGATTCAATCAGTGGATCGCGGTCGCGCAGGCGTTGCGGCATTTGCTCATATAAAAGCCCTTCGCGAATGCCATAGCTCGAAACTGCGATGTCGTGCGGTTTGAACATTTTTACGATCTCACGCAGCACTTCGGCGGCATGTGGAACAAGTGATATCCGGGCAGATGACACGTCAGCCTGCGCTTTCAAGGATTCTAGATTGGTCAGCGATATATAGTCCGCCGTATCGCGCACCGCTTTGGGGGTCATGCGATATTCGTGCAAGACCAGCAGAGGATAGCCCCGGCGCGCCATGTCAATCTTGGCAATTGCACGCCATGAACCACCAACGAGGAAAAGCCGGTCTTCCTGGGGGCCAAGCGCTTTGTGCATGTCAGATAGCGTATCGCGGATCAGTTCCTTGCGGGCCTTCTTGCCGCCTTGAAGTTCTCTCAGTTTCAGGGGGCCAAGGTCTGAGCTGATGCGATTGCCAACTTCACCGCCGTTGATCTCGGCCAGTTCCATTGAGGAGCCGCCGATATCACACACCAAGCCATATGCGCCGGGCCATCCGAGCAAGACACCCTGCGCCGATAGCCGCGCCTCTTCCTGACCATCGACCACCCAAAGCTTGATACCGGTTTCGCGTTCGACCTCATCCCTGAACGACGGGCCATCCTCGGCTTCGCGCACTGCAGCTGTGGCCACGGCACTAAGCGGGCCGGTGCCCATGGCCTCACCCAACATCCGAAAGCGTTTGAGCGCGGCTAGAGCCCGAACACGACCTTCTGGGTTGAGTCGCCCGGTTTGCGCCATGCCAGAGCCCAGAGCGCACATGATCTTTTCGTTGAAGAAATAGGCCGGGCTGCGTGCAGCCCCATCAAACACCACCATCCGAACAGAGTTGGAGCCCACATCAACCACACCAACACGGCTAAGCGCCCGTGCGGAGGGATCATTGAAGAGAGGACGCCGGAAAGGCCCCCAGTCATTTTGCGCAGACGCCACCGTCTTGTTCATGTGGTTCCCCGGTCGTGTTCTTTTTATTTCGTGTATGCGCCAGAGGCGATGATCGGTCAATCTTTGGTATGCGTCAGTTTTGGCACGTCCGAGGCTCCGGCGGATCCGCGACCAGACAAAGAAGGGTTCTCCATAAAGAACCTGTGGCAATTGAACGCGAACTTCCCCTTGGGCGGTTCAGGGCGGGTAAAGCTGCCATCGGGTGCCATGACCCAGCTTTGCGCCACATCGGCAAGGTTTGCTGCCATGACCTGGCTCACAATCTGTGCTTTGACCGTGGCGTTTTCGATCTCGACCAAAGTTTCCACGCGGCGGTTTAAATTACGGCCCATCCAATCGGCGGAGCTGATGAAAACTCGGGCTTTTTTCGAGGGCAGGCCGTGACCGTTGCCAAAGCAGACAATGCGGGAATGTTCCAGAAAACGACCAACAATGGATTTAACGCGAATGTTTTCACTCAGACCTTTGATTCCGGGCTTCAAGCCGCAAATGCCGCGTATGACGAGGTTGATTTTCACCCCTGCGTTCGAGGCTTTGTAAAGTGCATCAATGACGTCCGGGTCGATCACGGAATTCATCTTGGCCCAGATCTCTGCAGGTTTTCCGGCCTTGGCGTGTTCGATCTCTTTGTCGATCATCTCAAGTAGTTTGGGTTTGAGGGAAATCGGAGAGATCGACAGGTTGTCCAGTTTCTCAGGTTGGGCATAGCCGGACAGATAGTTGAACACCTTGGTGGCATCGCGGCCCAGCGAGGCATCACAGGTAAAGAAGCTAAGATCAGTGTAGACCTTGGCTGTAATCGGGTGGTAGTTCCCCGTGCCATAGTGGGTATAGGTCACCAAGCTATTACCTTCGCGACGCACAACGGTTGAGATCTTGGCGTGGGTTTTCAGGTCAAGGAAGCCATACACCACATGCGCACCGGCGCGTTCCAATCGACGAGACTGCCGGATATTCGCGGCTTCATCAAATCGAGCTTTCAGTTCAACCAGCGCCGTGACAGATTTGCCGTCTTCTGCTGCTTCGCACAGCGCTTCAACAATCGGAGATTTTTTCGAGGTGCGGTAAAGTGTTTGTTTGATAGCCACGACATCAGGATCTCGTGCGGCCTGCGCCAAAAAACGGACTACCATGTCGAAGGTCTCATAGGGGTGGTGTAGCAGCATATCTTTTTGCCGTATGGCGGCAAACATATCCCCGTCATGGTCTTGTACACGTTCAGGAACGCGCGGCACGAAACTTGGCCAAAGTAGATCCGGGCGGTTGTCCAGAACCAACTCTCCAAGATCGGCCAAGCCGATCATTCCTTTGACCTCGACCACCTCGTCAGTAGAGACGTGCAGTTCATGCATGATCGTCTGGCGCAAGGCAGTGGGCGCATCGGTCGAAATCTTCAGACGTACCACCTCTCCGCGACGGCGGCGTTTGAGCGCAACTTCAAATTCGCGCACCAGATCTTCGGCTTCGTCTTCAACCTCAAGATCGCTGTCGCGCAGGACACGGAAGGTACAGTGCGATTTGTATTTGTATCCTGGGAACAGGCTGCTGAGATGAAGCAGCAGAAGTTCTTCCAGTGGCAAGGCGCGGTGCGTGCCGTTTGAGGAGGGCAGCGTGACAAAGCGGTCAATCTGATGCGGGATCGGCAGCAGCGCCATCAAGGGTCTTTTGTCGCTCGACCGCTCAAGCTGCAGGGCAAGTGAAAAACCCAAGTTTGGAATAAACGGGAATGGGTGCGCTGGGTCAATCGCCAGAGGGGACAGAACCGGGAAAACCTGATTTAGAAATACATCCGACAGATAGGCTTTGTCGTTTTTTCCGACGCTGTCTTTGTCGAGAATGGAAATATGTTCATCTTCCATCTCGCTGCGCAGCGCTTCATAGGTCGTTTGCTGTGCCTCGAGCAATTTGCGCGCGTCCTCGTTGATCAGCACTAACTGTTCGACCGGGGTTAATCCGTCGTGCGCGGGTGTTGTATTGCCGGCACGGGCCAGTTCGCGCAGACCTGCCACACGGACGTTGTAAAACTCATCAAGATTGTTCGCCGAAATCGACAGAAAGCGCAACCGCTCTAGCAGAGGCACGCGCGTGTTCTGCGCTTCCTCCAAGACACGCCAATTGAACCCGAGCCAGCTCAGTTCACGATTGTGAAATCGACCAGGGCCGGATTTGTCGAAATCCGGAATCTCTACTGCTTCAAGTAGCGGGGAAGATAAAAAATCAGCGTTTAACATGCGTTCCGTCTAGTGGGCGAATGTGACAGTTTTTATAAACTAACAGCTTAATTGCCTTCATCCAGCAATTTCGCTGCCATATTGCGGGTAATTGGGCGACCGGTTTGCAAAGCATAGGCATCCAGCTGGGCAATGACCTGCCGGGCTGCGTCAAATGAACGGTCAATACGACGTGCCAAATAGGGAATAGTTTCGGGGCTGGGCATCAACTGCCGGTCGGACAGATGCTTCATCAAAACAGCGGACAATAGCGTATCATCCGGTGGTCCCAGCGTGATGGTCGGCGTGCCCTGCATTCGGCTGGCTAAATCCGGCAATGCCAAGGACCAGCGAGACGGAGCCTTTCGCGCGGTGAACAGCACGGAATGCCCTTCGGCCAGTGTTAGATTGTGCAGATGAAACAAGGCCTCTTCGATTTCAAGGTTGCCTGCGATGCTGCATACGTCTTCGACGGCAACGGAACCGCTGGCCAGGACGGGGATGTTTTCTTTGACAAGGCTCCTGGCCCGAACAATTTTGGCACCAGAAAGCGCGGCCCAAACATGGGTGAGGTGCGTCTTTCCGGACCCGGGATCGCCCACCAGACACAGTTTCCGTGCAGGCCAGTCATACCAACCTTCGATCATCGCGACCGCAGTTGCGTTGGAGGGGGCGACAAAGAAGTCCTCTCTCCCCAGTGCCTGTCGCACTGGCAGATCAAAACTGAGTTGTTCGGCCATTAGTCGGAGCCTTGCCCATCCAGCCCGATGTAAAGAAGACTGGTTTTATATTGGCCTATAGCAAATCGGGCGATGACACCTATGGCAGCGGCGAGCGGGACGGCTATCAACATGCCCACAAAACCAAACAAGGCACCAAAAACTGAGAGGGCGAATATAAGCCATACCGGGTGCAAACCCACAGAGCTTCCCACTAGTTTTGGCGTCAAGAAATTGCCTTCCATCATTTGACCGATCATGAAAATTCCCGCCACCAATGCGACCATGAACCAATCACCCCAAAACTGGAATAATGCCAGTCCAATCGCCAGTGATCCGCCGATCAAGGCACCAAGATAGGGAATAAATGTAACCAAGCCAGCGACTGCGCCGACCAAGAGTCCGAACTGTAGCCCAACAAGCACGAGTGCAATGGAATAGTAGGTCCCCAATATCAGGCAAACGGTTCCCATGCCGCGGACAAAACTTGCCAGCGTACTATCAATCTCTTTGGCGAGTTGACGGATGATGGCAACGTGATCCCGGGGCAGCATATCGTCGATCTTGGCGATCATCCGATCCCAATCATACAATAGATACACTGCCACGACCGGGGCAATCACCAACAGTATTATTACATTCACAATTGAGGCCGCGGAGCCAAGAAGGGCGTCAACGAATTCGGGCCCTTTTTCTTTCAAAGTTGCGCCGATTGAATCAAGAACTTCGCGCAGAGCAGAGTTTCGATCATCAAGCTGCGGCAAGCGTTCAGATATAAATGTGTGCAACTGTTGAAATGCTTCGGGTGCTGCATGAAACAGGGCAATCGCCTGTTCAATCAGTGCCGGAATAAACATCAGTATCGCGGCAACAAAAACAACAATTGAAAGCAAGGTAATGATGCCAACTGACAGAGAGCGTGAGCATCCCATGGCCTCGAAACGGTCGGCGATGGGATCAAGCATATAAGCGATGCCGGCGCCAAGAACGAATGGAAGCATGACATCGCCAAGAAGCCACATCAAAAGGAGAAATACTGCTGCAGTGACGCCCCAGGCTTTTAGTTGTGTTTTTGCTGATAGTGCCATTGTGGTCTCTTTGAAATGTATAACTCAGTCATCGCCCATGCCGGACGGGTATGCAAGTAACCTCTTTATATGAAAATTTCTTCCAATGCCTTAGAAATGGCCGCCTGATTGCGTTTCGAAGTTTACGCACATGATGGCTTGTCTGAAGCCCTACAACACCATAAACGGGGCCAAATACCAATTCTGCCGAGGTTTGACATGCGCCTGTCCCGATATTTTCTGCCGGTTCTGAAAGAAACGCCCTCCGAGGCGCAGGTCGCTAGCCATAGGTTGATGCTGCGTGCCGGTATGATCAAGCAATCCAGCGCCGGGATTTATTCTTGGCTGCCTTTGGGTTTCAAGGTATTGCGCAAGCTTGAGAATATCGTGCACGAAGAACAGGTTCGTGCCGGCCACGTACCTATGCTGATGCCAACCCTGCAGTCGGCAGACCTTTGGCGCGAGTCTGGGCGTTATGATGACTACGGTCAGGAAATGCTGCGCATTAAAGATCGTCATGACCGTGACATGCTCTATGGTCCGACCAACGAAGAGCTAATTACGGACATCTTCCGCAGCCATGTCGGTAGTTACAAAGACTTGCCGCTGACGCTCTATCACATTCAGTGGAAATTCCGCGATGAGGTTCGCCCACGCTTTGGCGTAATGCGGGGTCGTGAGTTCTTTATGAAAGACGGGTATAACTTCGATTTGACCAAAGAGGACGCGTTGCACGCTTACAACCGCCATCTGGTGAGCTATCTGCGCACCTATGAGCGCATGGGGCTGCAGGCCATTCCTATGCGTGCTGATGGTGGTCCGATTGGAGGCGACTATACGCATGAATTCCTTGTGCTAGCTGATACGGGCGAATCTGAGGTCTTCTATGACAGTGCAGTAACAGACCTGACTTTTGGCGATCGTGACATTGACTATGATAATGTTGCGCAATGCCAGTCGATCTTGGAAGAATTCACCTCGAAATACGCCCGCACCGACGAAACTCACGATGAAGCAAAGTTCAATGAGATTCCCGAAGAGCGCCGTTGCGTCGCACGTGGTATTGAAGTCGGACAGATCTTCTATTTTGGCACTAAGTATTCCGAGGCGATGAATGCGGTTGTTCAGGGGCCAGACGGGAAGCAAACACCTGTTCACATGGGTAGCCATGGCATTGGTGTGTCGCGCTTGATTGGGGCAATCATTGAGGCGAGCCACGATGACAAAGGCATCATCTGGCCCGAGGGCGTCACGCCGTTCCACTGTGGGATCGTGAACCTCAAACAAGGCGATGAGGAAGCCGACGCTGCTTGTGATGCTCTCTATAAATCCTTGACGGCGTTGGGACTGGAACCGCTTTATGATGACCGCAACGAGCGGGCAGGTGGAAAGTTTGCCACGATGGACCTAATCGGCCTGCCATGGCGGATCACTGTTGGGCCACGCGGTTTGAAAAATGGCGTGATCGAATTGACCAGCCGTCGCACCGGTGAAAGCGAAGAACTGCCACCGGAAGAAGCGGTCAAACGTATCGCTGAGATCTACGCAGGGCTTTGACCGATTGGCGGTTCGGAACCGCTGGCGCAATGTCTGGCTGATATCTACCAAGTGATCTGAATGTTCACTGCAGCTGGGATTAACCCCACCTGTTGCCATGTGCGCCGGAACGGTGTAGGAGCGGCCCGTCGCGGTCGCAGCCTACCCGCGCTAAAAAAACAAGGACGACATCATGAAGACGATTGTGATCTGCTCAGGCGGGCTGGATTCTGTATCATTGGCGCATAGGGTGGCGGCAGAGCATGAGCTTTGCGGTCTGCTGTCGTTTGATTATGGTCAACGTCACGCCAAAGAAGTTGAGTTTGCCGCTGATTGCGCCAAACGTTTGGGCGTGCCGCATAAGGTGGTCGATATCCGTAGCATTGGCGCGGCACTCAGCGGGTCGGCGCTGACCGATGATATTGACGTGCCAGATGGGCATTACGCCGAAGAGACGATGAAAATCACTGTTGTGCCCAATCGGAATGCGATCATGCTGGCGATTGGCTTTGGAATGGCGGCGGCGCAACAGGCCGATGCGGTCGCTGTGGCGGTGCATGGCGGCGATCACTTCATCTATCCGGACTGCCGTCCGGGCTTCATTAATGCGTTTCAGGCGATGCAGACTGAGGCGCTTGATGGCTACGCCGATGTGCAGCTTTATGCGCCCTATGTGAACATCTCAAAGGCGCAGATTGTCGAAGATGGGGTCAAACACAACACGCCGTTCGGGGCAACATGGTCCTGTTACAAAGGCGGTGATCGCCACTGTGGTCGCTGTGGCACCTGTGTCGAACGTCGAGAGGCTTTTCATTTGGCTGGAGTTGCCGATCCAACTGAATATGCCGATCCAGATTTCTGGCAGACCGCTGTAGAAGGGGCACAGTAATGTACCGGATTACCAAGGAATTTGCCTTTTCAGCATCTCACCAGTTGATCGGGCTGCCTGAGGACCATCAGTGTGGGCGGATGCACGGCCATAATTACATTGTGATGATTGAGCTATCTGCGAACGAGTTGAATGAAAATGGTTTTGTGCGCGATTATCAAGAATTGGCGCCGCTGAAGGCCTACATCGATGACAACTTCGATCACCGGCATCTGAATGATGTTCTCAGCAACGACATGGTAACGGCCGAGCGTTTGGCCAAACATTTCTTCGATTGGGCGAAAGCTCGGTGGTCTGAAGTGAGCGCTGTTCGCGTGTGCGAAACCCCGAAAACTTGGGCGGAATACAGGCCGTGAGTGAAAAAATCCGAGTTTCGGAAATCTTTGGTCCTACAATTCAAGGCGAAGGGGCCGTCATTGGTGTGCCAACGGTGTTTGTGCGCACGGGGGGCTGTGATTTTCGCTGCTCATGGTGCGACAGTCTGCATGCCGTCGATCAAGAATATCGCCATACTTGGGCGCCAATGACCTCGCAATCGGTGCTGGAGGCGGTTGCCGATCTGTCTGAGGGTGAACCATTGATGATCACCCTGTCAGGCGGGAATCCAGCCATTCAGCCGCTTGGCGAGTTGATCAATCTGGGGCAGGCGCAAGGGTATACCTTTGGTATGGAAACCCAAGGCAGCGTGGTCAAAGACTGGTTTGCAAAGTTGGATATGCTGGTCCTCAGCCCCAAACCGCCTTCCAGCGGGATGGAGACCGACTGGAAGATGCTGGCCAGATGTGTCGTGCAGGGGGCTGCGCAGACGGTTTTGAAAATCGTGGTGTTTGATGATGTGGATTTTAGCTACGCGCAGGAGGTGGCCAAACGATTTCCTGACCTGCCGATTTATCTGCAGCCGGGGAACCACACACCACCACCGCCCGAGGATGATGACGCTGAAGTGGACATCGAAGGTATCGATGATCGTATGCGCTGGTTGGTGGATCGGGTTGTTGAAAAAAAATGGTATAGCGCGCGGGTGTTGCCGCAACTGCATGTCATGTTGTGGGGTAATAAGCGCGGCGTCTGAAAAGGAACGGATATGAGCGATATCTACAAAGATCTGAAACAGCTGGGCGGCGCAACGATCCAACCGCAAAGCCCGGAAAAGGCCGAACTGGAGCGGGTGCAAAACCCGCAGGCGGATGTTTCGTACAACGTGCGTTTTACCGCGCCCGAGTTTACTTCACTTTGTCCAATGACCGGCCAGCCAGATTTTGCTCATCTGGTGATCGATTACGTGCCGGGGCAATGGCTGGTAGAAAGTAAGTCACTTAAACTTTACCTGACATCCTTCCGTAATCACGGCGCTTTTCATGAAGATTGCACCATCAGTATCGCGCGTCGTTTAACCGAATTCTTGGAGCCACAATGGCTGCGCATTGGGGGCTATTGGTACCCACGTGGTGGCATCCCGATTGATGTGTTCTGGCAAACTGGTGCTATGCCCGAAGGTGTTTGGATCCCGGATCAAGGTGTGCCGCCATACCGCGGACGCGGATAATCGATCTGTTTAGATCGCAGGCGGGATAGGCCGACGGCGGGTGCTGAAAGCGGTGTTGCCTGCAATCGCCAAGAGTAAGATTGCGCCCCCCAATAGGGTGTAGGTGGAGATCGTCTCACCCAAAAACAGCCAGACCCAGAACGGGCCGAGGATCACCTCGGCCAAAGACAGCAATGTTAGCTCCGCTGCGGGCACTGATTTTGACCCGAGGGTGTACAGCACCAGCCCGGCACCAACCTGAAACACGCCCATGGTTAGGGCGATGCCACTGTCACGCGGCGACATGATCAAGGGCAGTTCAAGTATCAGGCAAATTGTGCCCATGATGAGGATGGCAAAGAGGCCGGACAAGAAGACGACAGGCAGCATTTCTCCGCTTTTGCCCCACCGTAGGGCGATGGTGAATACGGCGAAACCAAAAGCGGAAAGCAATGCGGCGATGTTGCCGGTCGTCGCAGTGCCGCCGTCCTTGTCCCAAACCATGATGCCAATGCCTGCCAGAGCCACGGCAATTGCAATCCAAGTATGGGGTTTGACGCGCTCTTTCAGGATAACAAGACCCAATATTGCGGCCATAAATGGCGCACTTGCAAAAAGCAGCATGGCGTTCGCCACAGAGGTCTTTTGCATAGCATAGATGCCGCCAGAGTAGGCCGAGACGAGCGCCAGCGCCCCGATCACCCCAGCCCAACCGGTAAGATACGCCAGTTTGAAAGGGCTTTGCCCGCTGCGTAGGCGGATTACCACATATAGCAAGGTAGACAGGCCAAACGACCGAATAAACAGGATTTGCCAAGCCTGAGCATCTTCGATCAGGCGAATGCCAAGTCCAACAGTTGACCAAAGAACCCCGGCTAGACACACAAACAAGATGCCTCGCCGGTCACGAAGGTCCTCGGTAGGGTTGGCCGTTGCAGTGCTCATAGCAGTTCTTCATCATACGCGTTCTGGGCTGTTAGCGGATTGCCGGGGGCATAGGCTGTTTCCGCAACAAAGAGCTGCTCTTTTGACGCTCTTGCGGCTCGAATTTCGCGCATGCCAATGTAAAGCCCGCTGGCGATGATGATCCCCATGCCGATGAATGTCTCGGTTGGTGGGACTTCGCCCCAAACGAAATAAGCGAAGATCGTTGCCATTGGCAGATAAGAATAGTCGAAGGTTGCCACCAAACTGGGATTGGCGATCTGATAGGCGCGAGATAGCAATATCCAACCTACGGTCCCAAACAGTCCGAGGATGACAAGCATCAGCAGATCATGGGCATCGGTGATGCCAAAACCCCAATGCAAGTGGCTGTATTCAGGGCCAAATGCAAAGATCTGATTAACACCCCAGCCCATTGGCAGGATCATGATGCCGGACATGGCGAGTGTATAAAGACCTACCGTAAGCGAGCTTTCCCGTTCGCCAATTTTGCGCGCCAGAACCTGTGAAGCAGCATAAGTCACTGCGCAGGTCAGAGGTAAAACTGCAATCCAGCTGAATTCACCACCAAATGGGTTCATCGCGATCACGATGCCGATGAAACCCACAATAAGTGCACCGATACGGTGCGGGCCGATAGATTCTTTCAGAAACACCACGGCCATGAGTGCCGTGAACAACGGGGCTGAGAAGAAAATCGTTGTCACCTCGGCCAACCCCATGAAGGGGAAGGCGGCATAAAACATGCTGAATCCGCAGGCAAAGAGGAAGGCGCGTAAAAGATGCAGAGGCCACAAAGGAGTCAGAAGGCGATGCGGTTTGCCAAGGATTGCAATTGTCGGAACCAGAAAAAAGACAGCTACTGATGCCCGCATGAAAATCAAAAACCAAACCGGGTGTACTTCCAGCATGGATTTCATCATCGCGTCCTGAAACACGAAAACGATCATACCCAGTTCAATCGCGATGATGCCCTGAACAGAGCGCGAAGGAGCATTGACCACGGGTGGTGTAATTGACGTCATGGGGCACCTATCGGTTAAAGCGGCCTGAATTTCCGCTGCGATGATGGTGCGTGTGTCACGCGACGATTTCGCGCTTATTTGCGACACTATGTCGCTTCTGAACCGCGGGGAACTTTAATGTGATGAAAACATGAAAAAAGGGCCGATACGAAATCGTATCGGCCCTAAGGGTCTGTCCTCTCAAAAAAAGCGAGAGAGACAGGAGGGTCAGCGGTTCATTCGATTGTCGATCAGGTCGTCCACAACAGCGGGTTCCGCTAGCGTTGATGTGTCACCCAAGCTGCCATAATCATTTTCGGCGATCTTGCGCAGGATGCGGCGCATGATCTTACCCGAGCGGGTTTTGGGCAGGCCCGGCGCCCATTGGATAAGGTCCGGTTTGGCAATCGGGCCGATTTCCGAGCGCACCCATGTTTCCAGCTCTTTTCGCAGCTCTTCTGATGGCTCTTCACCCGACATCAGGGTCACGTAGGCATAGATGCCTTGTCCTTTGATATCGTGCGGGTAGCCCACGACGGCAGCTTCAGCCACTTTGGCATGGGCGACAAGGGCGCTTTCGACCTCGGCTGTGCCCATCCGGTGGCCAGAGACGTTGATCACGTCATCGACGCGACCGGTGATCCAGTAATAGCCATCCGCATCGCGGCGGCAGCCGTCGCCAGTGAAGTAATAGCCTTTGTAATCAGAGAAATAAGTCTGTTCGAACCGCTCATGATCTCCGTAAACCGTCCTCATCTGGCCGGGCCAACTATCTTTGATGCATAAAACACCCTCGGCTTCGGTGTCATGGATTTCTTGCCCGCTCTGAGCATCCAAAATGACTGGCTGAATGCCAAAGAACGGCGTGGTGCACGATCCAGGTTTGGTCGCGGTGGCACCAGGCAGCGGGGTCATCAGGTGGCCGCCGGTTTCGGTCTGCCACCAGGTATCAACAATCGGGCAATTCCCTTTGCCAACCACATCGTTGTACCAGTTCCAGGCTTCAGGGTTGATCGGCTCGCCAACAGTGCCCAACAGTTTCAGGCTGGAAAGATCGCAGTTTTCCACAAATTCAGGCCCTTGCCCCATCAACGCTCGAATGGCGGTGGGAGCAGTGTAAAACTGATTGACCTTGTGCTTTTCGCACACCTGCCAGAACCGGCTGGCGTCGGGGTATGTGGGTACACCTTCGAACATAAGTGTCGTGCCACCATTGGCCAGTGGGCCATAGACGATATAGCTGTGACCGGTGACCCAGCCCACGTCAGCAGTACACCAGTAAACATCGCCATCATGGTAGTCGAACACCAACTCATGCGTCATCGAGGCATAAACCAGGTAACCTCCTGAGGTGTGTACAACCCCTTTGGGTTTGCCAGTGGATCCTGAGGTGTAGAGAATGAACAGGGGATCTTCGGCGTTTACTTCTTCTGGGGTACAGTCCGTACTGGCAGCCGCCATCAACGCTGTACAGTCGCGATCACGCGCATCATTCCATGCAACGTCACCATTGGTGCGACGCACTACAAGCAGTTGAACATCATCACCACAAGTGGTCATCGCCTTGTCGGCATTGGCCTTGAGCGGGGTCGCGCGACCGCCACGTGGCGCTTCGTCCGCTGTGATCACAACTTTTGCGCCGCAGTCGTTGACACGATTGGCAAGGGCATCAGGAGAAAAGCCGCCAAAGACAACTGAATGGATTGCTCCCAAACGGGCGCAGGCCAACATGGCATAGGCCGCCTCTGGGATCATCGGCATATAGAGAATGACGCGGTCGCCTTTGGAAACACCTAGATCTTTCAGAACGTTCGACATCTGACAGGTTTTGTCGTGCAATTCCTGATAGGTGATGTGTTGCGAAGCCTCGTCAGGTGAATCCGGCTCCCAAATGATAGCGGTTTGATTGGCGCGGCTGGCAATGTGGCGGTCAATGCAGTTGGCGGCGACGTTCAACGTGCCATCAGAATACCAATTAATCGAGACATTGCCGAAGCCGTAGTTGACGTCCTTTACCTTGGTAAAGGGCTTGATCCAGTCAATGCGCTTGCCATGCTCGGCCCAGAAACCTTCGTTGTCCGTGACGGAGGCGTTATACATGTCCTTGTACTTGGCAGCATCAATATGGGCGTTCCCGGCGAAAGTAGCCGAAGGGGCGTAGGTCGTGTCAGACATATCATACCTTTGTTGGTCTAATTTTGTTTTGCGGTATCTTTGCCTGCCCGTTGCCGCTAGGGCAAGGGGCGGCACCGCAGTTTTAAATCGCCAGATACTCGGCGCGCAGTTCTTCGTTTTCGAGGACCTCTTCGGCGGTACCGTCAAAGACGATCCCACCTGTATCCAGAATGACGGCACGGTCTGCCAATTCCAGCGCTCGGATGGCGTTTTGTTCGACGATTATCGTGGTGATGCCCTGTTCCTTGATGATCCGTAGCGTTTTTTCGATTTCATCCACGATCACCGGTGCTAGGCCTTCGTAGGGTTCATCCAACAGCAGGACTTTGATGTCACGCGCCAAAGCCCGTGCTACGGCCAGCATCTGTTGCTCGCCACCCGATAAGGTAACACCCTCCTGTTTGCGGCGCTCAGCCAATCTCGGAAAAAGCGTGTACAAACGATCCAGTGACCAGCCAATTGGCGGAGCGATTTGAGCAAGTTGAAGGTTCTCTTCGACCGTCAGGCCGGGAATAATACACCGATCTTCGGGGACAAGACCAATGCCTGCAGCCGCCGCTTGGTGGCTGCTCATTTCATGAAGCTTCTGGTGGTCCAGCCAAATCTCGCCGTGATTTACTTGAGGATTGTCCATCCGGGCAATTGAGCGCAACGTAGTGGTTTTGCCTGCTCCGTTACGTCCAAGAAGGGCGAGTATTTCTCCCTCGTGGACGTTGAATGAGATGCCCTGCACGATGTAGCTCTCGCCATAGTAGGATTGCAGATCCCAGACCGAGAGGAAGGCTGGAGAAGTTTCAGCACGATTTCGGCCTTTAGCAAAGTCGGGTTTAGCGTTCATAGTTTTATCCTTCCTTCACTCAGGCAGACTCGCCCAGATATGCTTCGCGTACTTTCGGGTGGCCTTTGATTTTGTCTGGCGTGTCCTCGACCAGCGGGGTGCCCTGCGCCAGAACGGTGATCCGCTGGGCAAGCGAGAAGACAACATGCATGTCATGCTCGATGATTGCGATGGTGATATTGCGCTCGTCGCTGATCTGTTTAAGCAAATCGATGGTATTGTTGGTGTCGGCCCGTGCCATCCCGGCCGTGGGTTCATCCAGTAGTAACAGGCGTGGCTCTTGGGCGAGGCACATGCCAATCTCAAGTCGGCGTTTATCGCCGCGTGACATGGCCGCTGCATGCATGTGCTGCTTGTCGATCATGCTCATGTCTTCAAGCATGCTTTCTGCTTGCTCAATGACGCCCTTTTCATTGGCCGTGCTTTCAATCGCATGCATGCGAAAGGCGCCATCCCGTTTGGCAAAAATTGGTATCATCATGTTTTCCATCACGGTCAGATCACCAAAGATCTCAGGAGTTTGAAAAACGCGGCTGATGCCCATTTGGTTGATTTCATAGGGTTTGCGCCCCAAAACTGATTGCCCGTCAAACATCACCGATCCGGTGTCGGGGGTCAGCTTGCCGACCAAGCAGTTTAGAAGGGTGGATTTGCCTGCCCCATTGGGGCCGATGATGGCATGTACCGAGTTTTCCTCGACGCTGAGGTTCACATCGCCCAGGGCCTGCAGGCCGCCGAAGCGTTTGTTGACGTTTTTGACTTCTAAAATGGCCATTGGTGACGTCTCCTTATTCTGCAGGGGTGGATTGTGCGGATTCATCCGACGGTGGCGTTTTGGACTTCTTGCGCTTGACGAAATCCATAAAACGCTTGCCGCCTTCGACCAACCCGCCGGGCAGGAAGATGACCACAGCCATAAAGATGATGCCAAGCGTCAGATGCCAACCTTTGCCGATGAACGGATAGACGATGGTGACGAGGAAATCCTCGATTCCATCAGGCAGGAAGGCAAACCATTGGTGCAGGATGTCCTTGTTGATCTTCGACAGGATGTTTTCCATATACTTGATTAGGCCCGCACCCAAAACTGGGCCAATCAATGTGCTTGCGCCACCGAGGATAGTCATCAAAACTACTTCGCCTGATGCGGTCCAAAACATTCGCTCTGGTCCCACCTGGGTATCCATCGCTACCAGCAGGCCACCGGCGAGACCGGCATACATGCCTGAGATGACGAAAGCTGCCAGTGTATACGGACGGGCGTTCAGACCGGTATAGTTCATCCGCGTCTGGTTGGATTTCACTGCCCGCAGCATGGTCCCAAACGGAGAGCGGAAAATGCGGATGGACAGGTAGAAGGCCAATATCATTACAATCGCAGCGATGTAGTAGCCTGTGTTGAATGTGAAGGCCCAGTTGCCAACCTCCAACTCATAACTGCTTCGCATGTCCAAACCAAAGAGGTTTGCGCGACCAATCTCACCCTCCTCAAGATTGGAGAAGATCGGCCGGTCAGTTGGTTTGATCTGTAGACCGGTTTCACCGCCGGTGATCGGAGTCAAAACCGAATAGGCCAAGGCGTATGACATCTGCGCAAAGGCCAGGGTCAGGATTGAGAAGTAGATTCCCGAGCGGCGCAGTGAGATAAACCCGATGGCGAGAGCAAAGACACCGGAGACGATCACACCCATGATGATGGCGGGAATGACGTTCAACGTGACCAGCTTCATCATCCAGATGGCACCATATGAACCCACTCCCAGAAATGCGGCATGGCCAAAGCTTAGATAGCCTGTCAGGCCAAAGAGGATGTTGAAACCAATGGCAAAGATACCAAAGATCACAAAACGTTGCATCAAGTCAGGATAACCTGCGTTAAACTGTGCCATTCCAGACCCGGCGGGGAAGGGGTTCAGAATGAAGGGTGCAAGCATTGTCAACGCGATGACGATGAGAAACAGGTTGAAGTCTTTTTTGTTCAGTCCAAACATATCTTATTCCTCCATCACGCCTTTTTTGCCCATCAATCCGCGCGGACGTGTCAGCAGGATGATGATCGCGACAAGGTAGATGATGATCTGGTTGATGCCGGGCAGCACATCGAGGATCTCGCGCATCGAGGCGAAACTTTCCAAGATTCCTAAAAGAAACCCGGCCAGCACGGCACCGGGCAACGAGCCCATGCCGCCCACAACCACCACAACAAAGCTGAGGACAAGAAAGTCCATGCCCATGTGGTAATTGGGGGAGTTAATCGGGGTGTACATCACACCGGCGAGCCCTGCGACAGCGGCGGCAAGACCAAACATCAGGGTAAAGCGGCGGTCGATATTGATGCCTAGAAGCTGTACGGTTTCGCGGTCCGCCATGCCAGCGCGCACAACCATGCCAAAGGTGGTGAATTGCAAGAATGCAAAGACGGCACCGATGATCAGCGCGGCAAATACAAAATAGATGATCCGCCAGTAGGGGTAGATGATCAAGTTGGGATCCATACCGATCAGAGCGCCGAAATCCAGAGATCCGCTAAAGGCTGAAGGGGCGGGGGTCGGGATTGGGTTGGCACCGTAGTAGAACTTGATGATTTCCTGCAGAACAATTGCCAGGCCAAAGGTCACAAGGATCTGGTCGGCGTGCGGACGCTTGTAGAAATGCTTGATCAACCCGCGCTCCATGACGATACCCACCAGGATCATTACTGGAATCGCGAAGAGTAGTGACAAGGGAACTGCCCAGTCGATGATAGTGGCCCCGGTTGCTTCGCCAAAGAGGTCATTAACGTAGGGTACATTTACCTTCAGCGGATTGCCTAAAAAGTCGGTTTTGCTTTCATCGACCACTTCTTTTGATAAGGTCAGGAACTTGCTGAGCGTCACCGCGCAAAACGCGCCGATCATGAACAGCGCTCCATGCGCAAAGTTCACCACACCCAATGTCCCGAAAATTAGCGTCAGTCCAAGGGCGATCATAGCATAAGCCGACCCTTTGGATAGACCGTCCAGCGTTTGCAGAAGCACGGCGTTCACACCAACGAGCCCAATCATCAAAACGAAGAAGCCAATAAGGCCTCCTGCCGTGATCGCAAGACTGGTCAGCGGTGTCCCCGATTTAAACATTGTCCCACCTCTATTGAATAAAATTGGCCTATTTCTCTGGCCGGTAAAGAAAGGGCGAAAACATCCGCCCTTTCTTCAAGGGTTGGCTTATGCGCCTGCGTTGCAGGTGCCCAGTGTGGCCTCAGGTCCACCCATTTGTGGGTGATCAGGCGCGTACATCACTTGATCAACCGGTGTGACTTCAACGATTTCAAGCAGGTCGAATTCGCTGTCAGGGTTTTCTTTCCCTTTCACAACCAGCACATCCTTGAAGCACTGGTGGTCGTCCGCGCGATAGAGCGTCTTGCCGTTGCCCATGCCGTCGAATTCGAACCCTTCAAGTGCCTCGGCAACCGCGCATGGGTTGAACGAGCCAGCACGCTCTACCGCATCCGCATAAAGCAGCGCTTGCACATAGGTGGTGTGCGCCGCCTGACTTGGTGGGAAGCCATATTTGGTGCCAAAGGATTTAACGAAGGCTTTGGAGCCCTCATCCGTGAGTGTCCAATGCCAGTTGGTGGAGCCAAAGATCCCCTTAACGTTCGCACCCGCACCTTTCGCCATCAAGCGAGAGTAAAGCGGAACGATGATCTGGAAGTCTTTGCCGTTCACCTGCTTGTCGCGCAGACCGAACTGAACCGCATTGGTGAGCGAGTTCACCATGTTGCCGCCATAGTGGTTTAGAACCAGCGTATCAGCGCCTGATTGCAGAACCGGCGCAATGTAGGATGAGAAGTCAGTTTGTGTTAGCGGCGTTTTCACAGCCGCGACTGTTTCCCAACCCATAGCTTCGGTGGAAGCTTTTACCGCTTCTTCCGTGGTGTAACCCCAGTTGTAATCAGCCGTCAGGTGATAAGCCTTTCGGTCAGTGCCGTAGGCGTTGGCCAGAACCGGCGCAAGCGCGGCGCCTGACATGTAAGAGTTAAAGAAGTGGCGGAAGCCGTTGGCTTTGCGATCTTTACCTGTGGTGTCGTTTGAGTGTGTCAAGCCGGCCATGAAGATCACGCCAGCCTCTTGGCAGAGGCCTTGAACAGCCACAGCAACGCCCGAGGACGAGCCGCCGGTGATCATGATCGCGCCGTCTTTTTCTATCATCGACTTTGCCGATGCGCGAGCCGCATCTGATTTGGTCTGTGTGTCACCGGTGACAAACTCAACCTTCTTGCCCAGAATGCCGTTGCCTTGCAGAGCCTTGGAGCTGAAGGTGTTCATCATACCGCCGTCGCCGCCACCATTGAGGTGCTCGACCGCAAGCTCATAAGCGCGCAGCTCGTCCGCACCCTCGTCAGCATAGGGGCCGGTCTGTGGCACGTTGAAGCCCAGTGTCACTGAGCTGCCGGTTGGTTCATTTGTAAAAGCCGCCGCCGATGATGCTGTAAAGATCGTTGGCAGTGCCAAGCCGGCACCTGCAAGGGCGCTGGTTTTAAGCAAACCACGGCGTGTCAGTCTCGAATTGGACATTGATATCCTCCCGTTTGATAAAGTGCCGGCCGCATCTCCTCCACGGTTCCGGCGAGCACAAATGTGCAAGCTAATTATCGTAGCGAGTTAGAAAATTTCTCAACAACTGGTTTTTATTAAATGATTATTTTGTAAATAAAGTTTCTGATATTGGTATTTGATTTGTAAATAAATTTGCTAAACAATGAGGATATGCCTGAATTACATGGGGATAATGGATGTCCGTAAAGTTGATGGCTGGAACAAGAATCCGCGAGCGACGCCTTTTGCTGGGAATGAAGCAGTCTGATCTGGCTCGGCTTGCGGGTGTTTCTGCGTCATATCTCAACTTGATCGAACACAACCGGCGCAGAATCGGCGGCAAGACACTTCTGAAATTGGCTGAGGCCTTGGAGGTGGAGCCGACATTGTTGTCAGACGGCGTGGGTCGGCGGCTCGTTGACGGACTGCACGGAGCCGCAGGGCGCCACAAAGAATTTTCTGCCGAAGTGGAGCGTGTTGAAGAATTCGCTGCACGTTTTCCGGGGTGGGCCGAATTGTTAAATCGCCTGAGCCACGAACGTGAAGAACTGATTCAAACAGTGACGTCCCTAACGGACCGGATGGCGCACGATCCCCAGCTTGCCGGGTCGCTGCATGAGGTTATCTCAACCGTGACCGCGATTCACTCTGCGGCTAGTATTTTGGTTGAAACCAAGGAGCTTGAGCCAGAATGGCAGGGACGGTTTCATCGAAATATTAACGAAGACAGCCAGCGTCTCGCTGAAGGGGCCGAAGCCTTGGTGCGCTATCTTGAAGGGGCGCCTGAAACAGGACGAGACATTCGGTCTCCTTATGATGAGATGCATGCCTTTCTCGAAAAGCGGGGGTATCACTTTCCGGAACTTGAAAACGATTCTGAAGGCGGCGATGTCGCGGCATTGCTTGATGACGCAAGAACGGTCTGCAGTCCGGGATCCGTAATTTTGCTGCAAGACTTGCTGATGACATACGTTGCAGATGCCCAAGCACTGCCAATGAGTGATGTGGAGCAATTGATTTCGCAGGGAGCATGGACACCCGAGCGCATTGCCACGACGTACAAAATGACTTTGCCACAGGTATTTCGCCGATTGGCAATGTTGCCAACCGACCTGGTCGGTCCTGTCGGCTTATTGGTGAGTGATGTGACAGGAGCAGTTTTGTTCCGCAAACCCCTAGATGGGTTTTCCTTACCCCGTAGCGGGGATGGTTGTGCGCTTTGGCCAATTTATCAGGTTTTGAGCGCGCCGCAGACCCCGGTGAGCGTTACCTTGCGGCAAATAGGGATGGATTCGGAACGGGTTCAGGCCCTAGCGGTTAGTGAACAGATCGAGCCTGCCAGTTTCTCAACTGCTGCGGTGACTAAGGCCTATATGCTGCTATTGCCCGATATGGACCCTGGCGGGGCTCAGACGGCACGGGACGTCGGTCTCAATTGCAGCATTTGCGGAATTTCACAGTGCAAAGCGCGACGCGAGCCCTCAATCTTGACAAAGGCATTTTGACAGCAGGGTCAGGTTTGAGGATAGTGCAACAATGCGCGCGGCGCAGATCCGGGGGAGGCCGATTTCATGAGTAAGCAGGTTCTTGTCATTGAGGATGAGCAAAACATCATTGAAGCGATCAGCTTTATTCTGGCTCGGGATGGTTGGGATGTAAAAACGCATTCCAACGGACATGATGCCGTTGATGTGGTGCGCGTACGCAATCCCGATTTGATTATTCTGGATGTCATGCTGCCAGGGAAAAGTGGCTTCGATATACTGTCTGAGCTGCGTCAGGATGCGCAGATGGCTCACACTCCGGTTTTGATGCTGACCGCAAGAGGGCAAAAGAAAGATCGTGAAATGGCCGAACGCGCAGGGGCGAATAAGTTTATGACCAAGCCGTTTTCAAACGCGGAGGTTCTGGAAACCGTGCGCGCGATGATGCCGTCATGAGCGGCAAAAAGACCGCAGTTTTTGTGGACCGTCGTGGATATCGACGGCGGCGCATGACCGATGCGGCCCGGCTTTTGCCGATATTAGGGGCAGGTTTGATTTGTATCCCGCTGCTGTGGAAGCGGCCGGAGGGCACCGAAATCTCAACCAGTTCCGTGATGATTTATCTCTTCCTCGTGTGGGGCGGTCTGGCCCTCCTTGCAGCAGTGATTTCTAGATACCTGGCGCCAGAGGATATCTCCCAAGATCGCGAGGGAAATGTTCGGAACGATGAGGCATAAAAGATGGCAACGTTGAACATCTTGATTGTCGTTTGTGTACTATATGTCGCCTTCCTGTTTGCGGTGGCATTTGGTGCAGATCGGGCCGCGCGCCAAGGACGAGGAGCGTGGCTACGCTCGCCAGTGATCTATACACTTTCGCTGTCTATTTATTGCACAGCATGGACTTTTTATGGCGCTGTGGGTTTCGCAGCGCGTTCTGGGCTGGAATATCTGACGATCTATCTGGGACCGACTTTGGTGATGATCGGCTGGTGGTGGACCTTGCGCAAAATGGTGCGGGTGGGACGCAGTCAGCGGATCACTTCGATCGCGGATTTGATTTCTTCACGCTACGGAAAATCTAACTTGTTGGCGGTATGCGTGACACTGATCGCCGTTATTGGCACGACGCCTTACATCGCGCTTCAACTTCAATCTGTGACCCTGTCATTCGAGGCCTTTGCACAAGCAGATCCAAGTCAGGTCAATGCACCCAATCCTCAATCTACGGCGCTTTGGGTGGCCTTTGGTTTGGCCTTGTTCACCATTCTGTTTGGCACACGCAATCTGGATGCCAACGAGCGTCACCACGGTGTGGTCATGGCGATTGCGCTTGAGGCGGTGGTCAAGCTCTTCGCCTTGTTGGCAGTTGGCGTGTTCGTCGTTTGGGGATTGGCTGGGGGGATCGAACAAACCTTTGCCCGTATTGATGCGTCTAACATCGCGCGCTGGGATGTGCCCGGTAGCCGCTGGGTCGGTCTGACGCTCTTGTCCGCGGCCGCCTTCATCTGCCTACCGCGCATGTTTCAGGTAATGGTCGTGGAAAACGAGGACGAAGGGCACTTGCGCACGGCTTCGTGGGCGTTCCCGGTCTACCTGATGATGATCAGCCTTTTTGTCGTGCCCATCGCGGTGTTGGGTTTGGACCTGCTGCCACAGGGGTCGAATCCCGATCTTTTTGTTCTGACGCTGCCACTGCACGAGGGGCAAGATGGTCTGGCAATTTTATCGTTTCTGGGAGGATTTTCGTCTGCAACTTCGATGGTCATTGTTGCTTCGATTGCCCTATCGACAATGGTCTCAAATCACATTGTAATGCCGATCTGGCTTTGGTCGACCGGGGGCACCGCGATCATGTCAGGCGATGTGCGCCACGTGGCCTTGTTGGCACGGCGTCTGTCCATCGCAGGGATTTTGTTTTTAGGGTATCTCTATTATCAAATCTCCGGTGGCGGCACCGCTCTTGCCGCGATAGGATTGGTGTCTTTCGCAGGCGTTGCGCAATTTTTGCCAGCGCTCATGGGGGGCTTGTTCTGGCGCGGTGGGAACCGTGTTGGTGCGGTGTCTGGTTTGGGTGTTGGTTTCTTCCTTTGGCTTTATTGCCTATTCCTTCCGAGCTTTGGGCCAAATGTTTTATTGCCCCAATCCGTTATGGACTTAGGGCTGTTCGGGGTCTCATGGCTGAGACCCGAGGCGATGTTCGGTGCTGAAGGTTTGAACCGCGTCGTGCATGCCGTGATGTGGAGCCTGTCCTTTAATACAATGGCCTATGTGCTTGTTTCTATGATAAGTTTTCCGGAACCTCTAGAGCGGCTGCAAGGTGCCCAATTTGTCAATGTATTCCAACATTCAGCGACTGCTGGCAGTTGGAGCGGCAGTATGGCCCGCAGTGAGGACCTGTTGATCATGTCGCAACGTATTCTGGGTGCAAAAGAGGCGCAGGCTTTTTTTGCACAGGCAGCGTCCGAGCAAGGGCTGGTTGGATATTTGCCCGAACCAACGCCAGATTTTTTGCTCCAACTTGAACGCGAACTATCTGGCTCTGTCGGGGTTGCCACGGCACACGCGATGATTTCGCAAATTGTTGGTGGGGCAGCGGTCTCTGTCGAGGACCTGCTGGCCGTTGCGAAT
The DNA here is from genome assembly GCF_900172335.1 of Roseovarius albus. Taxonomy (GTDB): domain Bacteria; phylum Pseudomonadota; class Alphaproteobacteria; order Rhodobacterales; family Rhodobacteraceae; genus Roseovarius; species Roseovarius albus. The sequence goes on from NZ_FWFX01000007.1 coordinate 195,076, forward strand.
GAAGCAGCCCAGATCATGGAGTATTCCAGCAAGCTCGAAGCCAAGACCGAGGAGCAGACACGAACCGCCCGGCAGTTACGCGAAGCCAACGAAAAGCTGACGCAGCTTTCACAGCAAAAGGACGAATTTCTTTCACAGATCAGTCACGAGTTGCGCACGCCCATGACATCCATTCGTGCTTTTTCCGAAATTCTAAGGGATGCGGACGAGTTGGATGCTGACAAGCAAACGCATTATGCGTCGATCATTCATGATGAAACCATTCGTCTCACACGACTATTGAACGATTTGCTGGATCTTAGCGTTTTGGAAAATGGCCAAGTTGAGTTGAGCCGTCAAGAAGGACAGTTGATCGATTTGCTGGATCGTGCTGAATCTGCGGCGGGTGATGTTGGGCATAACATCACCATCCAACGATCCCGCGAAGTTGAGGAGATCACGGTTTACTCTGATCTGGATCGATTGGTGCAGGTGTTCATCAACCTGATTTCAAACGCACGTAAATATTGCGATGCAGAAAGCCCTGTTTTGTCGATCAAGGCTGCGGATCAAGATGATAAAATCACACTGGACTTTCATGACAATGGCAGCGGAATAGCAGTGGATCAACAGGCGGTGGCGTTTGAGAAGTTTTCCCGTATTGGTCAAACCGGGGCCGATGGGGCAGGACTGGGGCTCGCTATTTGCCGCGAAGTTATGTTGCGGCTCGGGGGTAGCATTTCATACCTGCCCGGGCAAAATGGGGCCGCGTTTCGGCTGGTGCTGCCCAAGGCCGAAACGTGATGTTTCACAAAAACTATCAGAGTTTGTCCACAGGCACCTTTAAATAAACATTTCCGTCGTCGTCTGCTGGGGGCATCTCACCGGCTCGCATATTGACCTGAAGCGAGGGGATAATCAGCTTCGGCATTGGTAGTGTCGCATCTCGATTGTCGCGCATTTTCACGAAATCTTGCTCATCATGCCCTGTGCCAACATGAACGTTTTTGGCCTTCTGCTCTCTGACGGTGGTCTCCCATGCAAAGTCATCCCGGCCGGGTGCCTTGTAATCGTGGCCGACAAAAACGCGGGTATCCTCCGGCAGGCTCAGGATTTTTTGAATTGACGCATAAAGCGTTTCAGATGACCCACCTGGGAAATCGCAGCGCGCCGTGCCGAAATCAGGCATGAACAAGGTATCGCCGACAAAGGCGGCATCGCCAATCACATATGTCAAACAGGCGGGCGTGTGGCCTGGTGTGTGGAGGACGTCGACACGCAACTGACCGATTTGAAAACTGTCACCTTCTTGAAACAACTGATCAAACTGAGAGCCATCCCGTTGAAATTCGGTGCCTTCGTTAAAGATCTTCCCAAAGGTTTCCTGAATGGTGCAAATGTTTTCGCCGATCCCCAGCCGGCCACCGAGAGCGTCTTGGAGATACGGGGCGGCTGACAGGTGATCGGCATGTACATGGGTTTCGATAAGCCACTGAGCCTTCAGATCATTCTCTTTCACAAAGGCAATGATCCGATCTGCTGACGTGGTATCGGTCCGCCCCGATGCATAATCGAAGTCGAGAACCGAATCTATGATCGCGCAGGCGCTGCCCTGTGGGTCTTTCACCACGTAGGAAATGGTGTTGGTACTTTCGTCGAAAAATCCGGTGACTTCTGGTGACATTGACACCTCCCTGACATGTTTCAATGGTATCGTAAGAATCCAAGCTGTCTAGTGAACTTTGATTCAGCGCAATGCGGAGACCCAACGAATGGGCTAAACTCAACGTGTAGGATTGAATGCGGCATAGATGTTCACGCTTTATTATAGAACTGAAGTTGCGATAGGGGGCAACATGGTAAAGCAAATAGATCAACTGGAAACGTTTTGGCAAAAGATCATGTTGACGAACGTGGATGAGCGATATCGCTACGCGTCCCCTTGGTCATGGATGCTATCTGAGGCGCGAACCGAAGGACTGGATTTGCCACCAGAGTACGAGGCGTTGCGAAAAGAGTTAGATGAGCAAGCAATAGAAGCACAGTTCGACAACATGCCCATCTGAAGAGGTTCTTGCGTCCTGCAGGGGGTTTCGTGTTTACTGAAACCAACAAATGCTGGGGGGCAGTTTGGTATCCGAAGTTTATTCTGAGTTTCGAGAAGGGGTGGCAATCCTGAGCCTGTGCCGCCCGGTGGCGAATACATTGTCGCCGACAATGAGAGCAGAACTGTTCCAGCACCTAGAGCAAGCCTACAGCGATGCAGCTCTAAAGGGCGTAATCTTACGTGGGATCGGGGAGTGTTTTAGCACTGGGCTTGATCTTGCGGAATACGATGATGGTTTAGCTTCACCGGATGTGTCCGAGTTATGCACATTGATCGAAGATGGGCCCAAACCCGTTGTGATGGCCCTTCATGGTTCCGCCTTTGGAGCAGGCTTTGAACTGGCCTTGGCCGGATCCGTTCGGATCGCTAAGACGGAAACAACGGCGGCGCTTCCTGAACTATCTTTTGGCTTGATCCCCTGTGGCGGTGCCACGCAGCGTTTACCACGCTTGGTTGGGGCGCACAGCTCTTTGGATTTCATGCTGACAGGAAGAGTATTGGATGTCAGCGACCCTCTGCTTGAGGGTGTCTTTGACCTTGTTACGGAACTGGACCCTACAGAGCTTGCGCTGCAGTTGGTTAAAGAGCTCTCAAGTACCGGCCAGTGGCCACGGACGAAAGAGAGTGTGGCAGGCCTTGCCGACCCTTTCGCTTATAGACAGGCGATCAATGAAGCATCCTTGCGGCTTTTGAACCGAGGAGATGCTGTTGATTGTTTGTTGCGTTGTGTCGAGGCTGCGCAATTACTGCCTTATTCACAAGGACTGGCTCTTGAAAAATCTGCTTTGGAAGATTTACGCACATCCAAATCGGCGCGTGCGCAACGCCACCTCTATTTGGCCGAAAAGAAAGCCACTATGGTTCAGGTGGCGGAAAATCCCGTTCAGCACGAGCAGACGGTCGTTTTTTTAGGCCACAACAAGCATTTAGGGGCCTTGGTGTCGCTGTGTCACAGCCGTGGGGCTGACGTTGTCTTGTTAGATGCGGATGCCGAACAGGCCTTGAATAAGCACCAGCGCATCAAGGCGGTTTATGAGCAGGCCGTTGAAGCAGGCCAATTGAGTGCTGCAGCATGTGAAAGTAACCTTTCCAAGCTTTCTGCTGGCACAGGTTTTGATGCTTTGAAGCATGCCGATATCGTCTTTGATATGCAGAAAGGGGCTGCAGATTCTGACCTTCCATCACTAAAGGAAACCTGTGTCTGGATTGCGATTGACGGAAACGAACCCGGCGATCGATTTGATGAAAATCCGGTTATGACCCTTAGTTTTCCACAATTTGGCGAAGGGATACGGTTCGCTGAAATCGCAATCGCCGATGGGGCTGGCAAAGATGCGGTAGATACCGTGGCACGTTTCTGTAGCGGCCAAGGAAGAACCTTGCTCAAAACAACTGCAGCCTCCGGAGGGATAGCCAACCGATTACAATCGGCACTGTTTCTTGCTGCGTTGGAAATGGTCGCAGCAGGACAGTCTCCGGAAGAAGTGGATGATGCCGCCGGGTTAATTGGACTGTCGCTTGGGCCATTTCATCAGATTGATGAGATTGGTTTGTCGAATGTCGCCATCCAATTGGATCGTTTCATGGAACGGCATGGCTTACCGAGAACATCAGGCTTGTCCCTTTTAGTATCGCGTATTTCGGACAGCAGGGAGCATTCCGGCGCGGTGCGTGGTTTTTATCTCCTCGGGGCGGCAGACCCTGCGCTGTTGTCTTGGCTGGAGGCCTGGCGCCGGAAACATTCCCATCCGTCAGCTGTTTCTTGCAGTTCCCGAGATGTTGCGCTGGCGTTGCATGGTGCCTTGCTGAACGAGGCAGTCAGTTTGCTTGAAGAGGGCGCCGTGCAGCGGGCGTCAGATATCGATGTAACAAGCGTTGCTGCTTTGCGGATGGGGCGCGACACCGGCGGTCCATTGTTTCTGTCCGATCTACATGGCCTCTTGCCGATTGTTTTGACCATGCAGGAGTGGGAGAATGTTGTGCGCCCGCTGTGGGGACCCCACAAAACCCTTCGGGAAATGGTCAACAACGGCAGGAGCTTTTATTAGGATTCAGAATTCCAATGGATCAGCTTAATGCGATCCCGACGATAACAATCATCAACCCAAGAACCGACAGGAACAGGGCACCGGTGTTCCACGGCATGACCTGGCGCACAGCTTCGCGCAGTTCATCGTCGCTGATGCCTGCATTCCGCGCTTTCCAGACTTTGAAGATGCACCAAAACAAGCCTACAAGACCCGCCAAAGATACAGCGGCACCAATCCAGACCAGACTACCCATCTCGTTAACCTCTTATGTGTTGTGCGCCTCTGCGCTAAAACAACTGAATAGAAACTGCAAGCGCGACCACTCTGCAATTCTTCGGCGATCGTCGGCTTTGAGACTTGCAGCACGCTTGATGTGTCAGTAGTGAAAGGGCCAGAAACCGAATTTGACTGCAATGAGGCCGAGATGAACGATATGAACCCAGATGCAACCTATCGCGTCACCGCTGATGAACTGCGCCAGTTTGTTGAACGGTTCGAACGTCTTGAAGCCGATAAAAAAGATCTCGCCGAGCAGCAAAAAGAGGTTATGGCTGAGGCGAAGTCACGTGGTTACGATACAAAGGTGTTGCGAAAAATCGTTTCGCTTCGCAAACGAGACAAAGATGACATTGCCGAAGAGGAAGCGGTGTTGGAATTGTACAAAGAAGCCTTGGGAATGTGAGCGCTGTGTCGAGTTATTTCAAAAAGCCGAGTTGTTCACCACGCATCAGTATCATTGCATAGGATCAGGCAATATCACATTGAGATTAGGGATGTGTGCTAATCGCTCCAGATCGTCCTCGTAGGTCTCTGTCATTGCGTCGGTCAATTCGTCATTCCAATTGGGCAGATCTATTTCTTGCTCCAATGCTTCTTCACGTCCAAACTTCTCGATAAATGCGATTATTACTTGCTGTTTTTGCTCTTCACTCAGTCCTTTGTGGTTTTGCATAAATGATTGAAATTGTTCGAGCCCAACTTCGCTCAATATGTCATTCAACAATGTGAACTGTCCTTCAAATTCAATCGAAGCATTAATATTTGCAAATGTTTGCAAAATCTTGCCCCAAATCACTGGGGTGTCCTCGTTGCACCAGACCGTAATTGGAATGTCAGGGAAGGCTTGATGAATTCGCATAAAAAAATCTGACCACCGGACAGAAGTGAGCATGTTTTCGTACAAGCGTTTTTGCCCGGTGAGATCAAAATATTTGTAGTAAATTGTTGGCAGGAAAGATGCGGGGTTTCGAATGGACATGAACATTTCTAGCTGTGCGCTTGGAAAGAGTTTAGACATCGCGTCGATCCGGTGTTCTGCCATGCGGTAGAACTGTCCATTTCTGAAGCTCATTTTTTCGGTGCCAAAAAACCCAGGATTTGAAATGATGTGCCGATTGGCACCGGAGCGGCCAACAACAGATTCGTACACTTCTTTGCTCACCATGGCTGAAATGTTTGATGATTCATTTTCCCCAAACGCGGATCTTATCCACTTTCTATAGGCCGCCAGACCGGGCACATTCACATCGTGTTTTTCCAGCATCTCACGGTTTCGTTGCAGACATTTAATCAGCCTGTCTTCGTCAGTTAAATGTGCGCCGGTGTGAAAGACGATCTGCATGTGCGTTCCATTTGGGGGTATGTGCAGATGTACAATAAATTTATTTAGACAAAGATAAACCGTCTTCTGTTCGTGATTTCACGCATTTTCTATCTTGAAGTAGAAGGGTGATATGCGTATGTGCTTCCGCAAGCCCCTATAGCTCAGCTGGTAGAGCAACTGATTTGTAATCAGTAGGTCCGCGGTTCGAGTCCGTGTGGGGGCACCACTTAAACACCAGTCAAACACCGAAAACTCTCGCTTAGCAAAACTGCCGCTCTGTCTCAAAGGCCGTGACGGGATACACATCGACCGGTTATGCCGCGATGCAGCTTCTGTAGTTCAGTCTTTCGTGCATAACGCAGCATTTCAAGAATATGAATGACAGCAGCGCAGCTCACAGAATCAGAATTGTCCACAACAAAATTCTTCCCAATAATCACGCCTGTTTACAAGTCAATCCAAATGTCCGTCGGCGTAATCATTCTACGGCTTTGCAACTATTTTTCCTGTTGCTCACGACGAACCTGGATCAAAACGTAAATTGGTAGTCCGGCGAGAAGCAGCAAAAATCCCCACATAGCAGCTTCTGCCCCGGCCCCGTAAATTGTGAACATTGAGAAGACAAAGGCAATGGTTGCGATTGGCAAGTACGTGAGGGGGTTGAGGTATCCTATGCGCTTACCAAGTGTGATGAGTATAATGCCCTCGACAAAGCAACAGAACACATAGGGCACCATATCTGCGACGGTCGAAAGTCGGACAACGAAGTCGTACACGCTGATCAGAGCTTTGGAACCTGAAGCTTGCATCACCAAAATTGCTACTGAAAGCGAGACCGAGATGACAATGCCTTTTGCGGGGACACCGTTCCGATTGAGGTCGGCAAAAATCTGGGGAAGCAATCCGTGTCGCGCCGCTGCTAATGGAATTTGCGCCATGACCAATGTCCAACCGTTCAACGCTGCGATAGAAGATAGAACCGCAGCTGCAGCAATAACGTATCCGGCCCACCCCCCCCACATCAGGCTGGCCGCATCGGCAAATGGTGCGCCCGACTGTTCAAGAGCAACACGTCCCATTACGCCCATGACTGACATAGTTCCGAAGGTGTAGATTGCGGCGGCGATAAGGGTGCCTGCGATTGTCGCAATTGCAATTGTACGCTTTGGGTTCTTAACTTCCCCAGCTGGGACTGTGGCAGATTCCACACCAGAAAAAGCGAACATGATGAACGGCGCGGTACCCGCAAGGGCAAGGAAAAACGACATTTTGGTCGGATTGATCGGTGTGAAGTGCCCCCATTCCACCCAGAACAGACCGAGGAATGATACAGCCAAAAATGGGATCATTTTTATGCTCACAACAATGAGTTGAAATTTTCCAGCTTCCTTTGTGCCCATGAGGTTTAGCAACGCGACACCGATCATCAAAGCCAGTGCAATTGCTAAATTGGAAATTGGCGCGCCCGAAAGAGCCGGGATGAGTACTTGAAGATAGTCTGTCGCTGCGATCGCGATGGCGGGAAGTGACGCCCAGATCGAAATCCAGTATCCCCAAGCAACGAGAAACCCGGCAAAGTCACCAAACCCTTTGCGTGCAAAGGCATAAGGTCCACCGGTTTCGGGAACTATTCGGCTCAACCGGGCAAAGACCAACCCCAAACACAATGCCCCTATTGACATCACCACCCACCCAATAAGGGCGACAGAGCCAAAGACCGCCAAGGCAGCGGGTGCCAGAAAAAAACCGGATCCGACGACATTACCAACAACCAAAGCGGTACAGGTCCAAACGCCTAAGGATGCAGTCTTTTCAGTGCTCACGTTGTCCCCTTCGGTTGATCGTGGGATGTTGCCCGGACTTCAATTTACCATAATCCGGTTCCGACGATGCCCGTAAAGGTTAGAATAATGGCAAGGGCAAGGATAGCCAAAGCGGTAAGACCACCGGCGACCAATCCGTTACGGTCAAAAAACAAGGGCGCGCCCACAGCACGGTCTTTGTGCGCCAAAAGGTATATAAAGATCTCCACCGCGAAAAGAAGCAAAGATATCAACAAGAAACCGGGGCCCGCCGCATATGTAACCCTTACATAATCCGATGGTGCAGATTGCTTGAGCAGACATACAAGCAAGCCCCCGAAATCTTGGTGCCTACAGACCAGAAATATCGACATAGATTCTGTAGTCGGTTATTTTTCCATCTTGCACCTCAAACCTCGTGGCGAAGGGAACGTCATGTTCGCTAAGATCTTTACGAGTGTGGTGAACCAGACCGTCGCAAAAAGCAGTCAATCCGCCTTCCCAGATCCCCGAGATCGTATGTTGCATAGCTTGTATCATCTCGAAGAATGGCGCATTTGCGTTTGAGCTTCACCTGTCCGTCGTCAGAGATTTTGGCACCAAGAGCGGCGTAAACTAAGAGAGAGTTCGGCTCATCTTGTTGGATTGATTATGCGGCGCGTTTTCTGTGATGCAAGCGTCGCGTTTCGAGCGTCTTTCGT
>NZ_FWFX01000023.1 GCF_900172335.1 Roseovarius albus
ACCTGTTTGGCCAGATCAATGCCGATTGTTGTAACTTGCATTGGGTAGCTCCTTTCCTAGCAGTGATAAACAACTGCAGTATGGCGCATTGCGACGCCGGTTGGAGCAGGAGCTATCCACCCCATCGGGTTCGGCGACATTTGTTGCCCGGCAGAAACTTGCTTGCTGCACCTGCAAATGGATGCTGCGTCAGCAACATGGCCAAACATCAATGTCGGCAAAGTCCGCTTAGCAGTCCTTCATTTCGGCAACGCTAATGGCCGCTATGCGGACTTTGCCGACCTTCGTCGTTCTCCCAGCAGTGGCAGGTCTCGAGCAACGCAGTAAAAAGATTGCTCGTGATCGCTGACGCCACTTTAGCCGATAAACAAGAGCGGTCTGTTCCACGAAAGACTGATAACACCCATGGTCATGACAGCGACTTGACGAGGAGAACCCAGTTTGCGGTCTCAGTCTCCCACCCATCTTTGGCGCATGGGGCTTTGTCCAATTCAGAGTATCCCTTTCGCTCGTATAGACGTCTCGCTCCCACGTTTTCATCAGCCACAATAACACTCATTTTGTTGTAGCCCGCGTCGCGGGCTATCTCGTCGGCGACATCAAGTAGTTTCGAACCAAGTCCCTGACCTCGGTTCTCTGGGTAGCAAGCCAGAACATTAACATACCAGCTGTCTAACGCTTTGTTTTCCAACTCCTGCAAGGGGCGGAACAAGGCTGGGAAGTCATCTCCAATTTCTTCTGGTTCAGATCCGATACCATAACCTGTGAGGCCAGCAACCACCCCGCTTCCAAAGTCAATTACGACCACTTGCCCCTCGCGTGCCTTTTCGGCCTGTCGCACGCGACCGACGGCCCAAGGGTCCTCGCCACCTTGTGCAAGCCCGGTCCAAACATGGAGCGGCAGGCCTTCGCCTGCAAAGTTCACCAAGTCCGCAAGTGCATGAGCATCAGTTTCAACCGCCAATCTCAAAGGATTTTCAAGTGGTATCACTTCTCTCACTCCAAAGAATTCAAAGTTTCATAGACATGTCATGCCAAGTCATTCCCCCATGGTCGGAAGTCGATGGCTGTAAATAGCTGTATCCAAATCTCTCGTAGAATGGGACGTGGTGATCTTTGCATATGAGATGGATTGTGGATTTTCCCATCCTTTTCATGCGCCCCACAAATTCGACCATCAATGCCCGCGACAGACCCTTGCCCTGATACGCAGGATCAACAACAACAGACATTATTACGACATTTGGCGCGTCGGGGTCATGGCCAACAAGCTCTTTGAAATCCTCGTCAGACATTTCGACTTCATGAGCACATCCACAATTGATAAAGCCCACGATCTCGCCTCGTTCCTCAAGAATGAGGAAACCATCGGGATAAACCTCGATCCGTTTGGATATCTTTTCGAGGGTTGCCGCCTCGTCGCCTTCATAGGCAACAGTTTCGATCTCAAAGCATCGCTGTGCGTCGGCAGGTTTGGCGTTTCGGAATTCGTTCATGCGCCTACACTATTCGGGATGCATGAAGTTGCAAAGCTGCCGTTCGTACTCCGCGCATTATTCCAGAGGTTTGGGCTCGGAGCCGACCTCAAATGCGACGCAGCATGGTGTGATACACTGCCTCGTCAACGTCGGGTTGGCGTTGCGGCGGGGCGTGGTGGATTGGAGGACCCACCATGCACATCCCGAATTTACCCGCCATTCGCGCCTGTCGCCCTGCTTGGAACAAAGGGTGCATCGTCGGCCAGAAAAGGCCCTTGCTGCCGAAACACGTCGGGGCGATCCGTGTTCGATTAGAGATCGCGGACAATTTCCGTGACCTAGCGCTCTTCAAACTTGCCATCGACAGCAAGTTGCGCGGTTGTGATCTGGTCGAACTTATGGTGGCCGACGTTTATGCCGCTGGTCAGGTAAAAGAACGAACATCAATCATCCAAAGCAAAACGCAAAAGTCGGTGCGTTTCGAGATTACGGAAGGAACTCGAAAATCACTCCTGAGGTGGATGGAGCAACCATTGATGGTCGGTTCGGAATACCTCTGGCCCGGGCGTTTTCACGAGCGCCTTCACATTTCAACACGGCAATACGCACGGCTAGTCCGCGAATGGGTCAAGTCGATAGGGCTGGAGCCGAGTGCGTATGGCACCCACTCGATGCGCCGAACCAAGGTTTCGCAGATTTACAAAAAGACCGGTAATCTGCGGGCGGTTCAACTGTTGCTGGGGCACACAAAGATGGACAGCACGGTCCGATATCTTGGAGTCGAATTGGAAGATGCCTTAGCAATCTCGGAATCCGTTGAAATCTGAAAATCAGGGCCGCCTTCGCGGGCGGCCCGAAGCCGCCGCTCAACGGCACTAGTCAAGCCGCATTGAAAACGCCAAAGTAGACGCTGCCAAGACAGCAGGTCTATGAGGTTGGCCTATTCCTGACCCTGAGCACATTTTCTAAGCAAGTTATGATCGTCTGGGCCCCTCATTCTCAAAATTCTTGACCAAATGATAAAATTACGTGTTACTTAGAGTCAATTGTCACGGGGAGGACATCATGAAGACATCACTATTTCTCAACCGCCGCCAATTTCTGATGACGACCGCAGCATCGTCACTTTTGCTTGGGGCCGGTCGCGTTGCTGCCGCAGAACCGATTAAAACCGCCGGGATCTATACCGTGCCCGTCGAGCAGCAATGGGTCAGCCGCATCCACAACGCCGCGCTGACAGCACAGGATCGCGGGGATATTTCCTATAGCTACTCAGAGAACGTCAGCAACACAGACTACGCCCGTGTGATCCGCGAATATGCCGAGGCGGGCAACAAGCTGATTATCGGCGAGGTATTTGGCGCCGAACAAGAGGCACGAGAAGTCGCCGCAGAATATCCCGACGTTGCCTTCCTGATGGGCTCAAGCTTCAAGGAAGACCCGGCGCTGCCCAATTTTGCGGTTTTCGACAACTATATTCAGGACGCCTCTTACTTGTCCGGTATCATTGCCGGCTCCATGACCGAAACGGGCAATATCGGCATGGTTGGCGGCTTTCCAATCCCGGAAGTGAATCGCCTGATGCATGCCTTCATGGCCGGTGCACGTGAAATGAACCCCGATATCACCTTCCAGGTCAGCTTTATCGGTAGCTGGTTTGATCCGCCAAAAGCCAAGGAAACGGCCTTTGCAATGATCGAAAACGGAGCAGATATCTTGTATGCTGAACGTTTCGGCGTTTCCGACGCCGCCAAGGAAAAGGGCATTCTTGCAATTGGCAACGTGATCGACACGCAGCCGGAATATCCTGACACCGTGGTCGCCTCGGCGATTTGGCATTTTGAACCAACCCTGGACAAGGCCATTGCCGAAGTGCAGGCCGGTAGCTTTACAGCCGCTGACTATGGCATCTATTCCTTTATGAATCAGGGCGGAACCTCCCTAGCACCCTTGGGCACATTCGATGGCAAGGTACCTGCCCCTGCGCTTGACCTTGTCAAGAAACGCGAGGCCGAAATCAAATCGGGTGCATTCTCTGTGACCATCAACGACGACGAACCGACATCGTCATAACCACCCATGGACACCTCTGTTGTTGAGGCGCTGAACCTCGAAGATATCACCAAGCGCTTTGGAACGCTGACCGCAAATGATGCGGTCAACCTTTCCTTGAGCGAAGGCGAAGTTGTTGCCTTGCTCGGTGAAAACGGGGCAGGCAAAACTACGCTGATGAACATCCTCTTTGGCCAATATACGGCTGATAGCGGAACCGTTCGGGTGTTCGGAAAAACTCTGCCACCTGGAAACTCTCGCGCTGCGCTGGATGCGGGTGTGGGGATGGTACACCAGCACTTCACCCTAGCCGACAACCTGACTGTTTTGGAAAACATCACTCTTGGGGTCGGTTCACTATTGAGCACAAGCGCGGGTCGATCGGCCGCCCGCGACCGGATCAAGGCGCTGTCTCAAAAGTATCACCTGTCCGTGTCGCCGGACGCCCGTGTCGGGGCGCTGACGGTGGGTGAACGGCAAAGGGTCGAGATACTTAAAGCGCTTTACCGCGATGTGCGCATTCTTATTCTTGATGAGCCGACCGCAGTTCTGACGCCGCAGGAAACAGATGATCTGTTTGCGACCCTCCGGCTGGCCATAGCGGATGGTTTGTCGGTCATATTCATTTCCCACAAGCTACATGAGGTTATGGCGATATCGGACCGAGTTGTCGTGTTGCGGCACGGTAAGATTACGGGTGGCGTTCGCACCGCAGATACCGACAAACACGCGCTGGCGACCCTGATGATGGGCACAGAGGCGACACCACCCAAGGTACCCCAATCGACACCCGGGCCTGCTTTATTGAAACTGGATCGCGTGACAACACCGGATGTCGGCAACGCTCCGGGGCTCAAGTCGGTGTCTCTATCTTTGCATGCCGGGCATATCATCGGCCTGGCTGGCGTTTCCGGCAATGGCCAAGCCGCAATTGCGGATGTGGTTGGTGGGCTGGTGAAACCCGCCGAGGGGCGGATCGAGATCGCCGGATCTGACATCAACCGGTGGACCCCGCGCGAAGCGGTAAAACGAGGCATCGCTCGCATCCCCGAAGACCGACACAAAACCGGAACGATTGCGGATTTTGATCTGACCGAAAATGCAATTCTTGAACGCTACCGCTCAAGGGGGTTCAGCAAGGCTGGTTGGCTGAATTGGCGCAGTTCACGGGCCTTTGCCGAGGCCATCATCAAAAAATACGATGTGCGTTGTCCGGGCCCAGACACGCCGATCCGAATTTTGTCCGGTGGGAACATGCAAAAACTAATACTGGGGCGCGTGCTTGAGGCCGCACCGCAGGTTATTCTGGCCAATCAACCCGTGCGCGGGCTGGATATCGGCGCAGTCAATTATGTGCACGGCCAGTTGCTGGAAGCCCGCGCCAGAGGGGCCGCGATCCTGTTGATCTCGGAAGATCTGGATGAGGTCATGGCCATGTCCGATGTCATCCATGTGATTGCTGACGGAAAGCTCTCACCCGGATTTGGCCGGGGCAGTATGACACCCACGGAGCTGGGCCTATGGATGGCCGGACAAGGGTTTGAAAACGAGAATGCGCATGCGTCTTGAACCGATAAACAACCCCAGTTTTGGGCGCAAACTGGTCCCACCTGCATTGGCGTTGTCTGCGACAATTGTGATCGCATCGCTTTTGGCAATGATCGCTGGCGCAAACCCCTTTTCGGTTCTGGGGCTGATCATCAAGGGCGCATTTGGGTCGAAATTCGCGCTTCTTGAAACGCTCAATCGGGCGACACCGCTGATCTTTACGGGGCTTGCCGTTGCCGTGGCTTTTCGGGCCAAGTTCTGGAACATCGGGGCCGAAGCGCAGCTATACGCCGGCGCTCTGATCACGGTTTTGTTGGGAACCGGAGCCTTGGTGTGGCCAAGTGGCCTGATCCTTCCTGTAATTGCGTTGATTGCGGTGTTTGCGGGTGCGAATTTGCTGCTGGTACCGGCGCTTCTGAAAACCCGGTTTGGGGTGGATGAGGTGGTGACGACCCTGCTTTTCAACTTCATCTTCCTGCTGTTTATTTCAATGCTGTTGGAGGGGCCATTGAAAGATCCAATGGGGATGGGCTGGCCAAAATCGGCCCGACTGATCCCCGAGGCCCGCTTACCACGGATCGTCAATGGGTTGCGTTTGCACTGGGGTTTCGCCCTTGCGATCATATCGGCGCTTTGCGTCTGGGTGATCCAGACCCGCAGTACCTTAGGCTATGAGATGCGAGCCGTGGGCCTAAACAAACAGGCCGCAGGTTTCGCGGGCATTCCGGTGAATTTGGTGTTGGTTAAAACCGCGCTGCTGTCTGGCGGGCTGGCCGCCTTGGGAGGCTTTTCCGAGGTCGCCGGGCTGAAGGGGAGCCTGACTCTCGATCTGTCACCCGGATTTGGTTACACCGGCATCATCGTGGCGATGCTCGCCCTGCTCAATCCGCTGGGTGTGGTGATCGCGGCCTTGTTTGTGGCCGGCATATTTGTCGGCGCCGACAGCATGAGCCGGGCCGCAGACGTACCAACCTACCTAGCCGATATCATGCTGGCTATCTCCCTTTTGCTGATGGTTCTGGCAATCATGCTGACGCGGTTTCGCGTAGTGAGGGACTAGCGCCATGGACATCGTCGAAATCCTCTTCACCGCTAGTTTTTGGGCCGCAGCGATCCGTATCGCCAGCCCACTGATTTTTGCGACCTTGGGAGAATTGATCTGTGAGCGCGCCGGTGTCTTGAACCTTGGCATCGAGGGCATCATGGTTTCCGGTGCATTTGCGGGCTGGATGGCGGTCTATTCGGGCACCGGGCTTTGGGTTGGTGTCAGCGTTGCAATGGCTGTTGGGATGTTGTTTGGGTTGTTGCACAGCACGCTGACAGTGCCCTTTGGCCTGTCCCAGCATGTAGTTGGACTGGGCGTAACACTTCTGGCGACCTCGTCAACCTACTATGCGTATCGGCTGGTGCTGCCAGAGGTCACCAGCCCGCCCAAGATCGTCGCATTTCAACCCTATGAAATCCCATTACTATCTGACATTCCACTGCTTGGGCCAGCTCTTTTCTCGCAAACGCCGCTGACCTATCTGGCCTTTGTACTTGTTGCAGTTGTCGGGTTGGTTCTCTACCGAACGCCCTTGGGTTTGGCCGTGCGTGCCGCGGGTGAAAACCCGGCTGCGGTCGCCGCACAAGGCCTTTCGGTGACCGCTATTCGCATGGGGGCTGTTATCATTGGCAGCGGGCTGATGGCCGTCGGTGGCGCGTTTCTAACGATGTCCGCCTTTGACAGCTTCTTTTTTGAGATGGTCAATGGGCGCGGCTGGATCTGTATTGCTCTGGTTGTCTTCGGGTCCTGGCGGCCGGGCAAGGCAATGCTTGGGGCAGTGCTGTTTGCGGCCTTCGATGCGCTGCAAATCCGGGTTCAGCAAACAAGTATTGGGGCGCAGGTTCCCTATCAGATATTCTTGATGATGCCCTACATTCTCTCCATTCTAGCATTGGTAGTAATGTCACGCCGGGCTGAAGTACCCGCCGCACTTATGGTGCCATTCAACAAGGGGGAGCGGTGATGTTTGACCTGATTGTAAAAGGTGGCTTTCTGCCGAACGGCAGCGTCGCTGATATTGGCATCTCAGGCAGTAAGATCACCGCCATAGATCAACTCGGCACCGCCGAAGCAAGGCAGGTCATTGATGCAACCGGCGACTTGGTCAGCCCGCCCTTTGTTGATCCGCATTTTCATATGGATGCGACGCTGTCCTATGGCCTGCCTCGCATCAACGCCTCGGGAACCCTGCTGGAGGGCATTGGGCTTTGGGGTGAACTCAAACAGGTCATGACCCAGGACGAGGTGATTGATCGCGCTCTGCACTACTGTGACTGGGCGGCCAGCATGGGATTGCTTGCGATCCGCAGCCATGTCGACACGTGCGACGACCGGCTGTTAGGGGTCGAGGCGCTGCTGGAGGTTCGTAATAAGGTCAAAAACTATATCGATCTGCAACTGGTCGCATTCCCTCAAGATGGGTTCTACCGCGACCCCACGGCGCGCGAGAATACCATCCGCGCGCTGGATATGGGCGTGGATGTTGTCGGCGGTATCCCGCATTTCGAACGCACGATGCAGGATGGTGCTGCGTCAGTGACTGAACTGTGCGAAATAGCCGCCGCACGCGGCCTGCAAGTGGATATGCATTGTGACGAGACGGATGACCCACTATCGCGCCACATCGAAACGCTTGCATTGGAAACCCAGCGGCTTGGACTACACGGGCGTGTGGCGGGTTCGCATTTGACCTCAATGCACTCTATGGACAACTACTATGTCTCGAAACTGCTACCTCTGATCGCAGAGGCTCAGATCAATGCGATCCCGAACCCTTTGATCAACATCGTTCTGCAGGGGCGGCACGATACATACCCCAAACGCCGCGGTCTGACCCGGGTGAAAGAGATGCTAAGTGCTGGGATCAACGTTGGTTGGGGACAGGATTGTGTGCTTGATCCGTGGTACTCACTAGGAACAGCAGACATGCTGGACGTGGCTTTTATGGGGCTACATGTGGCGCAGATGACCAGCCCCGAAGAAATGCGGATCTGTTTCGACATGGTAACTGTGAACAATGCAAAGACGATGGGTTTGCAGGACTACGGGCTTCACGTCGGGGCAAAGGCCTCCCTGGTCGTGCTTGATGCTGGCACCCCAACCGAGGCCCTGCGGCTACGCGCAGCGCGTTTGCACGTTGTGGCAAATGGCAAACTCATCAGTCAGTCCCCCCGCCCAGATGCTAGGCTCAATATCCAGGACCGCCCTTCTACGTCACACAGACGACATTTGGGCGCGTAGCAGAAGGCCTAGGGTCAGGATTCACAACTAGAACAAGCCGGTAGCAGTTCTGCGCGTTTTATCTTTTTGTTGTTGATCTTGAGCCTGTTGGCTGAAACTCAGTACATCTGAAAACGTCCTTGGCCAAATCCGGCCCGACTGTCTTTGCCGTCATTGAGTGGCTCCATCCCTCGCAGACGAAAACACCAGCACTTTCGCGCCATATCCCGGCCCCCCTGAATTGGTTCTGGCTGGCCAAGAAAAACAGTTAGTTGACGAACTGAAGTGTACTTTGGGAAAGCTGAGTCTCAAGCGGTAACGCGGTGCTGGTGCATCTAAGCGGATTTGGCATGGGGCAAATGTCTGCTTCCGCTGAGGTTACGCGTCTTGTACGCACCCGCAGCGAAAGTCCGATTTCCGCCCGCCCTCCAGGAACCCGTGCAAGCGCAGCGGAAATCAAGCAGGTGCAGCGAACGGCAGCAAGGTCCCGCGTTGCTGCCATTGATAGAACGACGATCTAAGGTCTGCTTTGCGGACGAAGCCTCCTTTTGCTCTTGCAGCTATTGCTCACGAAGCACCGGTTCGCAGTTGCGGCGCGTTCATCGCTGCATTGTAGCCGATTTCGCCATACCGGCCATTCAAGGCGACAATGAAACCCCGATCTTAACCCACCTTTTCGCTGCCACGTGTCGGAACTCGAAAGTCGCGGGCAAACTGGGTATTCGTTGCGTTTGCACCAATAGCCGGTTCCGGCGCTTTACAGCTTTAGGAATTAAAACATCACGCGCGAAGCTATCATTTGCAGCACCCGTTTTCAGAAGTTGACCTTAAGATCTTTCCATTCTGCCTGCAGGGCAGCAAGCATGACCCGCAGTTTCATGAATTGCGATGGCATTCGCTGTGCAGAAATACATTGCTCAAGATTTAGTAGCTACCTAAGGGTTCACAAAACACAATCTACTCCCTAAAAAGCCGTCTTAGTTTCTCGGTGTAATAGCGAATGGCATCTTGCATTGCCTTCTGGGCAGCGTCGCCATCTTTTGCCTTGAATGCCTCGATTATCGCGCCGATCTCTGCAATCAGCGCGGATGCGAGTTCGGCGTGGGCATCCTTTTCGGGAATCGTGTGCCATACCCGAACCGTGACATTGAAGAGGAGCTCCGACATCTCGAAAAGGGTCTTATTGCTCGCCGCTGCCCCGAGCACCGCACGGTATTCGCGCGAAAGCGCGTTGAGATCATCTTGAGTTCCAGCATTGACCAAACCCTCGCATTTGCGCTTGATTGCTTCAAGTTGTTCGATCTGCGTCTGAGTTACACGCAACGCAGCCCGTCGACCAAGGTCACCTTCGAGAATAAGCCTGACCTGATACGCCTCTTTAACCGCATTTAGCTCAGCCGGAGCCACCATCGCACCTGCCCGCGGGATGATTGTGACGAGTTTTTCCCATTCAAGCCGTGCAAGAGTCTCACGGATGGGTGTCCGGCTAACGTTCAATTCTTCTGCCAGAGCAATTTCATTTATGAACTCTCCGGACTCGTATGCCCCCGACAGAATTCGACCCTTGATGACGGAGTAAACCTCTTTAGCCATATGATCCCCTCAAGACATATCGAGGATCAAATATTTAAAGGGTTGAAAATTTACAACCCAAAACGAGGTGTTCATCATATCAACGATATAATGTGCTCCGCA
Organism: Roseovarius albus; assembly: GCF_900172335.1. GTDB lineage: Bacteria > Pseudomonadota > Alphaproteobacteria > Rhodobacterales > Rhodobacteraceae > Roseovarius > Roseovarius albus. The sequence continues at coordinate 10,039 of NZ_FWFX01000023.1, forward strand.
CATTACCAAAGTGGCTGCGCGCGCGGGATGGGGAACGGCGTGCCGAAGCGGACAGAGTTGATCAGTGGCAAGCCAAAGATCTCGCAATCCAGCTGAAACACATCACCGTCTTCCACTACCTCTCCCTGCGCTGTGCTCATCACCGCATTACCAAGGTAGAGTACGTGGATATCGCCCGGAATGTACCACTCGCTGTACTTGAAGTAATGTGCCTCAATGTTGGCAATCGAGTGCAGCATGTTGGCTTCACCAGTTCGGAAATCAGCTTGCCATTGTACACGGTCACCCCGATGCAATGAGATTCTAGCCGGAATGTCGTCAGGTAGATCTCCGACTAAAAGCTCAGGCCCAAGCGACACATGGCGTTTTTTGGATTGCGCCAAGTGGTAGACGTTTTTGAAATACATCTGCTCGTCGGAAAATTCATTGCCTAGCGTGTAGCCGATACAGAATGGAGTTTTGTCCGGGCCGATCAGATAAATCCCCGCAATCTCGGCCTCTTCACCAGGACCGTCTCCATAAAACGGGTGTTCGACCGCCCTGCCTGGGGGCACAATGATGTCACCATTACCCTTGAAGAACCATTCCGGTTGCGCCCCCCAGTTTCCTGTTGCTGGTTTTCCACCGCGCTGACCCAGCATCAGGGTCTTGTAATGGTCGGGCCAAGTGCTTTCATCGGTTCCATGATCGGGTTCAACCGTCACCCATGCCTTGTGCGACAACCCCGAGCCGCTGACCAACAGATGCGCCGGATCCGGGTGATCAATCGGGGTCAAAACGCGCCCCGATTCAAGAGCCGCACCAAGATCAATCACCTCATCTGTCAGATGGTCATTGACGACGGCGGGTAAGTTGGTTTGCGAGTTCACGACACCCATCGCGAGGCTTCGGATATCACTTACACCCGCCAGTTTGCGGCTGATGCCGTTTGCATCGGTTGCGCAGACCATTTTCTGACCCTGTTCGTTCAGCAATTGTGAAAGTCTCATGGGTTCCTCCGGCTATTTATCTTTGACAAGGATCGCTTCAACTTCAATGCGCTGCCCCGAATAGGACAAGCTGTCGAGCGGAAGGCCCACGGAACCGGGGCCAGGTTTTTCGAAGCAATCGCTTCTCGTTTGTAGATTGGAGTTGAACTCGTCTACTGTACTCAGGACGTAGTAGGAATTGGTCTTGTGCACATCTTGCAAGCTTCCGCCGAGATCGTTCATCAGGGTGCCGATCCGCATCATGGTTTGTTTGGTTTGTGCAATCTGATCGCCCATTGCGCCAACCGTGCCATCCGCGCACACAGTTGAAATTCCTCCAGCGAAAATCATGTCCTCACAAGCCACAGCGTGCCGCCACATTGTCGGGCCGGGGCGTGTGATGTTGTCGTCTGCCTCCGAGTGACGTTTTTTCAAACGCACGCCATCCTGCCCGCGCATTGCCCATGCGCTCAGCATGATCTGCTTACCTGACGGGAAAAGCTGCGGCAGAGGAATGGCAGTGAGGCTGGGTGCGGCGTCGCCAAAACGGGCCTTGAGTTGCCGAAGGCAGGCGGCCCAATCACTGGGAGAAGTCGAAGCGTCATAGAAAATATTCAACCGCACCACATCGGAAAGATCTGCGTCCAGACCGGCCAGAACATATGTCAACTGGTCAAGGATCACACTGCACTGGCCTACGATATCGCCGGGGCGCAAAACTGTACCATCGGGTGCGCGCGCAACCTGTTCCCCCGCATAGATCATTTGCCCGCACTTCACGCCTTGTGATAGTGGCAATCCGGGATGATATAGACCACCCGGATCGCAACTGACCTTGGGAATCACTTCGTCGGTTTGCCTTCGCATTGCATAGGTGCAAATCTCAACAAGCAACTCGGGCAAAACCAAGCGATCAAATGGCACCATTTCCAGCGTCGCGCCTTTCAAGTCTCGCATTTGGTCGAGAATGCTTTGGCGATAAGTATCCTCGTCCACATCGCCTTTGTTCACGTAAGAAACCCGCAGATTGGTGATGTCTGAGACTTCGCAATCGATATCTGCCAGCAGCTTGCGAATATGGTTGAGGCTAACGGTGGTTTGGGCATCCAAATCATCGGGGTGGTCTAAATCAAGTTGTGGGTTCAGCACGACCATATCATTGGTGTGTATGGCCATCGTCCAAGGATGATCCACATCCAGTTCGAAATTCTTCGGGTTAAAGTTTTTGCGTGGCATTGGGGCCTCGGATGCTAAGAGATCAGTTGGGTGTATTTTGTACACACCCATTCAGGTAATGGATGGCGCTGGTCACATGCAGTTCCACACCCGTGGCCAGCCCGTCCTCATCAATGTCAAAGCTGGGATGGTGGTGCGGGAAATCTGTCTTCTTTTCCTTGTTCGCAACGCCCACGAAATAGAAAGTGCCAGGCACCTCCTGAGAGAAGCGGCAGAAATCTTCGCCGATCATGGTGACATAAGGGACAATCTTTTGACTTGTCCCGGCGATGACGTCAGCTGCTGCATTTCGTACAACCGCACTTACGGCCGGATCATTCACCACTGCGGGGTCATGGAACGTCCATTCCAGTTCATAACCGACACGGTGCGCGGCGCAGATGTTAGAAACGATCCGCTCAAATCGGTCCAGCACGTTTTCGCCCGGCTCTTCACGCGAATTGAATAGACACCGGAGCGTGCCATGAAGCTCCACCTTTTCGGGAATGATATTGGCCACAGTGCCAGCGTGGATCGAGCCAAACACGATGGCCACGGACTTGTGGGGACTCAGCTCGCGTGTCTGTATGGCCTGAACCTGTTGGACAACGCTTGCCGCGGCCAAGATCGGGTCAATTGAATCCTCCGGAACCGCAGTGTGACCACCGAGACCCTGCAAGGTTAGCCGAAACACATTGGCCTCCGCCATCACCGGGCCGTCGTCTGCCGAAATAGCACCAGTCGGCAAGCCGGTCATCAGATGGGTCCCTATGACAGCGTCAACCGTAGGGTTTTGCATCACCCCGTCCTGAACCATATCGAGCGCACAACCGTTTTCCTCGTTCGGCTGAAAAACAAACTTGATGTCGCCTTTCAGGTTGTTCTTGTTCTCGGTCAGGATTTTCGCGGCTATCATCATCATTGACGTGTGCCCGTCATGCCCGCAGGCATGCATCACACCGGGCGTTTTTGACTTGAAGTCCAGTCCGGTCATTTCTTCAATTGGCAGCGCATCCATATCGGCTCGCATCATCAGGGTTTTACCAGGCTGCCGGCCCCTCAATAGACCGATTACTCCGGTGCCGCACATCCGCGACACTTCCAGCCCTAGTTTTTTGAGATAGCGCTCAACAATGCCAGCAGTCCGATGTTCTGCCATGCCCAGTTCAGGGTGCATGTGAAAATCTCGCCGCAATTCGATCAATTCCTCTTCCAGTTCTTTTACGCGGGTCTTGATGTCAAATGGCATGTTTGAGGCCTCTGATATTGGGCTGAGGGAGTGTGTCATGTGTGCAAACTCTCAATGGCAAGTTTGATGCGGGTAATCGCTTCGCGCAGCTCGGCATCTTCGACTGCGAAGGATAGGCGCAGATAACCCTCTCCATTTTCGCCAAAGATCACACCGGGGATGGTTATGACCTGCTGATCGTTCAGGATGTGGCAGGCCAAATCCCAAGATGAAAGCCCCAGCTCTTTGATGTTGGGAAATGCGTAGAATGTGGATTCCGGCATGATACAGGATACGCCGTCAATGGCGTTCAGCCCCTCGTAGACAATGTGCCGCCGCCGCTCATATGCGTCGGTCATTTCCTGCACGCAATCTTGCGAACTGGTAATGGCGGCAAGGGCTGCGCGTTGCGACACAGCCGTAACCCCCGAGACAAGATGCTCCATCAGCTTCTCCATCTCGGCAATCACCGGCGGAGTGCCCACAGCATAACCCACGCGCCAACCGGTCATGGCGTAGGTCTTAGATAAGGTAAAGGCCGTGATAGTACGGTCTTTCATACCATCGAGGGATGCGATGCTGACATGCTCGTGACCATCGAACATCAGGTCTTCGTAGGGCTCATCAGAGAAGACCAAAAGGTCATGTTCAATTGCAATTTTTGCAATCGCTTTCATAATCGTGCGGTCAAACACGGCTCCAGTCGGGTTAGACGGTGAATTGATCACGATCAACTTGGTTTTGTCGGTCAACGCATCACTTAAATCTGCAGGATCGAGCCGAAATCCGTTTTCCTCGCGCAATGGCACGGAAACCGGCACGCCGCCGAAGAGGCGTATCTGAGAAAAGTAATCATAACCCGGGTCCATGACGATCACTTCATCGCCAGCTTCGATAAAGTTAAGCATTGTATTGAAGACCACCTGCATCGCCCCGACCGTGACCATGATCTCGGTTTCCGGATCTGCGACGATGCCGTTTTGACGTATCAGCTTCTCAGCGATTGCCTGGCGTACATCCAGAAAGCCCTGTGCAGGAGGGTATCGCGTATAACCCTCATCCAATGCGACTTTGGCGGCGGCGATGATGTGATCCGGGGTATCAAAATCAGGCTGGCCGATCCCGAGATTGATGACATTGTCGAGCTTACTCGCTTTGGCGTGCATGTTTCGAATGCCGGACCATTCAACGCGTGCAATGCGTTTGGTCATTCCGTTACCTTCAATCATACAGCTACCTCTTCGAGCATTTTGCCTTCACCGCCCGCAATTCGGCATCACACCGAATCCGCCCAGCCTTATGTTCAATAGCATTGTAATATTATTAATATAACTCAAGCATTTTTTATAATATTGACAATGTATCAATATAAAATTAACCTTATCGCCTGACGCCCACTGGCCGTACATAGCGCTGAGGCTGACACACTGACGGGAGCCAATGCCGATAGTAGATTGTGCAAATGATCACGTTTTCCTTGAAAGAAATTCCAAGAGATATCGTTGCAAAAAGGGAGAGGGAACATCGTCCATTTTGATTTTGAACTAGCAAAGCATAAAGCATGAAGCCAGACGCTTGGGGATGCTGCGTAAATCGCACCCTTTGCAGCGCTTAACGCTTTCAGTCGCGATCTGTTCATTGATCCGATGAGCAACTTCGTTCCGTTTCAAAAAACTAGAAATGAACAAGTATGCGTTTCTATTCAACCCGCACAACAACATTGAGAACTGATTGGCCTCATACAGAGATAACCGATTAACTGAGCCAATATAAACGATAACAAAAATGAAAACCCATAGGAGGTAATATGACCAAAAAACATGATCATGTGATGATAGATCGGCTGGCTAAAGCTGCCCGCGAGGGCAAAGTCTCGCGCCGCTCCTTCATGAACTATTCAATGGCTGCGGGCATGACCGCGTCGACCGCAACCGGCCTGTGGGGCACATCGGCCAACGCCGCGCCAAAACGTGGCGGCACGTTCCGCATTGCACAACATGACGGTAACACCAGTGATACGCATGACCCAGGCACATACCTGTCGTTTGCGATGATCGCACTTGTACATACACACCGTTCATTCCTGACTAAAATCAACACCGACCAGACCCTCGGCGGCGATTTGGCCACAGAATGGACAGCGACACCGGACGCCATGGAATGGACGTTCATGCTAACGGACAAAGCCACCTTCCATTCTGGCGGCAAAGTGACGGCCAAGGACGTTCTGGCCTCAATGAATCACCACCGCGGCGAAGATTCTGCCTCGGCTGCGAAAGCCCTGCTGTCCTCGGTTGTTGAGATCGTGGACAATGGTGACAACTCGGTCACTTTCAAGCTGGACAGCCCGAATGCGGATCTGCCATGGATCATGCCCGACTATCACCTGCCCATTTGCCCTGCGAATGAAGGTGGCACCATCGATTGGCAGTCCGCCGACGGCTCTGGCCCCTACAAACTGGTAGAGCACGAATTCGGTGTAGGCTCGCGTCTGGTCCGCCACGACGGGTGGCATGGCGAAGGTGCCTATTTTGACGAGGTCCAATTCTTGATCATCAACGATCCGAATGCCCGTCAGACTGCATTGCTAACAGGGGATGTGGATGCGGTATCGTTGCTCGAGAACAAAACGATCAGCCTGCTGTCGCGGGATCCGAATGTCGAAGTCGACAATGTCCCATCGGCAAGTTGCATTACCATGCCAATGTTCACGGATGTTGCCCCGTTCGACAACAATGATGTGCGTATGGCGCTAAAACTGTCGATGAATCGCGAAGAGCTGATCGAAAAGATCTCCTTTGGAGCCGCGACGATAGGCAATGACTTCCACCATTCGCCTGCGATGCCCTATTATCCAGAAGGCATTCCGCAGCGTGAGTACGATCCGGATCAAGCCAAATGGCATCTGAAGCAAGCCGGTGCTGAAGGTCTGTCTGTCAATATCAGCACGGCGGAATCGATTGCCACGGGTGCGGTTGACATGTGCATTCTGTATGCCGAGCAGGCCAAAGCAGCCGGGATCAACATCAATGTGGTGCGCGAACCCAATGATGGCTACTGGTCGGACGTTTGGCTGACCAAGCCTTGGTGTGTTGTGAACTGGGGCGCACGTCCGACACCAGACGTCATGTATACGTTGACTTATAAAGATGACGCCGCTTGGAACGAAACTCATTGGAAGAATCCACGTTTCAACGAAGTGCTGTTGATGGCGAAAGCTGAACTGGATGATGCGAAGCGCGCAGACATGTATCGCGAGATGGCCATGCTTCTGCGTGATGACGGCGGTGCGCTTATTCCGTTCTTCCCGAACTTCGTCTATGGGCGCCGCGCCAACGTCAAGCACACCGGCCAACTGGCTGCAAGCTGGCAGATGGACGGTGCACGTGCTGCAGAGCGCTGGTGGTTTGAGGGCTGAAAAAACCAAGGTAGGTCCTTACTTAATGTAGGGCCCTATCCCAACCCCATGACTATCGACGATACAGAGCTATCCGGGGCTTTTATCTAACGCAAATCTATGGGCTTTTCGGTACCCTCGCGTGGCGTCTCCGCGATAGCATTCGACGGCCAAGAGCCCATTGCCACAATTTGCTTTTCTAGCTGAGCTTGCCTAACTTATGGTTGGTCTAGATGAGTTCTGACTATTATAGCATTCCCTTTCATCGAGTAATTCGAAGCTGAAACATGTGTGACCATATGTTCGTCGTGACCGACGGTCCCGGCTCTGGCAAAAGTAGTTTGATTGACGAACTGGCCCGGCGCGAATCGAGAAATGTTTGCAGAACTTATGTTGGGATGGGGCTTACGTTCGTATCGCACGGCTTTGGCTATGAATGGCTGCGTCCTGGTGGATCGTAGAATACCCGATATCATCGGCTACCTCCCACTCTGCGACCTGCCTGTTCCAACTCATATCCAGATGGCAGAGAACCTCTATCCCTACAACGAACAGGATTTCCTTGGATCATATTGGGACACCATCTTCGTTCAGGACGCCGAACGCAAACAGGGCCGACAAAAAGCCAAGGTAACTGGCAAGGTCATGGTTGAAACCTATACTCGGCTTTGCAACCAGCTCACCGAGCTTCCGTCAGTTGTTATCAAAGAACGCGCTGACGTTGTGGTGGATTGTCTGAAGTCCGTACGACGGATCCGTCTGCGGCCTGTAAATTCTCCCTTTGGAAAATGCTGCGCAAACCACGAATGGCCAGTATTCACGCCGCATAGCAGCACCAAAATATGAGCAAGTGCAGCAATTCTTGTGCTGCGTGCGCGTGCGGCATGAAATGCAAATTTACAGGTTGGGCTCCAAGCATGCGTAATTGGGCTGCCTCTGTTTTGAGGTCGAGCTCCCGATAGGATCACAGGATAGCTGTGAACAAGGGAGATAGATGATGGATTACTTTGTTGGACTGGATGTGTCGCTGCGGTCATGTGCGCTTTGCATTGTAGACACCAAGGGTACGGTGCTGGTTGAGCGGGAACTGCCTTGTGAGGTTGCTGATATAGCCGCGTGCCTTGCAGGGTTCCCGCATCCGATTGAACGTGTTGGATTGGAGGCTGGAAC
>NZ_FWFX01000011.1 GCF_900172335.1 Roseovarius albus
TTGATATCTTTGACGATCTTCTCGCCAGGGCTCTTCGTTGTCTTTCTCATCATCCACTCCTTGGTGGCTACGATGAGCAACAAACCCTCTCTTAGCAAATCGACCTATTTGGACCCATAAGCGCTGACGTCAGACATAGGCCCACATTGGTTCCAAAAACTCTGGTGACGGACAGTAATTGCATACTCCACCCACCGTGTGTCGATTGAATTGATTAAGAATAATAGTGGCGTGACAGGACTATTAATTGGTTTGACCTTCTTGCTTCTGGTCGCCTGTTCAGGGCCTAAAGACTTGATAGATGTTCCAACGATAGCACCTGTTGATAGTGTTGCAAAAGTTACCAAGCATCGCATTTTCGTTGCGACGTCGCGCGCAAAATCCAGCGAGGCCGGTGTTTTCTATTCAGGAAAAAGAAGCCAACAGCTCAACTTTGCTTCGGTCACTGTGTCTATCCCACCTGAACACAAAACAGGTAAGATTGAGCGCCCGAATAGCCTCCCATCAGATCCTCAAAAACACTTTGTCATTGATCAACCTGTTAATTTCGAAACCCGGGAAGCATTTCAATCGGACCTGATAACATATTTATCCAAATTGCCGAAAGATAAACGTAACCTTCTTTTGTTCGTGCACGGTTACAATACAAATCTGACCTCGGCCGTTCTTCAAATTTCGCAATTTGTAGAGGACACGGGGTACGATGGCGTACCAGTTCTATTCTCATGGGCTTCTAGCGGTCAAACGGTAAAATATGTTTATGATGTAAACAGTGTTCTGGTTGCTAGAGATCACCTTGTAAGCATGTTTTCGACCCTTCAGCTCTCGGCTGTGCAAGGTTACGACGTAGTGGCACATTCCATGGGCACGCTCCTTGTAATGGAAGCCTCTCGCCAAATTGCACTGACGACGGGGATTAACCCCACGAACAAAGTCAGGAATGTCGTCCTCGCAGCACCTGATATCGATATCGATTTGTTTATATCTCAGATCAAATTATTCCCTAATGATGGCCGAAATATTGTTGTACTTGTCTCGAAAGACGATGTGGCGCTCAGAGCCAGCAAACGTGTCGCCGGCGGTGTTCAGCGCGTTGGCCAAGTTTCAGCACAAGAGCTTTCTAAACTCGGGATCATAGCAATTGATCTGAGTGAAATCGAAGATGAGAGTTCGTTTTCACACTCAAAATACAAGGATTCTCCTGCGGTTGTTCAATTGCTCGGTGAGACACTAGAGGAAAAAACCAGCTTTAACCAACGGCCAAATCTCTCGCTCGGCCAATCAATCGCGGTTGGTGTAGATGGTGCTTTGCGATCAATTAGCGAGGCAAGCAACTAGGTGATGAAACTGAATGCCCGTTATGAGGGTTTTAACATGACCCGTTGTCGCTGAGCAGCCGTGGCTTGTGAACGACGTGAACCAGATCGCAGTCAGACGCTAGTATCCTGTGGGTTTAATTGACCGCTGCAACACCAACTTCAAATTTCTCCGCTGGTGTCTGATATAACGAGATTTTCTGGGTAATTCGTTGAATTGGCAAGTGACGAAAGTTGGGTCAGCGGACAACTTCATCCAGAATCTGACCTGCCGCGGAACTAGGTATGGTGGTCCCAAGAAGGTTGCTCAAAGTTATAGCCACATCAACAGTGGAAACCTGTCGCGAGACAACTTGTGGCTCAATTCCCGGGCCGCTGAACATTATCGGGACGTGGGTATCGTATCGCCAGGGCGAGCCGTGCATAACAGCGACAGCACCTGCTTCGAAAAGGAAGGAATACGGCGCTTGGGCGACGTAAATGTCTCCGGAGCGCTGCGGATGGAAATTGCGCCGAATCGGCCCTTCCAGAAAATCGCCAATCTGCTCAGGAAATGGATTGCGCGGCATGGCGATTGCAATGCCATCCCGCGATTCAAGATCGTCCACGATGGAACGTTCAATTGCACGTTTGTCTAAACCAGCTGCGGCGATTGCCTGCCGGTCAAGGTATATGTAAGGGCGAAAGAACTGTAGGATCGCATCTTGGATGCCAAACTCGGCCGCCAAATTTGCGTTCAATGCATCCTTGAGGGCACCATTGTAGTTGCGAGCAGTGCTCAGGCCCATCTCTGCCATAAACTCCGGCATTTCGGGCATGCCATGATCCGCCGACAAAACGTAAAGAATGTGTTCTGCACCGATTTCTTGATCGAGAAATGCAAAGAACTGCTCAAGGGTCTGGTCCAACCTGCGCATGATTTCCTCGTTTTCAAGGCTCGAAGGGCCAAAGAGGTGGTTTACAGCATCCACCGCGGAGAAGCTTACGCTGAGATAGTCTGTAAACGCGTCCTGTCCGAGGCCTTCAGCATGAACAGCAGTTTCAGCGAAACGAGCAGTGAGTTCATCCCCCAATGGCGTCAGCAAAACCTGTGTGTAGTAAAGCCCGTCTTCGGGTGTGCCATAGCGGTGCGGAAAGACGCGACCAAACCCCTTCAAGTCGACTTCATAGGGGCGGTCGTCGTTTTCAGCTAACAGATAACTTTCTTTTGGAGTGCTCAATTCCCATAATGTACCAATCGCTACATCTGCTGGCCGTTGGCTGTTCCATTCTGTCACCCAATCTGGATAGGAATTGAAATAGTACTCGCTGGTCTCGAAAGCACCTGTGCTGGTTGAAAACCAGAAAGCATCGCCAAAGTGGCCGGCCATCGCGACCGCCGATCGGTCTTTTCCAGAAATACCTAAAATTTTGGAACGACCATTGTTCGTCTTAAAAAGTTCGTCACCAAAAGTTGTCGCAAGAAGGTTCCTCGGCGAACGGCCGCCAGCTTGTGCTATGGCTTGCGATGGGTCGATTTGCTGACCCTTTCCGCCAAAACCCGGCACCGGCAGCAGAGGATGCTCGCTGTCCTCAATCCCGTAACCCAAGTGTCCCGTCACTCGATCAAGCCAGGCGTTGCCTATCATACCGTGTTCAGACGGATGAGCTCCGGTCGCGAGCGTTGCATGGCCGACAATGGTTTCGGTATTCGCGTGCATATGATGTGCATTCGTGTACCAGACGCCCCTTTCCATGAAACGATGAAAACCACCGTGACTGAAGCTGTCCTGATAGCGCTGCAAGAGGTCTGCTCGTAAACCATCCACCGTAACCTGAACGACCAAGCGAATGTCTTGTGCATCCTCTTGCGCCAAAGCGATTGAAGGTAGGAAAGCGACTACAACAATAGTAATTAGGGTTCTGTACATAATGTATCCTCCGCCAGTTTCGGCCGGGCAATATTGAAATCAGGCTCAACCAATGCAGCCAATCAGTCAATGTCTGTTTTGTCCACGACCTGTGAAACCAAGCACCAATCCTTGTTGCAACCCGAATGAACGACTGGTCAAGCCACTATATGGCAGCATTGAAACCAATGTATCTGCGGCGTTTTCCAAGGAATGAGCAACCCGATAACGGCCACTCAAACCACCTGTAGATTTTAGATGTCAGCGCGGTGCTGATGTCGGGGCTTGGCGGGAGGATTGGAGGGGAAGCTGCGCGATCTTGCGCTGTTCAACGCGGCAATTGATAGCAAGCTTCGCGGATGCGATTTGGTCAAACTGATTGTCACTGACTTGGTGAGGGATGATCACGTTCGCGAAAGGGTACTCGTGATCCGAAATTCCTTTGCCAATCAATCTGTCTGACGTCAGCGCTTATGGGTCCAAATAGGTCGATTTGCTAAGAGAGGGTTTCTTTTCCTTCACAACTCTTCAGTTCTTTTGGGCCTCTTCCCAGAGGTTTTGCTCAACAATGTGTAAACCGTCGCGGCCTTTGAGACAGATAGCATTGGCGCGGTTATCGCCCGATGAAGATGTCTTTCGGGCTTTGACAGGATCCTACGTATAAACCTTTCGATGGTGTCAGTTATGCCTTCACACGTTCCATTTTCGGGTCATAAAGGGGGCGCATGTGCACCTCGGCCTTGACCCGTTCAGTGGCCACCTCTAGCTCGTAATCACCGCTCAACACGTAATCGGCGTCCACGCCATCGGGATTGCGCACGTAGCCATAACCGATCGATTTTTCAACCGTATGACCATATCCACCTGAGGTCAGCCAGCCGACACGCTTGCCGTTACGGTAAATTGTTTCGCGGCCCAGCAAGACGATATCTGGATCAACGGTAAAGCCCGCTAGCAGTTTTTTTACACCATTGGCCTGCTGGGCCTCTGCGGCGGCGCGCCCATTGAAGTCAATGTTTTGCTTCAGCTTTACCGCCCAACCGAGGCCGGATTCAAATGATGTATGGTCCGGGCCAATTTCTGCACCCCAGGCCCGATAGCCTTTTTCCAGTCGCAAGGTCTCAATCGCTCGGTACCCGGCGTTGATCAAACCATGATCACGCCCTGCCTCCGTTAGTGCGGCATAAACCGTTTGCGCATATTCCACTGGCAGGTGCAGTTCCCATCCCAGTTCACCAACATAGGTCACCCGCAGCGCCTGTACCGGACAGCCTGCAATACCAATCGTGCGCAACGTGCCGAATTTGAAGCCTTCGTTTGTTACGTCATCGCGCGTGACTTTCGTCAAGATATTGCGCGCCTCCGGCCCCATCAGAGACAGCACCGCATTGGAGGAGGTGATGTCAAACAACTGACAGTTCAGCCCCTCGGGAATATTGCGGCGGATCCAGTCAAAATTATGCGTGGCAAAACCGGTGCCGGTGACGATGTAAAACTCATCATGTTTCACCCGCCCCACGGTCAGGTCGCACTCAATTCCGCCTTTGTCATTGAGCATCTGAGTGTAGATCAGCGCCCCGACAGGGCGATCCACATTATTGGCACAGATCCAGTTCATCGCCTTGAGCGCATCCGGGCCTTTGAGCGTAAATTTCGCAAACGATGTCTGATCGAACAGAACCGCCGCCTCACGCGCGGCCTTGTGTTCGCGGCCCACGGCATCAAACCAGTTCTGGCGACCAAAACCATACTCATCCTTCGGCACCTCACCGCTTGATGCATCCGCATACCAGTTGGGCCGCTCCCAACCCAGTTTCTCGCCAAAACAAGCCCCCTGCTCACGCAGCACATCATACAAGGGTGATTTACGGCAGGGGCGGCCGGAATCGTGCTCTTCATACGGCCAGGCCATCGTGTAGTGTTTGCCGTAAGCCTCTACCGTGCGGGTACGCACCCAATCAGTATCAAAATGCGGGCGCCCAAAACGACGAATATCTGCCGACCACAAATCAAACGGCGGTTCGCCTTTGTGAACCCATTCTGCAAGCGCCATACCCGCGCCCCCACCTGCAGCAATGCCAAAGGCGTTAAACCCCGCACCGACAAAGAAATTCGCCAACTCCGGGGCTTCACCAATGATGAAGTTGCCATCGGGTGTAAAACTTTCCGGCCCATTAGTTAACGTCTTGATCCCGGCGTGTTCCAAGGCAGGCACGCGCCCCAAAGCTAATTCCATAAGCGGTTCAAAGTGCTCAAAGTTGCTATCCAGCAACGTGTAGTGGAACCCTTGTGGAATGCCATCATTGGCCCAGGGAATTGGGTTGGGTTCATAGCCGCCCATGACCAGACCGCCGACTTCTTCCTTGTAATAGGTCAACCGGTCCGGGTCGCGCAGTGTGGGCAGGTTGGATGGCACACCCTCAAAGGCTTCTGTCACCATGTACTGGTGCTCCATCGACACTAGTGGCACATTGACACCAAAGCGCCCGGCAAACATCCGTGTCCACTGCCCCGCGCAGCAAATCACCTTTTCACACTCGATCCTCCCCCGATCAGTGATCACCGCTTTGATCTTGCCGTTGTCAATTTCGATATCGGTGACTTTTGTATCTTCAAAAATCTTTGCACCGGCCATGCGCGCGCCCTTGGCCAGGGCCTGCGTGATGTCCGAGGGGTTGGCCTGCCCATCGGTAGGCATGAAGGCGGCACCGACGACATCCGATATATCCATCAACGGCCATAGGCCCTGCGCTTCTTTCGGGGTCAGCAGTTCCATCTCAAGACCAAAAGAATGAGCGGTTGTGGCTTGGCGCTTTACTTCGGTCCAGCGCTCTTCGTTACAGGCAAGGCGTAGACCACCGTTCATCTTCCAGCCGGTGCCAAGACCGGTTTCTTCTTCGATCTTGTTATAAAGATCAACGGAATACCCCAGAAGCTGCGTGATGTTCGCATTTGAGCGCAATTGCCCGACCAAACCGGCTGCGTGAAAGGTCGTGCCCGAGGTTAGCTTTTTGCGTTCTAACAACACCGTATCCGTCAGGCCCAGCTTGGCCAGATGGTACGCGGTCGAGCAGCCGATAATGCCACCGCCAATGATGACGGCCTTTGCGGTTGAGGGAAGTTCAGTCATGTCAGTCCTCAGGAATTTCTGTAATCTTCAAAAGCCGCGCGGAACCGCGCGAGATTCTCAGCCGTATAAGCGGCGTAATCAAAGTCGATATCTGATGTGATCTCTGACACCATGCTCCACATGGTTTCACGCAGTAGCGAGGCACATTTCATCGCACCGTACCGATGGCGCAGATCTTGCGTCACAGGTGCTTCAAAATAGTTTTCCAGCATCCAGTCTTCTTGAGCAGCGCTCAATCCGTTGTTTGACGCCAAACCGCCCAGATCGAACAGTGGGCTGTTGAACCCGGCATAGTCATAATCGATCAACCACAGGCGGATACCGTCATCCAAAAAGTTGCCGCACAGCAAGTCATTGTGACCAAATACAATCTCATAAGGGCCTGCATCCTGTTCCAATGCGTTACCCAACTCTACCAGTTCCGGAACAAGAGCGGCATGAACGCTACTCCTATCCAACAAAGTAGCCCCGTAGTCACGCACCACATGAAAGACCCAAAACACCAGTGCCGGTCCGCGCAAATGCTTGGGCACTTGTCGATGACATGTTTTGACCAGCTCCAGTACACGCGGCAACATGTCTGATCTGCATACATCCGCCTCAGTCAGGGTGTGGCTTTCGATATACTGTAGAACAGTCAAATCGCCAGCGGCATGGACCACCTGGGGCGACAAGCCTGCAGCATGCGCTGCCCGGCTAGCGGCAAGCTCGTTGAACCGCATCACTTGGTGCAGCGGAATGTCTTCCCCCGCCCGCACAACGTATTTTCCAGCTCGGTCTTCAACCAGAAAATTCACATTCGTGATTCCCCCGGTCAAAGGCTCAGCCGTTATCTTGCCCTCCCAGATCGGCAAGGCGTGAATGCGGGTGATAAGATCAGCTTGCTCCATGATCAGTTCTCCAATCCAAAACGAATACGGGCCTGACGGGCGCCTGCATTGATCAGACGGTCGGCAATGATGGCGATAAAGGCGATGGCGAGCCCAGCGACCAACCCCCGCCCGATGTCGGCCTTGGTCAGCGCGATATAAACCTCCTGCCCTAGGTCGCGGGTGCCGACCAGCGCGGTGATCACTAGCATCGACAAGGCCAGCATGATGGTCTGATTGATGCCCAGCAGGATTTCCGGCAACGCCATCGGCAAGCGAATGTGGCGCAACAACTGTCGGCGCGTACAGCCCACCACCTGACCGGCCTCGATCAGCTCAGTACTAACAGAACGGATGCCGTGGGCGGCATAGCGCACCGCCGGGGCCAGCGCATAGAGCACAATGGCAATCATCGCGGTAAAATCCCCCACACGGAACAACATCACCACAGGGATCAGATAGACAAAACTTGGCAGGGTCTGCAGTGTGTCGATTAGCACGTTGATCACGACACCAGCACGCTTGTTCAAAGCGGCAAGAATACCAAGGGGAACGCCGATCACAGTTGCTAGAATGACCGAAGCACCGCACAGGTAAACGGTGATCATCGCCTTTGGCCAGAGTCCGGTGATGGCAATCAGCCCCGACAGGCCCCCACACAACAGCGCCAACCTTGGCCCCCCGACACGCCACCCCAGCAAAGTCAGCATCGAAATTGCCCATGGCCACGGAATACCCAGCAATGTCCGTTTGATCGGCAACAGGAAGTAATGCAAGAAAAAGACTTTGATTGCCTCAAGTGTATCGAAATAGTTGATGTTGAGGTACTTAACCAGATCATCCCAAAATGCACCCGTGGTGATGGTTTGGCTTTCCGGATACTCCAACAGCAGCGGCGAAAAGCGGCCCAACCCCCAGGTCACTACTAGCAAGACCAACACGAGAGCCGTGCGTCTGTGGCGTGCAACCCATGTGCCAGTTGCCGGCTTTTTTACCTGTCCCATACGTTCAGCAAAGGCTTGGCTTAACCGATCAACCGCGATGGCCAGAACTACGATGGCAATACCGGCCTCAAATCCTGCGCCAATATCTAGCCGACGCAATGCGGCCAAGACATCGAAACCCAGCCCCCCTGCCCCGATCATCGAGGCAATGATGACCATGTTCAGCGTTAGCATGATCACCTGATTGACTCCGACCATCAGGCTGCGGCTGGCGGATGGCACCAGAACCCGCCACATCAGCTGACGGTTGGTTGATCCGGCCATACGGCCAAAATCTACAATCTCCGGATCGACCGCCTTAAGCGCCAAGATCGTAATCCGAACCATCGGCGGCGTGGCATAGATGATTGTTGCCACCAGTGCCGAAATTGGGCCAAATCCAAACATGAACAGGATCGGCACAAGATATGCAAAGATCGGAATCGTCTGCATCAAATCCAGAACCGGCGAAATCAGCTTCTCCCCCCACGGTCTGCGATAGGCCCAGATCCCCACGAGCAATCCACCTCCAGCCCCGATCGGCACCGCGATCAACACCGAGGCCAGTGTGATCATCGCACTTTCCCATTGCCCGAAAATGGCGAGATAGACAAAACACGCACCCACCAACACGGCCAAGCCCCAGTCACGGCAGTAATGCCCAAGTGCAACAATCCCGGCAATGACTACGATCCAGCTTACCGCAGGCAACAGCAACTGCGCGTCGGCCCCCCGTCCACTGACAAAACCACTTGCCAGCAATGACAGCACGAACTGATAGGGCTGCTCAATCAACCAGGCGATGGCGCGGGTCACATCGGTAAAAGACAATGGACCGATGGCCGCTTCTTCAATTAACCAGCGCATTCCGTCAGAGATATAGGTTTTGAACGGTATCACCCAAGTTGATGGAAATTTGACCAGCCAGCGGGCATCCAGCTCTTTGGCCAAATCTCGGCCATAGACACCCAGAATAATTGTCAAGACAACCAGCCCCCAAGTGATTAACGCTGATCGGCTCAGATGAAACATCAAGCCCCCCCCTGACGGGCAAAAAGAACCTGTGCCACTGCCACGCGATCAATACTGCCAACAATCTGCCCAGACTCGTTTGCAACAGAAATAGGTCCTTCGGCGGCGATGATCTGCTCTGCCACATCCGAAATCTTTGCAGATTGAGCAATCGGTTCCCCCGCACCATTTGTTCCCGGTGTCATCAAGCCACCAACTGTCAAAACTTTTGAGCGCGGAATATGGCGGGTGAACTCGGCCACATATTCCGAGACTGGATTCATCAAGAGCTCTTCAGGTGTGGCGACTTGAATGATCTTGCCGTCTTTCATGATGGCGATACGGTCAGCCAATCGCACAGCCTCGTCAAAGTCATGGGTTATGAACACAATGGTTTTGTGTAAACGCGCCTGCAAACGCAGGAACTCATCCTGCATTTCCCGACGAATAAGCGGATCAAGAGCCGAAAACGGCTCATCCAGAAACCAAAGATCCGGTTCACTGACCAGCGAGCGCGCGATCCCCACACGCTGTTGTTGTCCGCCCGACAGTTCGCGCGGAAAATTATCCTCGCGTCCTTTCAAGCCAACGAGTTCCACCACTTCTCGGGCTTTGATATCAGCCTGTGCTTTGGAAACGCCCTGAATTATTAGAGGAAAACTGACATTCTGCAACACACTGAGGTGCGGCAGTAACGCAAAGTGCTGAAACACCATCCCCATTTTATGGCGGCGAATATCGATCAGTTCAGGCTCGCTAGCGCGTAACAGATCGACCCCATCGAACAAGACCTCACCCTTGGTAGGCTCGATCAGCCGGGACAGGCAACGCACCAAGGTCGACTTACCCGACCCGGAAAGCCCCATGATGACAAAGATCTCGCCCTCAGCGATATCAAGGTTGGCACTGCGTACCGCGCCCACCACACCAGCATCCGCGATATCTTGATCACTGGGATCAGGATAGGTTTGCAACAAGGTTTGCGCGTTGGGACCGTAGATTTTCCACACGTTTCGGCACGAAAGCTTGGGGCTCAAAGTCATCAACATCTCCGGGGGTCCGGTCGGACAGGATTGAAAAATGAGACAGCCCGGGGCGCTGCCCCGGGCACCGTTAACGGATCAGTTGACCCATTCAGACCAGCGATCTTTGTTGTCTGTCATCCACTCCGCAACCACAGCATCAACATCAACACCATCCAGATCGGCCTTGCCGACCATGGCGCTCATTTCCTCATTGTTGATGTTGTAGGCCTCAATGATGTCATAAGCCCCCGGCCATTTTTCTTGCAGACCACTCCAGGCAGCCTTCCAGATCGGTCCACGTGGCTTGCCGCAGTCGTAAGCCATGTTCGGGTTCACCCCAACTGATGGGTCTGAATAGCATTCCGGGCTAAAGGCTGGGAATTCAACAAACTCACCCTCGTACTTGGCGGGTGCCCAATGCGGCACATAGACCCACAAGACAATCGGATCTTGCCGCTGATACGCAGATTCCAATTCGGCAAACAGCGCTGCGTCGGTACCTGCATGAACAACTTCGAAATCCATCTCAAGCGCTTCGACCCGTTCTTCGTCAAATCCGCCCCAGGTGACTGGCCCGCCAACATAACGGCCATATGGATCGGTTTCAGCAGTGGCAAATTCTTCAGCGCAGTCTCTCAACGCTTCCCAGTTCGGCAAACCAGGGCATCGCTCTTTCATATAGAGCGGATACCACCATTCTTCGATCGCCATCAGACCCGTTTCCCCCACGTTGACAACCTTGCCCGAACCTGTGGCTTCATCCAGCGCCTCGCGGCCTGTGGTTTCCCAGATCTCCATAGCAAGATGCAGGTCGCCGGTTTTCAATCCCGCAAATTGTGCGATGTAATCTGCCTGAACGTATTCGACGTTGTATCCCGCCTCTTGCAAAATACTGCCCATGATCTTGGTGTTAATCAGTTGACCAGACCAATCATGCAACGTCAGCTTGATCGGATCAGACGATTCGGCGGCAGATCCGCTACCAACAGCAGTTGTTAGCATCAGGGCTGCGGCCCCTAATTTGTTGATTATATTGGTCATAGCTATCTCCCTAAAGTGTGGTATTTTGTTTGGTTTTTATTGTTTTCCCCAAAGGGTGCGGCATAATTTGGCTTTAGTCAACAAAAACCACACTTACCCACACTTAGTTTGCAAAATCTCACAATAATGAACGCTCTATCCGCCAAAATTGTAACTGAATGTTGCTTTATGTGGTTTCTTATTCTATACAAAAATCATGAATACTCGCCTACAAATGCCCCGCAAAACCACAAATCAACGTGAAGAAGAAATCCTCAAAGAACTCCAGCGCGCAGGTGGGTCATGCCGTATCGGGTTTCTTTCAAAACAACTCCACGTCTCGTATGAAACCATCCGGCGCAACATTCGTACGCTGGAAGATGCCCATATTGTCCGTAAGGTGCATGGTGGCGTTCATCTGATAGAAAATTTCGACGAGGCCCCACTTCAAAGCCGCATGGACACTCATGCAATTGTAAAAGAACGGCTGGCTTTGGCTGTGGCACAAAACATCAATAATGGTGATTCCATCTTTATGGATATCGGCTCGACAACAGCATTTGTCGCCTCCGCCCTCAGGGATCACACGGATCTGTTTGTGGTAACCAATTCAGCATTTGTGGCTTATACACTGGCCTCTAGGAACAATAATCGCGTGTTTCTAGCTGGTGGTGAATTGCGCCCACACGACGGCGGCGCGTTTGGCGCCGAGGCGATGGACCTCATTCAAAGACTCAGCGTGCAGTTCGCCATTTTATCAGTCGGGGCAATCAACGCCGAAGCGGGCTTCATGCTGCACGATCTGCAAGAGGCCAACTTGTCGGAAATCGCCGCACAAAATGCACAAGTCCGCATTGCCGTTGCTGATAGCGGAAAATTCAATAAGCGTGCTCCAGTGTCGCTAAAGGGCAAGATTAAGTTCAGCGTTCTTTATACCGATGCACAGCCATCTGGGCCGATCGTTGACATGCTAAAGTCGAATGAGATCGATCTTGCCGTTGTTGAATAATCTTTCAAGATGGTATTGCCTTCGAATTCGCTCAGCAAGGCGTTGTGGCTGCTAGCTTTAAATGTTTCCGACTGAAATTGTCGTTGCGGCTGCAGCAGAGACCGATACGGCGAGCGCCAGAAGCGTCGAAGTCATCCTACGCATGGGTGACCCCTTAATCGTTAAAAACACCAAGACCCGACTACCCCAATATTTTGCCACTCAAAAATCCTTTTGGGCTACAAAATTGAATTGCATTGGAGGTTAATGAAAGTCCCGGCTGGGAAACAGACGTTTGGCCTGCTCTCGGGGGTGTCTGGCCCGGGGCGGATGGCGTTGCGGGCGTGGGGCGTCGTCGGCTTGGGGTTGGGTAATGCCGATGGCGTCGTCCATCGGGTGACCCAGATCGGTCAGGCGATAAGACAGGTCTTCGACATTCTGGGCAATCAGATGTACGACGATACCTTCACGCTGTAGATAGCCCGTGACCCTTAATAAACGCCCACCCATGACAGACCGGCGAAACTGTTCATAAACCTTAGGCCAGACCACCACGTTTGAGACGCCTGTTTCATCCTCAAGCGTCAGAAAAATCACGCCCGAAGCCGTTCCGGGCCGTTGCCGGGTGATCACCAATCCGCAGACGCTGGCCCGCCCCAAGGGCACGTGTTGCAACTGATCATGTGGCGTCAGACCAGGCATCGCCGGGCGCAGCAACTCCATTGGATGAGCGCGCAATGTCAGGCGGGTTGAGACGTAATCTTCAACCACTTCCTCCCCCAGATGCATGGTGGGTAGCTGCACGTCGGGCTCATAGATGCTTTCGCCATCAATCGGGTCATTGAACAACGGCAAAGGCTCCGGGCTGCGGATGGCTTTCACCTGCCACAGCGCATCCCGGCGGGTCAGCCCCATGCCGATAAAGGCATCGGCCTCGGCCAGCCGCTCCAGCACCCCAGGCGCAACCCCTGCCCGCAGCCAAACAGTCTCCGGGTCCTGATAGCCGTTGCCGCGTGCCGCTTCGATCCAACCGGCGTCCTCTTCGCGAAAGCCCTTGATCTGGCGAAACCCCAGCCGCAGGGCCAGTGCCCCATCGGCGCGACGCTCCAGCGTGTTGTCCCATGTGCTGGCATTGACACAGATGGGGCGCACCTCGACCTGATGTTCGCGGGCATCGCGCACGATCTGGGCCGGGGCATAAAACCCCATGGGCTGGGAATTGAGCAGCGCGCAGGCAAACACCGCTGGATGATGGCACTTCAACCAGGCCGAGACATAGGCCAGCATGGCAAAGGCCGCCGCGTGGCTTTCGGGAAAACCATAGTCGCCAAAACCTTCGATCTGGCTAAAACACTGGCTGGCAAATTCCGGGGTATAATTACGCTCCAGCATGCCTTTGATGAATCTGTCCCGAAAGGTGCCGATGGTGCCCATCTTGCGAAAGGTGGCCAAAGACCTGCGCAGCCGGTCGGCCTCTTCCGGGGTGAAACCTGCGCCGACCACGGCGATCTGCATCGCCTGTTCCTGAAACAGCGGCACGCCAAGGGTTTTACCCAGCACCTCGCTTAACTCTTTGGAGGGAAAAGTTATCTCTTCGCGCCCCTGACGCCGGTTGATATAGGGGTGCACCATCCCACCTTGAATGGGGCCCGGGCGTACAATTGCTACCTCGATCACCAGATCATAGAATTCGCGCGGTTTCATCCGCGGCAAAAAGTTCATCTGTGCCCGACTTTCGACCTGAAACACCCCCACGGCATCGGCGCGGCACAGCATGTCATAGGTGGGCGTATCCTCTTGCGGCACGGTGGCGATGCTCAGGTCTTGCCCCTCGTGCAGGTCCAGCAGATCAAAGCTTTTGCGGATACAGGTGAGCATGCCCAGACTGAGCACATCGACCTTGAGAATCCCCAGCGCATCAATGTCATCCTTGTCCCATTCAATCAGCGTGCGATCGTCCATCGCCGCGTTCTCAATCGGGCACAGCTCGTCCAGCCGCCCCTTGGTAATGACAAAACCGCCGACATGCTGCGACAGATGGCGCGGAAAGCCGATGATCTCACCAATCAGGTGGATGGTTTGCGACAGGCGGCGGTCCTCGGGGTCCAGCCCCAGCTCGCGCATGCGGGTGGGATCGGCTCCGCCGTTGGAATACCCCCAGATCTGACCGGACAACCCCGCGGTCACATCCTGCGACAGGCCCATCACCTTGCCGACCTCGCGGATCGCGGCGCGGGAGCGAAAATGGATCACCGTGGCGCAGAGCCCGGCACGATGGCGGCCATAGCGTTCATAAATCCACTGGATCACCTCTTCGCGGCGTTCATGTTCGAAATCGACGTCGATATCCGGTGGCTCGCCCCGGTATTCCGAGACGAAACGTTCCACCACCATGGTGATCACCTCGGGGCTGACATCGGTGATACCCAGCAGATAGCAGATGATCGAATTGGCGGCTGACCCCCTGCCCTGACACAAGATGTCTTGGGATCGCGCGTAGTGCACGATGTCATGAACGGTCAGAAAATAGGCCGGAAAGTTCAGCTTGGCGACTAAGCTGAGCTCTTTTTCTAGCTGGTCCTTGGCTTTTTGCGTGGCTCCTTGGGGATAACGGCGCGCAAGCCCCTCTCGCGCCAGACGCTCCAACCGCGCCATCGGGCTTTCGCCATCTGCAATCTCATCCGGGTATTCATAGCTGAGTTCTGAAAGGTCAAAACTGCAACGTGCCGCAATCTCGACCGTACGTTTTAGCGCCGCCGGATGATGGCGAAACAACCGCGCCATATCAACATGCCCCTTCAGGCGACGCTCGGCATTGGGCAGCGCACGGGTCCCGATCTGATCAATAGCGATATGATGGCGCATGCAGGTCAGAACATCGGCCAATTGCCGACGTTTACCGTGATGCATCAGCACATCCCCCACCGCCACCATCGGGGTTGAGCAGCGCAGGGCCAAATCCGCGCAAGCGCTGAAATACTCCTGATCGCTGCCGTCATAACGTGGCGCAGCACCCAAAAAGACCTGCCCTGGAAACCGGCGTTGAATATACCCGATGTGAGCGCGCGCCTGTCGCAAATCACGTGGCAAGGCGATCAGGATCATCCCTGTTCCATGATCCAGCAAGTCACGCTGGTCGAGGTGGCATTCACCTTTCTCTGCCTTGCGCTTGCCCAGCGTCAAAAGCCGGGTCAACCGTTGATAGGCCGCGCGGTTCTGCGGCAGTGCCACCCACTCTACAGAGCTATCGCGCAGCACCAACCGGCAGCCAACAATCAGCTTGGGCAATGAGACAACATCGGCAGTGGGCAACGGTTCCGCACCACTCACCTCTTGGCGCGAAGACGGATCAGTGCGCTGTTGTGAGCGGATCTTGATAGCCTCATCCGCCTCGCGCTTCAGCTCTTTTAACGCACTCCACGCCCGTACCACCCCGGCCAAGGAATTGCGGTCGGTGATAGCCACTGCCGACAGCCCCAGTTCAGCGGCGCGCGTCACCAGTTCTTCGGGGTGTGACGCCCCGGTCAGAAAGGTGAAGTTGCTGGTGACACACAGTTCCGCGTAGCTCATGCAAACTCTCCCTGCACAAACCAGCCGGGGTTTTGCGGCGTATAAAACAGCCAAAGCCTGCGTCCCTCGCGCGTCTCGATCCGCCAGTAATCGCGCACGCCCGAGCGCCAGTTTTCATCACTCAGCCACCATTCGGGTGCAATGCGTTCTGGCCCCGTGGCCCGCCCCGTGCGCAGCCGCATACGCCGCCAGCGAAACTGCCGGGGCGGTTGCGGGCCTTGGCCGGCAATGGGTTCCGGGGGGAATAAGCGCAGCGGGCGCGGCAACAGGCTGATCCATGGCCCGCCGGGCTCGGAAAACGCTGCTGGAGCGATCAGGAAACTACGTTCGGGGATATGGCTGTCGGCGGGCAAAAACCGCTGGATATTTTCCAGCCCGATGCGCGTGCCCAGCCGGGTGATCAAGTCTTCCAGTTGGTCCTTGCCACCCGAAGAGACATGACTGATCTGCTGCACTGGCAGCGTCTCCACCTGCAGGGCGCTCAGACGCAGTTGATCAATGCCAAAACCGGCATCTGCCGCAGTCACCCCCCGTTCAAACAGAGGCAGGATGCGGGCCGGGTTATTCAAGGGCCGTGCCAGACGCAGTTCGACCTGCTGCGCAGCATGATCCACCCGCCGCAAGGACAGCATCAGCACCCGCGCCCCAACCCCATTGGCGGTTAGCTTGTCGCACAGCGGCCCCAGCAACCGTTCAGTACCCGCCATCACATCTGCACTCAGGCCAATGGGTTCCGGCAAGGTCATGCGCACGGCGTAATGCGGCGGGTCGGCCAGCGGTGTGACCTCTTCTGGCTGTGCGCCAAGCGCCTGATCCAGACGCATCACCAGCCCCGGGCCAAATCGGCGCGTCAGCGGCGCACGCTCTGTCGCAATCAGGTCGCCAATGCTGCGCAGGCCCAGCCGCTGCAGGGCAATGTCCGTCTTGCGCTCCAGACGCAGGGCCGCCACCGGCAAGGGGGCCAATGCCTCCTCCAACGGCCCTTCCGGGCAGGCCTCCTCGCCGTAATGCGCAAAGGCCCAGGCCGCCCCTCGTGTTTTTGCCACACCGATCCGGGCAGTCAGCCCGGCCCGCATCAGGCGTTGTCGCATGTCTGATAGCATCCGGGGCTCGTCGCCAAACAGATGCACCGATCCGGTCACATCCAGCGTCAGCCCATCGCGCCCCTCCAGCCCAACCCAGGGACAATAGCGCGAGGCCCAGCGTCGCAAGGCCAGCAAAAACCGCTCATCCGCAGGAATGTCGGCCGGCTGACTTAACACCAGAGGGCAGAACGCCCGCGCATCGGCAAAGGACATGCTTTGGTGAAGCCCTTGCTTTTCGGCCTCAACATTCAAGCAATAAATGCGATTGGCGTTGCTTTCTTTCAGCGTCAGAACAAACGGCCCATCCACCGGGCGCACCCGGAGAAACCGGTCACTG
This sequence comes from Roseovarius albus, assembly GCF_900172335.1. Lineage (GTDB taxonomy): Bacteria > Pseudomonadota > Alphaproteobacteria > Rhodobacterales > Rhodobacteraceae > Roseovarius > Roseovarius albus. The sequence goes on from NZ_FWFX01000011.1 coordinate 17,224, forward strand.
GACAGGCGGGGAAACCACAGCGAGACGATCCGCCGGGCGGGCTTTATGCGGGTCCCATCGAACATATCACTCACATAATGTTCCTGATTTGTTCTAAATAAAAGATCGACGCATCAGAGTCGAGTGACTATGACAACCACTTCACGCTTTATGGATCCTCAAGTTCATGTGCTTTGGACCGCGGAGGTTTAAGTTATCGGCCCAGGTCACTGTAGTTTCTAGTAATTCGAACCTATCAAGATATGGAAGCAGAAATTCGAACGCGACTTTTGCCTCAAACCGCGCCAATTGAATTCCGGCACATAGATGGGTGCCAGTTCCAAAACTGAGATGATGATTGCGCGTGCGTGTCACATCGAATTTGTCTGGGTTCTCAAATCTCTCAGGATCGCGGTTGCCGGACGCCAAGAACATCAAGACAAGCTCTTCTTGGTGTATTGTCTGCCCTCCCAGTTCCAGATCTGTTGTCGCGATCCGTCCAGAGATTGTGACTGGCGTTTCAAAGCGCATGATCTCTTCGATTGCATTTGGGATGAGCGAAGGATCATCTTTCAGCAATTGCCGTTGATCCGGATGTTCAAGCAGCAATCGCACCCCATTGCCCAGCACACAGGTGGTAGTTTCGTTTCCCGCGTTCAAAAGGATCATCAGGTTTGCCGTAACTTGCTCACGTGTGAGGATCCCCTGATCCCTTGCGGCAAGGGCAAGACTGCTTAGCAGATCTTCTTTCGGGGATTTCAGGGCAGCTTCGACCTTTTCATCCAGGTAGTGAACGAAATCCATGACCTGTTTGCTGCGAACCTCTAGATCGGCATCATCGATATGCGTGTAAAACTTGAGAATGATCCAAGAATAAGCATCACACCATTCCTTGATCTGCTGAAGGTCCTCACTTGGGACACCAACGATTTTTGCAATCACGAGCAACGGCAAAGGAACCGAGAATTCACTCATAAACTCGATTTCACCGCGCTCCAGTCCTGGCTTCAACAACCGCTTACAACGCTCCCGTATGTCCGCTTCGTATTCGACCACTGCCGTACGAGTGAATGCGGCATGAGTTGCATCGCGCAGGTGACGATGAACGGGGTCGTCTACCTGAATCATAATCCGGGCAATGATATCGAATACAGGCTGGAACTCTGGTTTATAACGATGTCGGGCGCGGCTAACCCGTTCTGCCGAGAACTCTTTTGACTTCAGCACTTTCGAAATGTCCGCAAACTTGTAAGCCGCCCAGGCATTCACGGAATCGTCCCATGCAAGCGGTGCGATCTCACGTTGTTGCTTATACGTTTCGTATGGGTATTGCTGAATGCTCAGGCTCATGATCTCGGATGCTTTCACGGGCGCCCCCTGTCTGTGGTTTAGCAACTCGACTTAAATTATTCCGACTTATGAGCATCATAGGCAGGTTCTGTCAGTTCGGGCAACAAAGTGGTGCCATAACGGGAAAGGTTTCTCCTGAATACCGGTTTCAGATCCAAAATGATAAAACCAAAGGCAAGATCACGATGGTTGAAAGCGTTGAGATCAGAATGAACCCAGCCACGTCAGGGGCATGCTCAGGCGTGTTCTGCTCAATGAACAGATAGGTTGCAACCGAAGATGGCATAAAGCAGCACAGGATGAAGGCACTGCGCTCAACCCCAGTAAGACCAAACATCCGGGTGACGGCAAAAGCAATGATAGCAGCCATTCCCAGATGCAATACCGTAAGAACGGCTGCCCTGCTAAGCGTTCCAATTTTCAGCGTCGCCAACGTATGGCCCAAGGTTAACAACATCAACGGGATCGACATGCCGCCTAAGATGTCAAATGCCTTATCCAGCGGTGTGGGGAGTGCTTTGCCAGTCGACAAAAGGATCAACGATAGGGCAACAGAGAAGATGATGGGCGAGGTCATTATGTCTCGCAACGAGAACTTTCCAGTTGGGATCCACATGCCAATCGTAAAGATGCTGACTAAAACGGCCACGACAAAACCCATCGAATAAGCCATGCCAGCATTGCCAAGCGCCAAAAGCGTGATTGGCAAGCCGATGTTGCCGACGTTGCCGTGCATCAAGGGGGTTAAAAACGCCCGGACAGGGAGGCGAAGGAACTTAAGTGCCACCAACCCTAGAACACCGAACATCGCAATGGCTGCCACGCTTGCCGCCAACATCGACAAGAAGCTCTCAAGCTCAATCTTGGTTGACGATAAATGAGAAATGATCAGCGTTGGATAACCAACATTTTTAACGAGACTACCAATAACCGCGTGATCAAAAGGCGCTTTCTTAATTGCTAATAAATAGCCGATGCCAGCGCACAGCAGAACTGGAAGGATCACGTTAAACACGTGGAGAAACCAGCTTTCCATTCCACCGCCCTTTCCCACAGATCACGCGAGCAAGCCTTGGCGGCAAATTCGGTTAACATGCCCTCAACGCTTCTTCCTTGGAGTGAGGATAATCGGGAAGGAAACAGCCTGTCACCTAATATCGGAAATTTTGATTACAAAATCGCGACTTGGGTTAGCAGGTTAAGGCTCCTTAAAAGGCGAGATGTTCGATTTTAGGGAATTGTTTGACCTGAAACAAAGCTTGCGATGTGTGAAGACACACGCCAATGTGATTACACCAGCTAAAAACGTTGAAACAATGTTAGGCGGGAGGAAAAGAAATGATCGCGATGCTTTTTGCACTGCTTTCTTTGGCCATGTTGCTCAGCTATTTCGGAATGCAAAAATTTGCTTATGCAGTATTCGCTGTGAGTATTGTATTGAGTGTTTATTGGTTGAAATTCCACGCGACCTCGCCATTGACGATCCAGCTTTAGGAGAAGCGTTATGACAATGTCATTGGAAACGTCCAGAACGCTAAACGCCTTGGGTATGCTGGCGGTTTCCCTTGTTCTAATAGGTGCGTACTTCTATCAGTTTCTGCTGTACGAGCTGCCTTGCCCTTTGTGTTTGCTTCAACGGGTTGGTTTTGTCGCCGTGGGTTTTGGTTTGGGGCTTAACTTGCTTTATGGTCCGCGGCCTCGGCATTACGCGCTTGTGTTGATCGCTGCAATATCTGGTGGCTGCGTATCAATCAGACAGATCCTTTTGCATATTGTTCCGGGCACCGGACATTATGGCTCTCCCGTTATGGGATTACATTACTACACTTGGGCTGGGATTTGCTTTTTCCTGATAATCTTGGGCACATCGATCATGATGCTTTCTGAGAACCAGTATGAAAAGGACGATGTCTTAAGTCATTCAGAACGCTTCGGCGGAAGTTCACTAGCCAAGTTTGCCTTTATCTTGATGCTCTTTCTCGGCATCGCGAACGCGGTCTCTACTCTGTTGGAATGCGGCCCCGGAATTTGTGACGACCCGCCAACGGACTACAAGTTTTTGGATGAGCTTGAGAAAAGTGAGTAGAATTGATCTTTAGAAAAGGTTTCACCGCATGAATTCGATGGAAATAATCTCACGAGATCGCAACCTCTGTATATCCCATTGGTGGTATAAAGTTGCTACTTGAACGATTTGTAACGCTCTGGGTGGTTATCGATCCGATTGGAACCATCCCTGTATTTATTGCTGTCACAGCAGGAATGACAGCAAACGCACGGCGCAGGACGGCACTTGTCGCAACATTGGTGAGTGCAAGTGTTCTGCTCTTCTTCCTTGTGCTCGGCCAACTCCTTATCGATGCACTTGGCATTGGCTTGCTTTCATTCCAAATCGCAGGCGGTATTGTGTTATTTCTTTTTGCTCTCACCATGATTTTTGGCGAGTCAAAACAAGAGACTGACAAACGCCTAGTCGAAGCCGATGCGGAACTCAGAGCAGCGGATCGCCCGTCACCCGCAGTGTTCCCACTCGCCGTCCCCTCGCTTGCATCTCCAGGCGCAATGCTCGCAATCGTACTCTTGACTGACAATCATAGCGTCTCGATTGGTGATCAAGCCATCACGGCTGCGGTTATGGGTGTGGTGTTACTCATTGCATATGTATTTATGCTGCTGGCCGGACCGATCATTCATCTAATCGGCAACTCTGGCGCCGCTGTTATCAGCCGCGTGATGGGAATGATCCTTGCCTCTGTGGCCGCAGATGCAGTGCTCTCTGCGTTTATTGAAATTATAAAAACGGGTACACTATGAGCTGCAATTGAGATCTCAGTTACGATTTCTTAATGTGGCCCCTCAGCTTTGGTGCGCAGATTTAATCGATGACTGCGCCAAATGTATCTTGGCGGAACTTTGAGCCAATTTCTTCTAGCAACTTGTTTTATTGGATTTTTTCATCGGTTTGGTTAAGTATCCGTTGATAATGCAATTGAGACTTAACAAAGCAGGACGGTGGAATGGACCAGGATATAGACCCAAACGAGAGCCGACCTACAATGGCGCAACATGCTGAAATAGAATTCGGAGAACGCTTGAGCAGCCTGCGATGGTCTTACCTAGTAAGAGGTATCGTTTTCCTCATTCTGGGTTTGATTGCCCTGTTTTGGCCGTCCGGCAGTGTGTCCTTCATGCTGAGGATATTTGGATTTATTCTACTCCTCGACGGCGCGATAAATTTCTTGGCACTCAAACGTGCGGGAGGACAATTTGCAGGGCTCCTACCGTCACTTATCACGGCGATTTTGGGACTTGTGCTCATGCTATTGCCAGCGGCATCTATAAAGTTGGCATTTATGCTGCTGGGTTTGTGGGCACTGATGATGGGGGCCGGCTACCTGTTGTCATGGTGGCAGATGCCCAAGGCGTACCCAGGAAGAGATAATTCGCGAAATACCGGCCTCTTAGCAGTGTTGTTTGGGTTGGTACTGGTATTCTGGCCCGGTACTGGACCCGTCGCACTGGGATGGACGCTCGCGATTATGGCGTTAGTGACTTCCGGAGTAATGTTTTATCTGGCGTCCAGCTTCAAACAGGTGCGGAATATCTTGTGAGATTTAATCAGCTTGCAAAGGTCACGTCTTGACCCGCGGACTATTGCTGGGTTTCGCTGCCGCCTTCTTATGGGGAACGCACAGCGTAATTGTGCAGTTTCTGACTGGCGACTTGGACGCGATTCAAATCGCAGCGATGCGTTTGTACATTGCCGCGACAACGTTGTTCATCGTCTTGAAGGTGTTGCGGCAGCCAATTTCAATTCCGAAACACAGCAAATACTTCTGGCTCGCGACTGGCGCGACTTTCGTAAATTACATCCTGTTTCATTTGGGGCTCGAACGAACGACTGCGGCAAGTGCCATGGTACTTGAAAACACAGCACCATTCTTCGCACTTTTGTTCTTGTTTGTATTTTTTCGCACCCCTGTCAGCTGGCTCGAGGTAGGCGCAACAGTGCTCGCTGTGGTTGGTGTTGCCCTCATCGTTTACCCAGATCTCGCGCAGGGTGGTGCGCGCTTGACCGGAGACATCATGGAGGTTGGGGCTGGCATTACCTGGGCGGTTTTTCTGATCGCATCAAGCCTCGCCATGCAGGCTTCGCAATCCACTGGCGAGCGTTTGAATTTTTTGTTTGGTATCTTCAGCGTCACCGCGGTGTTGTTGACGCCAATCGCGCTGATCAACATGTCGGTTCCGACTGCCGGTGACATTCTACCTCTTTCGATGCTCGGTATTCTGGCAACCGCCCTATCATATTATTTCTGGTACGAAGCTGCAGCAGTCCTTTCTACCATGACTGCCACCTTGCTGTTTGCCTTGTCGGTCGTGGTCACATTCATGAACGCTGCGATCTTTTTGCACGAATCCATTGTCCTGCTTCAGGCTGTCGGAGCCACAATGATCGTGGCCGGAATATTCTTAACGACCCAAGCGAAAAAAAGAGTAGATTGATTGCGTCAGAGTGTCTGACGGCACGCAATAACAATTGCGCCTCTGGTCACATCATACGCCAGTACAAATTCCCCATGACCCACAGCGTTCCGCCGACCATGATAAAGATCAGAACACAGGCAAAGAGCAGAGAGCTTAGACGTTCGCGATGCTTGCCGGTAATCTCGACGCCGAGGAAAAAGTACAGGTGAACCGTTATCTGCACCACCGCAGTGATCGCGATGAGCCACAGGGTCCCTTCACGCGGCAACCATTGGCCAATGACAGCAACAAAAGGCAGAACCGTTAGAATGACGGCCAGAGCAAACCCTGTCAAAATGGTGCGCATTTCCCGCATCACAAAAACTCCGGTAGGTAAACAAGTGAAAATACTCCGATCCACACGATATCAAGAAAGTGCCAAAAAAGCGTAAGGCGATACAGGCGCGACGTCATGCGCAGGCCTATTCCTTTGATCAGGAACTGCGCGATCAAGGTCATGGCCCAAATCAAACCCGCCGTAACGTGCAGACCGTGCGTCCCAACCAGCGTGAAAAATGCGGAAAGATATCCGCTGCGACCTGGTCCGGCATCTTGCGCGACGAAACCAGATAGCTCCTTGATCTCTAGCCCCAGGAAACCAGCGCCAAGCAGGCATGTGACAACCAGCCAACCCAAAGTGCGCGCCAAATGGCCAGTGTGAGCCGCATGATGGGCCAGTGCGATTGTCAGGCTACTGACCAAAAGCAGGGCGGTTTGCGTTGCCAAATTCTTCATATCAAACAGCGCAGAGCCGCCAGGCCCCCCAGCCAAATTTGATGACATGACCGCGAAGGTTCCAAAGAGGAGGCTGAACAACACTGCATCGCTCATGAGGTAGAGCCAGAAACCGAATTCGGTTTCCTCGTCGATCTGTTCTTCGACCTTGTCAGATGCTGCGATCATATCGACTCTGCCCCCTCGCCGGGAAAGACTTCGACTTCGGTGTCATCAAAGAACGAGCGCCCGATGATAGCCGCAATCGCCAGTGCCAGCCCAGCAAACATCAACCACCAAATGAACCAGACGGCACCAAAACCTACGCAAAAGCCTGCAGCCCCTATGATTGGCCCAACGGTGGAATTACGCGGGATGAGAAGCGGCTCTTCTTCTGGTGCAACAGAGAGAACGACACCGGTGATCTTGGATTCGTGAAAGGCATCCCGGGCGGTTACGACCGGTACGCTATCGAAATTCCAGACTGGTGGAGGTGACGGGATCGACCATTCCAAAGTACGGCCATCCCATGGATCTCCCGTTGTGTCCTTCAATGCATCGCGCTGCTTAATACTCACCCAAAGCTGCATAACCAGCGATACGATCCCCAACAGGATCAGACACGCACCGATAAAGGCGACGATTAGCAAGGGCTGCCATTCAGGGTTTCCATAGGTTTCCATCCGGCGGGGCATTCCCATCAGTCCCAAAGCGTAAAGCGGCATGAAGGCCAGCAGGAACCCAACCAGCCAAAACCAGAATGAGCGAGAGCCCCATTTTCTATCCAGCTGGAATCCAAAAGCCTTTGGAAACCAGTACATGTAGCCGGCCAAATACCCAAAGAGCACGCCGGGAATGATCATGTTGTGGAAATGAGCAACCAGGAATGTGGTGTTGTGGGTCGAGTAGTTGATCGGCGGGATTGCCAGCAGCACGCCACTCATCCCGCCAATGACGAAAAGGCACATGAAGCCGATTGTGAATTTCATTGGCGGCTCAAACCTTATGCGTCCGCGAAACATCGTGAACAGCCAGTCGAAAACTTTCACACCTGTCGGGACCGCAATGACCATAGTAGCAATGCCGAAAATCGCATTGACGTTCGCACCCGCGCCCATTGTGAAAAAATGATGCAGCCAGACGGTAAAGGACAAAATCGCAATCACGGTTGTCGCGTAAACCAGCGAAGGATATCCGAACAATCGCTTGGACGAGAATGTGGCAACGACTTCTGAGAAAATACCAAATGCAGGCAGGACCAGAATGTAAACCTCTGGATGCCCCCAGATCCAAAACAGGTTCATATAGTTCATCATATTGCCGCCGGAATCATTCGTAAAAAAATGCATTCCCAGTGTGCGATCCAACGCCAGCATCACCGTTGAAACGGTGAGGGCCGGAAACGCGAAAATGATCAAAACGCTGGAGCAAAGACCCGTCCAGGTGAACATGGGCATCCGCATCAGCAACATACCCGGAGCTCGTTTGCGCAGAATGGTGACAATAAAATTGATCCCGGTCATCGTGGTACCAACACCACTGATAAGAATTGACCAAATCCAATAATCCACGCCGACGCCAGGCGTAAATTCAACACCGGAATATGGCGGGTATCCCGTCCATCCGGCCGTCGAAAACCGCCCGATGACCAATGAGATCAGCATCAAGCCTGCACCGGCCGCCGTGAGCCAAAAGCTGATCGCGTTCAACACCGGGAAGGCCACATCACGCGAGCCGATCTGTAGGGGGATGATGTAATTCAGCAAACCGGTCATAAATGGCATAGCCATGAAGAAAATCATGATCGTGCCATGGCTGCTGAATATCTGTTCAAAATGCTCTGGCGGCAGGTAGCCGTCGCTGTTCAAAGCCATCGCTTGTTGCAAACGCATCATGATCGCATCGACAAAACCGCGCACCAGCATGATCAAGGCCAGCACGATGTACATGATCCCGATGCGCTTGTGATCCACCGAGGTGAGCCATCCGGTCCACAACGCGCGCCACTGTCCCAGCCACGTCACCAGGATGAGAAACCCAAGGCCACCCGCCAATGTCACCAGCGCCCCGCTGAACGCGACCCAGCTATAAAACGGCAGCGCATCCGGCCCCAAGCGCCCAAACAGAAGTGAGACGTTTTCGGTCATTTGTCTCCCCCGTCCGAGTGCCCGGCATGTTCATGCTCCATACCCATGAAATGTGCGACACGCCTTGAAAAGAAGTCCTGCGGAACTGTCGAAAAATAGGCAATGGGCGCGTCAATGCTTGGCTTGCTGAGTTCTGCGAAAGACGCTTGATCGAGAGCGCTATCCCCTGATCTGACTTTATTGACCCATGCTTCAAAATCAATTTGGGACATCGATAACGCCTCGAACGTTTGGTCCGAAAAACCGTCACCGGAAAATTGCATGTTCCGCCCCTGCATGGCGCCAATCTCATTGGCTTGCAGGTTCAGCTGAGTTTCCATCCCTGCCATCGCGTAGATCTGACCACCAAGCGCGGGGATCATAAAGGAATTCATGGCCACCTCTGACGTGATCCGAAACGAAAGAGGTTGTTCAACCGGGAACGCCACCTGATTGACTGTTGCGATGTTCAAATCGGGGTAGATGAACAGCCACTTCCAATCGAGGGCAATAGCTTCAATACGCAGCGGCTCAGCGCCAGGAAGTTGCTTGTAAGGATCAAGTGCATGGGTTCTATCCCAGACCCAGGTCGCAAGGATCCCGATCATTACAATGGGAATACCCCAGACGGTAATTTCAATAATGCGGGAACGATCCCAATCCGGTTTGTAAGCACCCTGACCACCAGCGGCCCTGTAGCGCCAAGCAACAAACAAGGTCAGCAAGATTACCGGAACCACAACCACAAGCATCAGACTGAAAGCCTGCCACATCAAGGCATTTTCTGCCTCGGCAATTGGTCCGGTTACAACTTGCTTCATTGATCCGCGTAAACTCACTTCTCAATCGCGTTTAACGGGATATTACTGCATATTTTCCAATAGTCTACGATAGTTTGTTTATTGTGCAGGTTAACGTCTGGTTGCGTAACCGCTGATCGCTGTTTGCAGCGCGAAACCCAAGAAGAGACAAAGGATATGTGCGGTGTCCGCGATGATGTCGAAACTTATCCAAACCTTGGCGAAAATCGCCAAGTATATCGCGATCAAGTAAATCCAGCGATGTTTCCATTGGGCAACCAATGCGCCAATGAGGCCAAATCCACCCGCAGACATTCCCACGTCATAGATTGAGAGTGCCTCCGCATTTATAGACGGATGAACTTGAACAAGGATTGGCAGGATGACAAAGAGAACCAGCAATGTTCCGATGACGTCTATCGACAGAAACATTGCAAACGTTCGCCGTGTCCCTGCGGTCCATTCAAACATTCCAATGACTGTCGCAGCGAACACCATTTGCCGCAGGAACATGCCGAAATCGTGTGAAAGAAATGTCCCCGTGAGCAAGCGGTAAAGTTCGCCTTGCCGGATACTAAGGTGACTGATGCCCCAACCAGATAATGCGCTATCAGAAATAGCGCCGCTTAGCGTTCCTGCGAATGCATTCGCGACGACCATGATCGTCAGAAACAATAGAGTGAATGGTATTCGGGACATCATGGCAAGGCCTAGAGAACATGGAAGGCGAACACGCCCAAAAGCAGCGCGAGCGACGCAATCAACGCAAATAAGAATGTATCTTTTGGCAGATAATCTTGATCAATCTCATCAGATTTTATGATTAGTCTTCGCAAATGGCGCATCCGAATATAAGCAAAGAGAATGACCAACCCGCCCGATGCCAACATCAATAATTCAGTTGTTACATTCACCTTTTGATCGCTTAGGCGCGCTGCGGCCAAGCCAAAGCCCATGATCGCAATGGCGGTTCGGACCCAGGCCAAAAATGTACGCTCGTTGGAGGAGTGGTCGTTAAAGTTTGAAATCATCTAAATCCCTCACTTCATCAAACCGCGAATTCCGCCAGACACCAGAACGTTCACTTCGTACAGGATGCTTGGAACAGCGAACCCGCCAGGGCTGGCCAAATAATTCGGCTCCCAGACAGGGTTGAACTTCTGTTTAAAGCTGCGCAGCCCTTCGAAATGATAGAACTGTTCACCGTGTTCATAAACAAAGCCACCAACACGGTTCCAGAAAGAGGCGAGTTGACGATTGTCGATGCCCGAAAATGGCGCAGAGCCCAATGAAAACCAGCGGAAACCTTGATCCGCGCCCCAAAGCATCATTTCAGCAAAAAGCGCATCCATTGCAAAGCTTGGCCCGTCAGTATTGTAGCGCATCAAATCGAGAGACAACTCGTATTTGTTGCCGCTTTGGAACAAGTTGGCAAAGGCCATAATCTCACCATCAGGACCGCGCAAGACTGCATGATCGAAATTTGAGATGTAGTCTTCTTCAAACCCACCAAGCGCAAAGCTCTTTTCCTCGCCCTGTTTCGAAGCCAACCAGCTATCCGATATTGACTTGAGTTTAGGTAAGACCGGCCCAAGGTTTTCTTTCGGAATGACTTCAAAGGTATACCCTTCCCTCTCGGCCCGGTTGCGCGCCTGGCGGAAGCCCTTTTTCGAAGACCCCTGAAGCGAGAAATCTTTCAGATCAGCGCGTGCCACCTCACCGATCTTCATGATTGACAGGCCAAGGTCTAGATATGTTGGCAGGTAACGGGGTGAGACCGCGTAGAAGGCGCAACGTTTGCCTTCCCGGTCGGCTTGTTCGCGAATCTCCCAAATCAGATCACGACCCTGCTCTTCTGCGCCTACCGGTTCCCCCTTGGTTATGAGCGATTTTCCAGTATCGACGTAAGAGATGAATGCCTTTCCATCGTGCGAGATCAAAAAGGACTTGTCTCCGATCAGGGCCATATTGGCTTCGGTGTCTTCACTTTGCGCAACCAATTCCCGCACGACATCCGGGATCGGCTCGCCTCTCTTTGGAGTGTGCCTGTTGGACAGCACAGAATCCAATGAGATTGCCGCCAACAAAAAGGCCACGATCAGACTGGCACGCAAAAAACGCGACGCATCGCCGTGCCAGGCAAAATCCCACCATAGATCGTCGCGATACTCGACATTGCTGTATGATAAGGCTCCGATCCAGGTGATTGCAGCTAAGAGCGTGATCAGGCTGACGATCCATGTGCCATTCAACCGGAAAACAGATGCGCTCTCTGCCCGGTAAAAGGCAGAGCGGAAAAGTGCTAGCAAACCGATGCTCATCAGCATACCAAGTGCCTCTTCCCAATCCAATCCTTTGATCAGTGACACGGCAATTCCGATCACCATGAGGATCATCGCGATCACCCAGGCGCGGTAAAGTTTTCGGAAAAGCCCACGCGAAATAACAATAAGCAGCAAGCCGACGATGCTGCCGACCATATGAGAGGCCTCGATGAACGAAAGCGGGACAAGGTCGCGCAAAATCCCAAGACGGGCCGTGTCTGCGGGTAAGTTACCCGAGATCAGCAAAATAGTGCCCGCAAGCAATGCAATGCCAGCCGTAGCAAAAGGAATGAAAGGCCGCGTCAGATTATAAATCAACGTTGCCGTTTTGGTCACGGACCGACGCGCCGTGATAACCCACGCGATGCCCAGCCCAGCCACCGCGAGCAAAAACGGCAACAACGTATATATCGCTCTGTACATCAGCAAAGCCGCCAACACATCCGAACGCCCTGATGCGCTTAGCCCCGCAATAATTGTGGCTTCAAAGACACCCAGTCCCCCCGGCGCATGACTTAAAATGCCGAAAGCAATCGCGCCCACATATATGACAAAGAAATACGGAAAGTTCTGCACTAGGTCGGCCGGCATGAGCACATAGAGTGTCATCGCTGCGGCACCAAGATCGACCATGCCCGCGACGGTTAAGGCACCTGCGAGCTTGCCATTCGGCAAGTCGAATTCCAAACCACCGAAAGAGAACCGGCGGCCGCCGCGCGCCAGCCATAAAAATATAATCAGAAGGCCGATCAAAGCCGCAACACCAATGATCGTTTCCGAGGTGTTGTCCAATGGAAGAACAGTGGACAGGTTCTGCGGATGCATGGTGAGCAGAACACCTAGGATCAGCGTCAGCCCCATCCAGAACCCGACCCACGACGTTGCAAGCACACCGGCCACCCGACCCAGATCCAACCCAAGCGCAGCATACACGCGATAGCGCACGGCGGTCCCCGTCAAATACGAAAATCCGAGGAGGTTGGAGATAGCCGAGCCGCTACTCCCAGCAAGTCCAGCCACCCAGCTTGGAATGAGTTCTCGGGCGACAGTACGAACCGCTAGAATGTCATAGGACGCAAGTGCGAGGAAACTCACTGACGTCCACATCAAGGCGGCGGCCAGTGTTGTCCATGGGCTATCCGCGATATCGGTTTTAATGTCGCTCCAATGCGCTTCGGATGCGAGCTTGTGCAGAACCAGAATTGAAATTGCCACGATTATCAGAGGAACAACGATCCGGAAGACGGGGCTTTCAATGATCCGCACTAAACGGTCTAAAAACGTACCCTTTTCGGTGTCGGCCATTCAGGGGCTCCTCAACTAGGTCTGATTTGGCTCGCCGTGGTCGTCCAAAATATTGAAGCTATACCTTAAGTTACAATAATTACTGGACGAATCGGCTTTGAGTCCAGACAATTATAGAAACGGCTATTGTGCACCGGAAAACGCATGACTGAAGGCCGGTGAAAAATCAGCGCGTCGGGAAAGTTCAAATTGAACTGTCGAGGATAGACATGGAGAATGCCGATAGCGGTTGGGCCGCGCTTCACAATTCCTATTATTTTTGGGATGTCATCACACTTCTTTGTGGGATGACTTGTGTGTTCGGGGGGCTTGCCGCTTTTGCTTGGATACTAGGCTTACCCGGACGTATTGCTGTCGCACGCAACCATCCTGAAGCTGAAGCAGTGTACACGATGGGCTGGGTTGGTTTCCTTGCCATCATACCGTGGATCAATGCTTTTATCTGGGCCTTCAAGCCGACAGATGTGGTTGATATTCGCCGCTTCCCTGACGAGGAGGCCGAAGCAATCAAGCGTGACATCGCACGTTTGAAAAAAACGGCTTACGGGAAGGAAGATCCACCAGAACCTGACGATCAGGCGGTGACAGAAAATTCAGAGTCGAAAGATGCCCCGAGGTCTGAAACATGATGGGAGTTGTCGCCATAACGCTGCTGTATGTGGCGTTTGTCTGGCTCGTGTTTTTCAAATTCAAATGGCTTCGTTTCACTCCCGCTTGGGGCCTTGTGTCAGCCTTTTTCATTTTGCACCTGCTTATCGTGCCCTTGGTCGGGACCCGCATGCAGTCGCCATTCACCAGTAACGTACGGGTCGTGCGTCAAACTATACAGCTGATCCCGCGTTTGCCCGAACCGACGCTTGTTACCGAAGTTCTGGCCCGGGAAAATACGCCTGTCAAAAAGGGCGACCTGCTGTTTGTCTTTGACCAAGAGATCTATCAAGCGCAGGTGGATTCTGCGCAAGCCGCAGTGGTTGCAGCCGAACAGAATGCGAAAATTCTTGAAGCCGATATTGCGATCGCCAAAGATAGTGTTGCGCGCGCTCAGGCCGAACTCGATTTTGCGCTGGTACAGCAAGAACGGTTTACCAACCTCGCAGCTCAACGTGCTGGGTCACAAGAATCTGCCGATGAATGGACGACGCGTGTAACTTCTGCCGAAGCTTCATTAGCTGAAGCACAAGAATCTCAAAAACGCGCTGAACTTGCCTATGCGTCGCAGATTGATGGTGTAAACACGACCGTGATTCAGGCCGAAGCGGAACTGTCGCAGGCACTGTATTACCTTGGCCAGACAGAAATGCGCGCACCCAAGGATGGTATCATCTACAATTTGCAAGTTCAGGAAGGAATGGTTGCGGGGACGTTGCGTGTCGGGGCCATAGCATCCTTGATCGTCGATGAAGATCCGTACCTGCTAGCGGCTTACCGGCAAGAGAACTTGCGGAACGTACGTGTTGGCCAACCGGTCGTGATCGCATTGAACACGCATCCGGGAAAGCACTTTACTGGCAAAGTCGACGAAATTTGGTACGCAAGCCGACGTGGCCAGTTTTTGCCATCTGGCCGACTCCCAGTCTTTCCAGATATCCCGATTCATACTGAACCGCGGCTACCGGTAAAAATCACACTTGATGATCCGGATGTCCCCATGGGCATCGGGGTCGGTGGGGCAACCCTGATCCTGACCAGCGATAGCCCGTTCACCTGGATCGGACAGATTTCTTTGCGCACCTACACTTGGGCCCGTTGGGTCTATCCGCTGCCGATTTAATCTCAGTTTGGGAGACAACATGAAACGAGGCAATTTCGGCAGGATGATCAGCGCGTGCTTGGCGCTGACGATACTCTTGGGCTGTGAACTTGCAACGCCGCCATCCGATGATGAGTTGCTTCAAGAAGCGCTGCCTGCCAGCACGACAGTTCCATCAAAATGGTCGGCCTCCGGTGTCCCAACAACCGC
Organism: Roseovarius albus; assembly: GCF_900172335.1. Classification (GTDB taxonomy): domain Bacteria; phylum Pseudomonadota; class Alphaproteobacteria; order Rhodobacterales; family Rhodobacteraceae; genus Roseovarius; species Roseovarius albus. The sequence continues at coordinate 32,309 of NZ_FWFX01000011.1, forward strand.
AGTTAAGGGCAACTGGGTGGCGACTTTTCGCGATCCAAACATGACTAAGCTGGTGCAAGAAGGCTTGCAAAACAATCGTGACCTTGTCGCGGCGGCCGCCCGCGTTGAGGCGGCTATGCAAGCGGCAGTGATTGCTGGCGCACCGTTGTTACCCCAAGTTGGAGTGGAAGCCGGTAGTCAAAACTCGGAGCTTTTCAATCTCAGGGGAAATCGCAGCACCAACAGAACCACGAATGGCGCGATAGTTGCGGCATCCTGGGAATTGGATGTTTGGGGCAAACTGCGGGCAGGCCAAGGATCGACTGCCGCCCTCGCCCGTGCGGCCGCCGATGACGCGCGGTATTTGCAACAATCGATTGCTGCAACGATCGCACGAACCTGGATTGCCAATATCGAGTTGAAACGATTGATTGCGGTTAGTCGTGCTGCAGAGAGAAATTACGCCGAGCTGCTGGAGCTCACGAACGAAAAAGAAGCGGCTGGGCAAGTTTCGGACTTCGATGTGGTTCAAGCCCGCTCTCGTCTTGCTGCAGCAAAGGCTGCTACAAGCAGTATTCAGACGTCGCAGAACCAGGCAATCGGCACTCTTGAAGTCCTGTTGGGCCGGTATCCCAGCCTCAAACTAACACCAGCCTCAAATTACCCTCGGATGCCTTCGTCACTTCCACCCTCGGGTTTACCTCTTTCGTTGTTGGACCGTCGGCCGGACATTTCCGCAGCCCGTAACAAGGTGATTTCCGCGTTCTACAAATCCGAAGAAGCAAAGCTCACGCGTTTACCTGGAATCACGCTAAGCGCTGCGGGGGGAACCTTGTTTGACCCCGATTTGGCGCTGATCGGAGCGAACCCAGACTTCTTCAGAGTTGGCATCAGCCTGCTGCAGCCAATATTTGCTGGCGGGGCAATCGAGGCAAACGTGGTTCGTATGTCAGCCAAACAACGTGCTGCAGTTGCCGAATATGGTCAAACCGTACTTGAAGCATTCAACGAGGTCGAAACCGCATTGGCCAATGAAAAAGTACTGCGTCACGAACTGTCTCATCGGGTGGAAGCCTATCAAGATTCATCCGAGGCGCTTGAACTGGCGAATGACAGATACATTCAAGGCACGATCGACATGACGGGGCTTTTGTTCCTTCAGCAATTTCAGATCGAACGCGATGTGGATGTCATCCAAACCCGCGCCGATCTGCTGAACAACCGTGTGTTGCTCTATATGGCGCTCGGTGAAAGTTTTTAGAACAATCACTCACCACTCTGGCGAAAAAGCAGTAATCAAATCCAAAATTCGATCACTGGCTTTAGCCTTACAAATCAGGGTGGTTTCTGACCTAACGATGTAACATCGCGGCATAGGACAGCCTTTTGTGTTGAGATTTGTTTCACATCATGCACGACTAGAATACGACGCATGGAGAAACCGAAAATGCCAGAAAAGGACGAAAAATCTATAGGTGATGGACTCATTTGCCATGTTTGCAAAGGATCTTTTAGCGCGTCGCAAGTAAGGCCATGGATTTCCGTCCGTCCCGGCGTGTCAGAACTGATCGCCGAAAGGGTTACAGGATGGCAAAACGGTTGCGTCATTTGCCACAACGATCTTGCAGAATATCGCCGACAATACGTTGAGCAATTGCTTGAGGAAGAGCGAGGAGAGTTGGGCGACCTGGAACATCAGGTCATTGACAGCCTACATTCAGGCCAGCTGGTTTCGCGCAATCCGGAAAGCGAGTTGGAAGAAAGGTCCACTTTTGGGGGGCGCACCGCAGACAAAGTTGCCGAATTTGGCGGCAGCTGGACTTTCATCGGGATCTTCGCGTCTGTTTTGATCTTATGGATGGCAGTAAATGTTGTCGGTCTCTTAAAGGCTCCTTTCGACCCCTACCCTTTCATCTTACTGAATTTGGTGCTGTCCAGCCTCGCTGCCTTCCAAGCACCAGTCATTATGATGAGCCAGAGGCGACAAGAGACAAAAGACAGGCTGCGTGCAGAGAATGATTATCGCGTGAATATGAAAGCTGAACTTGAGATCCGCCAGCTTCACGAAAAAATCGACCACCAACTGGCGCGCCAGTGGGAGAAGCTCGCCGAACTGCAGCAAATCCAAATTGAGCTTCTGGAAGAACGCCTTGATGAGCACTGATCGGTGAACTGCGTGCGATCCAAAGGAAGTTAACGGGGAACAGGCGCAAACTTAACTAACGCAAGATCTAGTGAAGTTGGAGAATATCCGGAATACAGTGCTTTCTGTGTTCTGGCGGAGTTGTTTTGCCATCAGATCGCCGTTGCCGATGCGAGCCTTTCTTTAACCCAAGCTTCGGATGCTTAAGGGAACCGGAGACAACAAACGGCCATGGGCTTCGCGACAGTGGCTTGCCAATGGGGCGCGGCTCTCCTGTCACGTCGATTGTTTCTTTCCCTAAATTCACATCTCCATTGACAACCACTTGCACCTTGTCAGTTTCAAGCGCGGCCTCTCGGATGGTGATATTTCCGCGATCAAATCGCAGTGGAGCGCGCAAACATGCGATCGGCGCAACCTTGCCATGGGCGTCCGTAAACAGCCAAGGAAAGACACCCAGCCCCGCCAAGTTTATCAATCGGGTGTGGATTTTTCCGTTTCGCATTGAAACCAAGATGTTGCCTGATGCGGTGTCGGTAAACCCCTTGATTGACTTATGGGCTCCAGAAAGATTGAACGTCGCGTTTAGGATCCCACTGCCACGCTTTTTGATATGTAACTCTTTGAGAATGGTGCCAAAGTTCCATCCGCCTGCGTTTCCTTTGACTTTGACGATATCGGGATGATTTTTGAGATCAACCGAGCCAGTCACATCGAAGTGGCCACCGTCATATTCAAACTTTACCGGCCCAAGCTGGGCCTTGTCAATTTTCAAGATGAATTCGGTTTTGACGGCTGATGTGCCGACCACACCTTCGATCTTTTTAAGATCTATCGCCACATCCATATCTAAGCCCGATTGCAGCATTTGTGTGGTCACAGGCTCAAGCGTCACGTTGCTGAATATGCTGTCCGGTTTTTTCTTGCCCCCATCCGAGGGGCTCAATTCGCGGATCATTGCGGTGATGTGTTTTACATCAATCAATCTGACAAGGCTGCTTGTGATCTGCCCCCCCATATGGGGGGGCGATTGATCGAGCTTTGCGGTCAAGGACATGTTCAGATCTGATTTCGCGACAGATAGCTGTGTCTGCGACTGCCATTTTGTCCCGTCGTTCGAAAGCTTGGTACCGAATTTGATTTTTCCTGTTGAGACCGGGGGAAGTTTCAACGCGGAGAGCAGTTTTGCGCCGGAAGGCACATCCGCTGTAACATCAAATGTATTGTCCGAGAGCTTGAGCAAATTGCCCGATGCAGCCGTGACATCCAGTTGCAACACATCGGTGCCTTGGGATTTTGCCGTAAAATTGGAAAGTGCCAGTGTTTTGCTGTCGCCACTCAGGTGGAACCCTCCAACCACCTTGCCCAACATTTCCGAATTCTGGAACTGCCCTGGCTTCAGCAGTATGACTGTGGGCAGGTCTATCGTCGCATCAAATTCGATGTCCTTTACTTGAAAAGCATCACCAATAGAGCCGTCGAACACGACAAAGTAAGAACCGGGCGGCCCGATGCGCAATCCCACCTTGCCTAAGTCCAATAAACCATCGGATGTGATCTTGATTTGTGAAACCGTGATCGGGGGCGCCCCTTTGCCATGGGTATTAAGAACAAATCCGTTGGTCTGGACTTTCATCTTGCGCAGCGGGATGCCATCAGGCTGCGCCGTCAGATCCATTTCAAAACCGGTCAACTTCAGATCGCGACGCAGCTTTGCAGGTGACGGCATCTGATCCGAAGGATAGAGACTGATATCCACCTCAAGGGTCGCATCGTTTAAATCACGCAACTCCCCAAGATCACCGGTAAGAGTGACACTTTCACCGCTGTCAAGCGACACCTTCAGGTCAAGCCCGCCAAGGCTCTGCTTGCCGTTCAACGAGTTGAAAGTCGCATTCGCGGTCCCTTTCCCAGAAATCGTTTTTTGAAGCTTGAGAATATCCAATAGCTCAGCCAGCTCACGAACTTCGGTGGAAATTTTCGCCGTGAACCCGGATCCATACCCATCGGGGGCTGGGGCACCGTCAATCTGCAAATCAATCTGGTCGGACGTTGCCGTGATTGAGAACGGTTGATTGGCCTGGAATGTCCCTTCAAGCGAAAGGTCTTGCTCATTCAGATTGCCCTTGGCGGTCAGCGTCCATGGCGCTCCAACTTCTTTTTGAGCGGCGACAGCTGTCGAGAGTTGCAAGTCAAAATCAAGCCCGTTGTCGGCGTTTTGATAGATCAGCTCGAAGTCAGAGAGCTTTATCTGGCGATCTGTTATCACCTCCTGCAAGGTTTCGCTCAGGCTCGAAAATTCAAATCCTTTTGCATCCTGATCCGCTGAATCCGTTTCAGGGGGGGCTGTGGAATCATGTCCTCCCGAACGCATCTCAATCTTTGCGCCATCGGCGTGCACGTCGCTCAGCCGGACCTCTTTACTCAGCATGGCCCGCCAATCGAGTGCAAAGCCAAGTTTATCGACCTTCACCAGATCCGCGCTGGCTGTGGTATCGGTCGAAACGATCAGATCTTTGGCCACAACAAACAATCTCTCATCAATAGAGAGATCAACGCCGCCAACGATGCTGACGTTTTGATTCAGACGTTCCGACAAAATCCGAGCGACGAGCAGCCCTCTTGGTTCTGCAAAAAATATCGAGAATGCCAATAGCCATATTAACAGGATCATTAGCCCTGCGAATATTACAGTCACGATTGCAAAACGCTTGATCGATTTCATGGTCAAATGGGCACCTGTTGACTTAATACGTCCAAGTATAGGCCGAATAGTTGAAAACACACCACTTTTACGCGTGAAATTGACGCGGAAAACTTCTGGATCAGCTCAAGCTTTCTGTGTTTCGGAGAAGAGACAAATGCACAAAGCCGAATTCATGCTTGATGGTGTAACACTCTATAAAGCATACTGAACAGGCTATAAGCGAGTATCAGTATCTTGAGCCGTGAAACTGCGATTTTTTAGAGTACTGAAAATTTGGGATATATCCGATGTTAAAAATGAAACGTGCATTTATCATTCTGACCGCTGCGGCTTTGCTTCCGAACGCCACTTTAGCGAGCACTGGCGAATGTGCTCCGATGTCCGGTGTACTTGATGTCATCCAACCCGAGGGTTCGGGAGCCAACATCAACCAAGCAAGATTGGTTCAAGAAGTTGGAATTGCTTCTGATAGCACAATTGAAACCAAATTATTGGCAGGCGAGCTTCGGGATAGTCTTCCCGGCAATCCGGAAACTATAATCGCCGACCTGATGATCACAGCATATTGTGAGTATCTGATGACATCGCAAAGCGACGTTGCGCTGGACGAGTCTGTAGAGAACTATCAAAAAGCCCTTTACAATGATGTCTTGGTCGATCCCGGCGACACGGTTTCCTATTCAGACAGCCGCCCAGAAGGCTGGCTCTGGGGCAACTAGGCAGGCGCGGAAACCATAACGAGCCGGTCCGCCGGGCGGGTTTTCTGCCCGTCCCATCGAATGTGCCAGTCGGATAAGGATCCCGATTTATTCTTGATTAGAGACCAACGCATCAGAGGCGTGTCGCTATGCGCAGGATCAAACACTGGCTCACATCGCCAACGGGTTTCAGCAGCATTGCTGCCCATGCCCTCTGAAATCAAGCAAATCCCGGTCGCCTGTCCCTCCTTCGCCGCCAATTGCAACCGTCGCCCGGCGGTCAGGCTCAGGGGTTGATTCAGCTCAATCACGACACAAGCCACACTGCCGTCACGCAACGCCTCTTCCATCACGGCCAGGGCTTCAGTCTGATCCTTCGCCTGCGCCAGCAACACCTGTGCCGGATCCAGCAACGACACCAGTCCAGTGGGGTTAAGCGTCTCAGCACGCCAAGCTTGGCGAATCCACAAAACATTGCCCTGACCAAAAGAAGCCGCAATGGCCGCAAATCCAGTAGCAGCACTGCCGCACACCTCGTGCACGCGGGCTTTTCGCAAGGGAAAATGTGTCGAAAGATCTAATCGCATGACAGCCAATTTAGCCAAACCAATGCCGGACTTCAAAGCCTCAGAGTCGCAAGTCTGCTCTTAGAGCTGGGCCTTTCCCCGGCAATGTTTGGCAATCTCACGGTTCAGCAGGCCGGTTTCGACCAATTGGCAGCGATCACGCGCCTCATAGTAATAACCGCGGGCGTACCACATCACCGCCTCGTCCATATTACCATCAGACACCAACCAAGCCCCGCGCAGGTATTTCACCGCCCAACGCAGGTTGGTTTCTGCATCCAAGAGGTCATTCGGCTTGCCCTTGAATCCCATTTGCCCGGCCGTCGCTGGCAGGATCTGCATCATTCCGTAATACGGCCCGTTGCGGGCATGCGGGCGATAATCACTTTCCCGCTGGATCACCTTGTGTACCAAGGGGCGCGGCACCTCGTACAGGTCGGCATATTCATTGATCAACAGGCGGATTTCAGGGGTTTCACCGGGGTAAAGACCAACCCGATCCACCGTATCTTTTTGCCCGCCTCCACAGGCCGACAGCACCAAAGCTAGCCACAGAACACCCCATTTGAATTGCATATCGCCACTCCGTTTTTCACTGTCCATAACAGCCTCGGTCAATTGGGCAAGCTCCCGAATTAATCCGAAGGCCTTCTGGCAATAATTCACTCAAATTGTTCATGGCGCGCGTCCCAATACAAAACTACCCGTAACGCCTCCCTGCCAGTATTTGGGCATCCGAATGTACAAAGAATAACTACCCCGCAACAAGAGCAAGGCATGCATTATTAACCGCACTCAGGAAGATGCAGGACTAACAATTCATATACTCGAAAACTGCAGGTGTGCCCCCGCGCTGGAAATGGTTTTTGGAGCACAAAGCGCTCTCCATCTAGTGGGATCGCAAAGCCACCTGCTCATTTTTCACCAGTTCAGCCATTGCCGCGACGTGGATTTCCAGAGCATCGATCACCGGATAGCCGGGGTCCCGTCCATCAAAGGCTAAACCCAGGTCGGTTCCTGCCAGCAAAATCGCATCGGCCTGCTGAGTGGCAATCATGCCCTGCCCCGCTGCAAACAGTATGTCCCGGTCCGCATCAGTACACTCACCGGACAGCGCAACCCGCATATAAGTGTCCCCCAACCCGACCAAGCCTTCTTCCGGTACAATCGCTTCAACCTGCTGCAAGCACCTGAAAAGCCGGGTTTGCAAAACCGGCGGGCTGCCCAGCAAACCTACGCGATTAATGCCGTTCTGAGCACAATAGAAATCTATTGGCTCTATCGCACTCATCAACGGCAGGGGCGACAAGGCCTTGACCTCGTCAAAACAGAAATGCCCGGTCAGTGCAGTTATGCTGGCCACGTCACAGCCCGCGGCTTTGAGCTGCCTGAGATGTCCTGCAAACACTTCGGCCTGTTCATCTCTGCGATCCGCCGGGGCGTTCTTTGCCAGAACGGACACATCGGCATGGGCAATCGTCAGCTTCAAAGGCAGGTCTTCTGCTTTAAAAAGCTCAACCAACCGCCGATAATACTCAATAGTTGCGGCAGGTCCGATTCCGCCAATCAGTCCGATATGCATCTTAGCTTCCTTCCGATCATTGCCTAATACGTCGCTCGGTCTGTTGTACCCACATCCGGTCATCATCTGCCGCCACCGCATCCGGCACCACGATCTCAGGCAAGGCGTCCGCTGGCATCGGCGGTTGATAAGGGATCATCGGATTTTCGTCGGTCATTTCCAAAGGCATCGGCGCATCCATCGAGAGCTGGGAAGACGGCTATAACCCATGAGAGGGGCAAAGTCCCTCTCGGTCAATTCAATATGCAGCCAATCTGGTGCTTCTTCAGCCCAAGCTGCCCAGCGCCGCCTCTGCTTGATCGCCCAGCCAAGACACCATTTTCTTGTACGGCACCGGGCCATAGCTGATCCGCGCGACGCCCAGATCTGCCAGACGGCTGTTTTCGGGCGTGCCCGGCAAGGCGATGATGTTCACTGGTAAATCCGTGGCCGCGCACAGCCGCGCAATCATCGCTTCATCCTTGAGCGCCGGGGCAAAGAACCCGCTGGCGCCTGCGTCGGCAAAGGCCTTGGCACGAGTGATCGCCTCCTCCAGCATCGCCTCAGAATGATCCTCGGGCGCGGCTTTCAAAAACAAATCCGTGCGCGCGTTGATATAGGCGGGCACACCCGCGGCATCACAGGCGTCGCGCATGACACGCACGCGGGCCGCCTGCACATCTACCGCGTGCAGGTCTGAAGTACCAACCACCTGATCCTCGAAATTGAACCCGACCACACCCGTTTCCAAGGCACGCGTGACATTGGCCTTGATGCCCTCGGCCTCCACCGCATAGGCCCCCTCAAAGTCCAGCGAGACCGGCAAGTCGACCGCGCCAACGATCCGCGCCGCATTGGCCAATGCTTCCTCCAGTGGCATGTTCTGCCCATCGCCGTAGCCCTGCGCCATGGCCACCGGCGCACTGCCCGTGGCAATCGCTGCCGCCCCGGCCTCCGCCACCACACTGGCGCTGCCTGCATCCCAGATGTTGAACAGGATCACTGGCTGGCCTTTGACATGCAGAGTGGCAAAAGCCTTGGCTTTTTCGATTTGTGTCGTCATTTCAAATTCCGATCTTTTTCAAACTGATCTCAATCACACACAACACTGCAGAGCTAAAAACTATTCGACAACCTTGAATGGCCCGAACGAAGGTAAAATCTTTGGCACTACCGCACAGGTAATTCTGTCAGTCGTGTCTCCGGGGCAAACAGCTGATAGGCATGCAGATCCACCCATTCGACCAATTCCACCAGCCCCTGATGATTGGTCACGTGCAGGCGGTCCGTCGCGACACGCGCATTGTAGTAAAACGAACACGGCGTAGCCGCTTCTTGCCGAAAACCAGTGTACTCCCCGGCCCACTCAGTTCCGCCTTCATTCCTGAGCGTATAGGGATCCCCACCCTCGACTAGATAAAACCCCCACTCGCGCGGATCCTCATCCAACAGTCCCGCGTCAATGTTCTCGCAGGCGTTTTCCATATGCGACGCCTGCACATCTGTCACCGGCTGCACATCCGCCACGATCATCCGCCACCGCGTGGCCTGCCCCACGGTTTCAACAAACATCATGTCACTGGGCGGGGTGCCCAACATCTCAACCAGCAGAGAGCGCGGGAAACGGATCTCATCCGCAACCTTCTGCAGCTCGGCGATTGAACCCAGCGCCGCCGCATAGGCATCGGCGACAATCGCCTCGGAATATTGGCTTTTGGGGACATTCAGCGACGGCGAATGAAACCCCAGACGCGCAGTAGGGTGCAGGGCACGTTTGGGCTGGACCCCGCGATCAGATTCCGAGTGATAACTGCCGCCCATAAAAGCCACGGCACAGGCCGACATGCAGACATCCCCTGCTTCGACCAGTGTGCCATATCCCGCGCGGTTCAACACCTGCGCCATTTTCACGCCTTCGGCGAAATTACCGCCTTCGCTGTTCAGACACACGCTGTCATAGGGGTAATCGGCCATATAGTAGAATTGGTTGGTCTTCGTTATCTCAGCCTCAAACCTCTCAATTGCCAGCTCCAAGGCCTGCGCATCCCCTGTCGTCACAGCCCCTTCGAATTTCAGCACGCAAGCAGAACCATCGGTGACCCCTGTGTGCCGCCATTCCCCCGCGTACGCGAAACCGCCCAACGCCAGCAAAGCGACTGCAATCCCACCCAAGACAGAAAGTTTGGACACGTTGAATTCTCCTAACTGGCCGGATCTACAGTCGCACACTCCACTGCATAGGCTGACAGCTCCCGCCCTACGCCACTGTCCCCGGTCTTGTCGGAAATCCGGTCAAAAAACGGACCATAGACAAAGGCGTATTTACGCGCGGTCTCGCAGAAATAGTCATCCAGAAGCCCCGCCTCACACAGCCCGCTGGACCGGCAGAACCCCACCTGCGTGTAAAAACTATCCACCTGCAGTAATGCACGCTGAATATCGGCATCACGGCCCGCCCGGAACACACTGGCATCCAGCAGAGCCTCATAGGCGCGCTCTGACACGCTGGTATTGCGGAAAATACCCACCAAATCGCCCTGCCCGGCCCAAAACTCCGCCAGCGCATGACGCGCTTCCAGCATGTCGGCATTGGCATATTGTTCGATGTAGGAGATTGAGCGGCTTTTCTTGCCACTGGCCCGCGCATCGACGCGGTCATAGACATATTGCGCGACACCAAAGACCGCGATCACCAAGGTCACCACCTTGGCCATGCTGTCAAATCGGGAAGGTTTGTCCGCCTCGGTCTGGGGTTCGCTCTCCTGCGGCCCGGCCTCAGTCTTTTTGTTCAAGACGGCACCCATTCGGATAGAAGGCATAAAGCGCATCCGCGCCGGCGACATCCAAATTCGCCAAACAGGCCAGATCGTCCTTGCTCAGTGCTACCACAGCATCCGGCGCCTGATCATCCGCAACCGAGACATCCGGCGCGCTGTTCAAGACCATGTTTGCAAGGCTCACCTGTCCACCGCCATCGCCTGAGCAATCCTCAACCGCGATAAACGCCACATCACCACTGTCAAAACTGTAGTCCGCGCTGTGCGACATGACGCAAGCCAGACGTTCGCCTGTGATCAGGAAATGGCTGTCATCTTCTGCGACACCAGCAACCGGCATCAGCATCATTGACGCAATGAAAACAGATAATCTGTTAGGATGCATTGGGCCCTCTTTGATAAATCTCTGCACAAAGAAGAGCATAGCGCGCGCTTCTGTCAATAGGCATCCCTCTCAAGTGCGCAGACAATGCGTCACCAGTATTGACATATGTCCTTTGCTCCTGCTGAGTATGCCCAACCATATATGCCAGCATGCCTCCAATGACCGATCACAAAGCCTTTGTCTTATCCCTGCCCCGCGAAATGCTCTCGGCCCTGAACACAGCCGAGGATGCGCCGGGCCTGCGTCATCTGGCCGGGCATTTAGGGTTGATCTTATTCCTCGGCTGCTGGATCGCCTTTGGCTGGCCCCTGTGGCAACTGGCATTGGTGGTACAGGGCATCGCCATTTGCTTTCTGTTCACGTTGGAACATGAAGCCACGCACAAAACCCCCTTCAAAACCGTCTGGATCAACGAATGGGTCGGGCGCATCTGCGGCTTGATGATCTTTCTGCCCTTTGAATGGTTCCGCTATTTCCATCTGGCGCATCACCGCTTTACCAACATCCCCGGCAAAGACCCCGAGCTGATCGCTGGGGCCAAGCCCGAGGGCCTTGGCAACTACATTGTCCATATCACCGGCATCCCCTATTGGGTCGACACCATCGACAAAACCATCGGCAACGCCTTTGGACGCGAACCTGGCGATTACGTCCCTGAACGCGCTCGTGTACGCGTCAGAATGGAGGCGAAATACATGCTGGTGATCTATGGCGTCGCACTTGCCAGCCTGTTTGTGACACAGCTGTTGTGGTGGGTCTGGCTACTGCCCTGCCTGCTGGGCCAGCCGTTCCTGAGGCTGTATCTGTTGGCCGAACACGGCCGCTGCGCCTTTGTCGCCAACATGTTCGAAAACACCCGCACTACCTATACCAACCGGATTGTGCGCTTTCTGGCATGGAACATGCCCTATCATGTCGAACATCACACCCTTCCGCAGGTCCCGTTCCACAAACTGCCCGATCTGCATGATCACATGCAGGGCCACCATCAGGTAACCTCTGGCGGATACCGCGAGTTCACCAAAGAATACCTCGCCAACTTGCGCTAGAGCTTGCACAGCCGCCGCAAGCGGGGTAACTCGCATTTGACGCTGATACAGGTATGCCCAATGGACGATCTCAAGAACAAATATCTGACCGCAATCGCCGATGCTGCCGATGAAAACGCGCTCGAAGAGCTGCGCGTGCAGGCCGTTGGCAAAAAGGGCGAAGTCAGCCTGAAGATGCGTGAGTTGGGTAAGATGACACCGGAAGAGCGTCAGGTTGCTGGCCCCGCGTTGAATGCGCTCAAGGATGAGATCAACTCGGCGCTGGCCGCAAAGAAGGCTGGCTTGGCCGATGCCGCGCTGGACGAACGCCTGCGCACCGAATGCCTGGACGTGACCCTGCCCGCGCGGACCGAGCGCCGCGGCACCATTCACCCGATCAGTCAGGTGACTGAGGAGGTCACCGCGATCTTTGCCGACATGGGCTTTGCCGTGGCCGAGGGGCCGCAGTTGGAAAGCGACTGGTTCAACTTTGACGCCCTGAACATCCCCGGCCACCACCCGGCCCGCGCGGAGATGGACACATTTTACACCCACCGGGCCGAGGGCGACGAGCGCCCGCCACACGTGTTGCGCACGCACACGTCGCCGGTACAGATCCGCTCGATGCAAGCCCAAGGCGCGCCCATCCGCGTGATCGCCCCGGGCCGCGTCTATCGCGCCGATTACGATCAGACCCACACGCCAATGTTCCATCAGGTCGAAGGGCTGGCCATCGACAAAGACATCTCCATGGCCAACCTGAAATGGGTGTTGGAAGAGTTCGTCAAAGCCTTCTTTGAGGTCGACGATGTCGAGCTGCGCTTCCGCGCCTCGCACTTCCCCTTCACCGAGCCTTCGGCCGAGGTTGACATCCGCTGTTCCTGGGAAGGCGGCACCGTCAAAGTGGGCGAAGGCGACGACTGGCTTGAGGTTCTGGGTTCGGGCATGGTCCACCCCAAGGTACTGGAAGCCGCCAACATCGACCCCAACGAATATCAGGGCTTTGCCTTTGGCGTCGGCATTGACCGCATCGCCATGCTGAAATACGGCATCCCCGACCTGCGCGCCTTCTTTGATTCCGACCTGCGCTGGCTGCGCCACTACGGCTTCTCGGCCCTCGACGTGCCAACGTTGCATGGTGGTTTGAGCTGGTAATGTGGTTTCTGGGCACCCAGATTGCCCGCTATTACAACTGGTGTATGGATGTGCCTTCACACCCTCCGTTGTGGCGGGTAATCCTATATTTTTCATTCAGCGTCATTGCGTCTATTCCCCCGTTGTACATGCTATCCATGCCATATTTAGGGGCATATTTTGCAATTTCTCACACCACGATAGTTGCGGCTTTTCTCTTGTTCGTCTGGGGCCGGATCAAACATTTTGAAAAACAGTGGCAGACAGACAAGTCGATACACACCCCAAATACTCAGACTTCATTCAAAAAGAAATAGCGCGGAATCAAGGCCGCAGGCCGCCGCGCGTATCGCCAGACCGCCCGCAAGGGCTGGCGATTTTGCAATGGGTACGGCACGCACCTCCTCTCACGGATTTGGCACAAATAAACCGGCCTACGAACCCACACATCGCCATCCCGCGGTCTGGCTTGGCCGGGTGTTGTAAAGAGGGACTGGGTTGAAGCCCGACCTACAGGCGCGTGCCCCCACAGAGATGTGACATGACATTACACATCTGATCCGCCATGTCTGGGCGCATGATACGTAATGCCCTTTTTGCCCTTTTCCTGTCTGCCACACCGGCCTTTGCCGTGGGCCTGCAAGAGGGCACCTGCCATGCCGAGGTGCCCTGCCCCCTCGGTGACCGCTCTTACCATGTGCTGGAACCCGACAGCTGGGACGGCACATCCCCCCTGCCCGTGCTGCTGCACTTCCACGGCTGGGCGCGACAGGGCACTCTGATCGTCAAACATGGTCGCATCGCCGGGGCCACGCGCAAGCGCGGCGTGCTGCTGGTCGCCCCCAACGGGCTGGGCAAAAGCTGGAACTTCTGGCGCCCGGAAACCGAAGACGTGCCCTTTGCGCAGGCCGTGCTGAAGGATGTCGCCAAGCGCTATCCCATCGACCAAAGCAAAATCTACGTCTCGGGCTACTCCTTTGGCTCCGCCATGGCCTGGCGCTATGCCTGTGAAAACGGCAACCAAGTCTCCGCCCTCTTAGCGGTCGCGGGAACGCTGGACCAATACGTACAATGCCCCCAAGCCCCGGCAGAGGTCCGCCATGTCCATGGCACATCAGACACGGTGATGGATTTCCCATTTGGCCCGAATGGCGACACCACTTATCCCGTGGCCCTGTGGCGGTCCAAATTCCACTGCGGCCCCGGCACTGATCGGGGCGATTGGAGCATCACCAAACATGACACCTTCACCCGCACCACATGGGACAGTTGCGCCAAAGGTAAGGTCACGCTGGACGTCCACAGCCGCGGGCATTTCATTCCCCGCGGCTGGATCGCACGTCAGCTGGATGAATTGCTGGAGTTAAAACCCAGCTATCCCTGATCAGTGTCCCGTCAGAACCAGATTTTGAACCGGCAACAACAACGCTTGAATGCGCAGGATCGCCGCATGGACAAGGCCAACGGTATCAACCATGTGCAAAAAGAGCCATTTGCCCGTGCTCATTTCCTCGGAATGCAGGCGGTCATGATTGTTGGTGTAGACATTCGCAATGCATTTGCTACCGCGTGACACCAGCTTGGTTCCACCTTCGAACAGCGGCTCCATATAGACGTTGAGCGTACCGGGGCGTGCCCGGTCCTGAACATCCAATAGCTGATCAGAGGGCCGGAATTGCCCTGAAGGAATATAGTCGGTCACCCCGACAACTTTCATCGGAATGATCGTGAATGGCAGCGACATGCAGGTGATTTCGGCCAGCATCCCCGGCTTGATCACCTGCGCGGACAGTTGGCTGAAACCAGCCTGAAACCGGCCTTCCCCCACATCCGGCGGCACCAAAACACCAGCCGGGCGCAGGATCGGATTGACAATATCACCGGGTTGCAGCGCAAACTGCTCAACCGTGCCGTCGACCAACGCGTAGATCACCGTTTTTTCCAGTTCGGTCTGCGCCTGTTTCAATGAAGCTAGCGCCGTTGCTTTGGCAGCCGGCAGTGAGATCTCAACCTCTGCCTCAACCGCCTTGAGCTGCGCCTTCGCCGCGTCCAACGCCCCTTGCCGAGTTTCCACAACATTTTCCAGCTTCTCGACATCTCTCGTGTTCACGGCTGTTGAGCCCTGGTCCAATAAGGTCTGCCGTACGGCAAGTTCTTCTTTCGCCTGATCCAAGGCGCCTTTTGCTTGTGCTACCACACCTCGTGCGGCGGCAAGATCGGCTTCCGCCACATTGAATTGGGCCAAGACTTCTTCGATTTGGCGCTCAGCTGTTTCAACCGCCGCACGCTGCGAAGACGCATCGAGCGAGAACAAAGGATCACCTGCATTCACTTCCTGATTATTGATCACGTAAACTTCTTCGACCCGCCCACCGCTTTCGGACAAGATGGTTACGGTTCTGAAGAACGAGGACACATTGGTGGTCGATGGGTGATAATAGAAGACGACCGTCACCAACGAGATTGTCAGCATCAGGCAGGTCACGATGCCATAGCGTAGCTCGTACCAGACAGAAAACAGCGTGATCTCATGACCAATCCGCTTGCCCTGCCTGTACCGGCGAAACATGTAATCCGGAAAGATCGTGAGCATTGAGCAAAAGATAAATTCTAACATACCTTAGCCCTCCGCCTTGGTGGTTTCATCGGGCGCATCCATGGCAGCCACCGTTTCGGTTTCAGCCGCGAGGGTTTCTCGTGAATCGAGTTTTTCGGCCATACTTTTTAGAGACTCGGACATCGATGTCAGCAAGCCCTCGTAATCCGGCAACTGGATGGAGGCCAAAATCAACGCTGCAATCCAGAAGAAGTTATTATGGGTAAACAGCGCAATTAACCCCAAGATGGCAACCACTTGGAACTGCGTATGGTTAGAATGATGCGCCATCTGTTCTGGCAATGAATGCAGCTTGAGGTAAAAGACCCCAAGCAACAAAATCAAAACCACGACAAAAACTGTTATCCCGACGAATAATACATCCGTTTCTCCGGGTGCCGTAATATAAAACGGCAAATGCGGAGCTGTCGCCTCATGAGCTTGATCAGCCATAATGTCCCCAAAATATTTATACGTTCGTATCCCGCTTCTATTGTGCAGGTTTTGCCCGTCAACAAAAGAAAAAACGCCCGGATTAGTTTCCGGGCGTCTTTTTGTTTAATAATTTGAAACGCTTGGTCAGTCGATCATCGGGATCAATTTGCTGACGCTGTCTTTGGCATCGCCATAGAACATGCGGGTGTTCTCTTTGTAGAACAGCGGGTTTTCGATGCCGGAGTACCCAGTACCCTGACCACGCTTGGACACAAACACCTGTTTCGCCTTCCAGCACTCCAGAACCGGCATGCCGGCGATGGGGCTGTTTGGGTCATCCTGCGCCGCAGGGTTCACGATGTCATTTGACCCGATGACGATGGCCACGTCTGTGTCTGGGAAGTCATCGTTGATCTCATCCATCTCCAGCACGATGTCATAAGGCACCTTGGCTTCGGCCAGAAGCACATTCATGTGCCCGGGCAGACGACCCGCCACCGGATGGATGGCGAAACGCACGTTCTTGCCTTTAGCCCGCAGCTTGCTGGTGATCTCGCTCACCGCTTGCTGTGCTTGTGCCACGGCCATGCCGTAGCCCGGAATAATGACGATGTTATCCGCCTCATTCAGGGCTGCTGCCACACCTTCAGCCTCGATCGCGATCTGCTCGCCTTCAACGGCCATCTGCTCACCCGCAGGGCCACCAAAGCCGCCTAGGATCACGCTGATGAACGAGCGGTTCATCGCCTTACACATGATGTAAGACAGGATCGCACCCGAGGAACCGACCAGCGCACCAACAACAATCAACAGGTCGTTGCCAAGGCTGAAACCAATCGCCGCCGCGGCCCAGCCGGAATACGAGTTGAGCATCGACACCACCACCGGCATGTCGGCGCCACCGATGCCCATGATCAGGTGATAGCCGATGAACAGCGCCGCCAGAGTCATCAGGAACAGCGGGAAGAAACCACCAGTGTTGAAGTACCAGATCAGGCAGATCAGCGACAAACCAGCGGCTGACGCATTCAGGATATGCCCACCGGGCAGCTTTTCCGCCGCCGAGGTCACCTTGCCCGCCAGTTTGCCATAGGCAATCACGGATCCGGTAAAAGTCACCGCACCGATGAAGATGCCCAGGAACAGTTCCACCCGAAGGATCGAGAGTTCGGTCGATGTCTTCTTGGCAATAAGTTTGGCAAAGGTTCCAAGGTTCGAAAGATCTGCATCTTTTGCAGAATCCGCAATCGCCATCACTTCAGCGACATTGCCAATTTCAAAATGTGCGATGAAACCGACAAAGACCGCGGCCAGACCCACCAAAGAGTGCATCGCCGCAACCAGCTGTGGCATCTCGGTCATCTGCACGCGTTGCGCCACATAAGTCCCGATAAAGCCACCGCCAGCGATCAGCAGCAGCGACAAAAGCCACAGGCCAGATCCGGGTCCGATAATCGTTGCAAAGACCGCAAGCGCCATGCCCGCAATGCCGTACCAAACCGCACGTTTGGCGCTTTCTTGTCCGGACAAGCCACCCAGAGACAGGATGAAAAGAACGGCGGCCACCACGTAAGCGGCTGTAGTAAAACCATAATCCATTATTCTGACCCTTTACGACTTTTGGAACATGGCGAGCATGCGCCGTGTCACGAGGAACCCACCGAAGATGTTGATCCCCGCCATGAAGACCGACAGCGCCGCCAGCAAGATCACCAGGAACGAGCCTGAGCCAATCTGCATCAACGCCCCCAGAATGATGATCGACGAGATCGCATTCGTCACCGCCATCAATGGCGTGTGCAGCGAGTGCGACACGTTCCAGATCACTTGGAAGCCGACAAAGACCGCCAGAACAAACACGATAAAGTGCTGCATAAAGCTGGCCGGCGCCACCAGGCCCACACCCAGCAACAACACAGCCCCAATCCCCAGCAAGGTGACTTGGCTCTTGGTTTGTGCCTTGAATGCCGCAGCTTCCTGCGCCAGTTTCTCTTCGCGGGTCAGTTCTTTGGGCGCTTCCGCCTTCGGCTGGGCCGCAATCGCCTGCACTTTCGGCGGCGGTGGCGGGAAGGTGATTTCACCTTCAAACGTCACAGTTGCACCGCGAATAACGTCGTCTTCCATGTCATGGTTGATCTGACCGTCCTTCTCTGGCGTCAGGTCGGTCATCATGTGGCGAATGTTGGTGGCATAAAGCGTCGAGCTTTGCGCCGCCATCCGGCTTGGGAAGTCGGTATAGCCGATAATGGTGACGCCGTTGTCGGTCACAATCTTCTCGTCCATGACGGTCAGCTTACAGTTGCCGCCTTTTTCCGCCGCAAGGTCCACGATAACAGAGCCCGGCTTCATCGCCGCAACCATATCTTCGGTCCACAGCTCTGGCGCTTCGCGGTTCGGGATCAGGGCCGTGGTGATGACGATATCAACCTCAGGCGCCAGTTCACGGAACTTGGCCAGCTGCGCCTCGCGGAACTCTGGCGAAGACACCGAGGCATAGCCGCCCGTGGCCGCGCCATCGGTCTGCTCTTCCTCAAAATCAAGGAAGACAAACTCGGCGCCCATCGATTCAACCTGCTCGGCCACCTCTGGACGCACATCAAACGCTAGCGTGATCGCACCCAGAGAGGTCGAAGTGCCAATCGCGGCCAGACCAGCCACACCGGCACCGACAACCAGAACTTTCGCCGGGGGCACCTTGCCCGCCGCCGTGATCTGACCGGTAAAGAACCGGCCAAAGTTGTTCCCGGCCTCAATGACAGCGCGATACCCTGCGATGTTTGCCATCGACGACAGCGCGTCCATCTTCTGCGCACGGCTGATACGTGGCACCATTTCCATGGCGATCACATTCGCGCCTTTGGATTTGGCCAACTCCATCCCCTCTTCATTCCCACCCGGGTTGAAGAACGAGATCAGCGTTTTGTCCTTGTTCAGACGCTTCAGTTCCGTCGCATCTGGCTGACGTACTTTCGTAACAATATCACAGGCCTTCCACAGGGCGGCAGGTGTCTTGATCACCTCAACCCCGGCGGCCTCGTAATCTGCATCCGAGAAACCGGCGCTTGCACCTGCACCCGTCTCAATCGCGCATTCATATCCCAGCTTTTGTAACTGCTTGGCTGAGTCAGGTGTCATTGCCACCCGGTTCTCACCGTCCATCACCTCTTTAGGCGTTCCGATCTTCAAAACTGCGTCCCTCCGTGTCTTGCGTCGTCTTGTCCTGATGTTGGGCCCTGAACAAGATGTCGCTTCATAGCTTCAGGCGTCGTTATTTCACAGCGTTTCCAAAGATGCGACAGCCAGTTTTTCTAAATGCCTAGGGCCAATGCCTATATTTTAGGCAGCGATCTGGATTCATCCTTAAACACGGCGGCAAAACCCACGTTTAGGATACAATTGGATACAAAAAGGACGCTCAAACACGGTTTTTTGACCAGAACCAACATCGAACTCACCAAGATCCTAGACTCAGGGAATCACCCTGTCCGACCTGTTTGATCATCAATATGATACCTTTACTCGCTGCAGTGATCGTCGTTCCACGCCCTAAAACCAACGTCGCGTCTTCAAACTATACCGGGCAAATTCAGCCCGAAACTTGCGACGCAAACGGTTTTCTTCGGGAATGACAAAACGTGTCTCAAGCACCCATAAAAGGATCGGCACAAGCGGCAATGACAGCACCGCATTCCATTTCAGAATGCAACCCAGTAAGATTAGACAATCACCCAGATAGATCGGATTGCGTGACCACTTGAAGATCCCGCTTTGAATCAAGCGCTCAGCCTCGCGATGGGGAATGACCGTCGTGCGATGTGTGCGAAACTCTCGTATCGCCATTGCAATCAGCACCAGCCCCCCACCGACACATACCCCCCCAGCAAATCCCGACCAAGCACCACCAAAGTTAAGATCTGTAGACAGGTAGGTTGCTTGCCCCCAAGCTAGAGCTAGGAAAAGGACCAGCCAAATGGGCGGTAGATCAATGAACCTGCGCATTTGTTTTTCCTTTCATCTGCGTCAGTAGAGGAACTATGCTCGAGTAATGATGAAAATGCAGGGCGTCACTTTGGCGCTGCTGAAAGGATCTGCATGATACGGGATGACTTCAACAAATTCTGCGCGACCTTCCATGCCACCAACCATGTGGTGCAATGGGGCAATGCCGATGTGTGGAAAGTGGGCACCAAGGTCTTTGCCATCTGCGGCTGGAACGACGGGCGCGATGCTTTCACTTTTAAGGCGTCCGAAATTGCCTATGAGGTTCTGCAGGATCAGCCCGGTATCCGCCCTGCCCCTTATCTTGCCTCGCGGGGGATGAAGTGGTTGCAGGTCTATGATGAACCGGGACTCAGCGACGCTGAGCTTAAGAACCACATTGCGCAGTCCTATCAGATGGCCGCGGCCAATCTGACTAAGAAGAAGCGCATGGAATTAGGGATCATTCTCGACAGTGAGGCTAGTAGCGAAAAAACGTGGACCTGCACCAACTAAGGTCGCAAGTCCACGTCGCCCGGCAAGGTCACTTCTACAATATGGCGAAAACGTTTACGCCGTCTTAAGGGACCAACTGTTTTGCCCTGCTGCCCACGCGCGCGCTGCCTCACCAAAGGCCTCAAACAAAGGCCTGCTCACCGGATCATTGGCTGCGTTCCACTCCGGATGCCATTGCACCGACAGGGCAAACCCCTTGGAATTACGGATATAAATCGCCTCGGGCGTGCCATCGGGCGCATGGCCATCAATCACCACATCCTTGCCCGGCGTGACAATCCCCTGCCCGTGCAGGGTGTTGGTCATCACCTCTTGCGCCCCCATCAGCCTGTCAAACACACCGCCAGGGGTGAAATGCACCACATGGCGGAGGGCAAATTTCTCCTCCAGCGTGCCATCGGGGGGCATGCGGTGATTTTCGCGTCCCGGAATCTCGCGGATTTCCGGATGCAACGTGCCACCCATTGCAACGTTCACTTCTTGAAATCCCCGGCAGATGCCCAAAACTGGCTGCCCCCGCTCCACGCAGGCCCGCACCAATGGAAGGGTGATCGCATCGCGCGCCCGGTCAAAATCACCGTGGGCTGCGGTGGCGGATTGCCCGTATTCCTCAGGGTGCACGTTGGGTCGCCCCCCGGTCAGCAGAAACCCGTCGCAGGCTTCCAGCAACTCATCCACCGACACATATCGTGGATCACTTGGCACAATCAGCGGCAAACATCCCGACACGCCGGAAACTGACTCTGATAACATCGTGCCCCCGGCATGCACCGGGTATTCGTTTTCAAGCAGATAAGAATTACCAATAATACCAATGATCGGTCGGGACATGAGAAGCCTTGCGCAAGTTTCGTTATCCAGACGCTACCGCGATCAAGGCATTATGAAAACCTGAAATCCTGCACATGTCATCGCGCGCAGGCGCAGACTGACGCATGCTTTACGCTGTTAATGCAATCACAGCTACACCCGCCGACATCAGCACTGCCGCCGCAGACCGACGTTTCCAATTGCCTTCCTTGAAGATCACAAACCCAATCACCGCTGCAAAAATCACCGAGGTTTCACGCAACGCCGACACCGCGCCCAGCGGTGCAAAGTTCTTGGCATAGAGCACCAGCCCATAGGCCACCATCGACACCAGACCACCCGCCAGACCAATCACCCAAGTCTGCGTCGAAATCGTCGCCAACATATGCCGCCGCCGAATGCCGATAAAACCGGCAATGATGATATGCAAAAAAGCCCCCCAGGCCCAGTATGACAGCGTATTGCCCGACAGGCGCACGCCGATCCCGTCAAACACGGAATAGATCGAGATGCACAGCCCGGTGCCCAGCGCAAACATCAACGCATTACGATCAAAGCCAGAGGTCAGCGCCTTCCAGCTCGACAGCGGGATCGCCGCCGCAATCAGCGCAATCCCAAACCACGCCGCCAGCGGCAGCAGCTCGCCGACTAAAATCATCGCCCAGATCGCCACCAGCGCCGGGACAATCCCCCGCGCAATCGGATAGACCACGCTGGAATCGCCATACCGATAGGCCCAGTTCAGCATGTAGTAATAACAAAAATGCGTCCCCGTCGAGAACAGGATATAGAGAAAGCTCTCATAGCTCGGCAGCGGCAAAAACACCGCCATGATCCCACCCGCCACACATTGCGCAAGGGCAATCATACCCAACGTCACCGTCCGGTCCGCCGACGATTTCACGATGGCATTCCACGTCGCATGCAAAAGCGCTGCAAACAGGATGATGGCAACAACCGAAAGCGTCATTGGACTATCCCCGCTGTGTAACAGATCGATGACAGCGCCCTTAGGAGGGCTTTCACCAGACCACAAGCCCCTCGTATAAGTCCAGTTAATAGATGAACGGGCGATATGCGGGCAAAGCAGTCGCTGCTCATCTAAGTCAGATCAATGTTGGCGTACAAGCTCAAGGCGCACGTGGTTGAAGAGTCACTCGCCCCCGAGAAAATGGCTAGGTTACATCCGATCTACCACTTTCTTGGCCGCCAAAGCCGCAGCATGCACTGAGCCCCAGTCTTCCCCGTCTGTGTAAGCTTCGCCTGCAAAGTGTAGATGCGGACCGACCGGGTTGCCTAATTGGCGGACGCGTTTCCAATTTTCATGATCCTGCAGGTAAGCGCCGCCTATAAAGGGCTCGTTTGACCAATCTTGTGTGACGATTTTGCGAAACTTCGGCGTCGCCGCACGATCAAAAATTTCGTCAAGACGCCCGAGAATCTTGCGCGCAGTAGCGGCTTCAGGCAGCCCCAGATATGGTTTTGCGGCGCTGCCCACAGCAAATACACCTAAGATGTGACGCTGTGTATTCTGCCCATAGGCCGCGTCGTAAAAACCCAGCTGCCCTGCGGATTTGGGGGTCACTTTAACCTCAGTGTATGCAGGATAAAACGAGGCGTTGAACTCCAGAAAAGCCTTGTAACCGTCCCAGACCTTCGCCCTATTAATCGCGTTGGATTTGCTGCGTGGAAGGGGGGGCACAAAGGATATCCGCCGCTCTTGCAGCATTTTCAAAGGTGCGGTGACAATGATATCGTCTGCCGTGAATGTCTCACCTGATCGGGTTTGGACGAATGCGCGCGCGCCTGATGTGTCGATCACAGTCACAGGGTTTTGAAACTGAATTCGATCTGAAATAGCAGGGAATATATATTGTTCAAAAAAGTCGAGCCAGCTGGAATTGACAAATTTTCGATCCGTTTCGCCACCCATGCGTGAACGCTTCAGTACATTGCCGTCCCAATGGGCAAAGCTATCGTCCCGTTTGTATCCCACCGTTGGCAGCGCAACATTCACGGCGCGATTGCCAACGATTTGTTTGAAAATTCGAGGGGAGACATGAAGCCATTCGGCACCCATCGGCAAAGGAAAGTCAGCAAATCCCAAATTTCGCTTCATCCGCCCGCCAAAGGTATTTGAAGCCTCTAATATCTGAAAATCCATGCCTCGCTGTCGCAGGCAATAGCCCGCAGTCAATCCGGCGGCACCTGCCCCAATAACAATAACACGCCGCGAGGTACTTGCCTGAAGTACATTTGGCGTTGCGAGCGTACTGAAACCAAGCAAAGCGGCCATCGCCAGAAAATCCCTACGCTCCATATTTAGCCTTTTTTTGAGGTTTATATTCTTATGATCGACGACTTACTTTACCTCCAAATGTTAGAGCTTCAACAACTGATCTTTGTGCAGAACTGTCGCTAAAACACATGTGCAGTGCCGATAATTAGACTCGGAGCAGACTTTGGCCTGTAATTCGATCAGCTGCTCATGTGTTCCGAAAACTAGCCCCTCGGACAACTCCCAAACATTCCCGCCTTGCAGCCCCCGGCGGATCGATTACATCTATTGCCGCAGCAGACGGAGGCCGAGCATGCGTGAAACAACACCCCAACCGATTTACCTCAAGGATTATACCCCCTTTGGCTATCTGATCGACTCGGTTGACCTGACCTTCACCCTCAGCCCCGAAGCCACCCGTGTCCGCTCGCGCATCGCCTTCCGACCCAACCCTGACGCCAGTGACACAACTTTCTTTCTACACGGCGAAAACCTGAAACTGATCAGCGCCGCCATCGACGGGCAATCCATCACCCCCAAACTCACCGATCAGGGCCTCACTGCTGATGCACCGAACGCACCGTTCGTGTGGGAGGCCGAGGTCGAGATCAACCCCGCCGCCAATACCGCGCTCGAAGGGCTTTACATGTCAAACGGCATGTACTGCACCCAATGCGAGGCAGAAGGCTTCCGCAAGATCACCTATTACCCCGACCGCCCCGATGTCATGGCCCCCTTCACCGTCCGTATTGAGGGCGCGGAAAAGGTCATGCTCTCCAACGGCAACCCCGGCGCATCTGGCGAGGGCTTCGCCGAATGGCACGACCCTTGGCCTAAACCCGCCTATCTCTTTGCGCTGGTTGCGGGTGACCTGATCAATCATCCCGGCCAGTTCACCACCAAATCCGGCCGCGAGGTCGAACTGAACATCTGGGTCCGCCCCGGCGACGAAGGCAAATGCGCCTTCGGCATGGAGGCCCTCAAACACTCGATGAAATGGGACGAGGATGTCTACGGCCGTGAATACGACCTCGACCTCTTCAACATCGTCGCGGTGGATGACTTCAACATGGGTGCGATGGAAAACAAGGGGCTGAACATCTTCAACTCTTCCTGCGTCCTCGCCAGCCCGGAAACCAGCACCGACGGCAACTTTGAACGGATCGAGGCGATCATCGCCCACGAGTATTTCCACAACTGGACCGGCAACCGCATCACCTGCCGCGACTGGTTCCAGCTTTGCCTCAAGGAAGGGCTGACCGTCTACCGCGACGCGCAGTTCACCTCGGATCTGCGCAGCGCGCCGGTGAAACGCATCGAAGACGTTATCGCCCTGCGCGCAAGACAGTTCCGCGAGGATAACGGCCCCCTCGCCCACCCGGTGCGCCCCGAAAGCTTTGTCGAGATCAACAATTTCTACACCGCCACCGTGTACGAAAAAGGCGCCGAACTGATCGGCATGCTCAAAACCCTTGTCGGGGACGCAGCCTACTACAAGTCCCTCGATCTCTACTTTGAGCGCCACGACGGCGACGCCGCCACCATCGAAGACTGGCTCAAGGTGTTCGAGGATGCCACCGGCCGCGACCTAAGCCAGTTCAAACGCTGGTATTCCGACGCGGGCACGCCGCGGCTAAAGGTCAGCGACGATTACTCTGACGGCACCTATACCCTGACCTTCCGCCAAAGCACCCCGCCCACGCCGGGGCAGGATGAGAAACCGCCGCGTGTCATTCCCATCGCCGTCGGCCTGCTTGGCCCCAACGGCGACGAAGTGCAGGCAACCCAGGTGCTGGAGATGACCGAAGAAGAACAAAGCTTCACCTTCACCGGCCTTGCGGCCAAACCCACGCCGTCAATCCTGCGTGA
The DNA here is from genome assembly GCF_900172335.1 of Roseovarius albus. Taxonomy (GTDB): domain Bacteria; phylum Pseudomonadota; class Alphaproteobacteria; order Rhodobacterales; family Rhodobacteraceae; genus Roseovarius; species Roseovarius albus. The sequence continues at coordinate 57,769 of NZ_FWFX01000011.1, forward strand.
TTTCTCGGCCCCGATGATCCTGCAACGCGACAGCAGCAACGCGGAACGCGCCTTCCTGCTCGCCCATGACACAGATCCTTTTAACAAGTGGGAGGCCGGGCGTGCGCTGGCCAAGGACGGCCTCATCGCCATGATCCGCGAAGGGGCGTCCCCCGACAGCGCCTATCTCGACGCCATCACCGCGGTCGCCCGCGACGACACGCTTGATCCGGCCTTCCGCGCGCTGGCCATGGGCCTGCCCAGTCAGGACGATCTGGCCCAAACCCTGTTTGACGGCGGCACCACGCCAAACCCGCAGGCGATCTGGGACGCGCTGGAAACTCTCAGACAGGCCCGCGCCCAGCATATGCAGGACCTCGCCCCGCGCCTTTACGCGCAGTATCAGGTTGAAGGCGACTACCAGCCCGACGCCGCCCAATCCGGCGCGCGCTCCTTGGCCAACACCGCCCTCGGATTGATCACCCGGCTCGACGGCGGCGCGCAGGCCCAGCGCCAGTATGATGCGGCTGACAACATGACCCAGCAACTCGCCGCCTTCTGCTGCTTGCTTCAAGCGGGTAAGGGCGAAGCCGCGATTGCCGCTTTCTATGACCAGTGGCAACACGACCGTCTGGTGATCGACAAGTGGTTCTCGATGCAGGTGGTGCAGGCCGCGCCCGACCAGACCGCCGCCGTCGCCGATGCGCTCACCCAGCACGCAGATTTCACCATGAAAAACCCCAACCGCTTCCGTGCCACACTGGGCGCGCTGGCAATGTCGCCCGCAGGCTTCCACCACGCTTCGGGCGCGGGGTATGAACTGCTGACCGACTGGCTCATCCAGCTCGACCCGCTCAACCCCCAAACCACCGCCCGGATGTGCTCGGCGTTCGAGACCTGGAAACGCTATGATGCCGCCCGCCAGGATCTGATCGCTACCCAACTGGACCGCATCCTCGCCACCCCAAACCTGAGCCGCGACACCACCGAAATGGTCACCCGAATCCGGGGGGCGTGATCTTTTAGGGTGGGCACTTTTGCCCACCACTCTATACCCCCGCCGCCAAAGGGGCCGCAGGCCAGCAGAGGAGAAATGAGATGACTTGGGGTGTTTTGTATCCAGACGGTAGTGGCGATTATTCACCAGAGGCCGCAGACTTTGCAGACTATGAAGAGAAGATAACCCATCACTTTAAGACTGTGATGACCGAAGAAGAAAGAGCCAAATATGACAATTGGGTCGTTAAATTTCGTTCAGAGGTTGGTCGAAAATATTTAACGGAAGGCGCGGTTCTCGAGGACTTTGAAAAACCAACGCAGCTGGTCCTTCCGCGAACACCCAAAAACCTCGCATCTCTGTTCATGGTTCACGTGGCTTTTTAATTGTTGAAAGAGCATTGAAAGAGATTATAGAGCGGTTGGATCCCGGTGTGCATCAATTCTGGGCAGTTGACGTGCAACAGCCACGGGGGAAAACCCCAGAAAAAGACTATTTCATGATGGTGATCGGCAGGTATCTGGATGCCTTCCTGCCTGAAAAAAGCGTGGAAGAAGCGTGGGTCTGCGCTGGGACTTCGTACCTTTCAGCCGGTAGTTACAAGAAGGATTGCAACGGTCTTGCCGTAAGTCGCGACGTGATCGGTGAAGCGCATCTTTGGCGGGATAGAAAATTGACCCGGCCAACGTTTTTCATATCCGATGATCTTAAAGCTGAGATTGATGCCGCCGGGTTGCGGATTTTTCAGCATCATAAATTGATTGACGTCTGAAACGGCGTTTTTGGCGGGTTGAACTAAGAGGCAACCCAAAGGCTAGGCACCACCCCACCATCCGCCCCCTATCCCTCCCCTCGGGACATGGTGAGTTATCACCCACTCTATCGATCGAAGTACTCCTGCTTGCCCGTTTCATCTGACCACGAATACCTCCGCCAGAGGAAACACCCGAGGCGGAGGCCAAAGGCCGACAATGAGATAAACCTGCGCGCCGCAGGCGCACATTCTGTTTAAACTCGCTCCCCGTAGGCTGGCCCCATTTCCCCGACCACTCCACCTCACCTGAGTTTTGTACAAAACCCGCGTACAAGTTGTACAACTTGTACATAAATCTACGGCCTTAACGATCGGCTCCGGGCTTGCTCAATCCTTTGGGGCGCGTCTTGGGACGGGTCGATTCGATGGGTTTGCAATAGGTCTGCGCCCGGGTGTACGCCATCATATCATTTCGTTTACGACTGCTGTAAAACGGCCCCCAGTCAGCCGCGACTCCTTTCATCCCGCGTGACACAACCCCATCCCGCGCAACGGTTTTTGACATGATCCGGATTCCACAATTCAGGTTGGCCACCCCGTCTTTAAGCGCCGCACCCGAGCGAGCGCTACATTTATAAAGCCGTGCGGTTGAAGGCGTGATCTGCAACAGCCCATACCAGCGCCCTCCGCCCCCCACAGCGGTCTGCCGAAACGTGCTCTCATGCTTCGCCAACGACGAAATCAACCCCACCCAAAACGCCCTACGTGCTTCAAGGTCAGCATCGGGGTAAGCCGGGCACCAATCCGTCACGTCTGCGGGCACCATATTTGGAAGCGCGGCTCCATGAGACTTTAATGCTGCAAGCGATGACCGCGTCCACAATGCACCGCTCTTCTGCCCTTCCCACCGGGTGCGCGGAATGTTGCCTTCGCGCGCCGGAGGTGACAGAGTTTTGGAAGATTTCCCACCGCTATCCGTCAAAGACAACACAGGAGCGGCTAAAAGAATCATTAATAAGCAGATAGTTAACTGTTTCATCATGATATATTTACTTTTTTTGCACGCATCCGGCAACTTATCATGATGCTACACTTCCCATTAACTGGCCCTTCGGAACATCACCTAAACCCTACCACCGCATGCTCCGAATTTAGTTGCACAAGAGCCGAATTTGAATTGGGCGAACATTTTAAAAGACAAGCGGATCACTTGCCCTTGCTCGTTATGGCCACCTGCCGTAGAAGGCGGAAGACTTTTCCGTATCGGAGACTTTGCGATGCTCGACCTGACTTATGATACCCCCAAACCCAAAGTGATTGCAGGGGCCAAACATGACTGGGAACTTGTCATCGGGATGGAAGTGCACGCGCAGGTTTCTTCGAAGGCAAAGCTGTTTTCCGGAGCGTCCACCAAGTTTGGAGCGGAGCCCAATTCCAACGTGGCTTTCGTGGATTCGGCCATGCCTGGCATGTTGCCAGTGATCAACGAATTCTGTGTTGAACAAGCCGTGCGCACCGGTCTGGGCCTGAAGGCCGAGATCAACCTGAAGTCCGCCTTTGACCGCAAAAACTATTTCTACCCTGACCTGCCGCAAGGCTATCAGATTTCCCAGCTTTACCATCCCATCGTTGGTGAAGGTGAGGTTCTGGTGGAACTCGGTGACGGTACCGCGCGTCAGGTTCGCATTGAGCGCATTCACATGGAACAGGACGCAGGCAAATCAATCCATGATATGGATCCTGCGATGTCCTTTGTTGACCTGAATCGCACCGGCGTTTGCCTGATGGAGATCGTCAGCCGCCCCGATATTCGCGGGCCAGAGGAAGCCGCTGCTTACATCGCTAAAATCCGCCAGATCATGCGCTATCTTGGTACCTGCGATGGCAACATGCAAAACGGCAACCTACGGGCAGATGTGAACGTGTCGATCTGTCAGCCCGGGGCATATGAGAAATATCAGGAAACGCAGGATTTCTCGCACCTTGGTACCCGCTGCGAGATCAAGAACATGAACTCCATGCGGTTCATCCAACAAGCAATCATGGTCGAGGCCAACCGTCAGATCAAAATCGTCGAAGGTGGAGGCACTGTCGATCAGGAGACCCGTCTTTATGATCCGGACAAGAACGAAACCCGGTCGATGCGGTCCAAAGAAGAAGCGCATGACTACCGCTATTTCCCGGATCCAGATCTGCTGCCTTTGGAGATTGAGCAAGCTTGGGTCGATGATATTGCTGCCAACCTGCCTGAACTACCAGACGAGAAAAAATCTCGCCTGATTAATGATATGGGGCTGTCTGATTATGACGCCAGCGTCCTGACGGCTGAAGCCGAGAACGCCAGCTACTTCGAGGCCGCAGCACTGGGTCGTGACGGCAAGGTTGTTGCCAACTGGGTGATAAACGAATTATTTGGCCGTCTGAACAAAGATGATGCCGACATCTCAACGTCACCCGTCTCTCCAGCGCAGTTGGGTGGCATTGTTGACCTGATCGCCTCGGATGCGATCAGCGGCAAGATCGCCAAAGATCTATTCGAAATAGTCTATTCCGAAGGCGGCGACCCGGCGCAGATCGTTGAAGAGCGCGGCATGAAACAGGTCACGGACACTGGCGCGATTGAAACAGCGGTAGAACAGATCATCGCGGACAATCCTGCCCAAGTGGAGAAGGCCAAGGTCAACCCAAAACTGGCGGGCTGGTTTGTTGGCCAGGTAATGAAAGCCACCGGCGGCAAGGCCAACCCCAAGGCGGTGAACGAGATCGTCGCGCAGAAGCTGGGTCTATAAGGACTCTGCTTGTGAAGGTTATGTCATTGATAACGCTCCGGCTCCTCGCCGGGGCGTTTGTTTTTGCGGCGAGCACAGTTGCCGCACAGGCGCAAGACGGTTATCTGAACACATGCGAGCCTGTTGATATCTTTGACGAATGTCAGGATCTAGCTTTACGCTACTACGCTGGAAGCGCTCCCTTTCCTTATGATCCTGAACGTGCCGAAGCCCTACGCTCAACCGTTCTAAAGTATGCTTTGGCAGAGTGTGGCTTGGACTTCTCTATGACTGATAGCTGCGGCAAAGCCCGCGATCTAATTGTGCAGCGATATGGGCGCATTCTCCCATCAACCGGATTGGTAACAACCGGTGCACAGGAATTGTTGGCATTGCGCGACCTTACCGAGATTGGCTGTGATCAATCTAATCCTTTAGCCTGCATCGCTCGTGCCCGTTTCGATTATGATACGGGAATGTTGCTGTATCGCACACAGATCGCCCGGCAATCCGGTGATGATCCAGCCGAGGTAACAAAGGTATATGAGGCTGAGTATGCGGCATATCTTGGCAAGGCGAAAACCGCGGCTCAACTCTATCAAACCCGCTTAAATGAAGATTGCAATAATGAAGAGACCAGTACCTGTGTGCTACGCGATGAAATGAAACAGCTCTTGCTGGATCTTGAGACAAATAACCTTCGAGCGTCTTCGGTGTTATACCCCTCGTTTCTTGATGCCTGCCTGCAAGGACAAACCAACAACTGCGTCAAATTGGTAAGCAACATTGCAACATTGGGGCTGGATCATTTGCCCGAAAACGGAGACGCGCCACAAGTTGTTGCCGCACGCTTTGAACGCGAGTGCAAAGCTGGAAATGGCCCTGCATGTTTTTCTGTCGCCTTATTGCTCACGACACAAGAACGAAACTCTGAAGATTTCTATAATCTTAGTTGCCAGATGGGTGTTCCACACGGCTGTGAAGCCGTCGCGTGGCAAGCATATGTTCGCTACAGCGAGGCCCCTGCCCCTGAAACTCTGGCTGTCGCAACATCGCTATTGCAAAAAGCTTGCAACATGGGCCGCAATGTTCCGTGTCATGTTCTGGAACATCTGCCTGCCAATTAGGCCGCCTTGGCACGCCTCCGCTTTCGCGTTGCATTCCGTGGCATACCGTTTATGCAGGACGCACCCAACAAGAGATACCTTGGATCATGTCCCAACCTGCCCCTTTTTTTTCGACCTATCACGAGATCGAACCGGGATGGATTGACCATAACAATCACCTAAACATGGGGTATTACACCGTTTTGTTTGACCGGATGTCGGACGAGGTGTTTGCCGAATTGGGGTTTGGGCCAAATTACGTCAAACGCACAAATCACACGACTTTTTCGGCCGAGTTTCACATTCGTTACTTGCGGGAAGTGAAGTTGGGTGAACGTCTGCGGTCTTCGTTCTACATGCTGGATTATGATGGCAAACGGTTCCACACCTATCAAGAACTGTTTCACGAAGATGGCTGGATCTCCGCAACAGGCGAAGGGCTGACGCTGCATGTGAACCTTGACGGCCCCAAGGTGGCACCGATGCCCGATGACATTCTTGAACGCGTTTCCAAGATGGCGGAAGAGCACGCTGCCTTGCCCCGGCCCGCTGACGTCGGACGCAAGATCGAGATCCGGCGCAAGGGCTGACCTCTTGCCATATTGCAAGATTACACGCAGGTTTTACCGGATGTTCGAGATTCGCCCTGCGAGCGTGCCAAGAAAGAGTCGACGCCGCTGATCCGCTTGCGTTAGGCTTGGCTCAGAACTGGGCACATGCCCGCAACTTCAGGGGCCTTGCTGCCCGCAAGGGGCCCACAGGACCGCATGACAGAACTTATCCTTCGTCGTCTTGCCCTTGGCCTTGTCACCGTCTGGATGGTGTCTGTCATCATTTTTATGGGGATCGAGGCGCTACCCGGCGACGCCTGCACAGCATTTTTAGAGCGCGATGCGCAAGGCGAGGTTCTGGAACGGTGTCGTGAACAGCTCGGCCTCAATCAATCCGCGACGCAACGATATCTGGCTTGGGCGACTGGCGCCCTACAGGGCGATCTGGGTGTATCAGCCAATGGCAATACCACGATAGCAGCAGAGGTTGCCTTGAGGGTCAAAAACTCGATCCTGCTTGCCGCAGGGGCCCTGAGCGTTGGCGTACCTCTGGCCATCTTTCTGGGTGTCTTCACTGGCCTGTGGCGCGACAAGTTTCCAGATATTTTCTTTAGTACCGGTGCGATCTTTGCGATGACGATTCCTGAGTTTGTTGCGGCCACGATCATCACGTTGATCTTTTCAATCTGGTTGGGACTTTTTCCCGCCGTGGTCCTGACCCCCGCAGATGCGCCACCGTTGGACTTCTTTCCAGAATTCGTGCCGGCTGCGATTGTCCTAACATTGGTCATGGTGGCGCATATCATGCGCATGGTCCGCTCTTCCGTAATCGAGGTGATGACCAGCGACTACATTCAGATGGCCCAATTGAAGGGTGTGCCCTATTGGCAAATGGTGTTTCGCCATGCCCTTCCCAGTGCGCTACTTCCCGCGATCAATATTGTCGCGCTGACCATTGCCTGGTTATTAGGCGGCGTCGTGGTGGTTGAAGTGGTGTTCAACTACCCCGGCTTAGGGCGAATGATGATCGATGCCATTTCGGATCGGGACCTGCCAGTGATTCAGGCCATCGCCATTCTGGTGGCTGCCACCTATGTCGGGATCAACTTGCTGGCAGATCTGCTGACAATCCTGTTGAACCCGCGCATGCGCACCCAACATTTGAGGCGCAAATGAGTGTTGGTGCACCCTCCCGCGCTCAGGCGCGTCCCTCTTTGCTCCGCCGTTGGGGCACGGTTTTTTACGATGTCTTGTCCCGGCCATCTGGGGCCATCGGTGTGGCCCTGGTGTTGACGCATGTGTTGATGGCACTGTTCAGCCCGTGGCTGGCACCGTTCGATTACAAGGCAATGGACTCCGGCTTGATCCTCTCTGGTCCCTCTCCCGAGCATTGGCTCGGCACCGATCATCTGGGCCGCGATGTCTGGACCCGGGTGATGCTGGGTGGACGCGAGGCCCTGTTAGTTTGTGGCGTCGCGACACCGATTGCGGTGCTTTGGGGAGGAATGGTTGGCGTATGGCTGGGTCTGCGTGGCGGCTGGCCGGATGAGATCGTCATGCGCGCCGTTGATGCCTTTTTGGCTCTGCCTGGAATATTACCACTGATGGTGTTGGTGGTGATCTTCGGCACTGGAAATGAGGTGCTGATCCCGACACTGGCGTTTTTCTTTGGCATTCCGGTTATCCGCGTGGTGCGGGCAGCGGCACAAACGGTGGTAGCACGTGATTTTGTACTGGCTGCACGGGCGCGTGGACATCCACAAAGGCAGATTATCCGCCGCGAGCTGTTACCCAATGTGCTCGATGTTTTGCTGGTTGAGGGCGCGATGCGGCTGAGTTGGATGTTGCTGACGTTTTCATCACTCTCATTCCTGGGCTTTGGCGTTTCCGAGCCCACACCTGATTGGGGGTTAATGATCAATGATGCGCGCACCTTCATGTCGCTCGCGCCTTGGGGGGTACTTGGTCCGATGATTGCATTGTCGAGCCTGATCATTGGCGTCAATCTGATGGCGGATGCCTTGGGCAAGGCATTGGGCATCGACCGCGCCGGAAAGGCGGTGCTTTGAGAATGTCTGACACGCCGATCATCGACATCCAGAACCTCTCGATTGGGTTTACAGGACGCTCCGGCGCAACCTTGCCTGTTTTACGCGACGTGAGCCTGTCGATCCGGGCGGGGGAAAGCATTGGATTGGTTGGCGAAAGCGGCTCTGGCAAAAGCACATTAGCCTTAGCAGCCATGGGTTTTTTGAAAGGCGGGCTGCGCAAGCTGTCCGGCCGCGTTTGTTTTCGGGGTGACGATATGTTTGCCCGGTCCCGTGATGAGTTGGAAACCATTCGCGGCGGACGGCTGGGGTTAATTCCGCAAAACTCAGGACAGGCGTTGACCCCCACAATGCGCATCGGCACACAATTGAAAGAGGCGCTACGCCTGCATTGTCTCTCAGTGCCCACAGAACAACATCAAGAGGTGGCACACAATCTACTGGCGCAGGTCCGTTTGCCAGATCCCAATGTGATACTGCAACGTTTCCCGCATGAGCTTTCCGGTGGGCAGCAGCAACGCGTAGCCATTGCAATGGCGCTTGCGGGTGAGCCCGAAGCCCTGTTGTTGGATGAACCTACCACCGGGCTGGATGTGACAACGCAGGCACACATCTTGCAGCTGCTCAACGATTTGGCAGCTGAGCGCAACATGGCGATGCTCTATGTTAGCCATGATCTGGGGGTCATCGCCCGCAGTTGCGCCCGTGTTGCAGTGATGTATGCCGGGCAAATTGTTCTGGATGGCCCTGCCACTGAAGTCCTGCGCACGCCATCCCATCCTTATCCCAAGGGGTTGCTCGCCTCGATCCCGCGCCTTGGGGACCGTCGCCTGCCCGTTGCACTGGAAGGTCGGCCGCCCCCGCCCGGCGGCGATGGCGAGGGTTGTGCTTACGCTCCCCGTTGCCCTTTGGCTGAGGTACGCTGTTCAGAGGCCCCTCCTCATCCCGTGCCGGATAGCCTCGGGGGGATCGTACGTTGCTTTCGCGCCGCAGACACGTTGCATGCATCCATGGATCATGGACGTCATGAACCGGTACATCACAGCCCCGATGGTCAGCCGGCCTTGTCTTTGAAAGACATCTCTTTGAGCTATCGCAGCTTGGGTTTAATTGACCGAATGCGCGGCGTTTCTGAGCCCGTGCCCACCGTGGATGATATAGATTTGACCATCGCTCGAGGGGAAACGCTGGGGCTAGTTGGGGAATCCGGCAGCGGCAAATCGACCATCTTAAAAGCTATCGCAGGTTTGCTCCCCCCGCGCGCTGGAAACATTTGCGTTGCAGATGAAATCAACCTTCCGCCCGTGGTCGAAAAACGCACGCCAGAGCAGCTGCGCCGGATTCAAATGATTTTTCAGAACCCGGACGAAAGCCTGAACCCGCGTCAGACCATCGCAGAGATCATCGCCCAGCCCCTGCGGCTGTACGACCGGCTGGATGGCCAAGCCCTACATGATCGCAGTGTAGCGTTGTTGGAAACTGTACGGCTGAGCGCGCACTACATGGACCGTTTGCCCAGCCAGCTTTCAGGGGGCGAAAAACAACGCGTGGCTGTTGCCCGTGCTTTTGCAGCCGAGCCAGAAATTGTTCTGTGTGACGAGGTCACCTCGGCGTTGGACGTCTCAGTTCAGGCGGCGGTGCTGGATCTATTGAATGATCTCAAGTGCAGCCAGAACACCACCTATGTTTTTGTCAGCCATGATCTGGCAGTGGTGCGCGCCCTGTCAGATCGGGTCGCAGTACTTTACCAAGGACGTCTGTGCGAATATGGCCCGACCGAACACGTCTATGGTGATGTCTCGCACCCTTATACCGATATCCTGTTGGGCGCGGTGCTGGAGCCTGATCCAGACACTGCACCAAAACTTTGCGCCGAAGATGTTGTTGAGCTTTCCCCCCCCGCACTGGGGTGCCCATTTCAGCGCCGTTGTCCGCGCCGTTTGGGGGCCATTTGTGATCAGCAAGTGCCGCCGTGGCAGGAAGGCGCTGACGGTCATATGATCCGGTGTCATATTCCGCGTGAAGAACTCTGTATCGACACGCAGGCTCAAACCGCCGCAGAATAGACGCAGAATTTTCGCAATACTTAAATAAAAAATGGCGGCAGAAAGTCTGCCGCCATCCCACGCCAATCAGGAAGAGATAGGCTTACTGTTGTAGCGACGCTGGAGTTGCGTCTTTGATATTGGTCCAGTTTCCATCTGCACTAGTGATGAAGCCCGGAATGTCACCTTCCCAACGCTCTTGAATGTCTTGCGACAGGTTCAGGTAAAGCTTGTTATCAACGATTTTCCAGTGATCTGGGTCGCCGTCAAATTTGAAGCCCATCGCTGTACCGAAGGCGCAATACCCACCGTAAGCTGGGGCATAGGCCTCTGGGTTGGCTTCAAACGTGGCTTTGTGTTCTTCAGACGAAAAGCGATATGTCGCGTCGTTGTAAATGCTCGTAATTTTGTAGCTGCCTTCTGTGGCTTCACCAACGGTGAAGTATGCAACCGGATCGTAGCCCTGCATTGCAAGTCCAGTTGACGATGCATTGATTTCGGGACCTGCGGCCAGAGTTGCCGTTGCAGTTACAACAGACAGAGCAATTCCGCCCAGAAGTGATTTAAACGTTTTCATTGGGGTACCTTTCCCATTTGCTTGCCCCACCGCGCTCAATTCAGCGCTCAAGAGCAAAGAGTTTTGAATTTTTTAGAAGACCGTAATTTTCTTCTGACACCAAACTGGCCATTAGGTGATCACGTTTCAAAACAACTAAATGTGATTGTGCAGGGGCGAACAGCGCGCTGTGCACCTGTAGCAAACTGCAATTCCCGAGAACTCAATAATGAATCCATTTTCGCCAGCTCAAGTGACGTAGATCGGGCACATTTCGTAGAAACATTCTCAAATTCACTATATTTTTATTTTGAAGTGGCTCAGACAAACATTATTTTAATGTGAAATGTACTAAGGATTCATCTGTTATGCTCACACGCCGTCACTTCATTGCTACCGGCCTGACCGCTGCGACGTTTCCCAGCGTTAGCCAAGCTTTTCAGTTGGAGGATAAATTCAATCCTCAGAAGGTCAGCATAGACCCCAAATATCAGCCCGGCCAATTGCTGGTGCTACCGCGCGCGCACTTTCTATATCTGATCACCGCGCCCGGAGAAGCGCTGCGTTATGGATGTGGCGTTGGCAAAGCTGGGTTAGAATTCACAGGCACCGCCACAATCAGCGCCAAGAAAGAATGGCCAACATGGCGCCCGACCAATGAGATGATCGAACGTGATCCGGTGGCATACGCCAAATTCAAAGGCAATGATTACGTGCAACCTGGCGGTGGCGATAACCCACTAGGCGCACGCGCGCTTTATCTGTTCCAGAACGGTCGCGATACTTATTTCCGTATCCACGGCACAACCGCGCCGAAAACCATTGGCCGCTCGGTTTCAAACGGGTGTATTCGTCTCATCAACGAGCATGTTGCAGATCTGTATGAGCGCGTGCCACTGGGCACGACAGTCACCGTTCTCTAAGCCTTGAAGCTTTTTAGTTCATGTCTTCGGCAATATCCCTGAAGACATGAACCCGCCATCCACATTGAGAATATGGCCGTTGATAAATGCGGCTTGTTCAGACGCGAGGAAGCACACTGCATCGGCCACCTCTTGTGTGGTCGCGTAGCGCTTGATCGGGGTTTGGTCGTGCCACAACTGTCGATCTTTTGGTCCGAGAACCTTTTTGATCATTGGCGTATCCACTGGAATAGGTGCAACAGCATTCGTGGTGACGCCCTGTTCACCCAACTCTGCAGCCAGCAGCCGCGTCAGCATATCTACGCCACCCTTGGTGCAGGAGTAAGCCCCGCGTCCAGCATTGGCGATTTGGCCATTGACCGAGCTTAGCGTCACGATCCGCCCCCAACCCTTTGTCACCATCTGACGCCCCGCCAGTTGGCAGCAATGGAAAGTGCCGCTGAGATTCACATCCAGAATTCGCGCCCAATCTTCTGGATCGAAATCAAGGATTGGCATGGCTTTCACGATGGCAGCGCAGGTCACAAGAATGTCGACGCCCCCGTCTGCGGCCAGCTTTTCAAAGGCTGTTTCGCAGGCCGCACGATCGCTAACATCGAACACTATGAAATCAGCAGTGTGTCCAAGGCTTTGCAGATCCTGCACCGCCTTTCTGCAAGCCCCGTCCGAAAGATCGCAGATCGTCACTTCCGCACCCGCTCGGCTCAGCCCTTCGGCACAGGCCAGCCCAATGCCACTCGCCCCGCCGGTGATAAGTGCGCGCTTGCCCGAAAGATCGATTTCAATGCTCATCGCAAGATCCTTTTCAATCCGTTTCAACCGGGAACACAAAGCACCGGTTCCGTCGCAGCAACAACCACATCACCTTGCCCGGTTTGGGCAAAAACACATTGGGAACAGTGGCTTTCAGCGTCGATCCATCGTGTTCCATCCGAAACTCAACAAGGCTTTCGCTGCCCATGAATCGCGAACGCAACACCGTACCACGCGCGGCCGTACCATTTTCAATAGTCGGGCTGGGCCCAGTACCGCTTCGATCAAAATCTAGCTTGATATGCTGCGGTCGTGTAACAATTTCAACCTCTTGCCCATCCGCGATCCCTGGGGTTAGGAACTGCCCAAATGGCGTATCAGCCAAGGCCCCGTTCACCGTGCTGCAGATGATGTTGACGTCGCTGAAAAAGGCAACGGCTTCGCGATCCACCGGCGCATTGTAAATGTTGTACGGCGCACCTTGTTGCACGATCCGTCCGCGCCGCATGAGGGCAATCTCATCAGCCATGCGCATCGCTTCTTCGGGCTCGTGCGTGACCAATAGAACAGCGGTTTCTTCTTCACGTAAAATCTCAAGCGTTTCGTCGCGGATGCCATCACGCAAACGGTTGTCCAACCCGGAGAACGGTTCGTCCATTAACATAATGCTGGGCCGTGGAGCCAAAGCGCGCGCCAAAGCAACGCGCTGTTGCTCACCACCTGAAAGCTCATGCGGATAGGCCTCAAGATAGCGCGACATGCCGACCCGGCGCAGCAGTTCTTCGACTCGCATGCCCTTGTCCGCTTTTGACCCTCTCAGACCGAAGGCCACATTCTCCCCCACACGCAGATGAGGGAACAGAGCGAAATCCTGAAACATCAGACCAATTTGGCGCCGTTCAGGCGGAACACGAAACACGGTGTCGCAGATCAGGTTGCCATCCACCCAGATCTCACCGCTGTTTTGCATCTCGACGCCAGCGATCATTCGCAACGTCGTGGATTTCCCGCAGCCAGATGGCCCCAGCAGGCACACCACCTGCCCCGGCCAAATCTCAAGCGAAACATCATCAACCACCTTGCGGCCATCATAGCGCTGTACAAGGTTCTTAATCTTTAGTCTGGGATTGGCGTTCTGCAAATCGGCCCCGCGGCTTTCCGATTAAATCTATCGGGTTTTCCAAGCGCATAGCAAGCCTGCGCAACTGGTGCAAGTTATGTCCATCAATCAGCCGCAACAGTATATGCTTATCGGCCCGCCGATTACCGCCAGCACCAGTAACTAAGTAAAATACTCGGATTGACATACCTGACTTTTTAAATCAGTTAATAGACAGCAAGCCACCCTACGCGACTCGATTAGGGAAGCCCGAACACGAAGCACGCGTTTCGCGCCATGAACCAATACTTTCCGGATCCCTCAGCGATCCATAACCCAGTGTTAAGGAACCTTGTTATATGAAGTCTTTTACGCTCTCCGTCAGCGCCATTGCCCTGACAAGCCTCGCACCAGTAGCTCTGGCAGGTGATGCCGTCAGCAAAGCCGATATCCTCAATAACTATGCAGATATTGCGTCAGCAAAATACAGCGACAGCCTGAGCAGCGCTGAAACTTTGAAAGCTGCAATTGCTGCGCTAGTCGAAGCCCCATCTGCCGAACACCTGCAAGCCGCCCGCGCGGCTTGGATCGCCGCCCGTGTTCCCTATCAGCAAACCGAAGTCTTCCGTTTTGGCAACGCGATCGTTGACGACTGGGAAGGCAAGGTAAACGCGTGGCCGCTGGATGAAGGCCTGATCGATTACGTCGATGCCAGCTATGGTGGCCCAACCGACGAAAACGGATTTGCCGTCCTGAATGTTATCGCCAATCCAAGCTTTGAGTTGTCTGGCGAAGCCATTGACGCCAGCAGCATCACGCCCGAATTGCTGGCCGAAACGCTGCAAGAGGCAGACGGCATCGAAGCCAACGTCGCCACCGGCTATCACGCCGTTGAATTTCTTTTGTGGGGCCAGGACCTGAACGGAACGGACCACGGTGCAGGCAGCCGCCCTTGGACAGATTTTGCTCAAGGCGACAACTGCACAGGCGGTAACTGCGACCGCCGCGCAGAATATCTGACAGCCGCGACCGATCTGCTGGTCTCGGATCTGGAGTGGATGACTGCGCAATGGCAGGAGGGTGGAGACGCCCGCGCCCATCTTATCGCAGACGAAAATGCAGGTATTACTGCAATCCTGACCGGCATGGGCTCGCTGTCTTACGGTGAACAAGCGGGTGAGCGCATGCGCCTTGGCCTGATGCTGAATGATCCCGAGGAAGAGCATGATTGCTTCTCGGACAACACCCACAACAGCCATTACTATGACGGGCTGGGCATCCAGAACGTGTACTTGGGTGAATATGTCCGCACCGACGGTAGCCGTGTGTCTGGCCCGTCCCTGTCGGATCTGGTTGCTGCAAGCGACGCAGACTTGGACACAGAGATGCGCCTGAAGCTGAGCAACACCATGCAGGCTCTTGCTCGTATCAAAAGCGCCGCTGAATCCGGATTCTCTTACGATCAGATGCTCGAAGCAGGCAATGCTGGTGGTGAAGCTCTGATCATGGGCGGCGTCAACGGTTTGGTTGATCAGACGAAATCCATCGAACGCGTTGTTGCAGCTTTGGGCGTCGATGGCATCGAGTTTGAAGGTTCCGACAGCCTCGACGACCCAGAAGCGGTGTTCCACTAAGACACAAGCGGAGTGATCTCAGATGATTATCTGTCATTGTCAAAACATCACTGATCACGAGATCAACTCTGCCATCGACTGGATGCGGGCCTCTGACACTGCGGCCCTCATCACCCCCGGAAAAATCTATCATGCGCTTGGCAAAGCCGCAGATTGCGGCGGTTGCATGCCGCTTTTTCTGGCAACCATGAGAAAAAATGATAACCTGAAAGTCCCCATGGAACTGCGTGGCCTGCGCCACGGCATTACAAAGGAAAACCAGACATGCAAGGTGATAGCAACGTCATCGACTACCTGAACAAAGCCCTTCGCCACGAGTTGACAGCCGTCAGCCAGTACTGGTTGCACTACCGTTTGCAAGATGACTGGGGCCTGGGCCGGATGGCCAAGAAAAGCCGCGAAGAAAGCATCGAAGAGATGGAGCACGCGGACAAACTGATTGATCGGATCATTTTCCTGGGCGGGCATCCCAACCTGCAAAAGCTCGACCCGCTACGGATTGGGCAAAACCCGAAAGAAACACTGGAATGTGATCTGGCCGCCGAAATTGATGCAAGGGCGCTGTATAAAGAAGCCCGCGATGCCTGCAATGACGCAGGCGACTATGTATCAATGAAACTGTTCGAAGAGTTGATGGCAGATGAAGAAGGTCACATTGATTTCCTCGAAACTCAGCTTGAGCTTTATGAAACCCTTGGTGCGGAACGCTATGCCCAACTTAATGCGACCCCGATGGACGAAGCTGAATAGTCTTGCCCTAATGGTGGCCGGGTTCGCCCCGGCAGCCATCTCCGGCCCGCTGGACGAGCCACATCTGAACATCACTCTCCGCACCGACGATGAAATCGCCCGCATTGAGCGGGTGTTGTTTGGCGTAGATGACTATTCGAAAGCGCACCAATTCGAAGCTAAACCTGCCGGGGCAGCCACAGTGCGCGTTCTGACCAATGCAGATGCGTTTTCCCAGCCTACTGAAAACATGCCGTTTGAGGACGAACTGGATTTCAAAGTTGGCAACGGGCTCTTTCGCAAGCTTTGGGTATCGTCTCCCTCCTCCACACTGGCCTCTGATGGCCTGGGGCCGCTTTTCAATGCGCGCTCTTGCCAGCGTTGCCATATCAAAGATGGGCGCGGGCATCCACCTGAAGACCCGAAGGACAATTCCATTTCCATGTTCCTGCGGGTTTCCATTCCCGGTGGTGATGCTGGTGCAATGGTCGAGATTGAGGACTATATCGCCACGTCACCCGAGCCCACCTACGGTGAACAACTACAAGACTTTGGCCTGCCCGGTGTCCCTGCCGAATACAGGCTGCAGATCGATTATGAGGAGATTGATGTTGCTCTGTCCGACGGTGAAACCGCTACCCTGCGCAAGCCAACTTACACGGCAGCCAATCTCGGTTACGGCCCGCTACACCCCGACGCAATGCTCAGTCCACGAGTCGCCCCACAAATGATTGGCCTTGGCCTGCTTGAAGCCATTCCGGCAGCTGACATTCTGGCGCAAGCCGATCCTAGCGACAGTGATGGCGATGGTATATCGGGCCGTGCCAATATTGTCTGGTCGGTGGAATATGGCATGCCCATGCTGGGCCGTTTCGGCCTCAAGGCCGGGCACCCGACTATTCGCCAACAATCCGCAGCAGCCTTTGCCGGAGATGTCGGAATTTCCAGCCCGCTTTATCCTGCGCCTTATGGTGAATGCACCAGCGCTCAGGTCAAATGCCAAACCGCACCGCATGGTGATCAGGATGTGCGCGGCTTTGAAATCGATTCTGAAGGTCTGGATCTAGTCACTTTCTACAGCCGCAATCTGGCGGTACCAGCCCGGCGCGATGTGAATGACCCAAAGGTCTTGCGCGGCAAGCAAGTGTTTTACGAGACGGGATGCGTGTCCTGCCATACGCCCGCCTACGTCACCCATCGTTTGCAAGATCAGCCCGAGCAAAGCTTTCAGATGATCTGGCCCTATACTGATCTGCTTTTGCACGACATGGGCGAGGGCCTGGCTGATAACCGCCCCGAGGCCCGTGCAACAGGTAAGGAGTGGCGCACGCCGCCACTGTGGGGCATAGGCATGACCGAGCAAGTCAGCGACCACACCTATTTTCTCCACGACGGGCGAGCACGATCCCTGCTTGAAGCCATCCTGTGGCATGGCGGTGAGGCAGAGGCACAACGCAATGCCGTCATTGAAATGCCCGCCGCTGATCGCGTGGCGCTAATCGAATTTTTAGAGAATCTTTGATGTTGAGACCCCTCATTCTGAGCCTCTGTATAGTGTGGCCCATTACAACCGTTGCTCAGGATGATCTTTGGTCAGATCAAATCAGCATCACCGTAAAAACCCAAATCCTGCACCGCTTTGATTATTTGGAACACAGCACCAAAAACCTTGCCAAAGCTGCTGCCCAAAATTGCGATCCAAACAGCGAGGTTCTGAGGAAAAGCTTAAAAGACGGAATGTGGGCATGGGCATCTGCCAGCGCATTTCGTTTTGGCCCGACTGAGACAGATAACCGTGCCTTTGCGCTCGGTTTCTGGCCCGATACGCGCGGAAAGACGCCAAAGGCCTTACGGAAATTGATTTTGGACAGGGACCCAATCATCGAGAGCACCGAAAGTTTTACAGAGGCTTCGATTGCTGCGCGCGGATTTTATGCAATGGAACTTATGCTCTACGACCCCGCATTTCGCGATATCGGATCACCTGAATACCGCTGCACCTTGATCCAAAGACAAGCGGCAGACATTGCACGCACTGCCAATTCAATCCGTGAAGATTGGGAACACTACAAAACATATCTGATCGCCCCATCTGAAGACGGCCCTTATCGCACACAAGCTGGGGTCAAGCGTGAGCTTTTCAAGGGCGTCACAACTGCACTGGAGTTCACATCCGATGCTCGTCTGGGGCGCCCATTGGGCAGCTTTGACAAACCGCGCCCCAAGCGTGCTGAGGCGCGGCGGTCTGGAATGTCACTGGAGCTGATTGAGGCCTCTTTAAACTCACCTTGGGATATGTCCATTATGATGACCTTGGAAAACGAGGAATTGTCAGGAATACTTCAGCAACACTTCAGTAAGATTAAGCTTAGCATCAAAGATCTGGATGATCCGGATCTTTCAGGGGTCAGCGATCCAGCCAGCCGCTTTCGCATCGAAGCACTGAAACAGCAGATTGATAATCTGCGGACCACACTCGCTGACAATCTCGGCCCGCATTTGGGTGTTTCAGCGGGGTTCAACTCGCTCGATGGTGACTGACATGACCAACCGCCGCGCTTTTTTGTCCGGAATGCTGGCCGCGACTGTCCTACCCCGCCCCACATGGGCGGACGCGGGTGCACCAACCTGTCTGGCTGCCGCGAAGGTATCGACAGGTGATTACATTCTGTGCGGAATGCGTGAAGGCGGAGAGCTTGTCTTCAGCCTTCCCTTGCCCGGACGTGGCCACGCGGCTGCTGCACATCCAACGCGTCCTCATGCCGTAGCTTTTGCCCGCCGCCCGGGGCGTTTTGCGCTGGTGATTGACTGCCTATTAGGCCGCGAAATGGCAGGCCTTGATGCGCCAGATGGGCGGCATTTCTACGGGCATGGCGTGTTTTCAGATGATGGCAGGCAGTTATTCACCACCGAGAATGACTATGACAACGGACGCGGGGTCATCGGGGTTTGGGATGCCACCAACAACTACCGCCGGCTAGGTGAATTCTGGTCTGGCGGAACTGGCCCGCATGATCTACGCCTGATGCCAGATGGAGAAACATTGGTCGTGGCCAACGGCGGGATAGAAACCCACCCCGACAGCGGCCGGGCCAAGTTGAACCTGCCCACAATGCAGTCGAACATCAGCTATCTGTCATTTGTTGGCGAGATGTTGGAGCAAGTCACCCTGCCCGCTGAGTTGCAACTGAATTCGATCCGGCATCTGGCCGTCGCTCCCTCTGGAAAGGCTGCGCTGGCAATGCAGTGGCAAGGGGATCTAGCGCGCCCTGTGCCATTGGCCGGTTGGCATGAGCGCGGGCGGGAAATTCACCTTTTGACTGCCGCACCGAATTCCCAACGGCAAATGGCAGGCTATGCAGGAAGCATCGCCATCTCGGGTGACAGCAAACAGATCGCCACAACGTCACCACGTGGCGGCATGATTCAGTTGTTTAGTGTTGGCCAAGATGCGCCCACCATACTACAGGCTCCAGATGTCTGCGGGGTTTCACATCAAGCTGGCGGTTTCCACTATACCACTGGCACTGGGGAGGTCGGACAATTTTCGGAAAATGGCCTAAAGCCACAGCAAACCCATGACCTTGCCTGGGATAACCACTTGGTCCGGCTTTAAAACGGGATGTCATCCGCGCCGGTGATAAACTTGGCAATCACTTTTTTCAGACCTGCTTTTTCAAACTCGATTTCTAGCTTGTCGCCGTCAACGCCGACAATCGCCCCATAACCAAACTTCTGGTGAAACACCCGATCCCCCATAGTGTGGGCACTAGTTGCTTGCACATCAATCACGTTGGTTTTGGGTTTGCTAACCGTTCGTTGCTGATTGCGCGCCTGCATGCGCCGCCAACCGGGGGATGAATACACATCCGCCTCAGCCGCTCGCGTCTCAATGCCCGCGCTCATGCCCGCCGCACCGTAGTTGCCGCCATAAAGACCCGGTGCGGTCAGCACATCAACGTGCGCCTCGGGCAACTCGTCGATAAAACGCGAAGGAAGCTGCGATTGCCATTGGCCAAACACCTGCCGGTTTCCAGCGAATGAGATGGTGCAAACCTCCTCAGCGCGGGTGATGCCGACATAGGCCAGCCGACGCTCTTCCTCGAGACCTGTCTGACCACTTTCATCCATCGAGCGTTGCGAGGGGAATAGGCCATCTTCCCACCCCGGCAGGAACACCACCGGGAATTCCAGGCCTTTGGCCGCGTGCAAGGTCATGATCGACACTTTTTCAGAGGCGTCCTCGCTATTGTTGTCCATGATCAGGCTAACGTGCTCTAAAAATCCGGACAGGTTTTCGAACTGCTCCAACGCCTTGACCAGTTCCTTGAGGTTCTCAAGGCGGCCCTGTGCATCCGGACTTTTATCGTTTTGCCACATCTCGGTATAGCCAGATTCATCAAGCATAATCTGCGCCAGCTCGATGTGGTTTACCTCCGGCTCACCCACCTCGATGCCGCCGTCATCAATCACTTCGCCCTCACCCGCGTCAATCACACGCGCGCGGGTCATCATCGCCCAACGTTCAAGATTGTCTAGCAAGCGGGTCAGCTCCGTCGCACCTTTCCCGGTCAGCCCCTTGTTCTGTAGCAAAATGCGCGCGCCTTGCATCAGAGGTACGCCGTTTTCACGCGCCGCCATCTGAATTTTCTGCTGCGCCTTGTCGCCCAAACCACGTTTGGGTGTATTAACAATCCGCTCGAACGCCAGATCATCCGACGGGCTGACCACCAGCCGGAAATAAGCCATAGCATCACGAATTTCTAAACGCTCATAAAAACGCGGGCCACCGATCACACGGTACGGTAGGCCAATCGACAAGAACCGATCCTCAAACGCCCGCATCTGGTGCGAGGCGCGAACAAGAATGGCCATCTTGTCCAGCCCGTATGATTGCAGGCCGCGCGTGCCATATTGCATCGCCTCTATTTCTTCGCCAATCCAGCGCGCCTCGGTTTCGCCATCCCAATGGCCGATCAGACGAACCTTTTCACCGCCCTCCGCGTCGGTCCACAGCTCCTTGCCCAACCGCCCCTTGTTGCCAGCGATCACCCCAGAGGCCGCGGCAAGAATATGCGCGGTAGAACGATAGTTCTGCTCTAGCCGCACCACATGGGCACCGGGAAAATCTTTTTCAAACCGCAGGATGTTGCCCACCTCGGCCCCGCGCCAACCATAGATCGACTGGTCATCATCACCTACACAGCAGATGTTTTGATGGCCGCCAGCCAGCAGTCGCAGCCACAAATATTGGGCTACGTTGGTATCTTGGTATTCGTCGACCAAAATGTAACAAAACCAGCGCTGGTATTGCTTCAACACATCATCATGCGCCTGAAATATCGTCACCATATGCATCAAAAGATCGCCGAAATCGACGGCATTCAACTCGCACAGACGCGTTTGATACATGCGATAGAGTGCAGGCCCCTTGCCGTCGTAGGCATGCGCCTCTGAGGCTGGCAAGTTATCTGGCGTCCAAGCTCGGTTTTTCCAATGGTCAATGACGCCGGCTAGAGCACGCGCAGGCCAGCGCTTGTCATCAATATTGGCCGCGCGGATCAGCTGTTTAAGCAGACGGATTTGATCGTCCGTATCCAATATGGTGAAGTTCGAGTTCAGCTCGACCAACTCGGCATGTCGGCGCAGTAACTTCACGCAAATCGAGTGAAACGTGCCGAGCCACGGCATGCCTTCGACCGCTTCACCCATCATCCGTCCGACACGATGTTTCATTTCGCGTGCTGCTTTGTTGGTGAAGGTCACCGCAAGGATTTCGTTGGGGCGCGCACGCCCGGTGTTGAGCAGATGCACGATACGTGTGGTCAACGCCTTGGTTTTACCCGTCCCAGCCCCGGCGAGCATTAGCACCGGACCGTCTAGCGCCTCAACCGCGGCGCGCTGCTCGGGGTTCAGCTCATCAAGATAAGGCATAGCCCGCGCGGCCATCGCGCGTGCGGCCAAAGAAGCGCCTTCATAGGCGTCGGAATCGTCAAAACTGCTCATGCGCGCAGGATAGCGCGGGTGATCGCCGAGTTAAAGGTTTGTTCAACAAATGTTCTGCGCATTTCTGACACTGGACAAGGGCTTGAAAAACCGCCCAAATGTGCAGATGGATGTGAACGCCCGATACCCGTCCCTGTCAGACCTGCGCGCCCGTGCCCGCAAGCGCCTACCGTATTTTGTCTGGGAGTTTCTAGACAGTGGCACCGGCATGGATGCCACCAAAGCACGCAATCGGGCGGCGTTCGATGCTATTGAATTGGTGCCCTCCATCCTGAAAGGGGAGCTGGAGTACGACACGACAGCGCGCTTGCTGGGACATGACTATGCCCTGCCCCTTGGGATTGCGCCGGTCGGCATGTCCGGGTTGATCTGGCCGGATGCGGAACGGATATTGGCGCGTACAGCCACAGACGCAGGCATTCCCTACACGCTTTCAACCGTGGCCAGCCAGACGCCCGAAGATGTCTCTGGCGCGATTGATGACAAGGCGTGGTTCCAACTGTATCCGCCGCGCGATCCTGGCATTCTGAAAGACATGCTCCGCCGCGCCAAAGCCGCAGGGTTTTCGACATTGGTCATGACAGTGGATCTTGCTGTGGCCAGCCGTCGGGAACGGCAACAACGTTCAGGCCTTACCACACCGCCCCGGCTCACACCGCGCTTGCTGGCACAAATTGCCCGCCGCCCCGCTTGGGCGCTTGCCATGGCACGTCAGGGTATGCCGCGCATGCGGATGGTGGATGACTACCTGCCCGATATCACAGGCCAGCCTTCGAACCAGCATGCGGGTTACATGATCCGGATCGCACCGAACTGGGAGTATCTGCGTACGGTGCGCGATGCGTGGCAGGGATCACTAATCATCAAAGGTGTGATGCAAGTAGAGGATGCCACACGGCTCGAAAACGAAGGTGTTGATGCCCTGTGGGTCAGCAACCATGGTGGTCGACAGTTCGATGCGGCTCCGGCCCCGCTCAATGTTCTGCCGGGTATTCGCAAGGCGACCAAGCTGCCGCTCATTCTGGATGGTGGTGTTGAAAGCGGGTTAGATATTCTGCGTGCCTTAACTCTTGGCGCTGATTTTGTGATGATGGGGCGGGGCTGGCACTATGCCCTAGCGGCCTTGGGGTCAGCTGGCCCGGCGCATCTGGCGCATATTTTGCGCGAAGACCTGGTGTCAAACATGGGTCAACTGGGGATTCGCACACCTTTTGAGATTCTAAAACCACCGGCAGCACAAGACTTGGAGTAAATCGAGCTCGAATCAACGAAAGAATAGTTCGCCACCCTTTCCCTTACGTTAACTTTATTAGGCAATATTAATAAAATTCTAAAAATGTCGCGATTGGTGTGCCGCGCTTCGCATCGAGATTGCATGAAACTCTTGCAAAATTTACAACATAAAGCACTATGCGCTGCAATGCGGCGAAATATATGCTGCAAATGCAAAATAGGTGCCATCTAAGGAGAGCTTTCAATGGGTGAATTCAGCAAAATACTGGTAGCCAACCGTGGCGAGATCGCCATTCGCATCATGCGAGCAGCCAACGAGCTGGGCAAACGCACGGTTGCGGTTTTTGCTGAGGAGGACAAGCTCAGCCTGCACCGTTTCAAATCAGACGAAGCTTACCGCATCGGCGAAGGTCTGGGGCCGGTTGCAGCCTACCTGTCAATTGACGAAATCATTCGCGTCGCCAAAGAGTGCGGTGCTGACGCCATTCACCCGGGTTATGGTCTGCTGTCGGAAAACCCGGAATTTGTTGATGCCTGCGCCGCGAACGATATCACCTTCATCGGTCCCAAGGCCGAAACCATGCGTGCTCTTGGCGACAAGGCCAGCGCCCGCCGCGTCGCGGTCCAAGCGGGTGTGCCCGTCATCCCAGCCACAGAAGTGCTAGGTGACGACATGGATGCCATCCGTGCCGAAGCGGCTGAAATTGGCTACCCACTGATGCTCAAAGCCTCTTGGGGTGGTGGCGGACGTGGCATGCGCCCGATCAATGGCCCCGACGAGTTGGAAGAAAAAGTTTTGGAAGGTCGTCGCGAAGCCGAAGCCGCCTTTGGCAATGGCGAAGGCTATCTGGAAAAGATGATCCTGCGCGCTCGCCACGTCGAGGTGCAGATTCTGGGCGACAAACATGGGCAGATGTATCACCTGTATGAACGTGACTGCTCGGTCCAGCGCCGCAACCAAAAGGTCGTTGAGCGCGCGCCAGCGCCTTATTTGACCGAGGAGCAGCGCACCGAGATCTGCGAACTGGGTTACAAAATCTGTAAGCACGTGAACTACGAATGTGCTGGTACTGTCGAGTTCCTGATGGACATGGACAGCGGCAAATTCTACTTCATCGAAGTCAACCCACGCGTTCAGGTAGAACATACTGTCACTGAAGAAGTCACCGGCATCGATATTGTACAGGCACAGATCAAGATCGCTGAGGGCAAAACACTTGCTGAAGCGACCCGCAAGGCCAGCCAGGACGAAATCACTCTCAACGGTCACGCACTGCAAACCCGGATAACCACCGAAGACCCGCAAAACAACTTCATCCCAGACTATGGCCGTATCACCGCTTTACGCGAGGCCACGGGCATGGGCATCCGTCTGGATGGCGGCACCGCCTATTCGGGCGGCGTGATCACACGTTACTACGACAGTCTCCTGGTAAAAGTTACAGCCTCGGCGCAGACACCCGAGGCCGCGATTGCCCGGATGGACCGCGCGCTGCGCGAGTTCCGTATTCGTGGCGTTTCAACCAACATCGCCTTTGTGGAAAATCTGCTGAAGCACCCGATTTTTCTGTCGAATGAGTACACCACCAAGTTCATCGACACGACGCCGGACCTGTACAAATTTTCCAAGCGTCGCGACCGTGGCACCAAGGTGCTGACCTACATTGCCGACATCAGTGTGAACGGTCACCCGGAAACCGATGGACGTCCAGTTCCGGCCGCAGGTGTTCGGTTGCCCAAGCCACCAGCACCTGTTCAGGATGTACAACCGGGCACACGCAACTTGTTGGAGGAAAAGGGCGCCAAGGCCGTGGCCGACTGGATGCTCGAGCAAAAGCAACTTCTGCTGACCGACACCACCATGCGCGACGGGCACCAATCCCTGCTGGCCACCCGTATGCGCTCGATAGATATGCTGCGCGCGGCCCCCAGTTATGCCGCCAACCTGCCACAACTGTTCAGCATGGAGTGCTGGGGCGGCGCGACCTTTGACGTAGCCTATCGCTTCTTGCAGGAATGTCCTTGGCAGCGCCTTCGCGATCTGCGCGAACGCATGCCAAACTTGATGACACAGATGCTGCTGCGTGCCTCCAACGGTGTGGGGTACACCAACTATCCAGACAACGTTGTGCAGGAATTCGTGCATCAGGCTGCCACAACCGGCATCGATGTATTCCGTGTGTTCGACAGCCTTAACTGGGTCGAAAACATGCGCGTCGCCATGGATGCAGTCAACGAATCCGGCAAGATCTGCGAAGGCACCGTGTGCTATACCGGCGACATCCTTGATCCTAACCGGGCCAAGTATGATCTGAAATACTACGTCGCCATGGGTAAAGAACTGCAAGCCGCAGGCGCGCATGTTCTAGGCCTCAAGGATATGGCAGGCCTGCTGAAACCGGCATCAGCAACTGTTTTAGTTAAAGCCCTGAAAGAAGAGCTGGATATTCCGGTCCACTTCCACACCCACGACACCTCTGGCATAGCTGCGGCGACCATTCTTGCTGCGACCGAAGCTGGTGTTGATGCCGTGGATGCCGCGATGGATGCCTTCTCGGGCGGTACTTCGCAGCCGTGCCTTGGCTCCATCGTTGAAGCGCTGGCCAACACCGCGCGTGACACCGGCCTAAACATCGAGCGCATTCGCGAGATGTCGGATTACTGGGAACATGTGCGGGCGCAATATGTGGCATTCGAATCCGGGTTGGCCGCCCCTGCGTCCGAAGTGTACTTGCATGAAATGCCCGGCGGGCAATTTACCAATCTCAAGGCGCAAGCGCGTTCCTTGGGGCTGGAAGAGCAATGGCCCGACGTAGCCCGTACCTATGCAGATGTGAACCAGATGTTTGGTGACATTGTGAAGGTAACACCGTCGTCCAAGGTTGTCGGTGACATGGCTTTGATGATGGTATCCCAAGGCCTGAGCCGTGAAGAGGTCGAAGACCCGCAAACCGATGTCGCCTTTCCTGATTCCGTAATCGACATGATGCGCGGCAATCTGGGCCAGCCTCCCGGTGGTTTCCCGGATGGGATCGTTTCCAAAGTTCTTAAGGGTGAGGCGCCCAACACCAGCCGCCCCGGCGCACACTTGCCGCCTGTAGACCTGGAGGCTGAGCGTGCCAAACTGTCGAAAGAACTGGAAGGCTTCAAAGTTGATGACGAGGATCTGAACGGCTACCTGATGTATCCCAAGGTCTTCCTTGATTACATGGGACGCCACCGCATTTATGGTCCGGTACGCACCCTGCCAACGCGGACCTTCTTCTACGGCATGGAACCGGGCGAACAGATCAGTGTCGAGATCGACCCGGGTAAAACACTGGAAATCCTACTTCAGGCCGTCGGTGAAACCGATGAAAAGGGCGAAGTACGCGTATTCTTTGAACTCAACGGCCAACCACGTGTGATCCGTGTGCCAAACCGCTTGGTCAAAGCCCAGACTATCACCCGTCCGAAAGCAGAAGCAGGCAACCCAAATCACATCGGGGCACCAATGCCCGGCGTTGTTTCAAGCGTTGCTGTCACTGTTGGCCAAGAGGTCAAGCAGGACGATCTGCTGCTCACCATTGAGGCAATGAAAATGGAAACCGGTATCTATGCCGAACGCGATGCTGTGGTCAAAGCGGTTCACGTCCAAGCCAGCGGCCAAATCGATGCCAAAGACCTGATGATCGAGCTGGAGTAAGCCGCTCATAACTTTTCTGTAACACCTTCAAACGGCGATTGGATTAGCATCCGGTCGCCGTTAGACATTTCGGGAATCGAGTCCCTTTGAAGGATGTAAACATGATCGCCATCACCCCGTTTTATGCAGGCATAATTGCGCTGCTTTTTGTCACGCTGAGTTTTCGTGTCATCTTTCGCCGTCAGACGGCAAAAATCTCGGTTGGCACCGGGGCAGATTCGGATCTGGAAAAACGCATTCGTGTCCATGCCAACTGCGCCGAATACGCCCCTTTTGCGTTGTTGCTGCTTGGTCTGCTTGAACTTCAAGGAGCATCAGCCTGGCTGTTGCACCTGATGGGGCTGACTTTGCTAGCGGGCCGTTTCATGCACGCCTATGGTTTGGGATCGACCCCTCAGGTCATCTTTGCCCGCAAGAACGGTATGGTCCTGACGTTTGCCATGATCGCACTCACATCGGTCGCCAATCTTCTTTGCGCAATCTTCTAAAACTGATCGGACTCAACGGTATGAAAAAACTGCTGATCTTCACCGACCTCCATCTCAAAGACCCCGGTGAGACAATCATCGGGTTGGACCCGATGGAGCGCTTTCAACAAGGTCTAATGCATGCGGTTGCCCATCATCCTGATGCGGCCCGGATCATTTTGACCGGTGACCTGACGCACTATGGGCGCACAACCCAATTTGAGCGCCTCAAGGTAGCGTTGGGGGATTGCCCTATTCCCGTTTCTCTGATGCTAGGCAATCACGACAGCCGGAAGGGGTTCCACAACGTCTTTCCCGATGAACCGCGCACCGCAGAAGGGTTCGTGCAACAGGCCATCGACATGGATGGCTATTGCCTGATTCTGATGGATACTCTGGACGAGCCCGCAGAGGATTTGCACAGCGGGTTCTTGTGTGAACATAGGCTTGCTTGGCTGGATCAGGCCCTATCAGAAGCGTCTGATCGCAAGGTGATTGTCTTCACACACCATCCGCCAATGCTGACCGGGTTTGATGGGATGGACTCGATTGCCCTGCGCAATCGGCTTGATCTGATTTCTCGGCTGAGAAAGCACCCCCAGTCGGTTCAGGTCATTTCCGGCCACATCCACCGCACAATTTCAGGCCAAGTGGATGGCATCCCCGTCAGCATGTTCAAAAGCCCATGCCACCAGATGCCCATGTGCTTGGGCCCCGCTGATGTACACAGCAGTGTCGACGAGCCTGGCGCTTACGGCCTGATTCTGCTCCATCCAGAGGGGCCAATCATTCACACCGAGGACTACGCCCTGACCGGCGATCTTAATGTCGACACACATGGATCGGAGCACGCCTAGGCGTGCTCCTTGGCGGGTTTATTGGTGGGCAGATATGGAATGCTGCCCGCCGCATCAGTGTCGTCAATCACGTGTAGATTGCTGATGCTCCCTTCTGTACGTGCCTTGGCATAAGGCGCATATTCGGGATCATTCGCGAACGCCTCAACCGCCGCCATCGTCGGAAAAGACATCAGCGCAATGACGCTTGTATCAAGCGGTTTCCCTGCAATCGTATGGATATTTTCACTTCGTGACAAATACTTGCCGCCGTGCCGAGCCGCGATGTCATGCACGTGCTTGGCGTATTCTGAGATCCATGAACCATCTGTCACTTTTACATCTGCAATCACATATACGGTCATAGGAATTGCCTCCTAAAATGGGCTTGTTCAAAATAAAAAGGGCATAAAAACCAAAACGAATATGTGTATTATAGCACAATTCGGCCGAAAGATTGCCCACGATTGCGCATTTCACAATTTCGGAATCAAAAAAAATCACAAAAAAGATGAAATTTCCTCTTGCAGCTTATCGCCAATAAAACTACATCACGCCTCACCCAAGGACGCGGGCGTAGCTCAGGGGTAGAGCGCAACCTTGCCAAGGTTGATGTCGTGAGTTCGAATCTCATCGCCCGCTCCAAATTTTCTCTATCACCTGACTTCGCATCTCCTCTTGGCCCGGACGGGCCGCGCGGTTATACCACGCCGTGAAACGACCAAACCGAGGACAGCCATGCGCAGCGCCACGATCACACGCAAGACCAACGAGACTGATATTTCTGTCGAAATCAATCTCGATGGCACTGGCAATTACAGCAACGAAACCGGGATCGGTTTCTTTGATCACATGCTGGATCAACTGGCGCGCCATTCATTGATCGACATGACTGTGCGCTGCAGTGGTGATCTACACATCGACGATCACCACTCGGTCGAGGATGTGGGTATTGCTCTCGGTCAGGCGCTTTCACAAGCGGTTGGCGACAAGAAGGGCATCAATCGCTATGCGTCATGCTTGCTGCCTATGGATGATGCTTTGGTCCGCGCCGCGCTGGATATTTCCGGCCGCCCGTTCCTCGTGTGGAATGTTGACCTTCCAACCGCCAAGATCGGCACGTTTGATACCGAACTGGTTCGCGAGTTTTTTCAGGCCATTAGTACCCACGGCGGCCTGACCTTGCACGTCGATCAAATCCATGGATTCAACAGCCACCATATTGCAGAGGCTGCGTTCAAAGCCGTCGCACGCGCCCTACGCGATGCGCTGGAAACCGATCCGCGCAAGGCGGACGCGATTCCTTCCACCAAAGGCGCGCTGTAACTGCCATGAGCACCGTTATTGTCGACTATGAGAGTGGAAACCTGCATTCCGCCGAGAAGGCCTTTCAGCGCATGGCGCAGGAAACAGGTAGTGGTGACGTTGTGGTCACGTCCGATCCGGATGTCGTTCGCAAGGCCGACCGTGTTGTTCTTCCCGGCGATGGCGCCTTTCCAGCCTGCCGTAAGGCCCTGTTTGATCACAGCGGGCTTTTTGAGGCAATCGAAGAGGTTGTTATCAAAGACGCTAATCCCTTCCTGGGTATTTGCATCGGCATGCAAATGATGGCCAGCCGAGGGATGGAATACACCGAAACACCCGGCTTTGACTGGGTTGGTGGCACCGTCGATGCGATTTCTGGCAAAGGGCTGAAAGTACCGCATATGGGCTGGAATGATCTGGTGATCGAACAGGAACACCCGGTTTTTGAAGGCATCAAGAGCGGCGATCACGCCTATTTTGTGCACTCATATCAGTTTCAGGTGGCAGATCCTGCTCAACGTCTTGCCTATGTGGAATACGGCAGTCCCGTGACGGCGGTGATTGGCCGTGACAACATGGTCGGCATGCAATTTCACCCTGAAAAAAGCCAGGCCACCGGCTTGCGTTTGATTGCCAACTTCCTGCGCTGGGCACCCTGATCAGGCGGCGACCTCTCTCCGCATCTGAATTGGGGTTTTGCCATAATGTCTGCGAAAGGCTCGGCTGAACCCCTCAGTCGAGCCATAGCCATAGCGGTGCGCCACGGCGGACACCCGATCACCGCTGATCAGATCCTGTCGCGCCAAAATCAGCCGCCAGCGCCGCAGATAGGCCATTGGCGTCTCCCCTACGACCTCGACAAACAGTTCGCTGAATCGGCTGAGCGACAAGCCAGCGACATAGGCCAGATCGTCCGCTGTCCAAAGCCGATCAGGCAGGTCATGCATTGAGACAATTGCACGGCTCAAACGTGGGTCAGAAAGCCCAGCCAAAAGCCCCGTCTCCGCATGCCCTTGCAACATCAGGTGACGCAGAATGCGTACCACCAAAACCTCGCACAGCCGATTTAGGACCGAAGCCGATCCGCATCGATCTGCCGCCGCCTCATGGCAAATCAATCTTGCCAGGGCCTGCGCGTTTGGCTCCTGTGCTATAGTACAGTCCACCAAATCGGGCAAAGATTGAAACAACGGATTTCCCCCTTTGTCCCAATCCAGAATCGCGGCAAAAGCGATCCGTTTGTCATTTGTGGCAATCCCTCCAATTGGTGAGAACAAAAGGCTCTTAGGCGCGCCCTCCCCATCTAAGGCAATGACAAGACCAGCATGGCCTGCCTGCACGGGCGTCACGTTAAGTTTGAAACGTTGCAGTAGCGTTGTCAGTCGATCATATTCTGGCATTATCGGAATTTATGTCGCCTAATTCGGGATTAATCGACCATATTATCTGATTTACTAAAAAGCAAATCCAGTGAAAAGAAAGATCCCACATGCTTATTCCACGCCAAAAAACACCTGAACTTGCTATCCCTACCCTAGATCATGGCCCCTTCGATCTCGTTTCTGAGAATAACGAACGCGGCACCGTCATCTGCTTTTACCGCGGTTTGCACTGCCCGCTGTGCGCCACATATCTGACCGAGATGGAAAAGCGCGTTGCGGATTTTGACGAGCGTGGTGTTACAACAATCGCCGTCAGCTCGGACGGGGAAGAGCGAGCCCGTGCGATGGCCGACAAAATCGGCGCCAAGTCATTGCGCTTCGGTTACGATCTCTCGCTGGAAAAAGCTCGTGAATGGGGGCTGTATATTTCAACCTCTCGCGGCAAAACATCGATTGGGATCGAAGAGCCCGCCCTGTTTTCTGAACCGGGCTTGTTCATGGTGACGCCCGACCAAACACTCTACTACGGTTCGGTGCAAACTATGCCATTTGTGCGTCCGCATTTTTCCGAACTTGTTGGTGCATTGGACTTTGCCATCGCCAACAACTATCCCGCACGTGGCGAATACACTGGCGCGGTCTGAGATACCCAAAACGAAAACAGCGGGCCTAAAGCCCGCTGCAAGTACACTTGACAAAGCAAATTGATTTACTTCAGGCGTGTCCAATCCTGCCCGCGGCAGATCGGCCCAACGCACCCTTTGACTGTCAGTTTATTGCCGTTCAGATGCATTTTGGACTTATAGGTTTTATCACGATCCGCCGCCCACACTTTACCACCAGCATAGGCACCGTTGCCCTTTGACTTCATGTCCCACAGCATACGTTTGCCAAGATGCTCATACCCGTTTTGGCTGCCTTTCGAACCATCGGCACTGATCGCTTCCTTGATCGTTCCGCAAATATTGCTTCCGCATTCCGAGATCTCAACATGCAGATAGCCGCCCGTGTCACCAGGTTGAGTTTTCCAAAGCCCAACAGCCGGATCAGCCGCAAAAGCGCTGCCCGCGCTCATCACCATCATACTCGCGGCAATTGCAATCTTCTTCATAACTATACTCCCTTTTGCGGCACCTTGCTTGGGTGTCGGTATTCGATCAAGTCTGACGTTGGGTCGCGTTGCGAATCCCTGCGCTACGTGCGAAATGGCGCTTATCACTGCCAATCGGAGCCTGCGCCATGATCCTCTATCCCGCTATCGATCTCAAAGACGGTCAGGCCGTGCGCCTTTATAAGGGCGAAATGGAGCAAGCCACCGTTTTCAACGATGACCCAGCCGCACAGGCGATGGAATTTGTCGAAGCAGGTTGTGAATGGCTACACCTTGTTGACCTGAACGGCGCTTTCGCAGGTGAGCCAGTCAATGCTGCCCCGGTTGAGGCCATTTTGGAACGCACCAAAGTACCTGCCCAACTGGGCGGCGGCATTCGCGACATGGCCACAATTGAACGCTGGCTCTCAAAAGGCCTGGCACGGGTTATTCTGGGAACAGTCGCCGTCGAAAATCCAGATCTGGTACGCGAAGCCGCCCGCGCCTTCCCCGGTCAAGTTGCGGTTGGCATCGACGCGCGCAATGGCCGTGTTGCGACCAAAGGCTGGGCCGAAGAAACCGATGTGATGGTCACTGATCTTGCACGGTCATTCGAGGATGCCGGAGTCGCCGCAATCATTTACACTGACATTAACCGTGATGGCGCTATGCAAGGACCAAATGTTGAAGCAACTGCTGCCCTAGGCAATGCTGTTTCCATTCCGGTCATTGCATCTGGTGGCGTGTCATCTATTGCCGATCTGAAAGCTCTGAAAACCTGCGGCGCGCCTTTGAACGGCGCAATCTCTGGTCGCGCGCTCTATGATGGTGCGATTGATCTGCAAGAGGCTCTAAAAACCTTAGCGTCCTAGGTCACGATTATTGTTACTTAATGGTCCATAGGTTCTTTAGGGGTTTGCCTCCTTGATGGACACGCAACTTGTTTGCGCCGACACGCTCAAAATTCCAACAGTGAAACCCTTCTCCCCAGTCTTCGCACCATTGTCCATCAATCACACGCCAATCAGATTCATATTCATCGCTACCGAAAAGCCCAGCGATTTTGCCTTTCTTGCGCCCCTTGCTATAGGCTTGCACCCATCCGGTTTTGTTATCTTGGTTTGAAATACCGTGAACTGTGCTTCCGGGCAGTGTCGCAAGCATCTCTTTTTCTGTCATGAAATCTGCAGCCCAGCTCGTTGTTGCAATACCCGCGAAGCAAACTGCAGTCGTGCAAACTCGGGTCAATTCTCCGAAATTCGGTAACATAATTCTCTCCAATAGAAATTAAATATGCAGAGAATTATATCACATTTAGGCATCCTATCCCACAGATAGAAAAATCTCCTATTCACCTGCAGCTTTGGCCGTCAATTTGGCCAAGGCTCCGGTCATTTTCTTGATATATTCACCCTCACCCGAGATACCGTCTAAACGACCCAGCATTTTACCCGGGTCTTCATAGTTCAGCCAGACCTGACCTTCGGCATCCTGATAGACCAACACTTTGAGCGGTAAGTACAATCCGGCCAACGGATCATCTTGCATCGCGGGCGTACCGAGCTTGGGATTACCGAAGATCAGCAGCTCCGAAGGTGCCAGCTCCTGCCCGACTTTCTGCGCCCCACCGGCATGATCAACCCGAGCGAATACCGTGGCACCGGCCCCGGTGACGGCCGCTTCCAGCGCGTCCATTGTTCCGGCCACATCCGAGGCTGATTGCACCCGTTGAACATCACCCGCGCTCACGATTGCCGGGATCGCCAAAAGACCCGCTGCCATTAATCCCAATTTGGTCATCACATTCTCCTTAAATTGAATCCTTGCGACATCTCACCTCTGGCATGTAACGCATTTTGCGCATAGATAACCGCACGAAACGTTACGGATCACGAAAATATGCTTAAGACCCGCATCATTCCCTGTCTGGACGTGGCCGATGGCCGTGTGGTGAAGGGCGTGAATTTTGTCGACCTGATTGATGCAGGCGACCCGGTGGAATCGGCCCGTGCCTATGATGCGGCAGGTGCCGATGAGCTGTGTTTCCTGGACATTCATGCGACTCATGAAAACCGCGGCACAATGTTTGACGTGGTCCGTCGTACCGCTGAGCAGTGCTATATTCCCCTGACCGTTGGCGGCGGTGTACGA
Organism: Roseovarius albus; assembly: GCF_900172335.1. GTDB lineage: Bacteria > Pseudomonadota > Alphaproteobacteria > Rhodobacterales > Rhodobacteraceae > Roseovarius > Roseovarius albus. Next base: position 91,866 of record NZ_FWFX01000011.1, read on the forward strand.
ACATCCGAAGACGTCCGGGCATTATTATTGGCCGGGGCCGACAAGGTCAGCTTTAACTCGGCGGCTGTCGCCAACCCCGATGTTGTGGCCCAAGCGGCTGATCAGTTTGGCAGTCAGTGCATTGTGGTCGCGATTGATGCGAAAACCGTTTCTCCTGGAAAGTGGGAGATTTTCACCCATGGCGGTCGCAAGTCCACCGGCATTGATGCCGTCGAATTCGCTCGTTTGGTTGAAGGCAAGGGTGCGGGTGAAATCCTGCTCACCTCGATGGACCGTGACGGCACACGTGCAGGATTTAACTTGCCGCTGACCCGTGCCATTGCGGATGCGGTCAACATTCCGGTGATTGCATCGGGCGGTGTTGGCAATCTGGATCACCTGGTCGAAGGCGTGACCAAGGGCGGTGCGTCAGCCGTTTTGGCCGCATCAATCTTTCACTTTGGCGACTACACCATTGCCGAGGCCAAGGCACATATGCAGGCTGCGGGCATTCCGATGAGGACAGGCGCATGACCTTGGATGAGCTGGAAAAGATCATCACAGAACGAGCGACCGCAAGCCCAGAGGATAGCTGGACAGCCAAGCTTTTGGCAAAAGGCCCTGAGAAGGTTGCCGAAAAATTTGGCGAAGAAGCCATTGAAGCGATCATCGAGGCCGTCAAAGGGGACTGCGAAAAGCTGACCTCAGAAGCTGCAGATGTGCTATTTCATCTGCTGGTGATGCTGCAGTCGCGTGGCGTATCGGTTGCAGATGTGATGGCCGAGCTGGCACGCCGCCAAAGCACCAGCGGTCTTGCTGAAAAAGCAGCCAGAACGGAGGCACAAAAATGATCCGGCATATCGTCTTTTTCAGTGCGAAGAATGCAGATGAAGTTGAAGCCGTGCGTGATGGTTTGATGATGCTGCGTGACATCCCTCATGCCCAGCATTTTGAAGTCGGTCGCAACCTGCAAAGTGATGCGATCAACGGAACGCAGGTCGATCTGGTGGTTTATGCCGAATTCGGAGATGAGGCCGCTCTAGAAGCTTATAAAGCTGATCCGATTTACTCGTCTTGCATTGCCCGCGTGCGCCCCATGCGCGAGTTACGCATCGCCGCGGATTTTGAGGCCGACATCTAAATCATTCCCTACAGCTTTGACGAAATAATCCCGGTATTGAACCCGCCCATTCGCAGCTCCCCAAACAAGCGCTGATATTCGATCTTAGGGCAACGATCCATGATCACGTCGACACCCCTCACCTTGGCCATTTCAGCAGCTTGCTCATTCACCACCCCAATCTGCATCCAGACCGTTTGCAGCTTCGGAAACTGGGCAAGCGCCTCTTCGACAATTGGCGGCACGTGTTCGGAACGCCGGAAAATATCGACCATGTCAACATGCCCCTCAATATCACTCAGGCTGGCCTTGACCTCGAATCCGAACAACATAGTGCCCGCGTGCCCCGGATTGACCGGCACCACGTCATATCCCTTCAAAGCGAGGTAGCGCGCCACATAATAGCTGGGTCGTACCGGGTTCATCGATACACCCACAACAGCAACGCGTTTGGTACGTTGCAAGATCTTGCGCAAATGCGCGTCTGAATACTCTTCGCTCATAGGGGCAGCTTTAGCAGATCAATCCGATAAAAAAAGCGCCCAGACAAAATATCTGGGCGCCAGTCGCGGAACGAGGGACAGTGAAGAGAAACACGGGTGTTCCAAACCGGTGTTTCTGAACATTAGATAGGATGGATTTTGGGAATAAAAAGGGGATGTAATATAGCTGTGAACAAAATGTTCGGTATTCCGCCGATTAGTCGAAGATGTCTTCGGCCACATCCCACAGTTCGCTCAATACCTTGCGGCCAAGGCTTTTCCGTTTTTTGGCATAACGCTTAGTAGGATTTTTCTCATATGAGCGGCGCTTGCAATCGGGCTTTTTGCGGCTTTTCGATTTCTCATAAGCTCGATCACGCGGCTGCAGTTTGTGAATTGGGATCGCTTTGAATTCATGCAAAGGGGCCCCACAGTTGGCACAGCTCAACTCATGAAGGGATTTATCGAGCACCAAGGTGGCACGAGTTCCGCAGTAACAACATGTCGCAATTTTCTGTGCCAATCGCCCTCTCCTTTGCCACTTGATAAAAGCGTGATACCGGCCAGATACAAGCCCCGTTGCACCGTAAAGCACGGCAGATCAATGAATCCCGCCTCCAATGTCCCCTGCGACCGCGAATTGACTTGACCTTTTGCCCCGCACTCTGTTGAACGCCTTGAGACGACAGACAACAGATAGGTGGCCGTCACATGGACGATCAGACCAAGAATCTAATCCTTGCCAGTGCACTCAGCTTTGGCGTCATTCTGATTTGGTTCACACTTTTCCCGCCACCAGAGGCCGATCCAAACGCGCCCACGGCGGTTGAGCAGGTTGATGGGCAGGACGTTGCCACCACTCCATCCGCCGATGGAGAGGTCGCGATTACTGAAATCGAGAAAGTTGTAGAAGACAATGCGCCACGTCTGTCGATAACCACCCCAAGTGTTGAAGGAAGCATTTCCCTCAAGGGTGGCCGTATCGACGAGCTATCGCTGCGCAATTATCGCGAAACACTGGCTGAGGATTCTCCAATCGTAAAGCTGCTGTCGCCCATTGGCACTGATGAGCCCTATTATGCGCTTTTCGGATGGGCCCCGGGCGATGGTTTGACGGCAGATCAGGTTCCTGGACCCAACACTGTCTGGTCGGTAGATGGCAATGATGTGCTGACTCCAGAAACCCCGGTGACTTTGACTTGGGATAATGGATCAGGCCTAAACTTCCAACGCGAAGTAAGCATTGACGACAAGTTCATGTTCACCGTGCGCCAGACCGTGGAAAACACGAGTGGCGGCGCTGTGCGCATGGCCCCTTATGGCATTCTGGCCCGTCAGGGCGAGCCAGAGGATCTGAAGAACTTCTTCATCCTACACGAAGGCGCCATACAAATGGTCGACGGCGAGTTGACCGAAACCGATTACGACGATTTTGAGCCTTCAAATGACTTCCAGACTATTGGCGTTGAAGAGCACGCTTGGACAGGTTTCACCGATCACTACTGGATGACAACACTCATCCCAGCAGACGAAGCGGGTTCAACCGTCAGTACATTCCACGATGCACGTCGCAATATCTTCCAGACGACAGCGCGACAAAGCACCAAATCGGTTGGTCCTGGCGAAACGCTCTCACAGGAAATGCGCCTTTTCGCTGGTGCAAAAGAGTGGGAAGCCATTCGTGAGTATCAGAACGAAGACGGTGTTGAAAAGTTTGTTGATTCCATCGATTGGGGCTGGTTCTTCTTCCTGACCAAGCCGATCTTTGCTGTTCTGCACTGGTTGAACGCCCTGATTGGCAACATGGGTTGGGCAATCATCGCACTGACGGTACTGCTTAAGGCGCTGCTATTGCCGCTGGCTTATAAGTCCTATGTCTCCATGGCGAAGATGAAAGAGCTTCAGCCAGAAATGGAGAAAATCAAGGAAAAGGCCGGTGATGACCGGCAAATGATGCAAAAGTCGATGATGGAGCTCTACAAGAAGGAAAAAGTGAACCCCGCCTCTGGTTGTTTGCCGATTCTGATGCAGATTCCAATCTTCTTCTCGCTCTACAAAGTGATCTTTGTAACGCTTGAACTGCGTCAGGCACCTTGGATCGGCTGGATCAAAGACCTTTCGATGCCTGATCCATCTTCGATCTATAACCTATGGGGTATTTTCCCGTGGGCCGCACCTGAAGCAGGATCGATTTTCGCGTTGGTCTTCATCGGTATCATGCCGCTCTTGTTGGGTATTTCGATGTGGCTGCAGCAAAAACTGAACCCGGCGCCAACAGATCCGACACAAAAGATGATCTTTGCCTGGATGCCTTGGGTCTTCATGTTCATGCTGGGCAGCTTTGCCAGCGGCTTGGTGCTCTACTGGATCACCAACAACGTGATCACCTTCTGTCAGCAGTATCTGATCATGCGTAGTCAGGGCTACAAGCCCGACGTCTTTGGCAACATCACCTCCAGCTTCAAACGTAAACGGGCTGAAGAAAAGGACAACTGATGGGACAGGTGCAGGCGATCTGGCGGCACCCAATCAAAGGCCATGGGCGCGAAGCGCTGAATAATGTAACTCTGAGCGTAGGCCAAACTATGCCGTGGGATCGCCGCTGGGCTGTGGCACATGAGGCCGCGAAAACCGATGGCACAGAGTGGACCCCCAGTGCTGACTATTCCCGTGGTTCCAAGGTCGGCGCTATCATGGCTATCAATGCGGTTGCAGACGAGACGAGTGAAACGGTCACACTGGCGCACCCGGATCGCCCTGCGCTGACGTTTGCCCCTGATACTGAATCAGATCAGTTTCTGGACTGGGTAAAACCCTTGATGCCGGTTAATCGAGCGCAGTCTGCCAGCATTGTGCGGGTCGAAGGGCGTGGCATGACCGACACAGACTATCCGTCGATCAGCCTGATCAACCTCGCTTCGAATGACGACATGAGCGCCAGAATGCGACAGGATATTTCCGCCCTGCGCTGGCGCTGTAACCTGCATTTCACCGGTTTTGCGGCATGGGAAGAGTTAGGCTGGATCGGCAAAACGATCCGCGCAGGTGAGGTCGAGTTGAAAGTTCGGGAACCTATTGAGCGCTGTCTGGCTACTACCGCCAATCCAGACACCGGGGAACGCGATGCCGATACGCTGGGTACTTTGAAAGCGGCCTTTGGCCATCAAAATTTTGGCATCTATGCCGAAGTAACCAAAAGCGGTGATATTCACGCCGGTGACACGGTTGAGGTGCTCTCATGAAACTTCCCTTCCCTCTTGCAGAAGAGCCAGAGCCCCTTGCCCTCGAAGAAGGTCGCAAGCTGTTCGCCGGTGAGGTGGATTTCCTCAAAGGCGTAGTTGCCATGTCCGGCCTGCCCCCGGCAGACCGGCTTGAGGTTTGTTTTGCCGGACGCTCGAACGTCGGAAAGTCCACTCTGATCAACGCATTGACCGGTCGCAAACGTCTGGCGCGCGCGTCGAACACTCCGGGTCGGACGCAAGAGATCAACTATTTCACACTTGGCGGCAGCCGTTACATGGTCGACCTGCCCGGCTATGGCTATGCCGAAGCCCCGGTTGCGGTTGTTGAAAAATGGCAGCGTCTGCTAAAGTCCTACCTGTCTGGTCGCCAGACCCTGCGTCGTGCCTTTGTGCTTGTCGATTCCCGCCACGGCATCAAGAAAGTTGACGAAGAGATCATGTCCCTGCTCGACAGTTCTGCAGTCACATTCCAAGTGGTGCTGACCAAGGCAGACAAGATCAAAGAGAAAGATCGCGAAAAGATGCTGGCGCAGGTGCGTGAAAAGCTTTCAAAGCATCCCGCAGCTTACCCTGAGCTCATCTCAACATCTTCAGAAAAAGGCGATGGCATAACTACTTTGCGTGCAGTCATCGCGGGCTTGGCCTGAACCCGATGCACGCTCGTCTCATCAGCCTGATCACCCTGCTGGCGCTGACAGTTGTCAGCATCATCCCACAGGGCTGGATGGTCAGCGCGGACACAGATGGCAAGGTGCAATTGGTGCTGTGTACCCCCGACGGCCCAGAGGAGATCTGGATTGATTTTGGCGACACAACCCCTCCTGAGCATGATCAGCAAGACGAGTTAATGCCGTGCCCGTTCACCGGCATCGCCTCTTCGGATGTTTCCGCGTTCGTGCAGATTGTAACGCTGAAGCAAAAACCTCTGCCCACGCCTTGGGCACAATCGGATTTCACGCATCGCAGCGCCGGATTCTATACCCGGTATGATGCCCGCGGCCCTCCCGCTTTCTCCTGACACATCAACATTCTGAATTGTCTGACCAGCTGCCTAGCAGTTGGCATATCTATCTTATGGAGAAATCAATGGTCGATCAAAGCCACGTCGCCATGCGCGACCCCGCAGCCAACCCAAATGCCCTGCCTCAAAAACTCTATTTCGCCGTCTGGCGTTGGCATTTTTATGCTGGCCTCTATGTCATTCCCTTCTTTCTGATGCTCGCCGTGACGGGCCTGATGATGATGTTCATCTCGCAATTCGATGGTCGCGATGGTGAGAAAATAGCTGTTTCCGTTCAAGGTGAAGCGCTAAGCGTTTCACGACAAGCGGACGCTGTGACAGCGGCCGTACCCGGCGCCATCGTCGAATGGATTGGACCCAAGGCAGAGAACCTGGCAACGGTCTTCCGGGTTAAAACTGATGCAGGTCAGCAGATGGTCGCCATTGATCCTTACACCGGCGCTGTGATCCAGACCTGGGACCGCCGGGCTGGCTGGTATGACTTCGCGGACAATCTTCACTCTGATCTGTTGCTGGGCACAGCCGGGGATCGCATGATCGAAATCGCCGCCGGTCTGGGCCTAATCCTGATATTAACAGGCCTATATCTTTGGTGGCCTCGCGGAAATGCAGCATCAATGCTTGTCCCCAACTTCAAAGCGCGAGGACGCGCCTTATGGAAGTCTTTGCATTCGGTTGTTGGGTTCTACATCTCGGCACTTCTGGTGTTGTTTTTAATTACGGGCTTTTCTTGGACTGGCGTCTGGGGCGGCAAGTTAGTTCAAGCTTGGAGCAGCTTCCCAGCAGCAAAGTGGGACAATGTGCCCTTGTCTGATGACACCCATGCCAGCATGAATCACGGCAACCAGAATGATGTGCCTTGGGCGCTGGAACAGACTCCTATGCCTGCCTCTGGATCAGATGCAGGCATTCCGGGCCTGGCAGAAGGTGCACCGGTCAACATAGACACACTTGTCGCCTTTGGTGCGTCAATGGGAATGGAGGGGCGTTTCCGGATAGCCTACCCCAACGGAGAAACGGGTGTCTGGACGATGAACCGCGACAGCATGAGCAGCGATTCGAACGAACCCACAACTGACCGCACCATTCACATTGACCAATACACCGGCAAAATTCTGGCTGATGTGAAATATGAGGATTACTCCGCCATGGGGAAATTCATGGCGCTTGGCGTGCCGTTTCACATGGGCCTGATGGGCACGTGGAACTTCGTGCTGAATGTGGTGTTCTGCCTGTCGGTGATCTTTGTCTGCATCTCTGGAGTTGTCATGTGGGTCATTCGCCGCCCTTCAAAGGCAACCCGTTTGGCCGCCCCGCCAGCACCAGCGGAAATGCCGTTTTGGAAGGGGGCTGCTTTGATTGCAATTTTGGTGTCTATCGCCTTCCCACTGTTGGGCCTGACACTTCTCACGGTTCTGGCGTTTGACGTCCTAATTCTGAGCAATCTGCCTGCGCTTAAGCGCGCCTGCAGCTAAGCGCTTTCAAAGTTTAGGCGCGCAGGGTCTTGTGGCTCTGCGTGCCTCATTCATTCCGGCTCAACTCCCCCTTGGCCTTTTGGCTTGAACCTCGTAACAGGGAGGGAAGAGGACACGCCGAATGAGAAAACAAGCCATGAACCGCGACTGGATTGCCACCGCCCGCACGCTGAGCGAAGCCCTGCCTTATCTGCAACGGTACGATGATGCGATTGTCGTCATCAAACTGGGAGGTCACGCCATGGGCAGTGACGAGGCGATGGAAACCTTCGCACGTGACATCGTTTTAATGCAGCATGTTGGCGTTAACCCGGTTATCGTGCATGGCGGTGGACCGATGATCAATCAGATGCTGGATAAGCTTGAGATCACATCCGAATTCGTAAACGGCAAGCGCGTGACTGACGAAGCCACAATGGAAGTGGTTGAGATGGTCCTCTCGGGCCGTGTCAATAAACGAATTGTTCAAGCGATCAATCAACAAGGCGGCAAGGCTGTCGGATTGTCGGGCAAGGATGCCAATCTGATTACATGTGACGCGACCGATCCGGCACTTGGGCTGGTGGGCACCCCGTCCGAGATTGATCCAAGCATTCTGCAAACCCTATTCAAGGATGACACCATTCCGGTGATCGCCCCCTTGGGTGCTGGCCGAAATGGCGAGACATATAACATCAATGGAGACACAGCCGCTGGGGCTATTGCTGCCGCCCTGACTGCTGACCGGCTGTTGCTGCTGACCGACATCGACGGCGTGCGCAACGCCGAGGGCGATGTGGTGACTGAACTGACCTCACAAACTATCCGAAGTATGATTATCGATGGCACCATTGCTGGTGGCATGATCCCCAAGACTGAAACAGCGCTTGCGGCCATTGACGGCGGCGTGCGGGCGGTTGTTATCCTGGATGGTCGCGCGCCCAACGCGACCTTGCTTGAACTTTTCACCGACCACGGCGCAGGTTCAATGATCCGGGCAGGTTGAGGGCATTTCGACGAAAGTGCCTAAGCCAGCCATAGCTTATGCGGCTGGCGCGCCTTCCGCAGAAACCTCAGAAATCCAGTCTTTGAATTTCGTTACATTTGGATCGTCCCACTTGTCCCTTGAACCAATGAGCGCATACCGCCCATGCGGCTCTTCACACTTCATATGTTCAAGCGGCAGAATGAGCGTACCCAACTGAAGCTCCTCTCGGCACAGGGCCATATCTGCCATAACAATCCCCGCGCCCATGACCGCGGCCTTGGTTGCCATGTCAAGATTTGGGAATGCCTCCCCTTGGCTGGGATCGAAGCCTTCGACATTGAATTCCCTTGCCCAGGTTTTCCAATCTTCGCGTCTGGGGTTTTCGTGCAAGAGCGTGAAATTCTTGAGATCCTGAGGGCTAGAAAGTGACTGTTGTCCCTTCAACAGATTCGGTGCACAAGCCGGAGACAGGTAGGATGAAAACAGTGGCAGCACCACAATATTAGGCGACCGCCCCGGCATATGCTCAACCGATATTCCAAGGTCGTATTCTGAGGTGTCAAAACCCTTCGCTCCATAAAAATCGGTCGTTAATTTGATGCGGACCTCAGGATGAAGTTCCCGAAAGCGCTCTAACAGCGGAAACAACCAGCGGATCGACAAAGCAGGCGGGCATATGATCCGCAATTCAAATGCGGAGGCTGAGATGTGACCACATTTTTCGGCCATCGCTTGGAAGGACTCTGTCAATACAGGCAACAAGTCATGGCCAGCAGTGGTTAATTCAACTCCCTTATGATTGCGGTGAAATAGCTTCAAACCCAGATGTTCTTCGAGCAGTTTTACATGCCGACTAACGGCACCGCGCGTGACAAAAAGCTCATCCGCAGCAGCAATAAAGCCATTGTGGCGTGCCGCTGATTCAAAAGCACGCAATGCATTGAGTGGGGGTAGTTTCATCTTGCTTTTGGATCAGTTTTTCTAATCCAATGTATGAGAAACCTTGGTTTGAAAGCAAGTATATTCTTATCGTATTTTTCTCCTATAAACTGATTATGGGTTGATATAATGGAAAATACTCTTCGCACCTGCTCGAAGTTTTCTTTTAAACTTCAATCGAATTCACTTCGAACCATTTCGAACTTTTTTAAAAAACATCACGCATTACGGTGGAAGACTCGCCTCGAAAAACAGCTCGAACAAGACTTGTATCGACTGTCAGAAACGTCACCCCATTTGATAGATGATGTTGGGTTTGTCGACGTCGTTTATGCGGACACAAAACAAGTGAACAGCTCATTTGAAATCGATCTAAGTGCTCGCGGTTAACAGCCAAAAGATCCAAGCAATCCACCAAGGCAATTTACGCTCGCTGCCTGAGACATCATCCAAAGTTCTTCCTTGCTCAAATTCCCTTGTGACTTAAGTTGCGAGCAATGGAACACGAAGCACTGATCAGATTGGGCGTTTTTCTGGGGTTGTTTGCCCTCTTTGCCCTTATCGAATCCGCTGCGCCACGCAGGCGTCGCCTTCAGCCGCGCACGCAAAGGTGGTTCACCAACTGGGCCATCGTTGTGATTGACACTTTGCTCTTGCGCGCGTTGGCAATTGCGATGCCGCTTTTGGCCGTGGGTGCAGCAATTGACACGCAAGCGCAGGGTTTTGGTCTGTTCAATCTTATCAACATGCCGCTGTGGCTTGCTGTGATCCTGACAGTTCTGATCTTTGACTTTGCCATTTGGGCTCAGCACCTATTCACGCACAAAATCCCGATCTTGTGGCGGTTCCACCGTGTCCACCATGCTGACCGCGACATTGATGTCACCACCGCAATCCGATTTCACCCGGTGGAGATCGCTTTTTCAATGTTGTTGAAAATCGGGCTGGTTTATCTGCTGGGCCCACCTGCACTGGGCATTGTTCTGTTCGAAATCATCCTCAATGGCACGGCAATGTTCAACCATGCCAACATCCGCCTGCCCTTGCCGATTGATACCGCCCTACGCCGTTTTCTGGTCACGCCTGACATGCACCGTGTTCATCATTCCGATCTGCGCGAGGAACACGATAGCAATTACGGCTTTGCCCTGTCGATCTGGGACAAAATCTTTGGCACATATATTGCACAACCGGGCAAAGGCCATGATGATATGACGATTGGCCTGCGCTGGCAGGATGACAGACCGTCCAAACTGGGGTGGAGCTTATGGCTACCGTTTCGAAAACTGTAACTTACGCCGCCGCTGAGGCCGCCGCCAAGCTCAATGGTCTTGGGATCATGGGGGCGTTGCATGAAGACGGCAGTACAATCTTGCTGCTGGGACCCGGCAAAGAGTTTTGGGAGATTTTCAAGCTAAGTCCGGAATTGAACGATGGCGCAGAAGACCCATTTAACCGCTGGTCTGAACGTATCATCGGCCACATGGCTGATACGTTGGGGGCTAAGGCCCGCTTCCCCTTTGGCGGCCCTCCTTACGAGCCTTTCCTACGCTGGGCAATGGACTCGGGCCGCGCTTGGCAAAGCCCTGTCGGCATGCTCGTGCATGACGAGGCAGGTATGATGATCTCGTTCCGTGGAGCGTTGCATTTCAGCTACGAAATCGACCTTCCCGCACCCCCAGCCGCGTCACCTTGCGAAACCTGTGAAACGCAGCCTTGTGTTTCTGCCTGCCCTGTTGGAGCGCTCAGCGATCAACATTTCTATAAGATCGACGCCTGCCATGCCTATCTGGATACGCCAGCGGGACAAAGCTGCATGAGCCACGGCTGCATTGCACGCCGCGCCTGCCCTGTAAGCCAGTCCTTTGATCGCAACCCCGCGCAATCCGCCATTCACATGAGGTATTTTCACCGCTCATGACCAAACGCCTGATCCTGATGCGCCATGCCAAGTCCAGTTGGGACAACGCCCTACTGGATGATTTTGCCCGCGCATTAAATGGCCGAGGGCGCACCTCAGCCAAGGCCTTGGGAGATTGGATACGGCAGAAATCCTATCTGCCTGATCAGGTGCTCTGCTCAAGCGCGGCACGCACACGTGAAACTTTTGCCGGACTGAAAGTCATGGCGGATACAGCTTTCGTTGACACTCTCTACCATGCAAGCGCCGACCAGATGATGCGTACACTTCAGCGCGCGACTGGATCAGCGGTTTTGATGATCGGCCACAATCCCGGCATCAGTTGGTTCGCCGCGCAGCTTGTTTTAACCCCGCCGTCACATACCCGATTTTCGGACTATCCAACGGGTGCGGCAACGGTGATCGATTTTGATATCGCAGAGTGGGCAGAGCTGCGCCCCGCCACCGGGCAAGTTGTCGATTTTGTAATCCCCCGCGAATTGACGGGTTAAGATTTAGCGAGAGGCATAGAGCGCAATCGCCGCCGCATTGGAAACATTCAGTGACCCAAATTCACCAGCAAAGTTGATCTTGACCAGTTGGTCGCAGGTTTCCTTGGTCTTCTGACGCAGACCCGGCCCCTCGGCTCCCATGACCAAGGCCACTGGTCGATCACGTCGCCCTTCAAGAGCGGTTTCGATAGTGTCCTCTGCTGTGCCATCCAAACCCAGAACGATGTAGCCCATGTTCTGCAGTTCAACGATGGCATCCGCCAGATTACGCACCCGCAGGTATGGCTGTCGTTCCAACGCGCCGCTGGCTGTCTTGGCCAAAGCCCCGGTTTCCGGAGCTGAATGGTGACGCGGAGCTACAACAGCGCAGGCGCCCAGCACCTCGGCAGAGCGTAGAATCGCCCCCACATTGTGCGGATCCGTCACGCGATCCAGCATCACAACGCGCGGCGGCATCGTACCGTCACCAAGACAGCAGTCAGCCAACCCGCCCCAATTGAGCGGCTTCACTTCCAACGCAGCCCCCTGGTGCACTGATTGTGGATCCAGTGGCGCTGAAAATTTGCGCGCATCGGCCAATTCTGGCTCGATCCCGGAAAAAGCCACGTCTTCCGCCAGCTTATCGGTGGCATTTCGCGTCAGAATCAGCCTCAGCTTCTCCCGCGCAGGGTTTCGCAAAGCATCCCGCACCGCATGCAGCCCAAAAAGCCAGACGGTTTCCGCCGCGCTTGCCCGTTTTGCCTGCTCTTTATCAATCACCCAGCGGGGTTTTTTCGTGGCCATTGTTCACCTTTCGCATCAGATCGCGACATTGCTTACAAGTGGGGTGCAGTGCAAGGCATTTTCGTCTTGACGGGGGGCTTGGGCGCTTCTAAATACGCCCTCACGTCAGATGCAGTGCATCAGACAGTGGGCGACAGGCCGCAAGGTGTGGCAGGGGACTGTAACTCCCTCGCGGAGACGCACGCCTGGTTCGATTCCAGGGTCGCCCACCACTCAGTCTTCCTAAAACCGCCGACACCTGGCATGCATTCAATAGTGTTTATTTTTCCGTTAGTTGCGAGGTTTAAGAGCGCCTGAGACCTCAAAGTTGGGCTCTGTTCAGGGTCAGTTTACAGCAAATTATGGGAAAGTCTCAGCAGGGCAACTGCGTGTGAGGTCTTGTGCCAGCCACATGGGACTCAGCGATGCGGGAACCCAAGTATCTCTCGCTGCATAACCCAGTCCAGCGGTAATTCAGGAAGATCGCGCAAGGCTTTTGCGCTGAGATTAGCTGGTTGACGGCCTTCGAGAATCGCCGTCGAAATGTCGGGTGCAAGCCAGGCGAGCGGCAGGATCCGGCTGACAGATCCGCTTCGTAACCTTTCCCGCTCCGTGATCTGCTGAATGGAGGATGCTTTTCCATCCAGAAGTTCGCGCGCCCAACGTCTGGCATCTGCTACAAGTGCGATGAGGGTGCGATCCGCTTGAGGGGCATCCTCCGGTTTGATGATAATCGGTTTCGCACGACCGTTCTGGCGTTTTTTGAACGGGACGTCGCATGTAGCAGGTATCGGAACGCAGGGCTGATCCGGGCCCAACAGAGCATGGAGATTTATCCGGATGCGCAACCGATCCTTATGTGCATCAATTCGGTCGATCAACCCGACAAGGCTCTGGGCTTTAGTATTGCTGTCGCGCGTGGCGAGCGCCGCGCACCATGATTCCGCCGCCTGCAGGATGTCGGAGATCGAGACGTCTTCTCCCCCGGCCCCTATTGTCCGATCTGACAGCCAAGTCTTGTTGCTCATGCAATCTTCGAGGCTGCTGAATACAAGTCGCTCGATCTCCTTTGCAGGCAAACGCTCGACGCCATTGCGATCTTCGGCGCCTGATTTGCTGGAGGTGTAATACCAATAGCGTTTCATCAAGGTCACCCCCTCCCGCCTGGTGGACTTGCTGGCGTAGGTCGTGCGCATGACCCGGCCTTTTGAATCGAACAGCAAGCCATCCAGTGGACGCTTGGCGGGCTGCCGAGCGGCAACGATCTTCTTGCCGCCATGGTCGCCCAACTGTGTCTGTACCTGTGCCCAGGTTGCATCGTCGACAATGGCCTCATGCAGACCGTCATGCAGATCTTCTTTGTGCCGCACCTTGCCGACGTAGATTGGATTGCGCAGGATGTTGTAGAGCGCACCACGTGAAAGCGCCTTGCCACCAGTAACGCGCCCATGCCGGTCTGTCCGACTTTTGCTGACAACACTCAATTCATTCAATCGCACAGACAATTGTCGCACCGATCCAGCGGCCAGATAATCTGAAAAGATCGTCCGCACCGCTGCAGCTTCCCTCTGGTTCACCACCAGCGCCTTGTCCCTGACATCATAGCCTAGGGGCACAGCCCCACCCATCCACATGCCCTTACGTTTTGAAGCTGCAACTTTGTCTCGAATACGCTCGGCCGTCACCTCGCGCTCAAACTGCGCAAAGGACAGAAGCACATTCAGCGTCAGACGGCCCATCGATGATGTGGTGTTGAACGCTTGCGTAACTGATACGAACGACACCCCTACCCCGTCAAACACATCGACCATCTTGGCAAAGTCAGCCAGTGACCGTGTCAGGCGATCAACCTTGTAGACCACGATGACATCAATCCGACCGCCTCGAACATCGTCTAGCAACCGACTGAGCCCTGGGCGGCCCATAGAGCCGCCCGAGAACCCGCCATCGTCGTAGTGCTCCGAAAGCTCCGACCATCCTTCGTGTTTCTGACTCAGAATATAGGCGGCACAGGCTTCGCGCTGCGCGTCGAGCGAGTTGAAGTCCTGTTCCAGCCCCTCCTCGGTCGACTTGCGCGTGTATATTGCGCAGCGCTGGCGGATCATGATTTGACCTCCTCGCGCAACCCGAAGAACTTGGGCCCGTTCCTGTTGGTCCCTGTCATTGCGCGCGCCACGGCCGAGAGCGAAGAATAGCTCTGACCGTTCCAAATGGCACCGCCTCTCGCTGTTATCAGCACCTCATGGGTGGTCCCGCCCCAGTCCTTTAGGATGCGGGTACCGTCGCAAACCGATCGGCCCGGTGCAGCTTCAACACGCTTGTTGGCCCCGGTACCGCTCGTGCGCCTGATGATCCGGTTCCAATCTCGTCGGGATCTGGCTGCCTCACAACCCTGTGCGTTAGATTGAGCTTCCCAGGCAAGGGCCAGCCGCATGAGGCGTGCCGTGAACGTCCTGGGTGGATCAGAACCTTTGATTTCTGCCCAAAGCCACCGAAGCGTGGCAGCGTCCGCGTTTTCCAGTTGGCTGCACTCAATCGTTTCGACGATCGGGCTCATTTCAATGCCTCGGCAGGCAGAAGACGATAACGCGTCGCTTCGTCGGGCCGGTCCAGTTCAATCGTCACTCCTGGCTGCCGCAACCGTGAGATCGCGGCACGGACCGAGTGTGGCTGCCAATTGAAGCATTTCTGAATCTGTGCGATCGTAACCCCGGTCGGACGAGACAACAGATTTTGCAAGTTCTCTGTTTTGGTTTTGCCAATCTGCTTTGGTGGTTTGAATCTCGTCTTAATTCTCGTTGGTGGGCAATTCGCTGGTTCTTCCAAACCTCTGCTTTGATCTCGCATTCTGGTCTCCATCTAAACAACAGTGCTTGCGCGCCCTGTACCGGCCAAAGCCCGGAAATTCGGGCAGGAAACTTGAGTATTGGGTGACACCAGTGACGCTCACAATGGCTGTGAAGTCCAGTGGAAGGTAGCAGACCCGACAATCTGCGCCCGGTATGAGTCAATGTTGGCGACCTGGCTCACAAGTGGTAGAATACTCCCCAAAGCCGACCTCCTTACAGACCGCAGAGAATGACGGATTGAGCCCAATCGAGACCGTCGTGAACCCCGCAGCATCGCTTAGAAATGGGCGGGTAACTGACTTTCGCTGCCTCACGTTCCTATAATCGCTATGCGGACAAATTTACGATTCGCGTCTTAGGGCGCAATGACGGCTCTCAACCCGAAGCAGACCTTGGTTCTGAATGCCGCCAATGGCCGCTAAGAGCCCAAAGATCCGATTGCTGCACCTTGCATTAATAACGTCAACCACTGAAAGCCGACATTGACGGCAGTACAGATGGCACACACCAGACTTTCACTCGAAGGTAGAGTTGCTTATCTTAAACGCATATTCCGCGACTGTGAAACGCAACTTTTTAAATTGGCGCAGTGTGAAATTGCCGGATCCACGTGCATCTGAGAATGATGACTAGTCTCCGCGAATGACGTTCCTAACGAACAGGTAGAAGATGCCCTAGAAATAGTTTCTGTTGAATACTTCGTGCCGCACTATAGTAGCAAAAGGCTTATTTTAGAGAGGGGCAGGTTAACTGAGAGCTGCAGACAAAATCAATGTTACTAATATCTAAGCACATATGATGGTTCGATATTGTACTGCCTAAGCCTTAGTGGTGTACTTGTTAAATAATCACGAAGAGTTAATATTGTCGCATGACAAATTGGCGGCCTTCCCGAGATTCACTTCTTTCCCCACTTCATGTTAGCCTTGCTGCGTCGATTGCGAATGCAATCGAAGATGGCCGATTGCCACCTGGTGAGCAGTTGCCAACGCATCGTAAGCTTGCTGATGATTTAGGGTTAAGCGTAAACACCGTTAGCAAAGCTTATGATGTTTTGCGTAGGCAAAATCTCATTGATGGACAGATTGGTCGTGGTAGTTATGTCATTGATGCGGCCAGTTCCGATGATCAGCCTTTCAAGCTTGAGTCAGAACCAGACAACCAGTTTGACATGTCGATATCGCGCCCTCTGTTTAATCGACAACATGTTGACGCAATGCATGCCGCGCTCAAAGACATGCAGAGCAATCTGAACCCTGCATTGTATTTGTCTACGCGTCCAAATCTTGGGCATGAAACGCATCGGAAAACCGGGGTGAAATGGTTGTCGCATTGCGGCCTTCAGGCCAAGCCGAATTCTATCATAATGACCAATGGTGTGACCCATGGGATGTCAGCAGCCTTATCTGCCATCATGCGCCCCGGCGATGTCATTATGTCAGATATGATCACCCACCATTTGATGGCATCCAGCGCAGTGTATTTTGGTTATCGACACTTTGGGCTTGAAACGGATGAATATGGCATCTGTCCTGATGCTTTGGAAAGGGCATGTATCGAAAAATCACCCAAGGCTTTGTATATGCTGCCATCTTTGGCAAATCCAAATGTCCATATGATGCCCGAATTCAGGCGGCGCCAAATCGCCGAGGTTGCGCGTAAACATGGGCTGTACATTATTGAAAATGATGCGTTCGGCCCAGTCGCAGCGGATCGGCAACTTCCGATTTCATCATTGATCCCTGACCTGTCGATCTACCTCACGACCTTCACAAAATGCACCGTCAGCGGGTTGCGGGTTGGCTATGCAGTTGTTCCGGATCATTTGATGCCAGCAATGACGGCTCGCTTGATTGTGTTTGGTTGGATGGCGACGCCAATTATGTGCGAGCTTGCAACTCGTTGGGTAGAAGACGGGACGGCTCTTGCCCTGGCGGAATGGCAAAGACGTGAAATCGCCAAACGGCATGAAATCGCGACTCAGGAGCTGGCCGGTCTGAATTGGACAGGCCATCCCGCCAGTCTACATCTATGGTTGAAACTTTCCGGAGACTGGGATTCGAACAGTTTTGTGGCTCATGCACGTGAGTTGAATGTAGTGGTCGCACCAGAAAGCCCATTTCTTTCTCCGAAGGCAATTCCCCAAAATGCAGTACGGGTTTCGGTGGGCAGCATTCGCGAAAAAGAAAGGTTTCGTCAGGGGCTTAAGTTGTTGGTTGGGTTGTTAGGCCGCCCTCGAGAACCGATGCCGCAAGTCTCGTTTTGATATTGTAGTACGACAATAAAAAAATTGACATGCGATACAATTTTTAGGAATTGATGGGTCATTCACACCGAAACAAGGTGATATCTGGGAGGATATGATGACCGATACTGCACATTTGTCTTTGCGCTTTGGCGCGTCCATCGCGGCCGCATTGCTAGCCGCTGGCGTGGCACACGCCGATAACTGGCGTTATGCCATGGAGGAAGGGTTGACCGACCCGCAAGGCCTGTACGCCACCAAGTTCAAAGAGGAAATCGAAGCCAACTCTGACCACACGGTTCAAATCTACCCTGTGGGATCGCTTGGAGAATCGGCCGATGCTATGGAGCAGGCCCAAGCTGGATTGCTACAATTCATCGACCAGTCACCAGGCTTCACCGGAGCATTGATTCCTGAAGCCGAAGCCTTTCTGGTGCCCTACATCCAGCCGACCGATCCGCAAGAAGTGCGTAAATTCTTCAAGGAAGGTGTCGCAGTGAACGAAATGTTCCACGACATCTATCGTGAGCAGGGTCTGGAATTGCTATCAGTGTTCCCGGAAGGTGAAATGGTTGTCACCACGATGGAAGAGTTCCGTACGCCAGAAGATCTGGCGGGGATGAAAATCCGCACCATGACATCCCCATTGCTGCTGGAAACCTATACAGCCTTTGGCGCTTCTCCAATTGCCATGCCGTGGGGTGAACTGATCGGGGGGCTGAAGACCAAGATGGTTGACGGGCAAGAAAATCCCACGATCTGGATCGAAGCTTATGATCTGGATAACCTGACCAATGTCATGACCTATACCGGTCATGGACAGTACACCACCGCAGTGATGGCCAACGCAGATTTTTACGACGCACTGAGCGATGAAGACCAAGAGCTTGTCCAAAACGCATCGCAGGCTGCCCTCGACTATATTCTTGATGTCGCCGTCGAGTTGGACGCCACAGGGTTGTCGAAAATCCAGGAAACCAACCCGGGCTACACAATCAATCGACTGACTGAAGAAGAGCGTGCTGTTTTCAAAGAGCGTGCCGCAGCGGTCGAAGCCGCGTTTATTGAGCGGGCAGGTGAGCGGGGCGCTGCGATCCTAGAGCAGATGAAAAAGGATCTTGCTGCAGCCCAGCAGTAATGCCGCGCGTTCGGCATACATCGTGATCGCGATGTGATTGTCCAAAACATACTTGCGGGCCGTGGAAAAACGCTCAGGCCCGCAAGTCAGCACGCAAAAGCTACCACTCCGTTCACTCTGCACTTACTCGGGAGAGAAATTATGAGCGACACGTCGCGAAAACGCTCGGGTCTCACCGGGATTATTGACCGCATTGATTCAGGTATCGCCGGGCTAGAACGATTCATCATGGCCACCGGTGTTATCTTGATGGCAGTCAACACCATTGCGAATGTCATCAGCCGGTTCGTATTTAACCATTCCATTATCTTCGCCGAAGAGTTGAACAGCATTTTCATATTGTTGGTTACATTTGCCGGGATCGGCTACGCCGCGCGCCATGGTCGACATATTCGGATGTCTGCAATTTCGGATGCGTTGCCAGAGCGGGCCCGTAAAATCCTGATGATTGTGATCACTGCTGTCACGGCAGCGATGTTGTTGGTGTTGGCTTGGTATTCCGTTCAATACATCATGAGCATGTACGCCAAGGGCCGGGTGTATCCTGCACTCGGGATTCCGGTTTACCTAAGCTATCTGTGGGTGCCAGTTGGTCTGTTTGTCACGGGCGTTCAGTACGCACTGACCTTTCTCAAAAACCTACAGGAACGGGAAATCTATCTGTCCACTGATCTACGTGAAGCAGATGCCCAAGAACTAGAACTGGAGCTTTAAAGATGGCACTTTTGATGTTTTCCGCAATGGTCGTCCTTCTGCTCCTTGGGTTTCCAATGATGGTGCCCCTGATTGCGGGCGCGTTTATCGGCGTAATGGAGCTTTTTGGGACAATCGACAAAACAGAATTCATGGTCCAGCAAATGCTTGGCGGTATCCGCCCCTCGTCTTTGATTGCGGTGCCCATGTTTATCTTGGCCGCCGACATCATGACGCGCGGCCAATCCGCAGGACGGCTGATCGATATGGTCATGGCTTTTGTCGGTCACGTCCGCGGCGGCCTGGCGGTCAGCACCGCCTCGGCCTGTGCCCTGTTCGGGGCGGTGTCCGGTTCTACTCAGGCTACCGTTGTAGCCGTAGGCACGCCATTGCGGCCACGTATGCTGAAAGGGGGATACAAGGATTCCTTTGTGCTGGCGCTTATCGTGAACTCAAGTGACATTGCCTTCCTCATCCCGCCCAGCATCGGCATGATTATTTACGGCGTTGTGGCCAAAGCCTCCATCCCAGAGCTTTTCATTGCGGGGCTTGGGCCCGGATTACTTATCCTGTTCATGTTCTCCGTCTACAGCATGATCTATGCCAAGATTAACGATGTGCCGACGGAACCAGCAGCGACATGGTGCGAGCGTGCGAATGCCGTGAAACGCGCCTTGTGGCCTTTGGGTTTCCCGGTGTTGATCATCGGCGGTATTTTCTTTGGCATCTTCAGCCCGACTGAGGCTGCGGCAATCAGCGTGGCCTATGCGGTTTTCCTAGAGGCTGGTGTTTTCCGGACAATGAAAATCAGCGACCTGTATCAGGTCGCCCTATCGACCGGTATGGTCACGGCGGTAGTTTTTATCCTCGTCGGTGCAGGTGCCGCGTTCGCATGGGTCCTGTCATTCGCGCAAATACCTCAACAAATTCTGGGCGCGCTTGGAATCGATGAAATGGGTCAGATCGGCGTGCTGTTCACTATCGCCATTGCGTTCTTCGTCGGCTGCATGTTCGTAGATCCAATTGTTGTCATCCTGATCTTTGTTCCGATCTTTGCACCTGTGGTTGAAAAAAATGGCATCGATCCAATTCTAGTTGGTACCTTGGTGACATTGCAGGCCGCCATCGGCTCAGCCACGCCACCATTTGGTTGCGACATCTTCACAGCCGTGGCCGTGTTTAAACGCCCGTATCTGGAAGTGATCAGAGGAACGCCACCCTTTGTTCTAATGCTGCTGAGTGTTTCGGTTCTGATGATCTTTTTCCCGCAGGTCGCACTGTTCCTGCGCGATGTTGCCTTTGCCAAATAAGGAGGCCGTAGAATGTTCAAATCAATACTGGCTGCGTTTGACGGATCTGAAGGAGCTGAAGCTGCTCTTCGCAAAGCCGCTGAATTGGCAACACTATGTGAAGCGGAACTGATGGTTCTGACGCTTTATCGTCATCATTCCATACTGGAAGGGTCGATGTTCGTGATCGATGCTGAAAAGCCCGACAATATAGACGAGATTATGAGGGATCATGCCAAAGATACGGCTGAACGTGGCGCCTCAATCGCCAAAGAGTCAGGCTGCGAAAATATTCGTGCCTTTGTTAAAGGAGGGCCAACCGCGCGTACAATTGTGAGCTTTTCAAAAGAACACGAAAATGACCTGATTATCATGGGCAGCCGGGGGTTGGGCTCGATTGAAGGCTATCTGCTGGGAAGTGTCTCGCACAAGGTGACGAGCCTCTCGGAGTGTCCGGTTCTGTTGGTATGAGGGTGGCAATGGCGTTTGACATACGATCTTCGATCTCAACTGTGAGCGCGCAGCTTGATGCGCGCCCGGTAGACAAGAGAATTGGTCTGGTTGCGCTGGCGACAGACCATACTACAGAAACTGATTTTGCGCGTTTGCTTCAGGGGCAGGACGTCGGGGTTTATGTAAACCGTATTGGGTTCGAGAACCCGACCACGCATGAAAGCCTGTTACAGACTGGTCCGCGATTGGCCGAAGCGGTTTCAGATATTTTGCCTGACGAACCTGTGGATGTATTGGTTTATGGCTGTACGGCGGCCTCGGTTGTATTAGGGAATGACACTGTCGCTCAGCATATGAACAGTGCCAAACCCAACACGCCTTGCGTGACGCCCAGTTCAGCCGCGTTTGATGCCTTTGACGCGTTAGGTGTCAAAAAGATCAGCGTGCTCACGCCCTATACGCAGGATGTCACGGATTCACTTGTGACCTATTTTTCTCAAAACGGGCCGCAGGTGGTGAACGCCACTTGTTTTGGTCTCTCGGATGATCGCGAAATGGCGCGCTTGTCGCGCGACAGCATCATCGAGGCAGGAGTTGCGGCTTGCGATCCGGAGGCTGACGCTTTGTTTGTCTCTTGCACGGCTGTGCGTGCCGCTGCCTGTGTAGAGGCGCTTGAAGCGCGATTGGGCAAGCCGGTTGTAACATCTAACCAAGCGATGGTTTGGCGCTGCATGCGGCATCTTGGTATCGTCACGGACTGCCCAGGTGGCGGTTCGTTGTTTAAATTGTAAGACTTAGATCAGGACTTGAAGATGAATTCTGACATTACGCTGCAGGACAGTTTTGCTGCGCGCGTGCGCATCGCTGGGCGTGTTCGAACAACCCCAATTGTCTTCTCCCCCAGCCTGAGCGAGGCAACGGGCTGTGATATACGGTTAAAGCTGGAACACACGCAGATCACTGGCAGTTTCAAACTGCGCGGGGCCACCAATGCGGTGCTCTCTTTGACCGAAGCAGAACGCGCCAATGGTGTGGTTGGTGTATCCACTGGCAACCACGGGCGTGGTTTGGCTTATGCGGCGAAACAAGCCGGGGTGCGGTGCATCATCTGCATGTCAGAGCTTGTGCCTCAGAACAAAGTGGAAGGCATCAAAGCACAAGGCGCCGAGGTACGTATCGTTGGCCGCTCTCAAGATGACGCACAGGTTGAAGTTGATAAGCTGGTGGCAGAAGGCATGGTCATGCTGCCCCCCTTTGATCACCGAGATATCATCGCCGGCCAAAGCACGGTGGCATTGGAAATGCTCGAACAAACCCCCGATCTGGAAACGGTACTGGTGCCCCTGTCAGGTGGCGGGTTGATCTCGGGCGTGGCCATGGTGATGAAGGCTGTGAACCCTTCAATCCGCGTGATCGGCGTTTCCATGGAACGTGGTGCCGCGATGTATGAAAGCCAACAGGCTGGCAAACCCATTTTCGTTGAAGAGCTGTCTACACTGGCAGACTCACTCGGTGGTGGCGTCGGATTGGATAACCAGCACACCTTTGCCATGACCCGCGATCTTGTGGATGAGATGATCCTTGTGACCGAGACCGAGATCGCGCAAGCCATCCGGCACGCTTATTGGCAAGAACGGCAGGTGATCGAGGGGTCAGGCAGCGTTGGCATAGCTGCGCTACTCGCCGGAAAGATCAGGAATCCCGGAAGATGCGTGTCGCTGATCTCGGGGCAGAACATCGATATGGCGCTGCACCACCGGATCATTTCTGGTGAAGATGTAGATGTTACGGCGGAGGGATAAATGCCTGATATCAAAATACTAACTGAGGCGGAACTGCGCGCATTGGTCTCTTTGGACGCCGATGCGGTAGACTGCATTGAACAAGGCTTTACAACATTGGCTGGCGGTAATGTAGTGATGCCCCCGATCATGTCTTTACCGGTTCGGGAGCATAACGGCGAGGTTTGTGTCAAAACGGCTTATGTCCCGGGAATTGACAGTTTTGCCGTCAAAATGAGCCCGGGATTTTTCGACAATCCGAAACTGGGCCTGCCCAGTACCTCAGGGCTTTTGGTGCTGTTTTCAAGCACAACAGGGATGCTCGAGGCGCTGCTTTTGGACAATGGCTATCTCACTGACGTGCGCACTGCCGCTGCCGGGGCTGTCTCAGCCCGCCATCTGGCCCGCGAAGATGCCACCAGCGTATGCATCATTGGTGCAGGGGTTCAGGCGAAACTGCAACTCAAGGCGCTGACATTGGTGCGCGAGGTGAAGAGCGCTGTGATCTGGGCACGCGATGCCGCCAAGGCCGAGGCAACTGCTGCTGAACTGCGCCAAGATCTGGGGCTGGAGGTCACAGCCAGCACGGATGCGGCTTCGGCCGTGTCCTCGGCCGATATCGTTGTGACAACCACGCCGTCAGACACACCGCTGGTCATGGCCGAGTGGCTGCAGCCGGGGCAACTTATCATCGCGATGGGCTCGGATCAGGAACACAAGATTGAGCTGCATCCAGAATGCCTGAGCAAAGCTACGCTGTATGTACCTGACAGCCAGTCGCAATGCGCCATCAAGGGCGAACTGCGCAGCGCCATTGAAGCAAGCCTTATCTCTGGTGAACAAAAGTTTGCCGAACTGGGGGATATTACCGCAGGCAAAGCCGTCGGTCGTCAGGAGGATCACGATATCATCATCGCGGATTTGACCGGTACTGGCGTGCAAGACACTGCGATTGCCACGCTCGCGCGCCAACGCGCCGAAGCCGCAGGCAGCGGCGCCACATTTACAAGTTAAGAACACGGAACCAAGTCCATGCCGACACCGAAACTCTATTTCTCACGCGATGAATTCGAGGCGCGCATCGCCAAGACACGCACGGCCATGCAAGACCGCGGCCTTGATCTGCTGATCGTCACTGACCCCAGCAACATGAACTGGTTGACAGGGTATGATGGCTGGTCGTTTTACGTCCACCAATGCGTGGTGCTACCGCTGCACGGGGAACCAATCTGGTATGGCCGAGGACAGGATGGCAATGGCGCGCTACGGACCTGTTTCATGGAACCGTCAAATATCATCGGCTACCCTGACCATTATGTGCAATCGACTGAACGCCATCCAATGGACTATCTGTCGGCTCAGCTGACTGAACGCAAGCTGGGTGCAGATACAATCGGTGTGGAGATGGATAATTATTGGTTCACCGCCGCCGCCTTTGCTGCGCTTACACGCAACTTACCGAATGCTAGATTCGTCGATGCCAACGCATTGGTGAACTGGCAGCGTGCGATTAAATCAGAAACTGAACTGGACTATATGCGCAAAGCTGGTCACATCGTCAGCCGCATGCACGAGCGAATTTTCGACAAGATGGAACCGGGAATTCGCAAATGCGATCTGGCGGCAGAGATTTACGATGCTGGCCTGCGTTATGATGCGCAAATCGGCGCTGGCGGCGATTATCCGGCCATCGTGCCTTTGCTCCCGTCGGGCTCTGATGCAGCAGCCCCACACCTGACTTGGGATGATGAACCCATGAAATCTGGCGAAGGAACGTTCTTTGAGATTGCCGGCGTTTATCGCCGGTATCACTGCCCCTTATCCCGCACGGTCTTCCTTGGCAAACCCACACAAACTTTCCTCGATGCCGAAAAGGCTGTGCTTGAAGGAATGGAGGCCGGGCTAGAAGTCGCCAAAGAAGGCAATCTTTGTGAAGATATCGCCAACGCCTTCTTTGGGGTGCTCAAAAAATACGGCATCGTTAAGGATAGCAGAACTGGCTATCCAATCGGTGTGTCCTATCCCCCTGACTGGGGTGAACGCACAATGTCTCTGCGTCCCGGTAATAAATCTGTTCTGCAAGAAAACATGACATTCCACTTCATGACAGGCCTGTGGATGGACGACTGGGGCTTTGAAATCACCGAGAGCATCCGCATTGGCAAAACAGGTCCGGAATGTTTGGCGGATGTGCCGCGCAAAATGGTGGTGAAGGATTAAACGATGAAAACGAACCCCATTTCCCCGACAATTCCACTGGATCAAGACGGCATTCATCACGGCTTTTTGCGACTGCCCTACAGCCGCGACGACAGTGCCTGGGGGTCCATCATGATCCCCCTGACTGTGATCAAAAACGGCGATGGCCCAACCGCCCTGCTGACCGGCGCGAACCACGGCGATGAATACGAAGGGCCGGTGGCCCTGCAAGAGCTGACTGTTACCCTGAAGCCCGAAGATATCACCGGGCGCGTGATCATCGTTCCGGCCTTTAACTATCCGGCCTTTCGCGCGGGGCTGCGAACATCTCCGATCGACAAAGGTAACATGAACCGATCCTTCCCGGGCCGGCCTGACGGCACGCCGACTGAAAAGATCGCCGACTATTTCCAGCGGACGCTTTTGCCGATGGCGGACATAGCTGTCGATTTCCACTCCGGCGGCAAGACGCTCGATTTTGTGCCGTTCGCAGCGGCGCATATTCTTGACGATAAGACGCTTGAGGCTGCCTGTTTTGCTGCGATGGCCGCATTTAATGCGCCCTATTCTGTTCAGCTATTGGAGATTGATAATGTCGGTATGTACGACACGGCGGTTGAAGATATGGGCAAAGTTCTGGTTTCGACTGAGCTGGGGGGAGGTGGATCAGCAACCGCCAAATCCATTGCAATTGCCAAAAAGGGTTTGCGTAATGTGCTGATCCATGCCGGGATCTTAAACGGAAAGATGCAGATCGACCCAACCGTTCGCCTGGATATGCCTGACGGAGACTGTTTTGTATTCGCGCAAGAGGATGGATTGCATGAACCGATGGTCGATTTGGGCGAAACGGTCAGCGAGGGGGACATTGTTGCACGTATCTGGCCCGTTGACCGTACAGGGCTTGCCCCGACAGAGTTGCGTGCAAAACGTTCAGGCATTCTGATCAGCCGTCATTTTCCAGGGATGATCAAGGCTGGCGACAGCACGGCGGTTGTGGGGGCTATCGTAGATGAGGTGCCTTAGAAGGTTATGATCGGGTTCGCCGTTGCGAGCTATGCGCGAAATAAACCGCTTGCTTCGCGGCCTGTTAAGATATCTCGTTCTGTTCTAGATGTGAAATAAACTCGGGTATGTAGATCTACAAAGCGGTTGGGCAGCGGGGCTCGCATTGCAGAAACATGAGTTTGTTTTACCGGCAGCGAATGTTGGCTCGTTCCACATTCGCTGTTTTTCACTGTTGTTGTTAAAAAGCGCGTAAAGAAGTCATTGATGCCAGCAAGGTCAAAGACTGCTTTGTCCGCGTAGTAGTCATTACTGTTTTGATTGGCAGGGGTTCCCTGACAAAAAGCCTCGAATGTCCATTCTGAGCCCAAAGCAACCGATGCTGCGATCACCACCAACGGCCGGTTCTTTGAATTTGAAAAAAGGACGCCAAAATCAATTGCGGGTTTGATAGTGAAATATGGTAGCCGAATGCCGAGTAATTTTGGATATCATTCGCACTTGAACCGAAGCGCAAGTATTGGAGCATTCTGTCGATCCAGCGCAGAAATTTATAGTCTATCGCGACGACTGAGCGTTTTCCGACTGAGCTTCTCAAGTTCAAGTGGTCTCTATAGGCAAATTTGGATTCCTAAGTCCGAATCCGGTTGAAATCACAACGCAATCCACCAGCCATTAGAGCCAAAGCAGCGTGAGTGACTTCGTACACCAGCCCATAACGGTTTCACTGATTGATAGTAGCGAATGGCGGTACCTAACTGCAAGAGGACGCTTCAAGTGTTTCAAATTCAACTCAGTACTTGAACCGCACACCAACGCCTACGCCTTGTTCGAAGGCCCGGTCATCCCCAAGTCCGAGTAAGACATCAGCATACATTGCGACCTTATCGTTTAAGTTCTTGCCAACTTGAACCTCGGCGGACGCAGGCCATGCATTGTTTTCCCAGTCATATGGCGTTTTAAGGTCCGCCTTCACCCACCACCCTTCGCCAAACGGCTGAAGAGCAATCAAGCGTATAGCGGTTTGGCTTATATCGGCATCGCCATTGTACGATTCGAAATGTTGTATCAACGGTATCAGCGTCAAGCCGGTCTTGGAGTTGGCGAATGCGACGCCTGCCAGAGGTCCCAATTGATCGGACCCGGTTCCGATACCTTTGTTGGTGTCTCCGAGGTCATAGATCCATTCCAATCCGACCGCTGTGCGCAATCCCCAAGTTTCGTTGAGCTTGGCTTGGTATGGAAAAAAATGGCCTTCACGTTTATCTTCTCAAAGTCATTTTCCCGCGAACCGGTTACATTTGTAGAGTTATAGTGCAATTCGTATTTTAGTTTTAGTTTTGGGTTCAGCATATATGATCCATCAACGAAGGCATCTTGGTTGTCCGAAATGCCTCCCAAATCCAAGTACATTTATCTGACGTCTACGTTGTTTACTGCTGCGAGCGGGTTCGACGCGTTTTCTGCAGCGAACGATGAACAACTCACACAGGCTAAAGCCAAACAGGCTCCGGTTAAGCGGGACAGGATGGTCTTGTAGTTCATTTTTGAGATCTTTTTAGGGGACTGTTTGGAGGCTTGCTGTATCAAAAGCTGTAGGAATACCCGATAAACGGGCCAACTTGGCTGGCGTCATAGGCGAATTCACCGCCAGGACGATTGGTTGAGAAGTCAATGCTGTAGTAGCGCACCCCTAGTTTAAGCGATCTGGCACCGTCGAAGGAGTAGTCAAAAGACAGAGTTGTGCTCCATTGCAGGTCGCTGTCGTTAACGCCGAAACCGCCCGCATCGGCGAGGACAGCGCCGCTCCACTTTTCATTTATTTTCCAGGCGTACCGTGCGCCGATGACAGGCTCCCACCATGTTTCTGTCCCGCCAAGTGAGGTGCCGGGGCCGCTAATGTTGATCTTTTGTTTCAAGCTATTGTATCTGACGCCTGCCTGGACATCGATGGAGTAAGGTTGACCACCGGAAAGCGTTCCCCGCGAAACACGGTACGTTCCAAGAAACGCCAGCCAGTATTGCTCCACATCTCCGTCCACGCTGCCTCCCCGAGAGAGATTTTCGTTGGCCTCAAGTGATAGGTAGTTTGCATCAAAAATCAGACCCCAATCACCTTTCCAGCTTTCCGCGCGAAAGGATGCCGCAACATCAAGAAGGTCGAGAGCATCGCTAAGACTCAGGTCAATGTCTGCCTCAATCCCATCGATTGTGGATGTTCCCGTTGTCGAAGTCGGAAGGAAGAGGTAACCGGCCAGTTCGTATTGCCTATCGTTCGAAAAGGACAATACGACCGTGTCGGCGGATGACAGATTGGGCAGAAGCATGCAGACAATTGCACAAATAGTGGGTCTAAAGGTCATTGTAGGGCCCTTTTCAAGACTGGATTGGGTGGACTAAACGCATCCGGCTAAGCTTCGCCCCAGACTGTCCATGGCTGCTTTTCCGACCGCGCATGTCGAAAGATCAAAGGCAGGTATCATAGTCCGCCTTTGATTGGGGGTATGAGCAGGGTTACTTCTGTGGTGTTCCGACCATGAAGAGATACTCTTCGACGGCTTCAACAGATTCAGGCCGCAAGTTGTCAATTCCTTCATAAGGTCTTCCAAGACCAGGTGCCTCGTCAGGATACTGCGCCTTTCGTTTAATGTGTCGCTCGATCATCCGCACGAATTTTGCCCCGCCCCAAGCACCAATTTCAGTTGAGACGGGGTATTTCTCCTGCGGGTCACGGAACAAGTGGTAGAAGTCGGCGAGAATAGCGTTTTCAATGCTGCCGCCGGGGATCGCGAGCTTGATGTGCTCTTTCACGACCGCTTCGAGCGAATTGATTGCGTAAAGGAAGACATAGTCGCGCCGCCCGTATGTATCACCATTCAGGAGCAGTGAAGTTTGGTCAATGCCATCGATGACACGATCTCGTGGGATGCCATCTGTTGCACCGCCAATCCGGGCCAGTGTCGTAAAGAGGTCCACGACATGGGTGATATCGTTCACGACGGTGTCTTCTTCGATCACACCGGGCCAGCGGACAAAGGCATCGACACGGACACCACCTTCAGACGTGGCCCCCTTGCCACCACGGTAGAGCATTGGCGTAAAGCCAGACTGCGGCGAGAATTTGGTCGCGTGGCCGTTGTCACCCATCACAATCACAATCGTGTTGTCTGTGATCCCCAATGTATCCATCTCGGCCATCAGGTCACCGATCCACTCGTCCACCAGCTTCATCTTTTCGACATAGGTGCCGCCATTCGGTGTGGTGTATTCATCGGTGGTGGTGCGTGGCCCGACAATTGGGTAAAGCGGCCAGTAATTTAGGAAGAACGGCTCATCTTTAGCGGAGAGCATACGCAGCTGCTCCATCGCCTGTTCTTGATAGTCCACGTTCATCTGGTGGTACTTTTCTTCCGTCCAGCGTTCCCCGGGCTCCATGTTCACTTCGCGCACATTCTCGTTGCGCACGCCTTCAACTCCAGTGACCATGGCAGACGCATCCGAACGGAACCAATTGTCCAGCGTGTATTTGCTGTCGTAATTGTTCTCATAGAGCGAAATCGCAACCTCTTCATCAGCCCCGTCATCGTGGTAAATTGTAAGCTGACCCTGTTGGTGGATCGGGAAGGCAGCATAGTCGAAACCTTGCCAGTTGGGCCACGCTTCGCGAATATCACCCAGATGCCATTTGCCAATATGCACTGTGTTGTATCCGACATCCGACAAGACCTCAGCAAGCGTCACTTCTTTGTCCGCTAGACCAAAACCTGAGATATCG
The DNA here is from genome assembly GCF_900172335.1 of Roseovarius albus. Classification (GTDB taxonomy): domain Bacteria; phylum Pseudomonadota; class Alphaproteobacteria; order Rhodobacterales; family Rhodobacteraceae; genus Roseovarius; species Roseovarius albus. The sequence goes on from NZ_FWFX01000011.1 coordinate 121,692, forward strand.
ACTGCAGTGTTTGCCATCCCGTTGCGAACTGGATGGCGGCCGGTCATAAATGCGACCCGGGTCGGTGTACACGACGGTTCGGTATACATGCGGGCCAATCGCATCCCCTCTGCTGCGATCTGGTTTACGGCTGGGGTCTTGTAACCTCGTACGGCGTTCATCGTTGGGCTCCCCATATCGCCGAAGCCAACATCATCAAGCAAGATATACAAAATATTTGGTGGGTTGCCGTCATTCAGCGCCTTAAACTCGGCAATCACTGCATCAATTTCTGTGTCTTCCGTCGCCCATCGTTCGCCATGCTGTTCTTCAAGAATGTAGTATTCCGCATCCCGGACAATGGGAACGTCTTGCGCTTGGGCCGATGCCGAAACACTCACGGCCAATGCCGTAGCGGGTAAGATTAATTTCTTCATCGTGTTTCCTATTCTCTTACTTCGGGTTCCTATTGGGTGTGTCTAGTGGCGTAGAGCAAGTTGGGGGTTTTTCGCAAAATGCGCATGTAACTCTAAATGGTTTGGCAGTCTCAAACCGTCACTTTGGGTCTTGCTCGCTCCTCTTGTGCTTCTCGAGATATCCTCTGATTTCTTCTTCGAGCGCCGCGACGCTAGAGAGGATACTCATATATCGCGCGTCCGTAGGAATGGCTGAGACCAGATGCGAGAGATGATCATAGTCATGGCATATCTCCTCGAATGTGGCATCGGCCTGGCGCAATTCTTCAATTAGGCTTCGGTGTGATGAAAAGACTTCTTCAGTTCTCCCCATCCCCCTATGCCTTCCATCGCATCCGTCATATTATTCTTGTACAATTACCCTAAGGGGCTAACCTGATTTAGGTATCTTGGCGTGTGTTACGACGTAACACGTGCAATTTCAGGGACTTAAATGACGTTGGATGGACAGCTATTCCTGTGAGACAAGTTGAAATGAGCCAAACAGTGTTCGACCAATCCGAGGTTTTGGAAGAACTACAAACGATTTTGGCAAGCACTGAGCTTGCCGGTGCGATCCGTTTGCAGTCGTTTCTTCGGTACGTCACGGAAGAAGAACTCGCGGGACGTGGATCATTCATTCGCGCAAAAACCATTGGTGAAGACCTATACGGTTTATTATCCAATAAAGGCGATGACCCGCTGGCTGTCGTGCGTGTGGATGCCGGGCGCTTGAGGCGCCGTTTGGAGATTTATTACAGCAAGTCGGATAACCTCCGCACGATCCGCATCTACATCGACACAGGTGGCTACAGCCCAAGATTTGAGCAGATCTCGCCAAAGATGACAGAGGTTTCTTCTGACGCGTCGCACTTCGGGTCTTCATTGTTCAGCAAACGCAGATTGTATGCGCTCGCCAGCGTCGGATGTGTTGCTTTGTTCATCGCTGTAGTGTTCGGTGTTAATTCCCAGCAAAAGAACATGGACAATGTTGCAACTGATGCGGCAATTCGTCAAGCGTTGTTCAGTGCCTCTCCGGCCAAGCTTCAGGCGAAGAACCTTTCAGATGAAGCGCGCGATCTGATGTTTCCCGCAGTTGATCGAAAACGTCTCATTGCCACTCTGGATCTCTTCGAGCAGTCGATCAAACTTGATGATGAATACTATGCTGGTTTTGCTGGTGCGGGGCAGATTTATGCGATGATGGCATCACAGATGCCGCCCAGTTCCAAGCGGGATACTTTTTTACTCCAAGCACAGGAAATGGCTGAACGCGCGGTCGATTTGGCACCAAGCGCATCATGGGCGCAGTCATCGATGGCGATGGCTGCTTTTGCAGGAAAAGATTGCAATGAGGCACTCAAAATATCTAAGAGAGCGATCAGCCTCGATCCCGGTGATATCTACACATTGAATTTCGACGGGATTATCTCGCTTTTCTGCGGCGATTTTGATCGCGCTGTTCAAGTGACTGCGCCTTGGATCGGAAAGAGCGAGCTGGCGGAACGCCTGATTTTTCGCAATGTTGCAGCGACAGCAGAGTATCACCGTGGTAATTTTCAAGATACCATCGATTTGTATACTGCGGCTATCAACGAAGGTGATCCAGTCGGTGCATTGACGTTGGCCTATCTTGCAGCTGCGCATGCAAAGCTGAACCGCAACTCACAAACAAAACGCAATATCGAGCTGTTGAACGAAGCCTGGCCGACGTTCCCATTGGAACAATTTCTGATGTCTGTCTACACCGATCAAAGTATCGCAAGCGACATCATTACCACCTTGAAAGAAGCTGGTTGGAAATCAAGTTCCCGCTAATCCAATGTCCGCTTCGAACTCGAGGCCTCTATTCCAACCTGAAATGCGAACCGTAACTTTGTCCGCAGAGTGTCAGTTCGACCATCAGCGTTTTTCGTATCTGCAGTGAAAGTCTAGTCTGACGGGCCGCGTTGCAGCATGCGACATCCCCGGCGGATGGCGGCTTTGGGCCGTTCTCGACAATCTTTCAGTTAAGAATTCTGCAGTTTCTGCGCCGCATCTGAGGTCCGCATTGAGCCCAGATTGTCGAATGCTGCATCATGCTTGAATGTCCGGATATCGGGTAGAGGTTACAAAAAGCAACAAAGCTGCTGCAATCCGCGCTACAGTGCCATGAAGGGCAATCAAGATGATCGAGAAGCATGTTTGAAAATGTGAATTGGGCCGCAATTGAAGGCATCGCTTCCGTTGCAGGGGCAATTGGCGTCGTGATATCGATCACATTCTTGATCTATGAGGTACGCCATAACGCTCGCGCAATTGAGGGTGCGACTGTCCAATCCTTGATGACATTGGAGCGGGAGGTGTTCGGTTTGCTTGCTGAGAACGCAGAGCTGATGACCAAAGGCGGCAAGAACCCGGCGGCATTGACCGATGTGGAGCAATATCAATATGAACGTGGCGTTGGCACTTATATGTCCCTGATCTACTCCGCCTACATGCAACATGAACGCGAACTGGTGGAAGATGAAGTATGGGACGCCTACCTAAATGCCCTCGCACGCCATATGCAGGCGCCGGGTTTTTCGGAGTCATGGTTGCAGATTAGCATCGGCTATCCAAAGAGCTTTCAGGATTTGATCAAAGAGAGATTTCCACAATCCTCTCAGGCGAAGAGCATCACATGAAGTCAAAAAGCAAAGGGCAGACACTGCTGGAAAACGCATACAAACTTGCGACTCCAACGGACAACAAAGCCTATTACAACGAGTTTGCTGAAACATATGATGCCGAATTTGCGAATGCCTTGGGCTGGGAATACCCCAACGCTATTGCAACGGTTTACCGAGAAAATGCTGATTCAGACCATCTGCCAATCGCGGATATCGGGTGCGGTACGGGTCTGGTGGCGGAGGCGCTGGGATTCAAGCCAGATCATATCGATGGTATTGATATCTCCGAAGAGATGTTGGCCACACCGCGCAAAAAATCCCTGTATCGCAAAACCATCCAAGCCGATCTGATGGGTGATCACGCGCCAATCAAAAATGACTACGGCGCCGTCGTATCTGCCGGAACTTTTACGTCCGGACACGTAGGGCCAGACCCACTCGAACGTCTTCTCGACATAGGACGATCCGGAGCTCTCTTCGTCATTGGCGTCAACCGGGCGTTCTATTTAGAAGCTGGTTTCGACCCGGTCATCCGCGACCTCGAAGCGCGTGGCTCTATCACTGACCTCAGAGTGACTGAAGTTCCCATGTACAACAAGGCTGGTCACGATCATTCATCTGATAAAGCCTTCGCTCTTTGCTATCGGAAGCGACCGTCTGACTGACGCTCTACAAGAGCGGGCTTCGGCCAGTTCTTGATAGAGGTCATCCATGCTCAGGCAGCGAAAGCCCGCTTCGTCCGCATAGCAGCCACCCGTGACCTACGCAGCTAACGTCGGCCAAGAGCCCTCACTATGAATTTGATTTTCTCGCTGCAAGCGCACACAGCGCAGATTTTGCCGCGTGCGCATCAATTTGAGCACGGCAACACGGCGTCCACCAAGTTTTGCCCACTCCCACCTACGCGTTGAACAATGCCACCCTGCCCTATGCAATTTCGATTGCGAACAAGGGTTGGAAACAGGCATTGGCAGATGATCGGCATTTGGCCAACGGCCTGAACGTTCTGAATGGTCAGGTGGTCTACCCTGCCGTTGCGAATGATCTGGGCTATCCGCTGACCGCACTGGACGCTGTGCTGGCGGGATAAATCAACAGGCTCCACGTCGGATCACATTCGGTGTGGGGCCCGAAGAACATGGTGGAATTTGCCAGCCGCGTCAGGCGGATTTCACCCAGATCGCCGAGGCCACGTTCCCCGACGCACCATATGTGAACTTGGCTTGCGGATTGCCTTCTTTGGCCAATTTTAGCCAGTCCAAGTCGTTCACGGTGACCAGCAAAACTCCGAACGCATTAGAACCACGATCCCCTTTGGCGACTGCGGGATCTGTCTTATCGGCCTCATCCAATTCACCAAGCGGGCCGCCGGTGTAATCTCTTCGGGCGTGTTCGGGGAGTGCGCGCCAGTATTGCCGTGTCAAATCAGCCTCCGGACCCAATAGCGCAACGCGGCCATTCATCCGCAGTTGCGTGCGATCAGTCGCGTCATAGGCCAGCACCGAAGTCCGAGGGTTCTTGCGCAGCTCTGGCCATTTCTTGCTGTTGATGTCCGTGTAGAACACAAGCTCGCGTCGGGCCGGGGTCACGTGCCGCAAGACGACAATTCTGCTCTGCGCGCTACCATCAAGACCAACTGTACTCAGGCTAGGATATCTGTAGTGAGACGATGGTGACTGCGAGGCCTTCGCCAATTGCTGCCAGCAATCTGAGTTCAGCTGAACCAGGGATTTCGTCATTTGCGTCTCGACAGTTTGCGTATCCTGCGCCCCAAGACCCTCACAACACCAAACCCCTCTTAAAGATTGACAACCTGCATTGACACCACCTTACCACTCTCCAGGTCCCGGGCGCCCAATTTCACAAAGCCATACCTTTCGTGAAATTTAAGCGAGCCGACATTCGGGGGCTCAAGATCCATTTCAGCCGCCATAACGTAGCTGCCGGTGGCTTTCGCAGCCTCCGCGACATGCGTATAGAGCAACCCTCCAACGCCGTGCCCCCGACCCGCCTCAGAGATCACGATGCGATCTATGTACAAGAAGTGATCAAGGCGTTGATCGAACCAATTGAAATTGCCGTTGTCATAAGGCGCGCCCTTTTTCATCGCCATGACAAACCCAATCACCGCGCCGTCCTTTTCAGCGACAACGCAATAGTCGCACAGCTCAAAGAGGTGGTGAAAACGTGCGTCGTCCATCGGGCTCGTCACGGCAACAACCGCCTCATTGAGCGCAACAATGGTGGCCGTGTCTTCGAGGCGCGCGTCGCGTAGCTGTATCATCCGATTCGGACTCCGTTTGATCTTTCAGAGCAGACTCAACCACAGAGAGTGATATTTATAAAATATAAAATTTGACACATCAGAGACAGTAAATGTATTTTTAGCCATGAGACTTACTTACCGTCAGGTCGAATACCTCAGAGAGCTTGCCCGTCACGACAGTATAGCCGCAGCCTGTAAGGTCTTGGCTATTTCGCAATCGTCCGTGTTGGCTGCAATCGATGTCGCCGAAGATGTGACGGGCACTCAATTGTTTACCCGCCGCAAAGGACACGGCATTGCTTTGACCCCCGCCGGGCGGACGTTTTTGATTTCAGCGCATCGGTTTCTCGCATCCGGAGAAGAATTCTCGCGGGCTTTGGAGCAATTTTCAGAAACATCCGGTGCGACGCTCCGCGTTGGATGTTTTGTCCCCTTCGGTGCTCTTCTGATCCCTCCGGTGATAAAGCGCTTTATTGAACACTACGGAGATTGCGAGTTCATTCTGCTCGAGGGCGACCAAACGGAGCTGCGGTCCTGGCTGGCCGCCGGTGAGGTGGATCTGATCGTCACCTATGACATCGGTCAGGAATTCGGAAGCAGCACAACACCCATCTGCAAGTTTCCAACACACGCTTTGGTTCATGCCGATAGTGATATTGCAACGATGCTCGCCGTATCGCTTAAACGACTCGCGGAACACCCGCTGGTCTTGCTCGATCTGCCGGAGACGCGTGTCTATTTGCTGGGCCTGTTCGACAATGTCGTGAATCGTCCAAAAATCGGCCTTCGGACAAGATCATATGAAACCGTCAGATCGGCTGTCTCAAATGGATTGGGCGTTTCGATTCTCAACATCAAGCCAACGCCCGAGACGATCCCGGACAATGACAACCTTGCGCGAGTTCCCCTTCTGGAGAGGCTCCGCGAACCAACATTGCTGGTGGCAGATCCCTATGGTGATCAGAAACCTGCAAGCGTCGCAGCATTCATCTCCGTTCTGCACCAATACATAACCGAGTTAGGTCCAAATCAGTTTGCTGTGGTCAAGCCAGAGGATGCCAAGAGCCTGATGTTCCCGGCACCCTAAGCGCTTATGCAAGGACACCGTGGGTGCGCAATTCCGCCTCCAGACGACTGATCACATCCTGGTGGAAGGCATCGGCATATGCGTCCGGCTGCTGCCCGTTGATGCGCGCATGAAGCGGATCTTCGGCGTGAATTTCAGAACCTGACATTTCCTCAAGCATCGCGTGCCCACAGAACGGTACATACAGTTCGGAATAGCCGCCCTCATGTGCCGCAACCATGCGCCCATTTGTGACGTCCATCACCTGCCGCGTCATAAGCCGGTATGTTTCGGGCGAGCACATCATTCGTGCCAGAGGATCAAAGCCAGACGCATCAAATCCGCAGGCAATAATCACAAGGTCGGCATTGAAATCCTTGAGCTTTGGAACAACAAGCCGCTCCATCACATCCAGATACGCTTTGTGCCCGCATCCCGGCGGCAGGGGAATATTCATATTGTATCCCGCGCCTGCGCCAGTACCGGCCACTTCGGTGCCGCCGGTATCATGCGGGTAGCATCTGTCCTGGTGGATCGAAATGGTCAGAACATCGCTTTGGTCAATGAAGATTTCTTCGGTGCCGTTTCCATGGTGCACATCCCAATCGATGACAGCAAATTTCTTGCCCAAACCCTGCGCGCGGGCGGCTTCGATTGCGATGGCTATGTTTGCAAGCAGGCAGAATCCGTTGGGGAAATCCGGCAGGCAGTGATGCCCGGGCGGGCGCGACAGCGCATAGGCATTTCGGACCTGGTTGGTTTGCACCAGCGTGACGGCTTCTGTCACCAATCCTGCGGACAAGGCGGCAATTTCGAAGGCCCCTGCGCCGAAGGGCGTTCGCAAGCCCAGCTCGCCACCCCCATTGTCTGACATCTCCTTGAAGGTCTCAAGGTAACTCTTGGGATGGACACGCAACAGGTCCTCCATTGTCGACGGCGCCGCATGGCGCATATCGAGCCAATCCGACAGCCCGGTCACATCCATCAGGTTCTTGAGCCGGCGCTTGGTTTCCGGCGCTTCCGGAAGGCCCCCGGAGACCATGGGTTGAACCAGGCCACCCACAGGTGAGAGCAATGCGTAGTTGCCGCCATAATGCCAAAAGCACTTTTCATCCCAAAGAAATGCAGTCTTGTCGCTCATTTCGTGTCCTTGCCAGTGTTTCCGTGGGTGGAAAGCATGTGCGCGGCGGCGGCAAGCGCCCCGCTGCCATGCTCAATGCGCTGTGCGATCAGGGCGGTTTCGATCGCGCCGAGAACGCCCATGATCATGTGAATATTCAGGTGGCCCATATGACCAATCCGGAAATGGTCTTCCAGTTCTTCCTGAGGAAACCCAAGTGAATTGCCCAGTGTGACCCCTGCTTCATTCTGACACCAGGTGCGGATTTTATGCGCGACACCGGGCAGCGTGTTGATCGTTGTCACACCGGTTGCCCGCTTTGCCGGGTCAGTGATGTTCAGGTGCAGTGATCCCGCTTGCGCCCAGACATCGCAGGCCGCCCATATCGCTTTGGCGATTGTTGTATGCCTGGCCCAAACCGCAGGCATCCCTTCTTCATGCACCATCATGTCAAGCGTTTCGCGCAAGGCAAACATCAGGTGACCCGGGGGGCTGCCTGACCAGCGTGGATAAAAGGACTCTGACTTTGCGCGGTCGATCCAATCCCAATATTGACCAGGATTTGCGCGCGCACGGGCCCCGTCCGCTTTGTCATTAAAGAAGACAAACGCCAAACCGATCGGGTTCATCATGCCCTTCTGCCCGGCCGATACCATGACATCGACACCAAATGCGTCCATCTCAAATCTGTCGCATCCAAGGGACGCAATGCAATCGACCATGAAGAGGGCAGAGTGACCTGCCGCATCGATTGCGGCACGAAGCGCCACAACATCATTTCGCACCGAGGACGATGTTTCAGACTGGACCGCAAGAACAGCTTTGATTTCGCCATTTTTGTCTGCGCCCAGCACTTCTTCCAGGCGCTGCGGATCGGCGCTTTTCGTCATGCCGTATTCGATGAACTCGACCTGAAGCCCCAACGATTGCGCAACAGTTCCCCATTTATGGGAAAAGAAGCCGTTGCTCAGCACAACAATCTTATCCCCGGCGTTCAGCGTATTTCGCAATGCGGCTTCCCATGCGCCGTGCCCATTCGCAAGATAAATCGCAGCAAAACCGTCTGTGCCCGCAACACGCTTGAGGTCGGCAAGAAGACCGTCGGTCATTTCAACCAGTTCACCATCATAAATGCTGGCAGATGGGCGATGCATTGCAGTCAGCACGCGGTCCGGGATCACCGATGGCCCGGGAATAGCAAGTATGGTTCGACCATGATTTAACGACATCTGGTAATCACCCTCTTGATTGCGCAGCGGAAAAGGCGCGGATTTCTATGCGGTTGCACCAAAGCACAAAGTGGAAAAACTATAAAATATAAAATTTAAATCACAAAATACCCATAATGAATTTGTGAGGGCTTCACATAGGTATATCTAAAATATATACTTATACGACCAAATTATATATTTTATAGCGTTTTAGAATCATGCTCAATTTACCTCGCAAATGATGAGGTGAAACCATGATCGACGCACGCAACTTCTACATCAATGGTTCTTGGGTCGCACCACAGGCTCAAGCGGACTGCTCTGTCATCGATCCGTCGACAGAAGAGGTCTACGCAACGATCTCTTTGGGAGATCAGGCAGATACCGATGCGGCCGTTGCCGCTGCAAAAGCAGCCTTACCGATGTGGCGTGCGACTAAAAAAGACGACCGGATCGCGATACTGCGCAAAATCCTTGACGTGTACAACTGCCGTAGCGCCGAAATGGGCGCGGCCATGTCGAAAGAAATGGGTGCGCCGCTTGATCTCAGCAACGGGATACAGACCGGAATCGGCGCTATGCACATCCAGGCTTTCATCGATGCACTGGATGGCTTTGCATTCGAACGCCAACTGCGCGACGACGCGCCCAACGATCAAATCATCTATGAACCTATCGGCGTCTGCGCGCTAATCACCCCGTGGAACTGGCCGATGAACCAGGTCACGCTCAAGGTTATCCCTGCCCTTGCTGCGGGATGCACGATGGTTCTGAAGCCTTCGGAAGAAGCGCCGATGTCCTCCTTGCTGTTCGCGGAAATCCTGGATGAAGCCGGCGTGCCTGCTGGTGTGTTCAACATCGTGAACGGCACTGGCGTGGGCGTTGGAACCCAATTGTCCGGCCACCCGGATGTCGATTTCGTTTCCTTCACCGGCTCGACCCGTGCGGGTGTCGCGATCTCCAAAAACGCAGCGGACACTGTCAAACGTGTCTCGCTGGAGTTGGGCGGCAAGGGCGCAAACATCATTTTTGCCGATGCGGATGCGGACGCGGTCCAACGCGGTGCGATCCACTGTTTCAACAACACCGGCCAATCCTGTAACGCCCCGACACGGATGCTGGTAGAGCGCTCTCGATACGACGCTGCGGTCAAAGAAGCCATCGCCACGGCCGAGGCACAAGCCGTTGATACCGCGTCGAAAACCGGTGATCACATCGGCCCAATGATCAATCAGACGCAATTCGACAAGGTCCAATCGATGATTGAGGTCGGGATCAAGGAAGGTGCCAAGCTTGTGGCCGGGGGCACAGGCCGTCCGCAAGGTCTGAACCGCGGGTATTTTGTCCGGCCAACGGTATTTGCGGATTGCACCAATGACATGGATGTCATGCGGCAGGAGATTTTCGGCCCCGTGTTGTGCATCAGCCCCTTCGATAGTGAAGAAGACGCGATTGAGGTGGCCAATGACACACCTTACGGGCTGACCAACTACGTTCAGACAACAGATCCGGAGCGCGCAAACCGTGTCGCCCGGGCGTTGAAATCCGGAATGGTTGAGATGAACGGGAATTTCCGCTCCGCTGGCGCGCCTTTTGGAGGGTTCAAACAATCCGGCACCGGGCGTGAAGGCGGTGTCTGGGGCTTGGAAGAATATCTCGAAGTCAAAGCCGTTGGTGGATGGTTCCGGGACGTGTAGTTCAAAGGATACGCATACTTTCCGTCCCCATGCCGAGGAATTCAAAATGGCCCTGAATGACAAACAGATCAACGCGCTCGCAGGTGCTTATGACGAAGCCGAGGCGACCCGTATCCTCACCCGCGCGCCTTCATGCCTGTATCCTGACTTCACAATGGCTGATGCTTATAAAGTGCAGTCCGCATGGGTCGATCTGCGCTTGGCCAAGGGTGAAAAAGTCATCGGGCATAAAATTGGCCTGACAAGCCGCGCCATGCAATTGGCCGTGGGCATCGATACGCCTGACTATGGCGTTTTGACCGATGCGATGGTGATCGGAGATGGCGCGGTAATCGCCCCCGACCGGTTTATCATGCCACGGTTTGAGGTCGAGCTTGGCTTCAAGCTCAAGGCGCCGCTTTCGGGCCCGAATGTCACGATATCTGAGGTTCTGAATGCCACGGATTGGGTGATTCCTGCCATCGAAGTAATTGATTGCAGATCGCATCTGGTTGACCCGGAAACAGACAAACCTTTGAACGTCAAAGACTCGATCGCAGATAATGCCGCGAATGGTGGGATCATTTGGGGAGGCTCACCTCAGCGACCCGGTGATGTTGATCTGCGTATGGTGCCCGGGATCCTGTATCGCAATGGAAAAATCGAGGAGACCGGCGTTTCGGCCGGTGTGCTCGGTCATCCTGCCAATGGTCTGGTTTGGCTCACGCGAGAGCTTCACAAGATGGGGGCATTCCTGGCCGCGGGCGAATTTGTTCTGGGTGGAAGCTTTACACGGCCCGTCGCCGGTGCGCCCGGTGACACGATCCAATGCGATTTTGGCGGAATGGGCCAGGTGTCATGCTCCATCGGAGGAGACGCCTGATGCCGGCTCCGACAAACACGTTCAAACAAAACATCCTCGCCGGGATTCGGCAAATGGGATGCTGGGTGGGGCTGGCACACCCCTACGCCGCCGAAATCGCAGGGACAGCTGGCTTTGACTGGTTGTTGATCGACGGTGAACATGCCCCAAACGATCTGCGCTCGATCTCAGAGCAAATCGCGGTGCTGCAGGCCAGCGACAGCACCGTTGTCGTGCGCTTGCCAAATGATGATACCGCTCTGATAAAGCAAACGCTTGATGCGGGCGCGCAAACCCTGCTCATCCCGATGGTCGAAAGCGCAGACCAGGCCCGTGAACTGGTCAGGGCGGTCCGTTATCCGCCGCACGGCATTCGCGGCGTGGGCTATGCACTTGCACGCGCGTCGCAATTCGCGGCGATCCCGGATTACTTTGCGACTGCAGACAAAGAAATCTGCCTGCTGGTTCAGGTCGAAAGCAAGGCGGGGCTGGACGCGCTGGATGATATCCTGGCGGTTGAGGGTGTCGATGGTGTCTTCATCGGACCCGCCGATCTGTCGGTTGATTTGGGGTATGCGCCATCCGCAGATGCCCCCGAAATCCGCGCAATTGTTTTGGACGCGATAGACCGCATTGCAGCGACAGACAAAGCGGCTGGCATTCTCACGCTTGATCCTGAATTCATCGCCGAATGCTTGGCCTACAAGGCGACTTTCGTTGCTGTGGGCATTGATGTCCTGACCCTCGCCGGCGGTTTGAGGGATTTGGCAAAAAACGCCCGGAAGGCCGCTGATGAACTCTGAGCAAAATAACAACGCCTACCTGACAGTTGAGGGGCTTCATAAGTCCTATGGCGATCTTGATGTCATCAAGGGGGTTAGTTTTGCGGGTGCAGAACATGAGGTGATTTCCTTGCTTGGGGCGTCCGGCTCCGGCAAATCGACCATTCTGCGCTGTATCAATCTGCTGGAAATGCCGGATCGAGGCGAAATCACGATCGACGGTGTCCGTCTGCCCCTGTCCGACGCCAGTGCCGGAGAACGCAAAGTCACAGACCAGAAAGCGCTCAGTGCGATCCGTGCCCGTCTGGGGATGGTGTTTCAAGGGTTCAATCTTTGGGCGCATATGACAATCCTTGAGAACGTCATCGAGGGGCCCGTCCACGTTTTGGGTCAGTCGAAAGCAGAGGCCAAGAATCGCGCAGAAGCTTTGCTGGAACGTGTCGGAATTGCCGACAAGCGCAACAATTATCCCAGCCAGCTGTCCGGCGGCCAGCAACAGCGCGTTGCAATCGCGCGAACGCTTGCCATGGACCCCAAGGTCCTTCTTTTTGATGAACCCACATCGGCGCTCGACCCCGAAATGGTCGGCGAAGTGTTGAATGTCATGCGTGACCTCGCAGACGAAGGCCGCACGATGATTGTTGTCACACACGAGATGGGCTTCGCGCGCGAAGTCTCAACTAAAGCCATTTTTCTGCATCAAGGCAGAATTTCCGAGCAGGGTCCGCCCGAGGAGGTGTTTGGCAATCCGCAATCTGCGGAATGTCAGCAATTCCTCGCGAAGGTTCTGTAACCATCACCTAGGGAGAGAACTCATGAAAATTAGTATTTTAGCCGTCGGCCTGCTGGCCGGGGGGTTGGCAAGTGCGGCCTCGGCGCAGGATGTTCTGCGCATCGCAACAGAAGGTGCATACCCTCCGTTCAACAACGTGACAGCCGATGGCGAGTTGGTTGGCTTTGACGTGGAGATTGCGGAGGCCCTGTGTGCTTCTATGGAGCGGGAATGCGAGATTGTCGCTCAAGACTGGGATGGGATCATCCCCGGCCTGGTGAACGACAAGTACGACGCCATCATCGCATCCATGTCGATCACCGAAGAGCGCAAACAAGCCATAGACTTCAGCGCGCCTTATTACAGCAACTACCTCAGCGTTGTCGGCGCGGATGGGACAAGTGCAACGCTTGAAAAGCTGGGCGATGTGTCCATCGGTGCGCAGCGCTCGACGACCGGATCACAATGGGCCGAAGACACCTATGGCAACCGCGCCGACATCCGTCTGTACGACACCAACCCTGCGGCATTCTCTGACCTTTCCGCCGGACGGGTCGAGACAGTTGTGGCCGATTTCCTACCCGCCGCTGAATGGGTGAAGGATAACCAAGATTTTGGATTCGTTGCAGAAAAAATCGATATCGCAGATCAGATCGGCATTGGAGTACGCAAAGGTGAAGACGCGTTGCGCGAGGATTTGAATACCGCGATTGAGGCCATCCGTGCCGACGGGACGTACCAGACCATCAGTGTTAAATACTTCGGTATCGACATTTTCTAGATCCAAAATGAGGGGTCTGACGTTCTGCATGTCAGGCTCCTCTTTTTCACAACTGAGGCACTCGGAAAGCACGAAATGGAACAGATCAACACACTCTTGGGTCCTTTGTCCTTCGGACAGGGCGGATGGGGCGACGATCTGCTCAATGGTGCCTTGCTAACGCTACAACTGGCCCTCTGTGCAATGATCGTCGGGCTGATCTTCGGGCTTGGTCTTGCCGGGATGAAACTTGCCAAATCACGCCTGCTCAGATGGCCCGCATCTGCCTATACCCTCTTCATCCGGGGTGTTCCCGAATTCCTCGTCCTGCTGTTCGTATTCTTCGGGTCCGACAGCCTAATCAACGCCGTCGCCACCTCGCTTGGCTTTGAGGGTGGCTATGAGGTACCAAAGTTTGTCGCGGCCGTCGTCGGTCTATCGATCATCTTTGCAGCCTATGCCTGTGAGATATTTCGCGGCGCTTATCTTGCGGTCCCGACGGGCCAAATCGAAGCTGGCGAATCGATTGGCCTCAGCCGCACCCAGGTGTTCTTTCGCATCCGCTTCCCTCAACTTTGGCGGTTTGCCATCCCCGGTTTGGGAAATCTCTGGATGGTCGTGCTTAAGGACACATCTCTTGCGGCTGTCATCGCCCTAAATGAGTTGTTGCGCATCGCGAAGCTGGGCGGCGAAACCGAACAGAGCCCGCTCCTTTTCTTTGCCGCTGCGGGCGCACTCTACCTCGTGATGACTTCGCTTTCAGATTTTGGCCGAAGCGCGCTGGAACGGCGCGCCAGACGCGGCATGGCGGGAACATAGAGCGATGTATCAAGGCATGAAATTCTGGGTGTCCGATACGATTTGCGCGGGTCTTTCCCCGCTGGCCGGGCCGTTATTAGGCAAAGCCTGCCCACGCTTTGTCGACGGATTCCTCGTCACCACCGAGCTGTTGGCACTCGCCTGTGGCATCGGGTTTTTCCTTGCGATCGCCCTGACATTTGCGCGCATGAGTGGCCGCACCGTTCTGTTGTGGCCTGCACAGGTCTTCGTCTACGTCTTCCGGGGAACACCGCTTCTGGTGCAGCTCTGGATCATCTATTTTGGGGTTGGCAGCCTTGGGGAACAGGGATTGGGGCCGTTTCTGTGGACCTTCTTCAAAAACCCATGGTTAGTTGGCCTCTTGGTCTTGACGCTAAACACCAGTGCCTATGTTTCGGAAATCTTTCGTGGCGGATTGGCCAACATCGAGAGGGGTCAGATGGAAGCGGCTCTGTCCATCGGTATGCCCTGGCTTAGGGCGATGCGCCGGATCATGTTGCCACAGGCCATTCGCATCGCATGGCCCGCCTATGGCAACGAGCTGATCCTGATGATGAAGGGCAGCGCGCTGATTTCAACGATCACAGTGATGGATTTGATGGGGCAGACACGGACGATCTTTGCCCGCAACTTTGACCTCAATACCTATCTCTATGCGGCCATCCTCTACCTTGTGCTGGCGGGTTGCATTTCTGCGTTCGTCGCAGTTATCGAACGGCGGTTTCGGCACGGCACCGCGCGCTGAAGTTGGGGTCAATGACGCGCTGCCGACCGCTCAAGTCTGTCGGGAGCCGCCAAACATGACGAGGTTACCCGCGATGGTCAGAGCGATCCCTGCGATGGCGAGACCGGTCCATTCAAAACTCTCGAATATTGAAGACACAATCAACGCGACAATTGGAAACAACACAGTCGCGTAGCCAGCCTGGGCAGCGCCGATGCGGTCGACCAACATCAGATAGCAGGTGAAGCCAATGACCGACGCAAACACTGAAAGATAAAGCAGTGCTGCGATGTACTGAGTGTCGCTTGGAAGAGGGATCGGGATACCCCGCGTTATGGCGATCAACAAAAGCAATACAGCACCAAGGCCCATGCCCCATGCGTTTGCAATAACGGGCGTGACACCCAACGCACTGTTCTTTCGCGACGCCATATTGCCGAGTGAGAAGAGGCTTGTTCCCAGGGTCGCCCAAGCGATGCCGATTAGCGCATCCTTATTTGTGCTGATCGCGAGGTCTTGCCAAAAAAGCAGAGCCAGCCCAAGGAATCCAATAAGACCTGCACATAAGACGCGCCACGTGATCGCCGTGCCAAAGAACAAGCGTAAATTTAGGGCATTAAAAATCGACGCCAATGAGAAAATGACCGAGACCTGACCGGACGTGATGAAGGAAGTAGCATTGTAGAGCGCGACGAAATTGAGACTGAACAGCAAGGCTGCCTGAAGGACAACGAAGCGCCAGACTTTCGGAAAAACCAGCTTCCCGAATGCGGCCAGAACCAGCAAGAGAAGGACAGAGGCCAAGCCCATGCGATAGGCCACTGAGACCATTACGGGAATGGGTCCGATTTGCCAGGTAATCGCAATCCAACTCGTGCCCCAAACAAACACCGTCATAATGAAAAGCGCTGCGTTGTTCATGATCACGTCTTGGGATCGGGCGAGAAATTCGCGGCGTTCTGAGCTAAAAAAGCGGCATCCTGATCGCTGCCCCAATAAATCGGCCGCGCTTCGGGAATGGTCAACGCCCGCTGCACGGCGGGGCGCGCATCCATGCGTTCCAGCCAAGCTTGCAGATGATCCAGTCCATCGATGGACAAATTGGCAAAACTATGCGCGCGCGCCCACGGAAAAGTCGCCATGTCGGCAATCGTGTATTGGCCTGCGGCCAGCCAGTCTTGGGTCTCGAGCCGCGTGTTCAACACGCCAAGAAGACGCCGAGTTTCAGATTTGTAGCGATCAATGGAAAAGGGCTCATTGTGGCCGTTCGGCGCGGCGATTCGCTGAAAGTACATGGCCTGCCCCATCATCGGGCCCACGCCCGCCATTTGAAACATCAGCCATTGCAAGGTTTCAGACTTTTCCTTTGGCGCGATTGGCAGGAAGCGGTCGTATTTCTCGGCCAGATACCACAGGATTGCCCCGCTTTCGAAAACCGCGAAATCATCATTGCCACGATCGACGATTACCGGAATGCGGCCATTTGGGTTCAGCGCCAGGTAATCCGGCGTCTTTTGATCTTCTTTTGAAAAATCGACCGCTGTCACATCGTAAGCGGCAACCGCCTCTTCCAGGAAAATGACAGGCTTGTACCCGTTCATCGTGGCAGCAGTGTAGAGGTGGATATCCGGTTGCGACATAGGTCTGGCTTTCAAAGGCGATGTGGGACAGGCAGAGCGAATTCGCTCCGCCCGGCTTCTTTGTTACTAGGCCGCGGAAGACAAGGCTTGGTAGTCGATATACCCCTTCTCGTCCCCGCCATAGAGCGTCTCATCATCCACCGAGTTCAGCTCAGCCCCAAGGCGCAGCCGTTCCGGCAAGTCCGGGTTGGAGATGAACATCCGGCCAAACGAAACAGCTGCAGCGCCTTTTTCGACGGCCTCGGCTGCACTGTCTTTGTCATAGCCGCCATTGGCAATGTAATTGCCGGAATAGGCCGTCCGAAGATTTTGGATCAGGTCCTTGTCCGGGCCCGATGGCTCAAAGCCCGGGAACGCCTCGACAACATGCAGGAAGGCCAGTTCACGCTTGTCAATCTCCGCGAACAGGAAGCTGTAGGTTGCGCTCGCTTCGCCGTCATGGATGTCGTTGAAGGTCCCGGTGGGTGACAACCGGACGCCAACCCGTCCACGACCGATCCGCTCGGACACCGCATCGACAACGTCCAGCAACAGCTTGGCACGGTTTTCCGGGCTGCCACCATAGGCGTCCGTTCTATCATTGGTGTTGGTCGATATGAACTGGTTCAACAGATAGCCGTTCGCACCATGGACCTCGACACCATCAAAACCGGCGTCGATGGAGGCCTGTGCCGCATCGGTGTATTCGGTCACAATCGTTTCGATCTCGGCCGCAGACAGCTCTCGGGGTGCCGATACGTTTGCCGGGCCGTCTTCAGTAAAGGTGGGCGCCTCGGCTTGAATGGCCGATGGTGCCAGCGGTGCGTTGCCGTGCGGCAGCAACGATGTGTGGCTGATGCGACCGACATGCCAAAGCTGCAGAACGATCTTGCCGCCCTTCGCGTGAACAGCATCCGTGATCTCTTTCCACGCGGTGATTTGTTTGGCGTTGTGAATTCCGGGGGTGTTGACATAACCCTTGGCCATCGGTGCGATCTGCGAGCCTTCCGAGACTATCAGGCCCGCGCTGGCGCGTTGCGCATAGTACGTCACGGCGATCTCGTGCGGCGTGCCGTCGCGATGGGCGCGGTTGCGCGTAAGGGGGGCCATAAAGACCCGGTTTTTGACGTCGATATCGCCCAGTTTGGTGGGCTCAAAGAGAATGCTCATTCGATTAGTCCTTCGATGTTTGGGTGTGTGAAGTTAAAAGTGCGCTTGGTCGGGGATCAGGACGCCTTTGGCGCAGCCCGGGCGTTTAGCGATATGATCATGCCAGCGTCCAAGGTTTGGAAACGCGTCCAGGTCGATGTCGATGGCATCATGCGCGCGTACCCAACACCAGTTGGCAATGTCCGCGATTGAAAAATCACCGGCCAAATATTCGCGGTCCGACAGTCGTGTATCAAGCACGCCATAGAGCCGCCGCGTTTCGGTGTGATACCTCTCGATGACAGCTGGGAGTTTCTCCGGGAAGCTGTGAGAGAAGACGTAGGCCTGGCCTTGCATCGGGCCAACCCCGGCCATCTGGAACATCAGCCACTGAATGACTTCCGAGCGGCCGCGGGCATCCGCAGGCAACAGTTTGCCGGTCATTTCGGCCAAGTAAATCATGATCGCGCCTGACTCGAAAACTGCGAAATCGCCGTTGTCACGATCCACAATAGCAGGGATACGACCGTTGGGATTCAGCTGCATGTAAGCCGGATCTTTTTGTTCACCGTTTCCAAGATCAAGCGCGTTCAGAGTGTAGTGCAGGCCGAGCTCTTCCAAGGTAACAGAGGCTTTCCATCCATTGGGCGTTGCAGCTGTATATAAATCGATCATGTGTGTCGTCTTTCTCTAATCTCACTGGCCGAAAGTGTCCGTGCGTTCGCCAAGGAAGATGACGGCGCAGTGAGATATCAATAGCAGTGCAGGGGTTAGGAACTCAGGGCAGCGTCGGCCCTGTTCAGTCACGGTTTTAGTTATTGGTGTGGGAGTTGTAGACTTTGCCACTGATCTTCCACACGTCACCCTCTTTGTAGAGCACAAAGAAATCAGTGAAGCGGTTGCCACCCCAATCAATGAACTCAACCCGAGCTGCCGCAGCAGGACCGGATACGTTGATCCAGGCAATATGGTGACGCACGTTGTCTGATGGTCCACCATCGGCGATCGCGCCCGCAAACGTATCCGCATCCATATTGTAAACCGTGCCACCGATGGAGCCGACAACGTGAGCGTGGTCATAGAAAGCTGTGCGGGTCAGAGCACCATCTCCGGTGCGTGCGGAAATAATGTAGGGCTGTAGCGCTTCTTCAATGGCTTCGTATTCGTCGAAGGAAGCTATTTCTTCGGTCATTGCAGTACCCTGAGCTGTTGCGAATTGCCCTGTCGTCACAATTGACGTGAGGACAATCAGAAAAGCAAAATTGTTGAGTTTCATGCGGTTCATTGGACGTTCCTTTCGGGGAAGGGTTAAGGTGTTAAGGTTTGCCGGTGAGGGATCAGCTATGAGCGTGTGAATCCCAGACTTTTTGGCGGATCACCCATTGATTGTTGCGTTTTTCGAGGACGTATAGGTCGGAAAAGAGACCCCGCTGCAGTCCGTGAACTCGACAATTGCAGCGGCTGACGGGCCCGTGACATCAATTAGCGAGACATGATGATGTTGGTCGGGGCAGGGTCTAGCGGTGCCATTTGCGCCCGCTATCGCCGCGCTCAAATCAAGATATAAAGCTTCATCCGTTGGATCGTTTTCAAGCGCCGGCGCTTGTTCCGACATTCCAAAGGACGATCTCAGAACACACTCGATTGCTGCGACTTCTGCATAGCTAGCGCTCTCACCAGCGGATGTGTTTGGCGTTGCGATGCTGGCCATTTCGAATCTCCAGATATTAATTTTCGTGATTTTCTGATCTACATGTATGTAGATACATGTGATAGCGAAATCGATTGCCATCACAAAAAGTTCATTGCCTTGCGATCTGACGCTAGGATCGCGCTGGAGCCGGCTTAGGTCTTCCCTACGCCAACAAACCTTGTTTTTGGCCATTGACTCTTGCCTTACCTACATGAATGTAGATTTAAAGGAGAGCGAAAATGACCGACACCCGCACCCGCATTCTGGATTTGGCAGAGGACTTTACTCAGACCAAGGGTTTCAATAATTTCAGCTACCTTGATCTTGCGGCAGAAATTGGGGTGAAAAACTCCAGCATCCACTATCACTTTAAAGCCAAGGCCGATCTTGCTCTGGCACTTGTCGAACGTATCCGCAAGACGCATGGCGATGCATGCAATGCCTTTAACCAAAGGCTTGAGACCCCACAAGAACGGCTTGGCGCGCTGATGGACCACTTCAAAGGCTACGTTCAGAATGAAAAGATCTGCATGTGCGGGATGATGGCCGCCGAGTTTGAAACGGTCAGCCCTGAGGTGCGTACGGCGTTGGCTCTTTACTTCCGAGATATGCGCGAGTGGCTCGCGGAGCAGTTCACTCAAATGAACGACCCCAACCCCGGAGATCGTGCACTTCAGTTCCTCAGCAGCCTCGAAGGCTCGGTGTTGCTTGCACGTTTGGAGGCTGATCCTGCGATGATCAATCGGGCACTTGACGGTTTTGTGAGCCGCTAGCTCTTTTTTGTTCTTGCTATCTACTTACATGTAGGTCAATTACTTTGGCAATGCCAACTCAACCTCCGATGGAGATTCGAAATGTCTAATAACATCACCGCTGCACTTAGCGTCGAAACCACAGCAGACGAAGCACAAAGCTTTGGTGAATACAAAGCAATCGAAAAGGCGTTGAAGCCTTACATCGATGCTGCAAAAACGGGCGACGGCGCTCTGTCCCGCACCGCCTTCCTCGACCACGCCTACGTCACTGGCTCTGTGGATGGGGCGCATTACGACATGGATGTAGACACATTCGCAGGCGCTGTTTCCGAAGGCGGCCCCGCCCCCGATGTTCAACATCATATCGCATGGATCAATGTCTCCGGTCCTGCCGCTGCAGCCCGCGTCGAATTCATCCACTGGGGCGAAAACCGCTTCACCGATTTCTTTGTGCTCTATAAGAAAGACGGCGCGTGGAAAATCAGCGGTAAAGTCTACGACTCTCACTCCAAAAACTGATCACCGACGTCGTTGGGTCCAGAGGGTCAAAGCTCCCCTGCCTCAGACGTCACCACCAACCCGCCGTCATCGAGGCACTCTTTGCTGCTCACCCTTCGCAGCAGGTTGGCTCTTGCGGCCCACTCAAAAGGAAAATTCAATGTCCCACATGATCGTACACACCGAAGAAACTGCTCCCGAAGCAAGCAAGCCCATCATTGAGGCCACCAAGAAAGCCTTCGGGTTTCTACCCAACCTGACCGCGACTTTCGCGGAATCCCCGGCCATGGTCGAAGCTTATGGTGTTCTGGCTGGTCATTTTGAGAAGACCGACCTGACACCAACCGAGCGTCAGATCGTGTTGATGACGACAAGCCGGGAAAACGGCTGCACCTATTGCATGGCCGCTCACTCAACGGTTTCTCAAATGCAGAACGTTCCGGCAGACGTGATCGACGCCCTTCGCAATGACACCACAATCGCAGATCCCAAGCTGCAAGCCCTGCAGGTCTTCACAACGCGCATCCATGAAACCCGAGGCAACGTGGATCAAGTCGATCTCGATGCTTTTCATGCAGCTGGTTACACCAAGGCAAACATTCTCGATGTGATCTTGGGCGCAGGTCTGAAAACTCTGTCCAATTACACCAATCACATCGCCGAAACACCGCTTGACGCGCCGTTCCAGGCAAATGTTTGGTCGGGCAAAACATCGGCCGCGGCCTAGACTCCTGATCCCGCGCGCGCCCAAGCACGCGCGGGACGCCTCCGCCTCCAAAACGTCACTGGCCTTCTGCAACAGATTGGATGTGATCCCCTGCATCGCAGGCAACCCTATGCCGCCTGCAATCGTGGCGTTCTACCTCCGTCGCCCGTCGCGCAAGTCAAACGGATTTATCTTTGATCACCAAAATGGACCGGACCAAAAAAGAGTGCGACGCACCCCGTCACCTAACTTCCAGGAGACATTTCCGATGATCAAGATGTTTTTGCTTAGCTCCATTGTTTTCGCAGCCGGAATTGGCGTCCCCATTATGGCCGCGATCAATGCAGGATTGGGTGCGCGCCTGGCAAGCCCGACTCTCGCAACCGCAATTCTGATGTTGGTTGGCCTCATCCTCTCAACCGCGTATCTGATGGTCCAAGGCCTTCCGTCACTACCAACAACCATGCCGCCGCTCTACTCAATGTCGGGCGGGTTTTTTGTTGTCTTCTATGTTCTCGCTGTGACAGCCATCACGCCAAAGATCGGGCTTGGAAACGCAATTTTTCTCGTCTTGCTGGGCCAGATCGTATCCACCAGTATCATCGACCATTTTGGGCTTTTCGGCGCGATCAAAACACCAATCACTGCGCAAAAAGGTCTCGGTATCGCCCTCATGACACTTGGCATATTCCTCGTGCGTAAGGTCGTTTGATCAGGTTCTACGCGCGCGAGATCAATGTGTCGGTCGTGGAACTCGCAAACTGTTCAAACAGCAGGTGCTTACAAGGCCCAAATCGTGTCCCATGGATTCGCGTTCAAGCAGGCAAGGACGCCCCAGTCTCTTTTGTTAATGGGAGGCGTACGCCAGGATCGTAATTGACATAAGTAGTTATTAATAAGGTGATCTTTCATGGCTCACGAAACTGTTACGAAATAGACTTACTTAGCGTTTGCAATTTAAGACGACCGGTCATATTACATTTATATGTAAGAAACTTCCTTCGCAACCAAACACCGATAGGACACCCAATGTCAGACACATCTAAAATGCTCTTTAACCGCCGTTCATTCCTGTCAAGCGCAGCAACCGTTGCGGTTGGTGGCGCAGCAGCGACATCTCTTGTCATGCCCGCCCGCGCAGCCACTCCCATTGTTGGCGCGCAGCTTCCACAGGTCTATCGCCGCAAGCTCGGCAATTACGAAATTACCGTTCTCGGCGACGGCTACCTTGACCTCCCGCATCAGATCTGGGCAGATCTCACCCCAGAGGACATTGACGGTTACCTCATCGACTCTTTCGTCCCCACAGGTTTCATGCGCAATGGCGTGAACGCATACCTGATCAACTCTGGCGAAAAGCTGATCCTTGTCGACAGCGGCGCACGAGATCTGTTCGGACCAAATGCCGGTCTGTTTGAAAGCAACCTCGCAGCCGTTGGCGTAAAGCCAGAAGACATCGACAAAGTCTTGATCACGCACGTTCACCCTGACCACGTTGCCGGCCTCTATACCCCAGACGGCGAAGTGGTTGTTCCGAACGCCGAAGTCTTAGTGGATGAGGCCGATCTCAACTTTTGGGTCAGTGAATCCGGGCAGGCACAAGCGATCGACATTGCAAAACCATGGTTTGACATCGCGCGCCAGTGGAAAACCGCCTATGATGGCCGTATCTCGACCTTCAAAGGTGAGAAAGATTTCGGCGATGGCATCTCGTCTTTCCCACTGCCCGGCCACACACCGGGTCACACAGGCCTGCGCGTTGAAAGCGAAGGTGAGACGCTGTTGATCCTCGGGGACGCTGTGATTAGCGCGGCGGTGCAGTTCGCGAACCCCGATGCATCCGCGATTTGGGATACAAATGCGGAAGACGGCAAGAAATCCCGCCGCACGATTTTTGATGTTGCCGCGAAGGACCGCACATTGGTCACCGCGACCCATTTGCCGTTCCCATCCTTCGGGTACGTGGATCGCCGCGCAAACGGCTCCTATCAGTGGGTTCCAGAAGAATGGCGTTACGCCACCTAACCTGCTCTCCAAAAGAAGAGTGCCGGCAGCGTCGGCACTCTTCCACCTCCCAACAAAATTATGGAATTCAGAAATGCGCGCCATTGTCGTACAAAAGAACGGAGGGCCAGAGGTCCTCGAACTCAAGGACGTCCCAAAGCCCACGCCCGGCATTGGCGAAGTCCTCGTCAAGGTCGAAGCCGCCGCGGTCAATCCATTCGACACGCAAGCCCGCCGCGGTGACTATGCCGCCTATATGCCAACACCCCACAAAATGGGTGTGGATGTGTCCGGCACGGTCGAGGCCTTGGGGGAAGGCGTCGAAACGCTCGCCGTTGGGGATGACGTGTTCTACAGCACCCGTGTTCTGTCTAACGAAGGGGGCTACGCAGAATACCATGTCGAGCAGGCGCAGCTGATCGCCGAGAAACCCCAAGACTTGTCCTTCGTGGATGCGGCCGCCCTGCCCATCGCTGCCAGCACCGCTTGGGTCTGCCTAATCGAACGCGGGCGCCTGAAAGCGGGTGATCGTGTTTTGATCCACGGGGCCTCCGGCGGCGTCGGTCTATTCGCGGTGCAAATTGCCCGTCTGACCGGCGCCGACGTTGTCGCCACCAGCCGCCAAGATGCGCGGGAACTTGTCCAAAGCCTTGGCGCCGACACCACAGTCGACTATCGCCACGCCGATGCGTGGGAGCAACTCGCGGCCCATTCCGGTGGTGGGTATGATGTCATACTCGATCTTGTCGGCGGTGACACGATCCAAAAATCCCTCGGCATTTTGGCTGCCGGTGGGCGCGTTGTCAGCATTGTGGACCAGCCAGATCCGCAGAGCCTCTATGATGGATGGGGTGTCAATGCCGAAATCCATCTGGTCTTCCTGACGCCAAGTGCGGAACGGCTCGCTTGCCTTGGAGCTCTGACAGCGCGGGGTTTGCTCAAACCGGTGGTTGAAAGGACATTGCCACTGGAACAGGCTGCCCAAGCACACCGTCTGATCGAGGCCGGTGGCCGCACAGGAAAGATTGTCCTCGTCACCTCGTGATGGGACAGTATACATAAAACTTCAGGGGCGGGTGCGTTTACGCCCGCTCCTGTCCACCAGAAGGTAGCGATGGATGCCAAGACCAAGCCATAAAGACAAAATCATCCAATCCGGATTGGCCGTCTTTCACGAATTCGGCTACCATGCGAGTGGTGTGCAAACAATTGTGGATCATGCAGGCGTCCCCAAGGGATCTTTCTACAACCATTTCAAAAGCAAGGATGAACTGGGGCTTGAAGTTTTGGATACCTATTGGCGTCAATCCGAAGACATGCGTGCCGCCCTCAGAGATCCAACACAAACCCCGCTCGATCGCATTGACGCGCATCTTGCGGCCTTCAATGTAACCCAGTCCGGCTGCCTAGTCGGGAACTTCACAAGTGAAATGGCGAACGAGCCAGAGTTTCGCGAGGCGCTTCGAGAAGTGTACGCAAGCTGGATTGCGGATTTTGAAACCTGCATCGCACATGGCCAGGAAGACGGAAGCATCCGTGACGATCAAGCAGCAAAGGCCTTAGCGGAATTTGTCGTGACCGCGCTGGAGGGGTCCGTTCTGAAAAGAAAAATCGAAGATGATGAGCAAAACCTCATCACCTTTCGCAATACCATAGCAGCGTTCTTGCGGGCGGACTGAGCCGTCTTGAAAGAAACAAGCACGTTACCGGGCGAATGTCGGTGTTGGGCGACCAGACAAGAAGTTTTCATCAGCGAAAAAAAAATCAAAAAGCCGGAACAGTCTGGCAAATGCTCAAGCAATATTGCACAGAATCGGTGATACGCTCCACAAATTGAACACTGTGATAGGAATACTCGCAGCCTCGACCCAGTGGATGCTGTACCAAGTTGTCCGGTATGATTTATGCAAAGAGCAGTTTTCTCCCAAAGCGGATGCTGCGTGGCATCCGATGACTGCTCGGAGCCGATTGTGTTGAAAAACCCCAATATGCGAAGCTCTTGTTTTTCCGACGAAATCACGTGATTTGCGAAAGTCAGATTGGATTGTGGCTCAGAGATAATGAGGGCGCTCAGCAGAGCTAAAGGCCGGACTTGGCCGACCCCCTCGCCAAAATCTGCTATTTGGACTGTGCGACGAAAAAATCTCCCGATTTGCGCCGAAACCGGAGTTTTTCAACACAATCAGCCCATACCCACCCACTTGCTGCTTAGCAGCGAATGACATGGTGTGTTTGCGGTGATCGCTCTCCTCGGGCGAACGAGGTGCAGTAAACTGGCCTCACAAATGAAAGCCGTAGAGGAGAACGACCATGTCATATTATGTAGGGCTCGACGTTTCCGTCAAATCAGTCACGATCTGTGTTGTTGATGGCGACGGTGCCATCGCAGCGCGCGGCGAGGTTTCGTCTGATCCAGATCAGATTGCCGCGTTCGTATTGAAACATGCACCCGATGCTGCGCGTGTTGTCCATGAGAGTGGGATTCTGTCGATCTGGTTGACCCGCGAGTTGGAGAAGCGTGGCCTGCCGATCATCTGCATTGATGCGCGATTGGCTCACAAAGCTTTGTCGGGACGCATTAACAAATCGGATCGTGGCGATGCCGAAGGGCTGGCTCAATTGGCGCGGACCGGCTGGTTCAACCAGGTGCATGTCCGTAGCGAGGCGTCAGAGCGAATTCGTGTTTTGATCGGCACACGTGAATGTCTGATCAAGATGCGCAAGGATTTGGAGGGGCATGTTCGCGGTGTTTTGAAAGTCTTTGGGGTCTGCATGTCAGGCGTGCATCGCGCGAACATGCGACAGGGCTTTCGCGATCAACTTATCAAAGCGGGCGCTGTCGATCCTGCCATCGCTGTGATGGTGGACATGTTTAATCCAATTCATCTGGCACTATGCTCAGCAGCTGAAGCAATGGACGCTGAGCTCAGGGCAATCGCGTGAGGAAGCAGCCTTGCTGTGCGCCTAATGACAGTCCCTGGCGTCGGCCCCATCGTCGCTCTTGCCTTCATCTCAACACTGGATGATGCCGCACGGTTCAAAAAGTCAAAAGATGTCGGCGCATTCCTTGGCCTCACGCCGCGCCGCTATCAATCTGGTGAAATGGATTGGTCGGGGCGCATCTCAAAATGCGGAGATCGTGATCTGCGGCGATTGCTATACTCGGCAGCCACGACTTTGATCACACAAGTCAAAAAGCCATCACCATTGCTGATCTGGGCTACGCGCCTGAACGAGCGAAAAGGCTTCAAAAAGGCTGCCGTCGCAGCCGCAAGGAAGATCGCAATCGTCATGCACCGCATCTGGCGTAACGAAACTGTTTTTGATCCAAACATGGAGGGTGTGGCCTAAACACAAACAACGAATACCTGCCCGAGAGATCATGGGCGGGTTCAGCGTCCTTCGGGACGGTGGCGGATCAAGCCCGTCTGAAGCGGTAGAGGTGGAACACATCCAACCTCGCGAATGACATTGTGGCCGATCAGCTCCCGGACGCCATCATGAAGCGGTAAAACCGACTTCGGAGAGAACCACGACCCCGAATGACCTATAACCCAAGTCCTTGACTTCAACGCAAACAGAGAACCGCTTTCATCGGTTGCTAATGTTGCGTCATGAAATCGATCAGTTTGCGAATGCGTGTGGGTAACGACGTACGGTTCGGGTAAACAACGAATCTCTCCCGCTGAAGTCGCTTCGGTCACGCCGCTCCAGATAGCCGTTTGGACAGAGCATCAAGTCCACGCTCCGTTGATGCGAACGCGCCTTCTGCCTCCATGTATTCACGAAACTGACGATTGAGGCCACCGGGGGTGTTTAGAGCGGCAATCAACGCGGGCAGCACGTTCAGCTCTGTCATCGGCTTTGCCATCAGCGATCCACCCACGAGAAGGCGAAGGAATTGTTCTGCTCCGTGGTAGTCTCCCGTCCTGGCCGCCAACCAATCAGCACCAGTTGCCAACATTTTCACGATCGGTGAAAGGATCGCCTGGGCCGCAAGAAAATCACTCAGCGCGGTTTCGGTAGAAAGGGAGACCACAGTGTTGGTCTTCCCAACAAGTTTGTCGATTGTGTCTGACTGAGGGTAGGCCATTAAGGGCGAACCGCCTTCAGCGATTGACGGATACGGAATCATGATCGCTTCGAATTTGGCGGGCGCGATAAGGGATTGAATGTCCTTTGTGGAAATGCCGACCATGAACGAAATCACTTTTTGATCCGGTCTGAATTCTAGAGGTTTCAAGACATCCGGGGCTGCCTCCACTGTCGTGCCCAGAAAGACAACATCGCTATTGTCGAGAACAGTTTGATTATCCGCAATGGTTACCGCGTCGAACTGGTCGTCTAACTTGGCCGCATGGGCAGCCCCACGTTGGCTGACATAAATCTGATGTCCATCGCGAGCGACGCCTGTCGCAACTGCACTTGCGATGTTGCCCAATCCGATAAAACCAAGTTTCATATCATAAGTCCTTCATTAGCCGCAGTGCATCGTAGATCGCTGCATGGATGTTTCTGGCCGCAACCGCATCTCCGATACGGAACAATGAAAAGCGGCCATCTTTGTTGTGAGAAACGGCTTGGGGAGTCCCCCCAAGCAAGGCTGCATGATCAACCTCGCCTAGGTTGCGAGACAAAGGTTTGAGGTCGAAGTAAAGATCAGCGTTCGGCAACGTGCCGTAGTTGATGACAACCTGATCATAGGGCCGTGTCGTGCGTTTCATAGTGTAGTCAGAGCCTGCTTCAACCAACAGTCGATTGCCGTCACGTTGCAGTCCAAACATCCGGCGCGCAACCGTAAGGGTCACATCGCTTTCCTGCAGAGTTTTCAGATAAGGAACCAGGTTCAGCCCCATCACGCCCGGTGCGAAAGAACGATCGGGCGTCATCACTTCTACGTTGCTCGCTGAACCAGCGGCGATCTCAGCGGCCTGCAAACCGGCATGATCGCCTGCCTCGTCGAAAATGAGAACGTCGCCAGAGGCCTTTACGTCCCCCGAGATGATGTCCCAGGAACTGATCACGTCCTTGGTATCCTCCATCTGCTCGTAGAGGCGTAGCTGCGGCAATCCGCCAGTAGCCACAACAACGATATCTGGATCGAGTTCCGTGACATCAGATACTTCGGCCCATGTGTTGAAACGAAACTCCACACCAAGCGCGGCACATTGCGACATACGCCAGTCAATGATGCCGATCATTTCTTTGCGTCTAGGAGATTGAGCCGTCAGACGCACCTGCCCGCCTGGGTCTGCGGCCACTTCAAAAACGATAACTTCATGCCCTCGCTCGACCGCGACACGCGCGGCTTCCAGCCCGCCGGGGCCAGCGCCGATAACCACAACTTTCTTCCGGTGTGTCGCCTTGGACACCACATGCGGCATCGACAATTCCCGACCCGTCGCGGCGTTGTGAACGCACAGCGCCTCGCCGCCCTGATATATTCTGTCCAAACAATAGGTCGCGCCGACACAAGGCCGGATATCATCTTCACGCCCTTCAATGATCTTGGTCACAATATGCGGATCGGCCATATGCGCGCGGGTCATCCCCACGACATCCAACAACCCCTCAGCAACCGCATGCCGGGCGGTCGCGACATCTGGAATACGTGCGGCGTGGAAAGTCGGCATGCCAATTTCGGCTCGAATGCGACCAGCGAAATCCAGATGTGGCGCGCTCTTGGAACCCTGCAATGGAATGACATCTGACAAGGCTGGATCGGAATGGATACGTCCGCGAATGACGTTTAGAAAGTCCACTAAACCGTCATCTTTCAAGCGCCGTGCTATCTCAAGCCCGTCATCGGGGGTAATCCCATGCTCTTCGGTTTCATCGGCAGTAAAGCGGATGCCGACAATAAAGTCCGAGCCGACACGCTCGCGAATGGCCTGCAACACATCGACTGAAAACTGCATACGACTATCCAGCGATTGCGGCCCATATCGCCCTTCCATTTCGTTGGTGAGCGGTGACCAAAATTGATCCAGCAGATGGCCATAAGCCTCAACTTCAATCCCATCCATCCCCCCGATCCTCATCCGCTCGGCGGCGTCAGCATAGTCGGTGATGATACGTTTGCAGTCCCAATCTTCGATCAACTTGGGATGAAAGAGATGCGCGGCTTCATGATGATGCGACGAAGAAACCGAAGGCAGCCAGTCACCGAAACTCCACCCGGTGCGTCGACCCAGATGCGTCAGCTGGATCATCACCGCGCAGCCGTGGTCATGACATGCATCAGTCAGATTGCGTATCCACGGAACCACTTCGTCTTTGTATGCAAGAACGTTGTTGAATGACGGCGGGCTATCACGGGACACCGCGGCAGACCCGGCCGTCATCGCAAGCCCGACGCCCGCCCGCGCGCGTTCCTCATGATAAGCCCGATAGCGATCTTTTGGCATGCCGTCTTCGGGATAGGCCGGTTCATGTGCGGTCGTCATGATCCGGTTTTTGAGTGTAAGATGTTTGAGTTGATAGGGTTGCAGAAGTGGGTCTTTGCTGGTGCCTGCCATCTTTAGGTACTCCCTACGAAGAATCCGTATTGCTCCGCCAAAACATGCCGGGTTTCTGCCCCAAGTGCCTGTGCCGCAGTAAAAGCCCAATGTGGATTGCGCATCATTTCGCGGCCCAAAAGAACGATGTCAGCCTTGTGGTTCGCAACCAGATGCTCGGCTTGTTCGGGTGTCGTAACTCCGCCAACTGCCATCACAGGCAAGTCTGTCTCTTTGCGTATTTCGCCAGCCATTTCGGGTTGTTCAGCTGTTCTGTTTCCAATCGCTCCGCGCGCCTCTGGCACTGCACCACCACCCGAGCAATCGAGAATATCAACCCCGCGCTCTTTCAACCAAGTTCCGACTTGTGCCGTTTCACGCAGGGTCAAACCACCCACAGCGAAGTCATGCACCGACAGGCGAACAGACAACACCCGGTCCTCCGGCCAGACCGCTCGAACATGTTCGACCGTTTCGAGCAAGAACCTCGCGCGCGACTTGAGGTCTCCACCATAGGCATCCGCACGCGTGTTCACCAAATTTGTCAGGAAGGAATGCAGCAAATAGCCGTGCGCGCAGTGGACCTCAAGAAGATCATAACCAACATCACGCGCCAACTCCGCGGAACGGACAAACTGTGCCTGAATATCCCGAATCTCAGGTATCGAAAGTGCGCGCGGCTCTTGCCACAATCGCGTCCCATCCGGGTCAAAGGCCACATCTACTGGACCTACGGTCTCCCAGCCCAGCGGATCGTTTGCATCAAGATGACTTCCACCCTCCAGTGCGGTCGCGGCACTTCCCTTTCGCCCCGAATGCGAAATCTGAATCCCAGTTACTGCGCCGAAGGATTTTTGAAAGGCTACAATAGGCTCCAAGCGATCAGCCTGTCGGTCGTTCCACAATCCGGCACATCCGTTTGAGATACGACCGGTCGGGGAAACAGCGGTGCATTCCGCCATGATCAACCCCACACCGCCAACGGCGCGCGCGCCGAGATGCACCATGTGCCAATCCGAAGCGACACCGTCTGTCGAGGCATACTGACACATTGGGGACATGCCAATTCGGTTCTTAAATGAAACGTTGTTGATCTTTAGCGGTGTGAGGAGCATTTGCGGATTGCCTTGTAAGTGGGACGCGTATTTGTTGACCAATTGTTCGAAATCTCCTAGGAAAATAATAATCCTGATTGGTTAGAAATTCTAATGAATAGATTGCCGCCCCTGAACGCGATGAATGCCTTTGCGAGAGTTGCTCAAAAAGGGAGTTACGCAGAGGCGGCCAAAGTCCTTAATGTCACTCCCGCCGCTGTGTCACAGCAGGTAAGACGCCTAGAGCAGTTTCTTGAAACCAAACTGCTGCAAAAATATGGGCGTGGTGTATTGTTAACAGATGATGGTCAAATTCTGTCGCGCGCCATTCTGGATGGCCTCGCCCATATAGAACAAGGCGTAGCAAAGCTTACACGTCGCGCCCATTCAAAGACGGTGAGTGTCACCACCTCGCCAAGTTTTGCGACTCATTGGTTGTTGCCGCGCATTTCGAAGTTTCAGGTAGTGCATCCGGAAATATCAATCCAACTGGACCTGACCGCAGAAGCACGCTCCATGGAACGACCGGATTTCGATCTGGCCATTAGGTACTGCAAATTTGAAGATCTACCACCAGGCACCGAACCTGTGAAAACGGTCACTTTGAATGTCCTATGCCCCGGTAGATTACTTCCACCCAAACCTTGGACGCCAGATGTTCTATCGCACTTGCCGTGGCTTCAAGAACTCGGCGTTTCTGAGATCAGCGGTTGGTTTCGCCGGCGCGGCTTGGAACACTGCCTACCGGACCGGGTTTCGGAAATGCCCGGAAATCTGATCATTGAGGCCCTGAAGCGTGGAGATGCTGTGGCGTATACTGTCTGCGACTGGGTTTCGGAAGAACTTGAAAGCGGTGCACTTCACGAACTTTGGCCAGAACGCGAAAAAGGCGCATATTACTTGCTCACAAATTCAACATCAGAGGACGAAGCAATCTCTATCTTCCTGCAATGGTTAAATCATGAAGCAGACCTGTGAACATGCTAGCCTGTTTGGTGACATTTTTTTGGTAATTTCCAGTTGTTGAAAATCAGACCAACTGACCCTCTTTTGCCCTTCATCGAAGTTTCACCGACGATGCTGCCAATCCGTCAACCTAGAAACAATCAAGACCCGCAATTTGGTGGCTTAAGCAGGCATGTCAGAACGATTGCTATTACTGCGCCTTACATCCAGCGACTGAAAGGTTAGTCTAATTTGCGTCCTCAGTGCTTGCCGCGTTTGCAGTCGTGCGCAAAACGCTCGTTGCAACTTGAAACCCGCTAAACAGCTTTGTCCGCGTTTTGCCTGTCTGTTCTCACTGCGGCTAAGGTGCGGATTCGGTTCTGGCCAAATCTATGTTATTGAATGGCCTGTGTGGATAGCCCCTGCATAGCAAGACATTTTTGAAATAATTTTGCACTGGTCAGAAGCAGACGTGTGTCCGGCCTGTTTGCGCGGCGCACGCGGCCGCTGGCCCTGATGGTTTCCGCAGGCCAAGTCCCATACGGGTTCTCGGACAACAAGGTGTCCTGGACATTCGACGGGGTGTCTTGGTTGGCGGGCTGACTGTGCTCCATCATTTCAAG
>NZ_FWFX01000002.1 GCF_900172335.1 Roseovarius albus
AAACAACGCGAAAGGATCAAACTGAAGACGCTCGAAGCGCGGCGCTTGCATCACCGCAAACACGCCGCATAATCAAACCAACAAGATGAGCCAAACTCTCACTTAGTTTAGGCCCACATTGGTTCCAAAAACTCTGGTGACGGACACCCATCCTTGGAAGAGATCTTTCAGAACGGTGAATTCCACAGCGCCAAAATCTTCGAGTTTCCTGAGTTCGGTTTTAAGTCCTTCTTCCATATCCGCCTCATACGATGTCATTTGTGAATGGTAGGAGGCGTCGGACTCGAACCGACTCGTGCACTCTAATCTGGAGCTACAGGGTTATAAGTCCCGCCCGCATACCCATGCTGCCTCCCGTGATCGGGGGTTATCGGTTGGTCACCGATATTCGTTGGCAGAAGGGGGCGGGTAGGATGGGCATTGGACCGATTTGTTGGAAGTTTGCGCTGTAGAGTTATGCTCGAAGATCTGATTTCAATGTGAGTGAACGCTGTCAGGTTAAATCGGTTTGTTGCATTCGCGTGAAGATCTGAGGATCCTCTGAATTCGGGCTTGAATGCGCAGTTGATCGTGATGTGTCAGTTCCAAACCATTTGTGAGGTCTTGCTCAAACTTAGCAAAGTCTTCACCGACGATATCGTCAGAAAGGTCGTCGTTACCTTGCAGAGTGAGCGCTAAGTTGCGCTTTCGAGTCTTTAGCAAAAAGTCAGAAAAGCGGTCGTAGAGTTTGGCATATTTGCTGTCTCCATAGGTATTGGTCGGGTTGGCTGCGTTGGTCATTTTGAAATTATCCTAAAGAGTTCGGAATTCAAACACGTGCGCTGAGCGACGAGCTAGGCACTGTTAATCTTCAGCAATAAGCTGCTGCAGATATGTGAGGTATGAGCTGTCTCGAATCCATGTCCTTAGGATGACTAATTAGCGCGAGCAGTCAACAGGCCGCCTGAAGGCTGGAATTTCCGCGAGCAGGTCTCAGCTGTAAAACAAAGGAGTGATTTTACTTTAAAATCAATGCTTAAGAGCGGTCTTTAAGGCTGAATGTCAATCGGAGGCAGTTTTGGGAGGATTTGGCTCGAAAATGTCATTTTCAGCGCCTTCCCTAAGCTGTTTGAAATCAACAGCTTAGGGGGTTATGGGCGTTAATGACCCGGATTATGGGCGTAGAAATCGCCGTTATGGGCTAGTTATGCCCGTTGATACAAGCACAATCTCAGCGGGAATTTAGCCGCATTTGCTGTGGCCACAGCTCGCACAGGTCATGCAGCCTTCGACCATACGCATGTCGTATTGGCCGCAGGCGGGGCAGGCTGGGCCGCGGTTGTTGCCGAGGTTGACGACCTGCGCTTGTGGGTCGGATTTGAGGCCCAGACCTTCGCCCTCAAGGAACCCGGTGCGGATCAGATGCTGCTCCAGAATGCCACCGATGGCGGCCAGAATGGAGGGTACGTATTTGCCGCCCATCCAAGCGCCGCCGCGCGGGTCGAACACGGCCTTGAGCTCTTCAACAACAAAGCTGACATCGCCACCCCGGCGGAACACGGCCGAGATCATCCGCGTCAGGGCCACGGTCCAGGCGTAATGCTCCATGTTTTTGGAGTTAATGAACACCTCGAACGGGCGGCGTCGGCCATTGAGCAGGATATCGTTCACGGTCACATAGATCGCGTGGTTGCTGTCGGGCCACTTCAGTTTGTAAGTCGCACCGTCCAGCTCTTCAGGACGGCCCAGCGGGTCAGCCATATAGACAACATCACCGCCCTCTGATGGCATTGCGCCTTCGATCTGTGCGGGTTTTTCGCCCGGCGCAGATTCGGTGTTTTCTGAAACGCTCAGGACGGAACCTGTCACATCGTTGGGGCGGTAGGTCGTGCAGCCTTTGCAGCCGGAATCCCAGGCCTGCATGTAGACATCTTTGAAGGCTTCAAAGCTGATATCTTCAGGGCAGTTGATGGTTTTCGAAATCGAGCTGTCGACCCATTTCTGCGCGGCCGCCTGCATTTTGACATGCGCGCCGGGGGCCAAAGTCTGTGCGTTGACAAAATAGCTGGGCAGCTCCTTATCACCAAACTTTTCACGCCACAGTTTCACGGCGTAATCAACAACCTCTTCCTCGGTGCGGCTGCCGTCTTTTTGCAGAACCTTACGGGTGTAGGAATAGGCAAAGACCGGTTCGATACCGGAACTGACGTTGCCCGCATAGAGGCTGATCGTGCCGGTGGGTGCGATCGAGGTCAGCAAAGCGTTGCGAATGCCGTGTTTCTTGACCGCCGCGCGCACATCGTCGTCCATGCCCTGCATTGTGCCGCTGGCCAGATAGGCGTCTGCGTCAAACAACGGAAAGGCACCCTTTTCTTTGGCCAGTTCGGTCGAGGCCAGATAGGAGGCCCGTGCAATTGCTTTCAGCCACGCCTCACATTGGGCGGCGGCCTCGTCGGTGCCGTACTCCAGCCCGACCATCAACAACGCGTCAGCCAAGCCGGTGACGCCGAGGCCGATCCGGCGCTTGGCCTCGGCCTCGCGCGCTTGTGTCTCCAGCGGGAAGCGGCTGGCGTCGACCACGTTGTCCATCATCCGGATCGAAGTGGCGACCAACTCGGTCAGCTCTGCCTCATCCAGATGGGCGTCGGCCTCAAAAGGGTCTTTCACGAGCCGCGCCAGATTGATGCTGCCCAGCAGGCAAGCACCATAGGGGGGCAGGGGCTGTTCGCCGCAGGGGTTGGTTGCGGCAATGGTTTCGCAATAGGCCAGATTGTTTGCAGTATTGATGCGGTCGATGAAAATCACGCCGGGTTCGGCAAAATCATAGGTCGCCTGCATGATCTTATTCCACAGATCGCGGGCCTGCAGGGTGTGATAGACCTTGCCGTCAAATACCAGCTCCCACGATCCGTCTGCCTTGACCGCCTCCATAAAGGCATCGGTCACCAGCACCGACAGATTGAACATGCGCAGACGTGCGGCGTCAGATTTCGCCGAGATGAATTGCTCAATATCCGGGTGGTCGCAACGCATGGTTGCCATCATCGCGCCCCGGCGGCTGCCCGCCGACATGATGGTGCGGCACATCGCATCCCAGACGTCCATAAAACTGAGCGGTCCGCTGGCGTCCGCCGCCACGCCTTTGACTTCGGCCCCTTTGGGCCGGATGGTCGAGAAATCATAACCGATTCCCCCGCCTTGCTGCATCGTCAGCGCCGCCTCGCGCAGCCCGTCAAAAATGCCGCTCATGTTGTCGGGAATGGTGCCCATGACAAAGCAGTTGAACAGCGTAACTGCACGCTCCGTGCCAGCGCCCGCCGTGATCCGGCCAGCTGGCAGGAACTTGAAATCCTCCAAGGCACTGTAAAACTTGTCTTCCCAGACTTCAGGCTCTTTTTCCACCACGGACAGCGCGCGTGCGATCCGGCGCCAGCTGTCCTCAACGGTGCGATCCTCCGGCGTGCCATCTGCCGCCTTCAGGCGGTATTTCATGTCCCAAATGGACTCGGCAATCGGGGCGGAGAATCGGCTCATATCAGGCTCTCATTTAATATTTGTGGTAGTGCGACAGGCTCAAGACACTACCCCTTGCGGTGGAACCGGTCAAGGAAATGTGAGCGCTTTCTGGCGATTAATCTGACGTAAATCCAGACCGCACCGCCGCCAGATAAGCCTCGCGCAATTTCAGGGTCACAGGCCCCGCCGACCCATCTCCGATTTGCCGATCATCCACATGGCTCACGGGTTGCACATAAGAGGACGCCCCGGTGACAAAGGCCTCATCTGCTTCAAAAACCGACTCCAGCTGATAGCGGTCTTCCCTGATCTCCAGCCCCAATTCGTCGGCCACGCGCAACATGCTGGCGCGCGTCACGCCGGGTAAAAGTTCCCCCAGCAACGGGCGAGCGTAAAGCACCCCATCCTTGACCATAAAGAACGATACGGCTCCGCCTTCAGTGACATAGCCTTCAGGGTCGATCATCAGCGCTTCATCCGCCCCGGCATCGCGTGCCGCTACCTTGGCCAGCACTTGACCCAATAGGTTGGTGGTCTTGATGTCCCGCCGGGCCCAGCGGATGTCTGGCGCGGTGCCCAGCTTCAATGCCTCGGGCGCTTCATCTGCGCCACCGCCATGTTGCGGCTGGGTAAAGGCGAACATGTTGGGCTTCAGCCCTTCGGGATAGAGATAATCCCGGTCATGCACCCCACGTGTGATGTGCAGATAGATGAAGCCTTCTTGCACATCATTACGCGCAATCAGCTCGGCTAGCATCGTCTTCCACTCGGCCTCATCCATCGGCTCGTCCATCTTCAGCTCGGACAAAGACCGCTTCAGCCGCGCCATGTGATAAGCGAAGTCGACAACCTGCCCATCCAGCACGCCCAGCCCTTCGTAAACCGCATCGGCAAAAAGCAATCCGCGATCAAAGATCGGCACCTGCGCCTGATCTTCCGCCATGAACGCGCCATTCATCCAAATCGTTCTGCTCATCTCATGCCCTCTATGTCAGGAACGCGCCCGCGCGCGTCGTTGTCTGTTGTCCATCGGTCAGGGCCAGCGCTCCGTTTACCATCACATGGTTGATGCCGCGGCTTGGGCGCGTTGGATGATCAAAATCCGCCAGATCCGCCACCTGCTCGGGGTCAAACACAACCAGATCGGCGACATAGCCCTCGCGCACCACACCCCGGTCGTTCAGGCCAAACTGCGCCGCCGACAGGCCGGTCATCTTATGAATCGCCTGCGTCAGTTCCAGCAGTTTCAATTCCCGCACATAGCGTCCCAGAACACGCGGGAATGTCCCCCAAAGTCGTGGGTGTGGCTTGTCCACGCCCGGCAATCCGTCTGATCCGATCATCGCCGCCGGGTGCTGCATGATCCGCTGCAGGTCGCCCTCATCCATATCGAAATAGATCGCGCCTGCGGGCTGCAGCATCGAAGTCGCTTTTTCCCGGCTCACACCCCAATCGGCGGCAATATCATTCAGCATCCGCCCATCCTGTTCGGGGTGCGGGGTGGACCAGATCACCTTGATATCATCGGCCGAGGGCAGGAAGCGTTCGATCAATGACGTTGACGAAGCTACATAAGGATACACATCCAGTGCCACCTCATGATCCCGACGCGCCGCATCGATCAGCTTCAGCGTCTCAACGCTTTTGCCAAAGTTGGCCTTGCCCGCGCATTTGTGGTGCGAGATCACCACCCGCGCGCCGGACCTCTGGCCGGTTTCCAGCGTTTCACGCACGGATGCGATCACCGTGTCGCTCTCATCGCGCATATGGCTGGTGTAAACAGCGCGCTCATGCCCCTTCAGAACCCCCGCCAGCTGGACCATCTCTTCCATCGGCGCCGACAGCGCTGCGGGGTAATCCAACCCGCTCGACAGGCCAGCCGCCCCCTGTCGTAAGGCCAGTTCCAGCGCATCACGCATCGCTTCAATCTCAGACCCAGAGGCGGAACGCTCCAGATCCCCACCCATCACGCTGGCCCTGAGAGACGAATGCCCGGCCAACAGGCGCACATTCACTGCCGGGCGCGTATAAGTTACGGCCTTGGCATACCCCGCGACTGTATCAAACCGCCCTTCGGAAATCCCCGGAATCACATCAAAGGGTGCAGGTAAATCACCCTTAGCCGAAAATGGCGCGGCACTGATCCCGCAATTGCCAGCCACCACGCTCGTCACCCCTTGCGTCACCTTGAACGCCATGTCGGGCGTCGCCAACAGGGCCCAATCATCATGCGTGTGCACGTCAATGAAGCCTGGAGCCACCACCTGGCCCGTCACATCAATTACGGCGTCGGCTTTGATCGCGCTGCAGTCCCCGATATGCAAAATGCGCCCACTTTCGATCGCCACATCGGCGCGCCGGGTCGCTGCGCCGGTGCCATCAATCACCGTGCCACCCGTGAGTAAGACATCACATCGCTGCATGGCCTCTCCTCGCCTTCGGTCCAAATCACCCTAGCAACGAAATTTGCAATGTCATCATTGAACTTTCCCCCCCATGGAATAGTGTTAAGCAAAGTTAACAGAGAGCAGCCGTGTCCAACTCTAAACTCCATCTGATCAAACTCAGCGTCGGCTCGGAAAGCGTCGACAGCCTGATCGCTTGGCAGGCCGAAAAGCGCAAAGACTGGCCCGAGGGCTTACCGCGTCATGTCACGCGCATGTGGCCCCGGCGCGAGGAAGAGCTGCTGCAAGGCGGATCGATCTTTTGGGTGGTGCAGGGGCTGGTGCAATGCCGCCAGCGCATCTTGCGACTGGATGAGGTTATCGGCGATGACGGCATCCGCCGCTGCGCCATTGTGCTGGAGCCCGAAGTTATACGCACTACGACAGCCCCGAAACGCCCATTCCAGGGCTGGCGGTATCTTAAACCCGAGGATGCTCCGGTAGACCTGCCGAAGACACGGCAATCCGAAGACACCCTGCCGCCAGATCTTTCCGCAGCTCTGGCTGATATTGGCATCTTATAGTCTTCTGTTCGGGGTAGCGTGCAGACGCTCCATTTCAAGAGGTCACGGTTCACACTGCGGTGAAAACATAGCGTAAATCCTCAAATTCAGCGGAAATTAGCGCAGCGCAATTGCGCCAATAGGCCCGTTTTGGCCGACAAGGGTTTTGCGATCAAATCCACCCTCACGCGCACTTGATGCACCGCGATCAGCGTCCCACTTGTCTAGCACGAAAGGCAGGACGATATGCCCTGTTACCAACCCGGGCCAATGCAAAGGCCCGCTCCACATCCCTCCCTTGGTAACACGGGCATATCAGACTGATCGAAGCAGACGAAAAGGAAAACGAAATGCTTAAATCTCTTTCAATCGTAGCCGCCACCACGTTGGCCGCAGCACCAGCCTTTGCTGGATCAACTGACCAGGCGCCTGTGGACGCAAGCGTCACACAAGCGGCCCCCGTAAACTCATTCTCATCCCCGGACTGGACAGGCTTCTACGGCGGTCTGCAGTTGGGTTACGCCAATGTTGATGGCTCCGGCATCGGTGATGATGACGGCTTCATCGGTGGTCTGACCGCTGGTTACGACTATGACCTTGGCGATTGGGTCATCGGTGCTGGCATCGACTATGATTTCACCGACACAAGTGTAGGCAATACCTCCACAACACTGGAAGAGGTCTTCCGCCTCAAAGCACGCGGCGGGTATAAGATCGATCGCGGTCTGCTTTACGCCACAGCCGGTTACGCCAATGCCGACACCAACAACCTAGGCAGTGACGATGGTTACTTCCTTGGCGGTGGTTACGAATATTTGGTCTCCGAACAGTTCAGTGTCGGCGGCGAGCTTCTGTACCATGACTTCGACAACTACAACTCGTCAGGTGTCGACGTCGAAGCCACCACTCTGCAAGTGCGCGGCACCTTCCGTTTCTAAACCTGTAACATATGACAAAGACGGCATCGGGGTTTCTCGGTGCCGTTTTGCATTTTGAGGACGGTTCCACCCTATCCGAACGTTAGGGGGAGAGCGGTGTTAACTGTGTTTCTGGCGTTAGCATATGCCATACCGGGACAGTGAAGCTTTCAGAGTAGTCCAGATCCTCGGGGGTCTCATTGCCTGTCTGAAACTCATAGATTTCAAGCTGAGCTTCGGCCTCGCTATAATTGCGAAAGTCATGGTCGACTTTGACCAGACATCCGTTTTCCCAGAATTTGGCGGAGGAATAATAATCACCTACCTT
The DNA here is from genome assembly GCF_900172335.1 of Roseovarius albus. Classification (GTDB taxonomy): domain Bacteria; phylum Pseudomonadota; class Alphaproteobacteria; order Rhodobacterales; family Rhodobacteraceae; genus Roseovarius; species Roseovarius albus. The sequence goes on from NZ_FWFX01000002.1 coordinate 7,688, forward strand.
CGCGGCAAATGCATCCGGCTCAGGTATTTCTTTCGGATTTCGAGTACCATAAACACCTTGTCGAACTTCCTTAAAATACTGCGCTGCGGACGTGTAATCCGGGCGTGCGGCCTGTTTGTTGGCCGCCCAGAAATTGTCGCACAGCGCCGTCAGGTTCTCTAGCGCGGGCGTTTCTGGCAGTTCAGCCCCCACCACCTCAATGTTCGCCATTACAGCGTCGCCAATGGTTGATATGTAATACATCGACTCTGGTCTGGTGGTCAGGATACGCTGATACAGAAAATTGTTCATCGCAATGACGCCGTGCTCTTCGTGCAGATTGATGGCAAAGATCTGTTCGGCCGATGTCAGGGCTGTCTCAAACGCATTGTTCACCAGCGCCGCTGGATAAGAGCCACCACTTTGCAGGTTCAACGATGGCGCATGAAATCCAAGGCGTGCTCCGGGTTCTATGGCACGCTGTTGAAATCGGATGTTTGCCGTTCCCGTATTGATCGATCCTCCCAGAAAAGCCAGCGCACAGGCGCTTTCGCAACGCTCCTCCGCCAGAACCCTCGTCTTGATGTTGCCGTCCCAGATCACATCAAAGATTTTTCTGCCTTCAATCAAAGACCCGCCGGGGCTGTTGAGGCAGAGCACGACCCCGTCATATGTGCTGCTCAGTGGCGCGACTTGGGTCGCATCGCCATCTTCAATCGGCCCTTCCAACCGGTAATCACAGACCGGATGGTCAACTGCAAAGACATTGGCGGAAAGCAGAGGGGTGGCTAGAAAAGTGAAGCAAAGGGCAAAGAGATATTTCAACGTGGGGCTCCAGAACGAACGTATGTCCCAAGCCTAGCGCACGAAAACTGATGTGCACAGGCCGTTCCTGCGGCTCTAGAGTTGACTACCCGCTGAAATTGCACCCCTATAGGTCGTGTTGGGAAGCAGCGCGAAAGTGGACAATGCGAAGAATTACGAGTTGCGTGCAAAGCCGGGGTGCCGCGCTTTTCGGCCTGTTTTTGATTTGCTTGAGCTTGCATCATACAGATAGTGCCACAGCCCAGACCCGATACAAATACGAACACCTTGTCCGGATTACTGCTGCGTTGGAGTTTGATGGCGAGTTGATTGAGATCGACAGCCTCTTTGATTGTCGTAGTAAATATGAAGGTCCGGCCTCGCGAGCGGTTCAACTGGGGTTTAATTTGACACCTTCATTGGTGGCCTATGAGACACGCGAGGGCGGCATGATCCTGTTGCGAATCCCGCCTACAATTTGCGGTCAGGATTCAGCCACTTGGGCTGGGTATGAGAAGTCCCCGAAGTTTCCAGAAGCTTGGACCCCGATCATAGATTGGTACGACAGCCGTGATCTGGATCAGGTCACGAAAGGCGAGACCTATTGGAGCGAAACAGCGCTGAAAAATCCGAATGGGCGCCTGAAGATTGTTGAAAGATTTAGTTTGACGATCCCGGAAACAACCGACGAATCGCTGAAAGAACACGAAGCACAATTGCTCAAGCACGGGCTCTGGCGTCATGATCCACCAATATTGCAGGTCGATGGTCCTCGAGCTCGAAGCTTGCCTTGGTATATACGAATACCTCGCTCGGAATGGTCACAGCCGCCTGCATACCTGCGAGCGCCAGACAGGCCGCCCGACCCAGAAGGATTGCGAGATTTTCTTGACGCTTTGCCTATGGATGAAGGCCTGATGTTTCTTGGTGAATTTTACGTAGACGGTACCTTTAGCGAAGCTGTGAGCTTTTCAATTGGCGGCCTATTAACAGGCCGCTCAGGCAGTGCCGACGATCTCTATTATCATGGAATTCCGCAAAAGAACGAATTTCGCTGGGGAATGTATGTAAATGAACGCTCGTGGAATGAAGCGCAAATAAAGAGAGAACGCTTACCATATTATGATGATTGGATTCCTCTGGATTTGGAGGAAGGGGTATATGTTTTGCGACCTGATACACCAGGAATGAAATACCGAAATAATCGTAAACCTGAGGACTTTGGGCTCCAAGAGCGCAAGCTGAATTTACTTGGAAAATCCTTTGTGAATGGCCCCTACAATTGGAAAAAGGCAAATTTGATTTTTGATCTTCAAACTCGCGATCTTTGGGTCAGGAGGTAACCTCTGACTGACTGGCAACAGCCACCAACCCATCAAACAACCGCTGCTGGCTCGGTTCTGTCTCTGCCGACATCTCAGGGTGCCATTGCACGCCGATCAGATAGGGATGGTCAGTGACTTCCAGCGCCTCGACAATCCCGTCGGCGGCCGTGGCCGCAACAGTCAATCCCTCGGCCACATCTTTGATGCCTTGGTGATGGCCGGAGTAGGGGGCAGGGGTCTGCGCCTGCATCACCCGGTAAAGGTTTGAGCTCTCATCCACCTGCACCTCTTGTTGTGTCCACAAACCATCCGTGCCCCGGTGAATATCCTGCCCAATCGCGCCTTTGATGTCCTCGTGCAATGTGCCGCCCAAAGCGACATTCATCATCTGCATGCCCCGACACACAAACAGGGCCGGCTTGCGACGTTGTTCAATCAACGCGCGTGTCAGATCTAACTCAGCCTGATCGCGCTTAGGCGAGGGTGGAAACAGGGAAGGGTGGTCAGGATCGCCATCATAGAGCGTCGGCGCAATATCGGTTCCCCCCGAGATGACAAACCCCTCTGCCAGGTCCAACCACTCCGTCACATCCGCTGCATCCGGCGGCAAAAGCACCGGCACACCCCCGGCGCGCCGTACCGCATCCACATAGAGCGCGGGCGAGGTGTAGTGCCGATCATAAAGCGCATCCTGTACGATCTGATCGTTTGGGGCGTGGGTGGTGATACCAATAATAGGGCGCATCGATGGTCTCTTGTTCAGCCTGGGCAGAGACAGACGAGGATCTTCGCGCAATGTCAAGATGGCCATGATTTGTGCGGGTTTCCATAAACGTGATCTTAATGTGATCTGATCACGCTCGGGTTGTTCTTGCTGGAATCACAATTCTGCAGTACGCTGAAGAGAGTGAGGATTCTCATATGGTTAAGCCGATTACGATACTATCAGTTGTGGCATCATTCTTCGCCACGCCGGCGCTCTCTCAGGATTGGACTGGATTCTATGCAGGCGGGGAGCTTGGCTTCGCTGATCTAGACGCAAGCCCCGGCCCCTCAGACAGCGGTTTTATCGGCGGATTTTTGACCGGATATGATTATGATCTGGGGGATTGGGTCGTGGGAGCCGGTCTGGATTATGATTTCTCCGACATCAGCCTTGGTACAACCGATGTGGACTCGATTTATCGGGTCAAGGCCCGAGGCGGCTACAAGGCGGGTGACGGCCTGATTTATGCAACGACTGGCTATGCGCACATTGATACCGACAATGCGGGCGATGATGGCGGGTATTTCATCGGGGGCGGGTATGAGCGTCTGCTCAGTGACCAATTCAGTGTGGGCGGTGAACTGCTGTATCACATGATTGAAAACTTCAACTCCGGAGCCGTCGATATCGATGGAACTTCGGTGCAGTTTCGCGGCTCATTCAGATTTTAAAGCAAAAATAGTATTCAATGCTAAAAAGACTCAACTGAGATCTTCTCAGGTTAATTTTTTCATACTTTTTCATACATTGCTTATTCGGATCAATGGGATAGCCATGATGAAAAGTATCTCGTTCTACCAAAGGTTACAGCTGCTTGGCTGTATCAAAGTTATCCACACCCGGCATCGGAAAGATAGCAACTGAAAACCCTAAAAATAGCATCAATAGCAAGGACAGCATGTTGCATTGTGGCGCAAATAATACTCGAGATTTCTAAGTTTTCTCAAATTTTCAGGAATCTTGTTAACTTCTTAAAGAGGGTATATCAAAGAGTTAACGCTTCTTAGGCTTGTAGTTTCAGCGCGAAACAGTGCTCTAGCTTGAATCGAACGCGTGATACGGACAATTTTTTTGGATATTGATTGGATACTAAAATGACCAGATTACTTTCTTTCTCCGCATTGGTTGCCGCATCCCTGACCGCCGCCCCAGCTGTCGCTGGCGATTGGACCGGCGGTTATGTTGGTGGACAATTCGGTTTCGGGACATTCGATAGCAATATCTCGTCTGATGATACCAGTTTCATCGGCGGCATCATCGCCGGGTATGATTATGACTTCGGTGAGTGGGTTGTCGGTGCCGGGATAGATTTAGATTTCACAGATGCAACTCTGCCCGATTCCGCAGGTGGTTCTCTGGAAACAAAAAGCCTTCTACGGCTCAAGGTTCGGGGTGGATATGATTTTGGCGATGGATTGCTTTACGCAACCGGCGGCTATGCTCACCTGTATGGCGATGTGAATTCGACGATTGGCAATAGTGGGTCAGCTGATGACGGCGGCTATTTCATAGGTGCAGGCTATGAGCATCTAGTTTCGGGGCAAGTCAGCGTTGCCGGGGAAATTCTTTACCACAGTTTTGATGACTATACGCGGAACGGAGTCGACGTCGATGCGACCACCTATCAGCTCCGCGTGGCATACCGCTTCTGATCTGCAAGGATCTTATTTGACAGGGGCCGTCTCGGTTGAGGCGGTCTCTTCATTTTTAAGCAGCATTAACAAGGCAACTACAGTCAAAACCACCCCGACCAGCACCAGCCCCCGTGGTGCGCCATGCCCCAACGCGATCTGCCAGCAGATCACCCAGCTTGGTGTCAGATAAGTATATGCCATCACCTTTGCACTGGGCAGGCGGAGCGAGGCATATTGCAACAACACAAAGGTCATCGCCGTGGCCGCAATGGCGGTGTAAATGATCGTGATCCAGACAATCACGGGCAGGTCGCCCCAATCGGTTGCGCGGATGTCTCCCCAGCCAGCCACCAGCAGCACAATCACCACGGCTGCGGTTGTGCCAAAGGAAAACACCACTGGGCGCTCCCCGCGGTTCAGCTTGCGCACCAGCGGGGTATAGAAAGCATGTGCCATGCAACCCCAGAAATAGATCATCTCACCACGCCCGATCTCAAAGTCGCGAAAGGCGCTCCAGTCGGCCCGAAAAATGACCCACAAGGCCCCGATTGCGCCCACAAACAGGCCCAATGCCATTCGTGACGTTGTGATCTGGCGCATCAACAGATAGCCAAATACCCCGGACATAATTGGCGTCAGGGTAAACACGGCCGAGGCGGACACTGGCGGCGCGGTTTTCAACCCCTCGAACATCAGCACAAAATACAACCCCATCGCCGCCCCCAAAAAGAGATAGCGCCATGGCGCATGAAAGGCGGTTCGCGGGATGCCCCCGGTGACCATGGCTGCCACGCCCACCAGCACGGCTGCGATGACAAACCGCACCGCATTCAGGGCTGTGGGGGATATCTCTCCGGCGGCCATCGACCCAAGGGCAAAGGAGCCGGCAACCAGCCCGGAAAACCCGAGCATCGCCAGATGCCCGCGCAGCGCAGGGGTCATGGTGTTTGCCAGGTTTTCGCCTGATCTTTGAGGAACGACAGGAATGCCTGCACTTTGGTTGTCCGGTGCAGATCCATATGGGTGACCAGCCACAGGGGCGATTCCCACTCGGGCCGTGGTGGACATACTTGAATCAGCCCTTCGGTTTCCTCGGCATGTTGGATCGGCGCAAATCCGATCCCTGCGCCATCTTTGATTGCCCGACGCTGGGCGTGAATGTCGTCGCTTCTAAAGACGATACAATGGCTTGGTACTGTTTCATGCAACCACTTCAAAAATGGGGCTCGCGTGTTTCTGTCATCCATGCTGATAAACCGGTGGTTGGCGTAATCCTCTTCGCTGTCCGGCATCCCATGGCGTTCAACATACATCTTGCTCGCATACATCGCGAACTGATGCGTCATGAAGGGCTGCACTACATTGTCAGGCTGATCGGGGATGTTGCCCGCCCGGATCGCCACATGTGCTTCACCGTATTCCAGCCGAAACAGACGGTTGCCTGTCAGATAGCGGACGATAATCTCGGGATGTAGCCGCTGGAACTCAGCCAAAACCGGCACAAACAGGTGTCCCTGACCATCTAATGATGTGACAATCAGCTCGCCGCTCACATCATTACCGCGACCTTTGATGCGCCCTGACAACTGGCTGAACTGATCATCCGTGGCCTGCGCAACCCGCAACAGGTCTTCGCCAGCTTCGGTGGGTGAATAGCCCCGTGCATGGCGTTGGAACAGCTTCACGCCCAGCCGTTCCTCCAGCGCATCAATGTGCCGAATAACCGTCGCATGATGCACGCCCAGAATTTCAGCCGCGCCGCTAACGGTGCCGATCCGCGCCACATTATACGCCGTGCGAATTTCGTCCCAATTGTCCACGCGTCACCTGTGCAGAAATTAACATACCTAATTACTGCTTCCCGATTGCGTTCAGAAATGCAAGATATTTCCCAACCCCCTGAACAGGGAAGAGGGATGGAATGAAAATCAAACATGATACTCCGGATCTTCTGATCGCCGGGGAAACCCCGTGGTTTATTGCCATCATGTTGTTGTTTTTTACACTGATTTTTGTCGGCATCGGTATGTTGGTGGTGTCCGAAGGAATCTGGGCTGGGTTGATCTTTGTCATTGTCGGCGGCGGCCTCGGTATTGGGGCCATGGGCGTCTTTGTCGAGCGGCTTCAGGTCATTCTGGACGCGCAGGCCAAAACCCTCACCATGCGCAGCCGCACGCTGTTTCAATACAAAGAAGATGTCATCCCGCTTGAGAACGTGATCCGCGCCGCAACCGAAAGCAGCCTCAGCGGTAGCCACTCAGATGATTTTGATAAACCACGTCAACGGGTCTCACGTCTGGTCTTTGTCCTGCACGATGGGGCAGGTACTGGTAGCACGGTGATCCAACCCATGACCTCGGTGATGTCCAGCGGCGGGGCGGCGGGCAATGTCACGCGTGAGATCAACGAATGGCTTAAAGCACATCGCGGTGTCGATGCACTGCTAGATCCCGAGCCCAGCTGAGGAGACAGCCCTGAAGATCGAACATAACACCCCGGATCTGCTGATCGTCGGCGAAAAGCCGTGGTTTGTTTGCATCGCCACCTTCATCTTCACCATGGCCTGGGCCGTGCCCGGTGTCCTGCTTTTGACCATGGGTGATTGGATCGGCGTCGTGATTGCGCTTCTGGGTGTAGGGATGGGCGTCGCGGCGATGGGAATCTTTGGTGAACGTCTTCAAATCATACTGGATGAACAAGCGGGAACGGCCACAATTCGGAACCGCACGATTTTCCGTCATAAAGAGGAGTTATTTCCCCTCAAAGATCTGCAAAAGGCCGATCGCGAAACCACACTGACCAGCAGCGCCTCAGATCCGACCGAACTGCGGTATGTGGTGGGTCGTCCAGCGTTGATTTTAGACGACGGATCAGGGCAGGGCGCAGGACAAGGGACGGTGCGCCACCTGATTACTGGTAACTATTCAAACAGTGGGAGTGCCGAGATTCTGGTCAAGGCGATCAATAATTGGCTGGAATTGAGAGAAAAACGTTAAACTTTCATTTCCCTGAACGCCTTGATCTCTATAAACATCTCGCATGTTCATTGCCACCGCCATTGTTTTGATCGCCGCCTGTGCCTTTGGCTTTCACCTCTGGTCAAAAAAACAGGCGCGGCGGCAACTACTAGATTCCGCCCTGACGGAACACGAGCGAACTATCATTCGCCAGCAGGTCCCCCTGATTCAACGCCTCCCGGCCAAGCACCAAGGCAAACTCGAAGGTAAGATCTGTCTCTTTCTCGATCAGGTCGAATTCTTTGGTTGCAACGGGCTTGAAGTCACCGAAGAAATGCAGCTCTCGATCGCGGCACAGGCCTGTTTGCTCGTGGTTAACAGCAGTACTTGGTACGACAATCTCAGTTCAATCCTGATTTATCCAAGCGCTTTTAAATCCAAGCAAAAAGCACGCAACGGTTTTGTTGTATCCGAGAAGGACATCGTTCGCACTGGCGAAAGCTGGTCGCGCGGTCCGGTGGTGCTGTCGTGGGCGCATAGTCAGCAGGGTGCATTGAACGATCACGACGGCCACAACGTGGTGCTGCACGAATTCGCCCACCAGATTGATGATCTTTCGGGCCGTACCAACGGCGTCCCCATCCTCAGCGAGGGGCAGACCTTCGCCGAATGGGAACGTGTTTTTCTCACGGCTTATGAAGCGCACTTACAGGCCGTCGAACGCGGTCAGAACACTGTCATCGACCCCTACGGTGCGGAGGGCCACGAAGAGTTCTTTGCCGTCTCAGTCGAAGTCTTCTTCGAAAGACCTGCGGTCCTTAAGGAAGATGCTCCCGAGGTTTACGAACAACTCGCGAAGTTGTTCAAGCTTGAGCCGATTACTTGGCACTAATTTCTGAAGATGGTTGTAGATTCTGGCGTGCAATCCCCTCACAATTAATCTAGCAGATTCCCTGTCGTGAATACTTTGGGCAGGTCCTTCTAAATGATGAAGCATAATAGAACGGCGATCGTAACGGGCGGTCTGTCGGGGATGGGCCTCGCCATTGCGCGTCGACTGTCGAAAGAGGGTACAAATGTGGTGATCGGTGCTCGCAGCGCGAGCGATCAGGCCCACGTCCGCGAAGTTCTTGGTGAGAAAAATGAGGGGCTGGCTGCAGCGACTCTGGATGTTTGTTCAAGCGAAAGCGTAAATGCTTTTGTCGCTGATGTGGTCGAGGCCCACGGCAGTGTTGATATCTTGATCAATGCAGCAGGTGTTTATGCAGAAGCCGCGATGATAGATCATCCCGATCAGGTTTGGGATGATCAGATCGATACAAATCTGAGCGGTACATTTCGCATGATCCGCGCTGTGATGCCTCATATGAAACGCAAAGCATGGGGGCGAATTGTCAATATCGCCTCGGTTGCGGCGCACAATGGGATGGCGAACAACGCCGCTTATTGCGCGTCCAAGGCAGGGCTTCTGGGGCTCGGGAAATGTGTCAGCCTGGAGGGCGCAGCATTTGGCATTACCTGCGTTTCAATTAGCCCAACTTGGGTAGAGACCGAGATGCTCAAGAGATTCATCAAGGCCGATATGGCGGCTTCGGGACAATCATTCGAAGACGTGCGCGCTGAGTATTCGAAGTCAAATCCGCAAAACCAGCTTGTTCAACCCACAGAAGTCGCAGAACTGGCCGCCTTTCTGGTGAGCGATGCTGCCCGCGCTTTGACGATGGAAGACTTCCAGGTCAACGCAGGGTCTCTTTGGTAAACAGTCGGCCCAAGCGAGTCTTTGCCGTGCCAACTTCTTGTGAAAAATTCACGAAATTCCGCCTATTTGATGGGGATGCCAGCGCGGCAATTGGCCGATTTTTCTTCGGGTGGAGATGTTGGGTTTTTTGGGCGAATTAGCGCTGGCGTATTACCGTTAAAATGGCAAGAGATCGCAGATTTAACGTGAGCAATAGGGGATGTGCTGACATCAGGAAACTGCACGTACATGTTGCGCCTCGAAGTCATCAACCGATGGCTTTTGAGCCTAAACAATGACCACAGGAGACCTGATATGAAAAAGGTTCTGATCACAACGACCGCTATTTTTGCACTGTCCGCGCCTGCATTTGCAGCGCTTTCAGATATCGACACAGATGGCGATGGAGTTGTGTCCTTTACAGAGCTTCAGGCGGTGTACCCAACGCTCACCGAAGAAAGCTTCAGTGCCATCGATGCAAATGAAGACGGAGTCATCGATGAGGCGGAAATGACCGCCGCGCAAGAGGCTGGCGTTATCCCTAAGGGCTGATTTTCTGCCAATAGGCCCGCGATAGATTAACCAATCTTTTTGGGCCGCAAGGCCGGAGCAAGCTTTCCTTGCTCTGGCCTTTGATGGCTTACAGTCAAAAGCTGCGCCGACAAAATCTTAGACAGGAACGTCAAAACTCCAACCACTTTACTTCAGCGCCCCACCTTTCCAAAGCTGCCAGCAAGTCATCTGGCGTTATTGCCACGGTCCGATCATTCACCAAAGGATGGACGTGGATTCGCATTGCATCGCGCAAGGCTGGATCCAGATAGATCTGCACGCCTGTTTGCGCACCCGTCACCATGGTTAGCGGGCTCACGGCTCCGGGTCGAACACCCAAATGCTCTAACAACCGGTCGGCTGACCCGAACGACACCTTGCCCGCGCCAATCGCTGCGCCAAGTTCTTTTAAATCAATTGCCCGATCCTGTTCTAGCACGATCAGATAATTGCGCTTCTTTTTGTCGCGTAGATACAGGTTCTTGATATCCACCCGACCTTCGCCAGCGGGAATCACAGCGCCCTGAACCGTTTTGGCATCCTCAACCGTGCGCAGCGGGATGTGCTCATAATACTCAAATGCGATGCCCCAATCGCGCAGCGTCTCCAGTAAAGCATCTGAACTGACGGGCAGAGTGTCCTGAAAGGTTGAAGAGGCATCCATGGCGTGATCCTTTAATATTTACGCTGCACATGCCTTGTTCCGTAGGCCCCTGCAAGTCCTCACGCTTGACTCTCACCCTTCGCGCGCGTAAACGCCCCACATATTCCGGAAGTCCGTCAAGCTTCCGGTCCCATGGCATATGCCGGGATCGCCCTCCGTCAGCGCGTTGCGCCCACGGGGGCAATCGTCTTTGGGCATGGTATTGGGTGGTCTTTGACCTTGGCAATTGGGCCGGTCCGATCCTATCTTCGGGCCAGATGGAAACGGTGATAAAGGAGCCGCCGAGATGTTTGAAAACTTATCCGAACGCCTCTCAGGTGTCTTTGACCGGCTGACCAAACAGGGTGCCCTGTCCGAGGACGATGTCAAAACCGCCCTGCGCGAGGTGCGCGTGGCCCTGCTTGAAGCCGACGTATCCCTGCCGGTTGCGCGTGAATTCATCAAGAAGGTGCAAGATCAGGCGACAGGCCAGGCCGTTACCAAATCCATCACCCCCGGCCAGCAAGTTGTCAAAATCGTGCACGACGCGCTGGTTGATACGCTGACAGGCGATGTTGATCCGGGTGAATTGAAAATTGACAATCCACCTGCGCCGATCCTGATGGTTGGTCTGCAGGGCTCGGGTAAAACCACCACCACCGCCAAGCTGGCCAAACGTCTGAAAGAGCGTGAGAACAAGCGCGTGCTGATGGCGTCCCTCGACGTCAACCGTCCCGCCGCGATGGAGCAGTTGGAAATTCTGGGCCGCCAGATTGGTGTCGATACTTTGCCGATTGTCAAAGGCGAAGATCCGGTTGCCATCGCCAAACGTGCCAAAACACAGGCGGCGCTGGGCGGTTATGATGTTTACATGCTCGACACTGCCGGTCGTCTGCACATCGATCAGGAACTGATCCAGCAGGCCGCCGATGTCCGCGATGTTGCCAACCCACGCGAAACCTTGCTGGTGGTCGATGGCCTGACCGGTCAGGACGCGGTGAATGTCGCGACCGAATTTGACGACAAGATCGGTGTTTCCGGTGTGGTCCTGACCCGGATGGACGGTGACGGTCGCGGTGGTGCAGCCCTGTCGATGCGCGCTGTCACTGGCAAGCCGATCCGCTTTGTCGGGCTTGGCGAAAAGATGGACGCAATCGAGACCTTCGAACCTGATCGGATCGCCGGCCGTATTTTGGGTATGGGTGACATCGTCAGCCTTGTAGAAAAAGCTCAGGAAACTATCGAGGCCGAACAGGCCGAAAAGATGATGAAACGCTTCCAGAAGGGTCAGTTCAATATGAACGACCTGAAGATGCAGCTTGAGCAGATGCAAAAGATGGGCGGCATGGAAGGCATGATGGGCATGATGCCCGGCATGGGTAAAATGGCCAAACAGGTGCAGGACGCCGGTTTCGACGACAAAATTATCGTTCGCCAGATCGCCTTGATTCAGTCGATGACTAAAAAAGAACGCGCCAATCCCAAACTGCTGCAGGCCAGTCGCAAGAAGCGGATTGCCAAAGGTTCAGGTCAAGAAGTTAGCGATCTGAACAAACTGCTCAAGATGCACCGCCAAATGGGCGACATGATGAAAAAGATGGGCAAGATGGGCAAAGGCGGCATGCTGAAACAGGCCATGAAGGGCATGTTCGGCAAAGGTGGACCTTCACCAGAAGAGATGGCCGCAGGCATGGACCCCAAAGCGCTGGAACAAGCGGCTAAGGCCATGGGTGGCAAAATGCCGGGCGGTCTACCGGGTGGTCTGCCCGGTCTGGGCGGCGGCGGATTGCCCCCCGGTTTGTCAGGATTCGGCAAAAAGAAATGACAACCGCAGCGCCACATAATCGGTGCCTCACACCCAATGCGCCTCGGCTTGAGACCGAGCGTCTGATCTTGCGCGGTCCAGAGCCAAAAGATGCGGAAAAGGTCATTGCCTTTTATGCCGACAAGGACCGGTCTTGGGGTTTTGGCGGGCCTATTTCCCGCGCCGATGCATGGCGTTGGTTTGCGCTTTCCGTGGGCCACTGGTCAATGCGCGGATATGGTTTTCTGACCATGGAACTTAAGGAAACCGGCGAAGCCTGTGGCATGACCGGCATCTGGGACCCGGATGGCTGGCCTGAACCAGAAATCGGTTGGCTCATGTTTGATGGTTTCGAAGGCAAAGGTCTCGCGATGGAGGGAGCCTTGCGGGCTCGCCAATGGGCCTTTGAGGATCTTGGATTTACCACGCTGACGTCAAACATTTTGCCCGGGAATGACCGCTCGGTCGCATTGGCCGAGCGAATGGGCGCGTGGTTCGAGAAAGCCTATGACAACCCACACATGGGTCATGATCATATGTACCGCCATCCGGGACCGGAGGCTGCGACATGATCATGCAGCACGCCCAAATCCGATTTACGTACACAACCCGCGTACAACCTGTACCAGTTGTACAAAGTTTTACCTGTGCAGGAGGCGCCAATGTCTGATGCAAGCACCCGTGCGGCGGAGCTGTTGAAAGAGCACCGCAAATCGATTGACCGGCTGGATGCCGTGCTGGTTTATACGCTGGCCGAGCGCTTCAAGCACACGAAGGCGGTGGGCCAGCTTAAGGCCGCGCATACCCTGCCACCCTCTGATCCGTTGCGCGAAAGCCAGCAGGTTGAGCGCCTTCAGCGCATGGCGCTGGATGCTGAACTTGACCCCGAATTTGCCAAGAAGTTCCTGAACTTCATCATTGGCGAAGTGATCCAACACCACAAGAAACATCAGGAATGAAGGGTGCGTAAGCCCCTCAAATAGCTAGGAAATAGGAGAAACATCATGGCTATGAAAATTCGTCTCGCCCGTGGCGGTTCCAAAAAACGCCCTTTCTATCGCATCGTTGCGGCTGACAGCCGTATGCCTCGCGATGGTCGCTTCATCGAGAAGCTGGGCACATACAATCCGCTGCTGCCAAAAGACAGCGAAGAGCGCGTGAAAATGAACATGGAGCGCGTTCAATACTGGTTGGGCCAAGGCGCACAGCCTACCGACCGTATCAGCCGCATGCTGGAAGCTGCGGGCGTTGCCGAGAAAAAAGAGCGCAACAACCCTAAAAAAGGTACCCCTGGCAAGAAAGCTCAGGAACGCGCAGAAGAGAAAGCCGCCAAAGCTGCAGAAGCAGCCGAAGCCGCTTCCGCGCCTGCTGAAGAAGCTGCTGCAGCAGAAGAATAAGACGGGTAACGGACTGGAATGTCATCATTTTCTTCAGACTTCCAGAACGACCTGCTCGATCTGATGCGGTGGCGGCGCGACGTGCGCCACTTCCGCAGTGATCCGGTGGACGAGGCAGTGCTGCAAGCCTGCCTCGACACCTTTTTATTGGCACCTTCCGTTGGCCTGTCCGAGCCTTGGCGGATTGTGCGTGTGTCCAGTGAAGCCGCCAGATTGGCTGCGCTGACCAATTTTGAAGCCGCAAATGCCGAGGCCCTGAATGGGTACCACGGTGATAAAGCCAAACTTTACAGTAATTTAAAACTGTCCGGCATGCGGGATGCACCGGTGCAGCTGGCAATTTTCTGTGACGAAGCCACCGACAAAGGTGCGGGTCTGGGCGCGGCCACCATGCCTGAAATGCGACGCTATTCCGTGGTTGGTGCGATTACCCAGTTCTGGTTGGCAGCACGGGCGCAGGGGATTGGTGTCGGCTGGGTGTCTATATTGGACCCTGGACAATTATCGCGTGACTTGAAAGCACCTGATGACTGGTCGTTGGTGGCTTATCTTTGCGTGGGCTGGCCAGAGGACGAAAGCCTTACGCCCGAGTTGGAAGCAGCAGGCTGGGAAGAACGTCGCAATGGCCTGCCAATAGAGGAGCGTTAAGCCATGTTTCGCCTGATCAGGTTGGTTTTCTTGTGCTTTTTCGCATTCATCGCCGGCGTATTCTTCGAACGAAATGGCCAGAAAGAACAATGCGCATCGACCGGTGGGGACTGGAGCGATGGCTATTGCGTCGCGGGGGCGAGCTGATGGATGATCTGATCTGTGTCGGGGCCTTTGCCGGATCCTATGGTGTTCATGGCGATGTGCGGCTCAAGAGCTTCACAGCTGAGCCAGAAGATATTGCGACCTACGGCGCCCTCAGCACCGAAGATGGCGCACAACAGTTTGAAATCGAACTGACTCGACAGTTGAAAAACGCTTTTGCCGCAAAGGTTTCTGGGGTTTTGACCAAAGAACAAGCGGATGCTCTGCGGGGGACCAAGCTCTATGTTTCCCGTGATCGGCTGCCCTCCTTGCCGGATGATGAGTTTTATCACGCCGATCTTGTTGGGCTTGAGGTTTTTGACACCGGCGGCACGCTTTTAGGGCGGGTCAAGTCGGTAATGAACCACGGCGCCTCAGACCTGCTTGAGGTCCACGGGCCCGGCCTGAAGTCCACGGTTTTATTGCCGTTCACGCAAGAGGCGGTACCGACGGTCGACCTGAACTCTGGCCGGATTATCGCTGATCCACCCGAAGGGCTGTTTTCATGACGGACCGCCCCGCCAAGTCCCATGGTCGCAAGACCATTCGTCCGACTTTGAAACCGCGTGAGCTGATCAATCCGGTAGAAGAATTGCACGGGGCCTGGCAGGCGCGGATCATAACTTTGTTTCCGCAGGCATTTCCGGGCGTTCTGGGTGAGAGTCTGACTGGCAAAGCACTAAAGGACGGGTTGTGGAGCCTTTACCCGCTTGACTTGCGCCCTTTTGGCGAGGGCAAGCACCGCAACGTCGATGACACGCCGGCAGGCGGTGGTGCGGGCATGGTCTTGCGCCCCGATGTGATGGGCCGCGCGATTGATCAGGCGATGATCGGTACACCTTCAGATTGGCCGATCATTTACCTCAGCCCACGCGGCAAACGGTTTGATCAGGCCATGGCGCAGAATCTGGCGCAAAAACCGGGACTGACCATGATCTGCGGCCGGTTCGAGGGTATGGATGAACGGGTGATCGAACACTATGGTATCCAAGAGGTCAGCCTAGGTGATTTTGTACTGACCGGAGGAGAGATTGCAGCGCAGGCGATGATCGACGCCATCGTGCGTTTGCGTCCGGGTGTGCTCGGCAATCAGGAATCGATTGAAGAGGAAAGCTTTTCCTCAGGCTTGCTGGAGCACCCGCAATACACCCGCCCCGCTGAATGGAACGGGCGCGCAATCCCTGAGGTCTTGATGTCAGGCCATCACGGCAAGGTGGCGGATTGGCGCCGCGCCATGAGCGAAAAGATTACCCAAGATCGTCGTCCAGACCTTTGGGCTGCTCATCAGGCAAAAAACGGCAACAAAGATAGCTAAAAATCGCAGCCATTGCGGACCAACCGCAGTCATGCTTAAGTTCCGGCATAATTTTGTAACCAACAGGAGTATGGGCTGTGGCCGGAAAGTTTGAACTTTATACTGATAATGCTGGCGAATTCCGCTTCCGACTAAAAGCGGGTAATGGCGAAAACATTCTGGCCAGTGAAGGCTACAAACAAAAGGCCAGCGCGGAGAACGGTATTGAATCTGTGCGCAAGAATTCCGGTGAAGACGCGCGATACGAGCGCAAGGAAACTGCGGCGGGCAAACACATGTTCAATCTTAAAGCCACGAATGGTCAGGTCATCGGCACATCGCAAAGCTACGCCAGCGCCTCGGGCCGTGATAACGGAATTGATTCAGTCATGAGAAATGCGCCAGATGCGTCGCTGGATGATCAGACTTAAAACCATTTGCTGATTGTGAGCGCAAAAAAGGGCCCGAATTCTGGGCCCTTTATCATTGCGAAAGTTGATCAGCACTTGAACCTTGCGCGGTCAAATTTGAACGCTTCAGGTGCCTGGCATTTGCTCAGCACATAAGGCACTGACCCAGACGACAAATCAAACGGATCTCCTGCCAAGCTGGCGACATTGCTCTTTTGCGACAAAACAAGTGGTGAGCAGCTGTAAGACCCGCCGTGTTGTTTTGTGACAGGGTTGTAGCTGTTGCTAGGATGAGCAAAGCACACAGCGCGCGTTCCGCGGATGGTCTCCGTTTTCCAAAGCTCGTCAACCCCGCCCCGATTGCCCGGATACCAGAGCCATGCTTTGCCATTCGCACCGATATAGTTCACCTGAAAGCCATGCGCGTGATCAAACGACAGATACGTCGTGTTGGCACGCGGATAGCTCGGGAACTTGTTTTCGCGTGCATTGACTTCTGCCAGCGCATCGGATGGGCTGACGCTTGGGGAATGACTGGTCGAAGGATTGCAGGCTGCTAAAAAAAGCATGAGACCTGCAATCGAAAAATGTCGTGCAGTACACATCAACTGCAATCAGCGCCCATTGGCCAAACAGGAGGCGAAGTACCTTCGACCTCTTTCACTACGCTCAGGTTTGAATCGTCATTGAATCCGAGCGCCTGCAAAGCGCCAAGGCCCAGATTTCCCTTGCAGCCGGTTCCCTTTTTAACGACCGCGCGCAGATCATGCATTGTATAAACGAAGTTATTGTTTGAAGGGCCGACGTAGGCTTTTGATTTATCTTCACTCAACGCCACCCCATATGTATTACCCTTGTATTCGACCGACTGGCGATTTTCCCATGCATCCCGGAGTTCCGGGGAAACTGAAGACGAAGAACCACCACACGCCGCGAGCAGGGAGACGCTCGCAAGAGCCGTTAACATTGTTGTTTTCATTGTTTACCTCTGGATTGTATTGGGTGGGGAATAAAAATATTTGAGTTGAGCTGCAATGCAGGAAATGCCGTTGCCTGTGATTGATCTTGCCAGACGCAATTTTTCCTCATATACACCGCTCGTTCGCTACTCATCTGAGTCGTTGGACCTGTTTTCTATGGCGATGTGCCGTTCTTCCGGCGCGGAGTGCCCGAGGAAACAGACACTAAAGAAACATACGGCTGTACCTCCTGCGGGCGCTTTGGCGGACCCGATCGAAGACCGGAGCTCTGAGACGTGCACACCTTTGCGGACCAACCGCAAGCAAATGTAGGAGATGATCAGATGGACCTGATCGCACAGCTAGAGGCGGAGCAAATTGCCGCCCTCGGGAAAGACATTCCCGATTTCAAAGCCGGCGACACTGTTCGCGTAGGCTTTAAAGTGACCGAAGGTAGTCGGTCACGTGTTCAGAATTTCGAAGGCGTTTGCATCAGCCGTAAAGGCGGATCGGGTATTGCCGGCGCATTCACCGTTCGTAAGATTTCGTTCGGCGAAGGCGTAGAGCGTATGTTCCCGCTGCATTCGACCAACATCGATAGCATCACTGTCATTCGCCGCGGCCGTGTGCGTCGTGCGAAACTGTATTATCTGCGTGCACGTCGCGGTAAATCCGCACGTATCGCCGAAGATACAACATACAAACCCAAAACAGATAAATCTGCGTAAGGAGTGGCACGATGAAAAAAGACATCCACCCCGACTATCACATCATCGATGTCAAAATGACCGATGGTACGATCATTCAGATGCGTTCGACTTACGGTAACGAAGGCGACACACTTGCGCTGGACATCGACCCAACCGTACACCCAGCCTGGACTGGTGGTGGCACCCGTTTGATGGATGCTGGCGGTCGCGTTTCCAAGTTCAAAAACAAATACGCTGGTCTGGGCTTCTAAGCTTTTCGCCAAGCGAGTTTTTAGCGCCATCCCAATCGGGGTGGCGTTTTTCGTTGAATGGGAAGCACCTAAATTTCCACGGAATTGCCCAGTTCAATGGCTTTCCAAACACGTAGACACAAGATATTGTGCCGCGAAACTCACGAACCATAACGTGGAACAAAGGAACGGGTCATGGCGCATATCATCGTCGTCGGGAATGAAAAGGGCGGTGCGGGCAAGTCCACGGTGTCGATGCATGTGGCCACGGCATTGGCGCGGATGGGGCATAAGGTCAGCGCGCTCGATCTGGACCTGCGCCAGAAAACCTTTGGTCGCTATGCCAGCAACCGACAAAAGTTCCTTGAAAAGTCAGGCCTCGATCTGCCCAGCCCGCGATATCATGATCTGCCCGAGGTCGATCAGGCTGGATTGGAGCCTGGCGAAAACATTTTTGACCGCCGCCTGTCGGCAGCGATTGCTGCTTTGGAACCGGAGTCCGACTTTATCATTATTGACTGCCCGGGGTCGCACACACGGCTGAGCCAAGTTGCGCATTCTCTGTCCGATACGCTGGTCACGCCGTTGAACGACAGTTTCATCGACTTCGATCTGTTGGCACATATCGACACCGATGGCGTCAAGATCCTTGGCCCCTCAGTCTATTCCGAAATGGTGTGGAACGCGCGTCAATTGCGGGCGCAGGCAGGGCTGAAGCCAATCGACTGGATCGTAGTGCGCAACCGTTTAGGGGCGCAGCAAATGGTCAACAAAAAGAAGATGGGCGATGCGTTGGATAATCTGGCCAAGCGGATTGGGTTTCGTACGGCACCGGGGTTTAATGAGCGCGTCATCTTTCGTGAATTGTTCCCACGCGGCCTCACATTGTTGGACCTCAAAGACATCGGCGTTCAGGGATTGAACATCTCGAACGTCGCCGCGCGCCAGGAGTTACGCGATCTGACCCGCGCGCTTGACCTTCCGGGGGTCGAGGTCAGTTTTTAACCCGCTTTGTACTGCGTGGCCGGAGCATCACCACAAGATTGGAAACGATCAAGGCGCCAATCACGACTGTGCCGCCAGCAAGAGCCCATGTTCCGGGGTTTTCATTGAGGACCGCCCAGACCAATAGCGGGGCCAGCACAGATTCAAGCAAGATGAGCAGGGACACTTCAGCCGTGCTGATATAGCGCGGTCCAAGGGTTAAGAAACACGTGGCAATCGCGATAAAGGTTCCATGGGCCAAGATCAGCCCCCACTGCGTTTGTGCTGCTTCCATTGGAGATGTGAAAAACGCCAATATGAATGCCGCGCCAATGTAAGCAATTGGGATCGCCGGGATCATCGATATATCCTTCAGGCTTCGGACCGCAGTCAGTGCAGCGGCGTAGGCGGCGGACACGGACAGGGCCCACAGATCGCCTTTCCAAGATGCAATTTCTGATTCTGTCGAACCATAGGCGATGATGCCCATACCAAAGATGACGAAGATCATCGTAATCGTCATGCGCAGGCTGACGGATTGCTTCAAAAACACGCGTTCAAATATGGCTGCGAATATCGGCATGGTCGCGAAGATGAACACTACATTGGCCACGCTGGTGTTTTCGATTGCCAATACAAAACCCGCCGTGGTGAAACCAATCAAGGCAATATAGATAACTGCGGGCCAGCCCGCACGCAGAACTGGGCCAAACCCTTTGCCTTTTTGAAACAATAGCAAACCGATTAAAATGAGACCGCCGGAACTGAGGCCACGCCAGAAAGCCGTGACCATAGGCTCGGCTTGAATCAGGCGTACGAACAATGAATCCGGTACTACAAACAAAACGCCCAGCGTGGTGATGATCAGACCTTTGAGATGCTCATTCATGCCTCAAGCTGTTGCGTGATGTTTCGTTAAAGTAAAGACATTTTATCGAGGGGAAGGCGAATTTTCCCACCGGCGACTGATGCTTTCAATCCAAGAAGCCGGCTGCCGAGAGCGCGCGTTGCAATCTATCAAAGTCGATCGGTTCTTCCAGCGTTCCAGACGGAGGAGCCTCGTAGGTAAGTGGGTCAATCGGGATGACGTCTGCGTCACTGAACGATCTGATCTGGTTCAGGATGGCGTTGTAAACCTCTGGGCGATTGCGGCGTTGGATCAGGCCGACATGACAACCTGGTTGAAAGCAGAACGCACCCAGATGAAAGGCCGAGCCGTCCCCGCCAACAACCTGTTTCGCTGCAAGATAATGTTCGCATTGCTCTGAGACCGAATGCTGTTGTGGATGAAAGACAGAATATCCGGCTGCTTCCATCAACTGTACAATGCGCTCTTCCTGGTCCACTCTGGGTAAGCGCTTGCTCAGTTGGGAGCGCGAAACGTACAGTTTGTCGGGGCCACGTGGTGTGAATTGGGATTGGCATTTGCCTCTGACATAATTTCGAAACGTTGCCGTTCCCGTGGACCATTCGTTGTGCCCGAAACCTTGCGAAGGAACATAAAGCGTTTCCACCTCTGTCGTCTGAGTTACCAAATGAAAGGGTTTGCTCTGCCCAATCGCCGAGTAGAGCGCAGCATAAGTTCTCTTGAACGCTGGGCGCAGATTGTGCTTTGGATGATGCAAGAAAATTATACCGTCGATGTCGTCTTGGATGTCATCGAGCGCCCAAAGGCGCGGCAGTGATTCGAGTAGGAAATGGCCAAAATGCAGCCGCGCCAATCCCCCAAACAGGTAGCGGCCCTTCATCTTTTGGGACACGCAGTCCGGATAATCGGCAACACCCGAGAAGCGGCCTCCACCAAGGCGAGTTGAAGCGATTTGGCAGTGTGATTCGTCTACCTGAAATACCCCGTATCGGAGTGGTTCATCAGGCATGACAGGTGCAATGATTGCATTCGGGATCGTTTCAACGAGAGCGGTTGGCAACTCCGTTTGAGAGAGCACGTCGTGTTTAAGTGTCATTCGGGAATTCAGCTTCAAGAAACTTTTCGAAAGCATCGAGGTTGATGGCTTCGAACTGTCCGAATCCTTGCATCCAGATACTGGCGTCGCGCAGGGCGTCAGGCTCAAGTTTGCACCATTTTACTCGTCCTCGTTGCTCCTGGCTGACCAGACCAGCACGGGTCAGGATGCCGAGGTGTTTGGAGATCGCAGCCAATGACATCTCAAACGGATCAGCCACATCACTGACGGCCATATCGTCCTCTAACAGCATCGCAAGGATCGCCCGACGAGTCGGATCGGTTAAGGCTGCGAAAACTGTATCAAGGCGGTCTGACATGAGTGTCTGGTTATCGGCTGCAGGGATGGCTCGTCAACTGCGCATCTGTAAGTGCCGAAAAAGATCAACCGATTGGTTGAATATGAGATTTGGCGAAGAATAGACGGAAAGTGCCGATGTGGGCGGCGTGCATGGTTGTATTTAATTTATTATTTTGTAATAAATTCAATTGTTTAACCACATTTCGTTGTGCCTGTCTTGCGGCTTGACTCATTGCCTCCATCACCTTAGCACAGGGGCAGAATTTTTGAGGGGGCCGGTGTGACAGATCCTGAGCAGAGCGAGCGCATGTCGCAGCTTGAAAAACGGATCGAAGAGCTTAAAGCCAAAGACGCACCAAAGGCCCATCAGGAAGAACACTATAGTCAGGCGCAACATGCCTGGCGCATGGTGATCGAACTTGTTGCCGGTCTGTTGATCGGTTTTGGTATGGGGTACGGTCTGGATGTCCTGTTTGGGACGATGCCGATCTTCCTTGTGCTGTTTACATTCCTGGGCCTCGCGGCTGGCGTCAAAGTGATGATCGCCAGCGCCGCTGAGATCCAAAAGGGCAAAGAAGAATAAGCGACCGTAGCGTCGTGAGAGAGAAAAGCCGAGGCGATGCCTCGCGAAGGAGAGACGGAAGCGATGGGCAAGATTTTCTTTTGGATCATGGTCGCACTGGCAGTTGTATCAGGGTTCCTGTTCGCACCTGAGCACGCTGGTCTCGTTATTCATCCGATGGACCAGTTCGAAGTGAAGCCTTTGTTCGGCAAAGGTGAGATCGGAACCTTCACCATCACCAACGTGACCATGTGGATGGCCCTTTCGGTCGTTGCCACGATTGCCTTGCTGGTTCTGAGCACATCGAAACGTGCAACCATTCCATCACGCGCGCAGTCGATTGCCGAATTGGCTTATGGTTTTGTCTACAAAATGGTTGAAGACGTCGCCGGCAAAGATGCGATCAAATTCTTCCCATATATCATGACACTGTTCATGTTCATTGTGACTGCGAACTTCTTGGGTCTGATCCCGGCCAGCTTCACCACCACGTCACACATCGCTGTGACAGCAGTTCTGGCGATGTTGGTCTTCCTGACCGTGACGATCGTTGGTTTTGTCAAGAACGGCGCCGGTTTCCTAGGCCTGTTCTGGGTGTCCTCAGCCCCCTTGCCACTGCGCCCTATTCTGGCGATCATCGAGTTGATTTCCTACTTCGTGCGCCCTGTCAGCCACTCTATCCGTCTTGCGGGTAACGTCATGGCCGGCCACGCAGTTCTGAAAGTGTTCGCTGGCTTTGCTGCCGCGTCCGCTATCATCGCACCAGTTTCGATCTTCGCAATCACTGCAGTCTATGCACTCGAATTGCTCGTGGCCTTCATTCAGGCCTATGTTTTCACCATTCTGACCTGCGTCTATCTCAAAGACGCATTGCATCCGTCACACTAAGTACAGATCGGTCTGAACCCTCATCTGCAAATTCCATCGTAAGGAGAAATCAAATGGAAGGCGATATCGCACAAATGGGTCAATTCATCGGCGCAGGCCTGGCCGCAATCGGTTCCGGCGCAGCTGCTATCGGTGTGGGCCACGTTGCTGGCAACTTCCTGTCAGGCGCTCTGCGTAACCCATCCGCTGCTGGTGGCCAAACTGCCACTCTGTTCATCGGTATCGCGTTTGCCGAAGCTCTGGGGATCTTCTCGTTCCTCGTTGCGCTTCTGCTGATGTTCGCCGTTTAATCCTGACAGAACATCCTTACGCGCGGGTGGCCTGACCACAGGTCACCCGTAGTAATTGAGGTTCCTGGAGGACGATATGGCAAACACAACGCATTCTGCCGAAGAAGTCACCCGTAAAGCTGACGAAGCGCATGGGGCAGCCGAAGCTGCTGGTATGCCACAGCTGGACTTTGGGACCTTCGGTAACCAAATCTTCTGGCTTGCGGTCACTCTGATCGTCATCTTCTTTATTCTGAAGAAGATCGCCCTGCCGCGTATCGCTGCCATTCTGGCACAGCGCCAAGGCACGATCACAAATGATCTGGCAGCTGCAGAAGATCTGAAGGCTCAGGCGCAGGACGCCGAGGAAGCCTACAAAAAAGCACTGGCTGATGCCCGTGCTGAAGCTCAGGAAATTGTCGCCGCCACCAAGGCAGAGATCAAAGCCGAGCTAGATGAAGCCACTGCCAAGGCGGACGCTGAAATTTCAGCCAAAGCGGCAGAGGGTGAAAAAGCCATTGCCGAAATTCGTGCAAACGCGGTTGAAAGCATCAACGCGGTTGCCAAGGACACGGCCAAAGCTCTGGTTGGATCCATGGGGATCGACGCCGATGCGCGCACGATTACCGCGGCTGTAACTGCACGGACGAAAGGGTAAAGAGATGCTACGTATGACCGCGACTTTTCTTGCTCTGACTGCCGCCAGCCCGGCTCTGGCCGCTTCTGGTCCGTTCTTCTCGCTGGGAAACACCAACTTTGTTGTTCTCCTGGCGTTCCTGCTGTTCATCGCCGTTCTGCTGAAATTCAATGTGCCTTCATTGATTGGCTCTTTGCTGGACAAACGTGCCGAAGGTATCAAGTCCGAGCTGGATGAGGCCCGCGCCTTGCATGACGAGGCCAAAAGCCTGCTGGCCAGCTATGAGCGCAAGCAAAAAGAAGTACAGGACCAGGCCGACCGGATCGTTGCCCAAGCCCGTTCTGAGGCTGCTGAAGCGGCAGAACAAGCCAAAGAGGATCTGAAAGCATCGATCGCCCGCCGCCTTCAGGCCGCGGAAGATCAAATTGCTTCGGCTGAAGCCAACGCTGTGAAAGAGGTGCGTGACCGCGCCATCTCGATCGCTGTGTCTGCCACCAAAGATGTGGTTGCGAAAAAGCTGACGGCCGCAGACGGTAACAAGCTGATCGACGCCGCCATTGGTGAAGTTGACGCTAAGCTACACTAAGATCAGATCTGATTTTGATTCATAAAACCCGGGCCAAGTGTCCGGGTTTTATGTGTTCATTGGCATCAGCACGTTTCTATAACCTAGGATCAGTTCGATTTGGCATACGCATCGGCATAAGGTACGAACTTAGGTAATTTGCGGAAGAACTGATCAGTATCAGCTAGAGCGTAAAATGCGTCATCCAACTCGCCAAAGTCTATTCGGTCATCCGGAGGGCCAACGATTGATTCTCGTGCTCGCTTGTCAAACGGGAATGGTTCACCCAATTCAGCCATGGCACTTTCGACAATACTGGCAACCTCCCTCATTCCGATTGCCAAGAAACCATCTCTAGCTTCAGACGCTGAAACACCAGTGGAATTATAGAAGTATTGCCAGAACCCACCATTGTAAACTTCGAGATGGAGCCAATGAATGCAGAACAGATGAACCGCTTTTTGCGGGATACCTGAAATACTCTTCAACCAAACATCGCGCCCATCGTAAAAGTTAAATTGATCATAATACGGCAGGTAAACGGAGGGGTATTCGCGGGGCGCGTTAAATATATGCAGCATAAATTTACTCTCGTGAAACTTTAAATGAGCAGTAACAAGCGAATGAGACGATTGTTTGTTAGATCAGCGCTGATTGAAGTTTAAGGCTACGTCAATTTGATATTGTCTATTTTATACCTCAACTGCGCCCAACCCAGTCGCTCCCATCTGAGCTTCGATCTGATTGATCAAAGTGTCCCGTGTTGCCTGCGCAATCTCCTCGGGCAGCCCGCCTAATTCCTTGGTTCTTGCTACCACAGTGATTTTCCGCGACAGGCCCGCGACGGGCAGGGGGCGGATGTTCATCGGCATTTGCTCGACAAAGCCATCAATCAAAAGGGTCGGCGTCAGAAAGGTGAAACCCAGCCCCTTCGCCACGCAGGCCGTGACCATGCTTGACCGATCCGCCTGAATCAGCCGTGGGACCGGTAGCTTCAACCGTCGCAAGTGCTGCTCAATCTGTCTGCCTACGCTGGTGGTATCCGCAAAACGAACCAGTGGAAGGCGAGTTAAAATCTCCTCCAGGCTATCCGTTGGCCCGTCATAAGAGGCTGGCAGGACCAGCAGAAAGGACTCGCTCAGCACTGGATGCCGTTCCAACCCATCCATATCGTAAAACGGGTTCGAACTGATCACGATGTCGGCTTTCTTGGACCGCAGTAGCCCCTCGTGATCACCACTTTGCCCTGCGCGCAGCGAGATATCCTGCACGCCAAATTGATCCTTCGCCAAACTCACCAGTGGCACCGTGATCGTCGTCGCAATCGATGCCAACATCCCGATCCGCAACACGCTGATCGGATGCGGCCCCTGATGCCGCAGGTCGGTGGCTAAATCGGCAACCGAGTTCAGGATACGCGTGGCATGGCGATACATCAGCGCCCCGGCCTGCGTGGTCTTGATCGGGCGGGTGGAGCGGTCAATCAACTGTGTATCATAGGCCCGTTCCAGATTGGCGAGATGCTGCGAGGCGGCCGGTTGTGTCATCCCCAGCAGGCGCGCAGCGGCAGTCATTTGCCCGGTTTCGACAACGGCGACAAAGACCTCCATCGCCTTGATCAGATTGGTGTCAGTCGAGATGCGCGTGGACATGGCGTAGCCCCTTCAAAATTCGACAGTATTAGAAATCCTTATGATGTGCGAAGTCAATTGATCGAAGCTCCCGTCTTCCGCAATATGACCGCCGGGAGGAGCCTCAGGTCATGGCGGAGACAACAGCGAGAAAACGGCGACGTGGTGCGCGGGCACCGGTGCAACAATCTGCGCCACCCTTTGTGACCCGCAACATCGGCCCGCTGAATATCCTTAGCGAGGAGGGCCTGTGCCTGATCGAAGAAAACGCCGACCGGATCCTGCAGGATACCGGCATGGAGTTTCATGACGATCCCGAGATCCTTCAGATCTTCCGCGACGCGGGCTGCGACGTGCAGGACACCCGCGTGCGGTTCGAGTCGGGCTTTTGCCGCAAGACCATTCAGGCCACCGCGCCAAAGGAATTCATGCAGCACGCGCGCAATCCGGAAAAATCGGTCAAGATGGGGGGCAATGCCACCGTGCTGTGCCCGTCCTGGGGGCCGCCTTTCGTGCATGATCTGGATAAGGGACGACGCTACGCCACCTACGACGATTTCGAGACGCTGGTGAAGCTGCACCAAACTATCCCTTGGCTGCACCATTCCGGCGGTGTGGTGTGCGAACCTGTCGATTTGCCCGCGAACAAACGCCATCTGGATATGCTCTATGCACACATCCGCTATTCCGACCGCCCTTTCATGGGTGCCTTCATCGGGGCTGAACGGGCAGGGCACGCCATCGACATGGCCCGGATCGTGTTTGGGGAAGAGTACGTCGCCAACAACCCGGTGCTCTATTGCGTCTCAAACACCAATGCGCCGCTGGTGATGGACAGCCACATGTCGGGTGCGTTGAAAACTTATGCCCGCGCAGGCCAACCTGTGGCCACCGCCCCTTGGGTATTGGCCGGTGCGATGAGCCCCTGCACCGTGGCGGGCACCATGGCGCAAGTATTGGCCGAGGCTTTGGCCTGTTTGACGTTGGCGCAACTGGTGAACCCCGGCGCACCGGTGCTGATGGGCAGTTTTGCCTCGACCATGTCAATGCAATCTGGCGCGCCAACCTTTGGTACTCCCGAGGCTGGGCAGATGGTGCTGGCCGCCGGGCAACTGGCGCGTCGCCTGGGTGTGCCGCTTCATACGGTGGGCACACTGTCTGCCTCCAAGATCCCCGATGCGCAAAGCCAGCAAGAGGCCACCTGGGGCTTGATGATGTCGATGTTTGCCGGGGCCAACTTGATCAACCACGCCACTGGCTGGCTGGAGGGCGGGCTGGTCACTGGCTTCGAGAAAACCATGATCGATGCCGACCTCTGTGGCAAACTTGGACGGTTCTTTGAAGGCATCGACCTGAGCGAAAACGCACAGGCGATGGATGCGATCGCCCAGACCGGTCCGGGTCAGCACTTTCTGGGTTCAGACCACACACAGGCGAATTTCATGACCGCCTTGTTTCGCCCGGAAACCCCCGACAACAATTCGTTCGAGCAATGGCAGGCCGCAGGCTCGCTCGATACTGCGCAGCGCGCCAATGCCCTGTGGAAGTCTCATCTTGAGGCTTACGAGGACCCGGGCCTTGATCCGGCCATCGATAAGGCGCTGCAAGATTATATCACCCGCCGCAAGGCCGAGGCACCGGATCAGGAGTATTTTTGATGGGGCGTACAGTGATCATCGGCGGTGGCGCCATCGGACTGAGCCTTGCCTACCATCTGGCCAGACGCGGGGCCAATGATGTGGTGTTGCTGGAACGCAATCAGCTGACCAGTGGAACCAGCTGGCATGCAGCGGGGATTGTCGGACCCCTGCGCGCCACGCCGAACATGACCCAACTGGCGATGTACGCAGTGGAGCTTTTCCCCAAGCTGGAAGCCGAGACCGGCATGAGCACCGGCTACAAACGTACGGGTGGTTGCTGGCTTGCCCGTCGCCCCGAACGGATGGATGAACTCAAGCGCATCGCCTCTCTGGGGCGCCACTTTGGCCTCAATCCTGAAATCGTTGCGCCAGAAGTGGTCGCTGAAGCCGTACCCGGCTTAAATATATCTGAACACGCGGGCGCCATGGCTATCGCCGAGGATGCCAATGTGAACCCGGTCGATCTGTGTATGGCCTATGCCCGCGCGGCCAAGAATGGCGGTGTCGAGATCCGAGAAAACGTGGCTGTCGAGCGGATCCTGACAGAGGGCAACCGTGTCACTGGCGTCGCTCTGGCCGATGGCAGTGTGATTGAGGCCGACCAGGTGGCGATCTGCGCGGGGGCCTGGTCCAAACCCTTTGCAGAGACAGCGGGTTTGGCGTTGCCCTTGCAGGCGGTTGAGCACATGTATGTAGTGACCGAACCGATGCCGGATCTGCCTGATCCGTTCCCGGTGCTGCGGGACATGGACACGGGAATTTACATCAAGGGCGATGCTGGCAAAATAGTCATCGGTGGGTTTGAGCCCGACGCCAAATGCTGGGATGCCTTCGGCCCCGAAGGCAACCGTCCGTTTCTAGAAATGCCCGAGGATTGGGATCAGTTCATGCCGTTCATGGAGGCGGCTCTGGATCTCATGCCAGCGCTGGCCGAGGTCGGCATTCAGCATTTCATGAACGGTCCCGAAAGCTTTACTAACGACACCCGCCCCCTGGTGGGTGAGGCCCCGTCGGTGGACGGCTTGTTTGTCGCCGCCGGGATGAATTCGGTTGGCATCATGTCCTCAGCCGGGATTGGCCGCGCCTTGGCCGATTGGATGGTTGACGGCTCCCCGCCGATGGATTTGTGGGAGGTCGATATCGCCCGCGCTGATCCCGCTGCGGCGGAGCAGGGCCATATGGAAGCACGGATGGAAGAGGCCGTGTCCGACCTGATGGGAATGCACTGGCCCTACAAACAACCTAACGCGGGGCGGGGCCTGCGGAAATCCGCGTTGCACGATCAATGGGCGGCGAAGGGTGCCGTGTTTGGCCTGACCGGCGGGTGGGAACGCGGGCTTTGGTATGCGCTGAATGAAGAAGAAAAGGCGCTGCCCTATTCCGTCGGCGACCAAACCTGGTGGCCCATAGTGGCGCGCGAGGCGGCGGTGATGGAAACCGGAGTGGCGTTGCTGGATTTGTCACCCTTTGGCAAATTTGACGTCACTGGTCCTGACGCGCTGACCTTTCTGGAGCAACTTTGCACCGCCAAGATTGACCGGCCGAACGGGCGGGCCATCTATACGTTGGCCCTGAATGTGACCGGCGGCATTGAGCTCGACGCCACCGTCACACGGTTCTGCACGCAATCCTTCCGTATCACCTCCGGCGCGGCAACCCGCTGGCGCGACATGGCTTTATTGCGGCGGCGGTCCAAATATTTTGATGTGGCAATTGCGGATGTCACCGAAAAGGAGGCGGTGATAGGCGTCATGGGTGCAGGATCGCGCGCGTTGCTGAACGGTCTGTCATCTGACGACTGGAAGGCGTTTCCCTTCTCAACTTGCCGCGAAGTCGAGGTTGCCTCCGTCAAGTGTCGTGCCACCCGGATGAGCTTTGTCGGGGAATTGGGCTGGGAGCTGTCAGTTCCAGTGGCAAAGGCGGTCGCGGTGTTTGACGCGCTCACTAACGCAGGCGCAAAGCCATTGGGTCATTACGCGCTAGATGGCTGCCGGCTGGAGAAGGGGTTCAAACACTGGGGTCATGACTTGGGTCCCGAGGTTACGCCGCTCGAGGCTGGGCTGGGCTTTGCCATCAACTGGGATAAAGATTTTACCGGCAAACCAGCCCTGCAAGGGGAACGCGACGGAGGCATTGCGCGTCGCTTGTGCTTGTTCGATGTTTCAGGCGACCCGCTTATGCTGCACGATGAACTGATCATTGAGGAGGGCCAAGTCGTTGGCCTCACCACCTCTGGCGGGCGAGGTGCGCGCACCGGCAAAACGCTTGCTTTTGGTCTGATCGGCGTCGGAGCAAATGAATCACTGGCCGACACATGTGCGCGCAATTTTGAGATAGAAGTGGCCGGAAAACGCTATCCGGCGCAGGCGCTGTTGCAGCCGCCATTTGATCCGAAATCAGAAAGGATGCGTGGATGATCACGGCGCAGGTTGTCATCATTGGGGGTGGGGCGATGGGCACCTCGCTGCTCTACCATCTGGTCAAGGCGGGATGGACTGATGTGGTGCTGGTCGAGAAAAACGATCTGACCCACGGCTCTACCTGGCACGCGGCGGGGCTCTGCACACATTTCGCCCATAACCCGACAATTCAGGAACTGCGCGCCACGTCAGTGCGGCTCTATCGTGACATTCTGCCCGAAGAAACCGGCCATAGCTGTGGTTTCCACCGCTCGGGCGCGATGCGGATCACTCGCAACCCAGACCGTATGGATGAGTTCGCCCATGTCGCTGGCCTTTCGGAGTTCACCGGCTACCCGCTGGAGGTGCTGACTCCGGAGCGCATTGCCGAACTGCACCCTCTGACCGAACTCGACGGTCTGCTCGGTGGGATCTATGAGCCGGATGACGGTCATGTCGATCCGACGTTGGCAACAAACGCCATGGCACAGGTTGCCGTAAGGGGCGGCGGGACGATCAAACGTTACAATCCGGTCAATGCGATCCGCCGTGAAGGGAATGATTGGATCGTCGAAACCGCTAAAGAAACCTATTGCACCACCCACATTGTGAACGCCGCAGGCACATGGGGTTGGGAAATTGGTCATATGATGGGCCTCAATATCCCTTCGGTCCCAGTGTTGCACCAATATCTGGTCACCGACACCGTGCCCGAGGTAGCAGATCGCATCGCAGCGGGTCAGCCTGAACTGCCGATGATCCGCGACCCTGAAGAAAGCTGGTATATCCGGCAGGAACGCGACGGGTTGATCCTTGGTCCCTATGAGAAAGACGCACAGGTTTGGTCCGTCGATGGCGTGCCGCCTGAGTTTGGGGCGGACCTGATGCCACCGGATCTGGACCGGGTTGAGCACATCGTCGAGGCCGCGATGAACCGCGTGCCTGCGGTTGGCAATGGCGGCGTGAAGTCGGTAATCAACGGACCCATTACCTTTACCCCCGATGCTAACCCGCTGATCGGCCCGGCGCACGGACTGGAGAATGCCTGGCTCTTGACCGGCTCCTCAATGGGCGTGATGGAGGGTGGCGGTTCTGGCTGGTTCCTCGCACATTGGATGACCCATGGTGCGCCACCGATGGACGCGCTTGCCGTCGATAGCCGCCGGTTTGGGAAATGGGCGGATCGTGATTACCGGGTTGAAAAGGCAATCGAATGTTTTGGCCTGCAATTTGGCGTGCACTACCCACACGAAGAACGCCCGGCTGGGCGTGGTCTGCGCTTATCGCCCTTGCACGACCTGATGATCGAGCGTGGCGCTGTGATGGGCGCGGCCTACGGCTGGGAGCGGCCCAATTGGTTTGCGGACACGCCCGATGCGGTCGCTGATGAAACCTTCCGGCGCGCCAATTGGTTTGCGCCGGTTGCCCGCGAATGCAAGGTGGTGACAGAGACGGCTGCGTTGGCTGACCTTTCCGTGTTTGCGAAATTCGAAGTCACCGGCCCGGATGCCCGCGCCTTTGTTGAGAGCCTTGGGGCCAATCGCGCCCCAAAGATCGGCCGTGTTGGCTTAACCCACGTTCTAACACCTGCGGGCGGGGTGAGTTCCGAGTTTACCGTGGCGATGCTGTCGGATGAACATGCCTATTTGACGTCGGCGGCTGCAGCCGAAGAACGCGATTGGGATTTGCTGCAGGCTCACGCCGCTGGCTATGATGTCCAGCTACATAATACTTGCGAAGAGCTTGCAGTGATTGGCCTGATGGGGCCGAAGTCACGCGAGATACTGCAATCCCTTTGTGATGACGCCCTTGGCCTGTGGTTGAGCGCGCAACAGATCACCGTCGCGGGCATTCCTGTCCGCGCATTGCGGGTGTCCTATGTGGGCGAATTGGGGTGGGAGCTGCATGTCGCCCGTGAGCATGCCGCCGAGCTGTTCCTCGCCCTCGAAGCGACCGGAAAACCCCGTGGCGCGGGGCTCTATGGGGCCTATGCTGCCAACGCGATGCGGCTGGAAAAGGGTTATCGCGGTTGGGGAAGTGACCTGACAACGGAGCGCACGCCCGATGAAAGCGGCGTGGGCTTCCTTGTTCGACCTGAAGGGCGCAGCTTCACCGGTTGCGACGCGCTGCTGGCCCGTCCCAACCCAGAGGCATGGGATATGGTTCTGCTCGATGTAGAGCCGGGCGAGGTTGATCCTTTCTATGCCCATCCGGTGTATCAAGGCGACTGCGTGGTCGGCGTGGTTACTTCGGGGGCCTATGGCCACCGTACAGGCAAAGTGCTGGCACTGGCCTATCTGCGCGACGCAACGGCGCGTGACAATTTAAACATTGAAATTCTGGGCAAACGGCGGGCGGCAGAGATCCTGTCCGCGCCACCGTTTGATCCGCAAAATGAACGACTGAAATCCTGACGTGAGGGACAAGACATGACACTGATGACTGATTGGTCAATTGACGCAACCGCCAAGCGGCGGGATACCTACTATGCTGCAAGTCAACGCAAGTTCGTCCCCTTTGCCGAGCCGATGGTCTTCAAGCGTGGCTCGATGCAATACCTGTGGGACGCCGAAGATCGCAAATATATCGACCTGCTGGGCATGAACGTCTGCATCTCGGTTGGGCACTCGCATCCCAAGGTGGTTGCCGCCGCGATGGAGCAGGCCCAGACCCTGACCCACTGCACCACGATGTTCTACCACCCCACACCTGCGCATCTGGCCGAGGAACTGGCCGCTACCATGCCAGCAGGCCCGGAGTGGGTGGTGCACTTCACCAACTCGGGATCCGAGGCGGTGGATCTGGCGATGACCATGGCCCGCACCTATACCGGCAATCCCGATCTGTTGGCCTTGCGCACGGCTTACCATGGCCCCACTGCGGCGGCACAATCGGCGACGGGCATCAGCGGCTGGCGCCATCCCGGCATGCCGGGCAATGTGGCCTTTGTGGCCGAGCCAAACCAGTATCGCGGTATCTTTGGCGGAAACGCCGGGGCGGAACCGTATCTGGACGAGATTGAGCGCACCATCGCCAGCGCCACCACCGGCCAGATTGCGGGTATGCTGATCGAATCCGTTCAAGGCTACGGCGGTATCATCGAAATGCCCAAGGGCTATATGTCCGGTGCGGCCGAACGTGTGCGCGCAGCGGGGGGGCTGTACATTGCTGACGAAGTCCAATCCGGCTTTGGTCGCACAGGGGATCATATGTGGGGCTTTGAGGCGGATGGCGTCATCCCAGACATCGTGGTTATGGCCAAGGGCATCGGCAACGGCTTCCCGCTGGGCGCGGTGGTTGCGCGCAAAGAGGTGGCTGCCCCGATGGCCGAAAAGTTCATGTTCCACACCTATGGCGCCAACCCAACCAGCTGTGCTGCTGGCCGTGCCGTTTTGCAGGTCATTCGCGATGACAAAGTCCGCGAAAACGCGCAAGCGGTAGGTGGGGCGTTGCTGGAACGCCTCAAGGGCCTCAAGGAAAAGCACGGCGTCATCGGCGATGTGCGCGGCCGTGGCCTGATGCTAGCAATTGAGATGGTCAAAGACCGCAAAACCAAAGAGCCTGACCGCGAGACAACCTCTGCTGTTTTCGAACAATGTCGCACGCAGGGGTTGATTTTATCGAAATCAGGCCCATATCAATCATGCCTGCGAATGGTTCCGCCGATGTGTTTGTCGATGGAAGACGTTGATCAGGTAGCGGATGGGCTGGACAGGGCCTTTTCAGATCTTTGACGCCACAAAGCGCAGCATAGATTTATTCCGTTTTTCCAAAATCTGACACAAGCATGACTTGTACATGACATCTTTGGATGGGTATGGAGCATGTGTGAATGTTTAATGGTTGTGCCCGGCATATCCTGCATGGTTGTGCCGGGGCCAAGGGGGATATGTATGGATCTATTGTTGGAACCGGGGTTGAAACCTTTCGTGTTTTTCGGCGTTCTGGTGATCGGTTTTCTATTGCTCGAAGTACTGTTGATGTCCATCGGCGTCGATACACAGATTAGCGGTGATTCGGATGCAGATTTCGATCTGGACGTGGACTTTGACGCGGATCTGGATGCCGATTTTGATGTCGACACAGATACAGAGTTGGGAACCGACATCGACTTCAATATCGATCCAGACATTGATGCCGAAGCGGGCGTCAAACCCCGGCTTGAAACAAGCGGTGGCTTCTTTGATCTGATCGGGTTGCGCAAGCTACCCCTGACCGTCTGGTTGGCGCTGTTCTCCGCTTTCTTCGCAGGCATCGGCCTGTCTGGCCAAACTCTGATGTCGGTCCTGACGGGCACGGTCCTGCCAGCCATACTGGCGGCATTGATTGTATTGCCTGTGGCGCTGTTCTTTACCCGATACTGTGCCGAGGCCGTGGCCAACTGGGTGCCGCGCGTTGAAACGACCGCGATTTCCGAGCGCAGCTATGGTCGCCGCAAAGGTGTGATCACCGTTGGCTCCGCCCGTCGTGACCAACCCGCGCAGGTCCGGTTCACCGATGCGCATGGCAACCTGCACTATGTCATGGCAGAACCCCTGTCAGATGACGACACTTTGCCCGAAGGGACAGAGGTGCTGATCCTGCGCCGCCGTCAAGGCGATCTGAAACTTGTCCGCATTTCATAACAAATATTGAAAGGAAAAACTGAATGGAAGCTTTGATAACTGGCATATTGTTCCCCGTCATTTTGGTGTTGATCGCCTTCTTGATCCTCGGGTTCGTGATGACCCGGATGTACCGCCGCTCAACCCGCGAGGTCAGCCTCGTCCGCACTGGAGCCGGGGGCCGCAAGGTGATCATGGACGGCGGCGTGTTCGTCGTGCCTGTGCTGCATGAGATTACCTTTATCAACATGAAAACCACCCGGCTCGAAGTTCGTCGCGATGGCGTGTCCGCCCTGATCACCAAAGATCGGATGCGTGTTGATGTGGGTGTCGAGTTTTATGTGACAGTTCAGGGCTCCTCTGAGGGGATCGCCCGTGCCGCGCAAACTCTGGGGGACCGCACTTTTAACACCGACGCCCTGCGCGAAATGGTCGAAGGTAAGCTGGTCGACGCTTTGCGCTCCGTTGCGGCACAGATGTCGCTGGATGAGTTGCATGAAAACCGCTCTGACTTTGTTCAACAGGTGCAACAGACCGTTGCCGAAGATCTGACCAAAAACGGTCTGGAGCTTGAATCCGTTTCGCTGACCGCTTTGGATCAGACACCTATGGATACCTTGGATGAAGACAACGTCTTTAACGCGACAGGGATGAAGAACCAGGTCGAGCGGATTGCCGAAAGCAAAAAACGCCGTGCCGAGATTGATGCCGAGACCAAGGTTGCGGTTCTGCGTTCCGTGCAGGAAGGTGAAATCAAAGCCTATGAGATCGAGCGCCAGCAGGAAGAAGCGCGTGTTGCGCAGGCGATTGAACTGGAAACCCTGAGATCACGTGAAGCCATCGACCGCGCCAAGAAAACCCAAGAGGCGGAGCGCGAGGCAGAACAAGCCCGGATCGCGCGCGAAAAAGCAGTAGAAGCGGCACAAATTGAGCGCACCAAAGAGTTGGAGATCGCCGAGCAAAACCGCCAGATTGCGATTCAGCAAAAATCTGAGGAAGAAAGCCGAGCTAAAGCTGCTGCAGATACTGCGCGGGCTGAGGCGGTGAAGGCTGAAGAGCAGGTCAAGACCGAACGCGACGTGGCCGAAGCCGAGCGTCAGAAGCGCGTGATCATTTTGGCCGCCGAGCAGGAAGCCGAGGAAAAAGCCACTGGCATTCGCGTGACCGCCGCGGCGGAGAAAGAAGCCGCCGTGGACCGCGCGGAAGCCTTGCGCGAGATGGCACAGGCGGAAGCGGACGAGAAGGCGATCGCCATTCGAGTCGCTGCGGCTGCGTCCAAGGAAGAAGCGGTTGATCGGGCGTTTGCGTTGCGTGAAATGGCGCAGGCACAAGCCGAGGAGATTACCATTCGGGCGGAGGCGTTGAAGAAAGAGAAACTGGCCGACGCTGAGGGTAAACGTGAGCAGATCGCGGCAGAGAACACGCTGTCGGAGCAGGTCATTCAGTACCGTCTGGATACCGAGAAATACGCTGTCCTGCCTGAGATCGTGCGCGAAATGGTCAAGCCGGCTGAAAAGATCAACGGTATTACCATTCACAAGGTCGATGGTCTGGGTGCAGGCGGCGGATCAAACGGCGGAAGCGGTAGCAATGGTGAAACAGGTCTGGTCAATCAAGCGTTTGATGAACTGCGCGCCATGGCCTTTCAAATGCCCGCACTGAAATCCATCGGAGAATCTGTTGGTGTCAATTTAGACAATGGAATCGACGGCGTATTGGGTGATCACTTTGCACCTTCGAATAAGGCCAAGAGTGCCGATATCAAGCCTAACGGCAAGCCTGCTGAATAAAGCTATCTAAAAAAGAAAGGGGGCCGTTGATCGGCCCCTCATTCGTTCCTGCCACGGTGTCCGCGTCAGAAAGTCAGATGGCATTTCCTATTCTAACTAAGGAATTTAGCGCATCTACCCTCACTCCGCCCTGAATGGAATTCAGATTTCAGCGCGGAAAATTCTCTGTCTTTAGGTATAAGCGAATCATCACGAATCGGTCAATAGTAAGCGATTCGAATTGTCTTTTATGTTCTAAGTTTTGGATCAAGGCAGGGTGGTTTGTGAATGATGCGTCATTTAGTGAACTTTACCTGTGTGCACTTTTGAAATGGAGGACGCGCTCCTTCGACATTCGAACTTAACATTTTCAATACCCAAAAGGCGATGCCTCCGACTATCCTTCAGAAGGTACACTACATTTTCTGAAATTACTCATCCCGGAGAATTTGCAGATTTTTTTCAAGGCATTACTCGTATTCTTTAGCGCTGCAAGAGTCATATAGTCGATCGTGGATCACGCCAGGTTGTTAGGATTGTGTTGGTATACATCGTTTGAATCAGTGGGTGCCTTGCAATACTGTTTCTGACTTTTTCGATATCTTCGACGGCTTTGGCTTCAACAAGTACCAACATATCGGTCTCCGATGATGAAACGCTCCAAGCACCCAGTATATTTTCGTGCTTTTGGATATCAGCAAACAATTGTTTGCAGTTGGGCGTGACTAAACGAATATTGAACACCGCGCAGAATGGCTGAGGGGTAAACTCCGTCTCTTCTGATAATTCGACCGTAAATCGTTTTATGATTTTTCGATCAACGAGGCGATCAATGGTCTCTTTGACCTTCTTTCGAGAGCTGCCGAGTTCTTGTGCGAGATCGGAGATAGAAGCTCTGCTATTTTCGCGTAGAAGGTGAGTTAATTTAGTCTGAAAGCTGTCCATTGTTCGCATACTTTCGGTGAATGGAATTAGATTCAAGCTCAAATTGCAACCTATTGTAGCAAAAGTCACCTATCCGGGTTCATTTTGGTAGTTCATATCTCAGGCGAGTGCCGAACCACTCAAGGTTAATCATCGAAAACTCGTCGAAAGTTGAGACATGAAAGGCAAGTTATGATTACGAAACTCATCTATAATCAGGCTGAGATACGTCAAATTTTTGAAGCAAATAGCTGGCAAAGAAAGGTTTTTAACGAACAAGCGACAAGTTTTAGATCTCGATCCCGTCTTTTCCCCTGTACCTTTGGTGTCGCAGGTTTCGAGTCGGATCAATTGAGGTATGCATTCTCTGAAAGCATGAATCCGGAAGAGGTTGCTAATGCACTTTTACAGTATCTGAAAGACGCTAAATCGTTTGGCAAGAATACCTCATTGCTCGTCTTCTCCCGACCAGGTCCAGTTCAAAGTATTGAACATTACAGATCAAGGTTTTGGTCAACCTTGGATGGTATTCACAAGTGTGACAAAACTGATTGGCCGCAAGATATACCTCATGAGATTAATACGCCAGAATGGGAGTGGTGTTTCGGTGGGGAGCAGATTTTCGTGGTCTGCAACACCCCCGCACATGTAAACTGGCAATCCCGACGCTCTTCAAGCTTTATGCTTACTTTTCAGCCGCGCTGGGTGTTCAACGGAATATTGGACACAAAGGAATCCGCCAAAAAAGCGACATCAAAAATTCGCAATCGAATCCTGAACTATGACCTGATCACACCTTCTAAAGATCTGGGCTTATATGGCGATCCCGATAATCGTGAATTCGCTCAGTATTTTCTGGATGACCATAACGGAGAAGCGGTCTGCCCATTTCATAGTTTCTTGAAAAATAACCAAAAAGAGGAGGAAGTGGCGTGATGCCCTCGACAGGAAATTCAGTTGTTATTCATTCAGCATTAGCAAATGTGGCAGATTTTAAGGCTCTTGTAGAGCGTTGCATGCCCGACCAAGGATGCGTCGAAGTTCAGAATGATCAATCAGGCAAGGAACACTCATGGCATCAGCACGATAGCGACGAGACTATTGTCGTTTTGGATGGGCAACTGCTGTTTTATTGGGAAGGTGGAGAAGTTGTGTGTGGATCAGGCGACGTGATCGAGCTTCCTAGGGGAGTTCGACACGGATCAAAGGCGAGCTTTGGAGATGTTCGGTATTTGATTTCTTTTGCAAAAGTGGACTTAACAAGATGACGGCTCTGAAAAAAACGCTTGGCCCTCTGCAGGGGGCAGGATTGATGCTCAACATCGTGATTGGCGCCGGTTTGCTGAGTTTACCAGGATTGGCGTATCAACAGGTTGGCCAAAATGCGATCTGGGTTTGGGCAATGTGCGCGCTGGTCTCACTTCCATTGTTGTCTGTGTTTATCATTATGGGGGCCCGGTTTCCTGATGCAGGGGGTGTTTCTTCGTTCGCGCAGCGTGCCTTCGGTAAATACGCCTATATTGCAAGTTCGTTTATCTTTTTAGGGGCGGTATCATTTGGCTTGCCAGCCATCGCTTTAACTGGTGGTCATTACTTATCGGTGATCATACCTTTTGATCCGGCGGTATTGGCTATTGCACTGCTCCTGGTCGCGACTGGGACACAACTCGCATCACCTGAAACGGCATCTAAGATCTCGGCCTTAGTTGCTTCGGCGATTCTTTTTTCATTGCTATTGATTATTTGTGTGGGTCTCTGGGGCATTTCACCAGAAATGCGAGAGGTGCGTACATTGAATGCCCCTACCATTGGGTTTGCACAGCTGAGCGTCCCTTTCATGATGATATTCTTTGCATTCACTGGATGGGAGGTGGCAGCAGGCACCTCTGAAGAGTTCAGAAAACCAAAGAGGGATTTTCCGCTTGCAATGGGGTTGTCGTTCATCGCAGCGCTGGTCCTATATTTCTGCATGGCGATGATTGTCCACTTTACGCCGATTGAAGATAATTACGAGGCAGCGTTTTCCTACATTATGGAAGCTCATCTTGGAGCGTGGGGTGGTATCCTAATGTCTTCTCTCGCGGTGGGGATTATAATTGCAAATTTGATGGGTGCTATCTGGGCTGTTTCGCGGATGATTCTATCGCTTTCGCGGGAACGTGTTGTTCCGTTGGATTTTTCAGCGGACGAGAATGGCCGTCCGCTGAAGGCTGTGTTTCTTGTACTTGCTGTGTTGCTATCCGTCTTATCGTTGGATTTGTTGAATATCTTGTCCATCGAGAAGATGCTGTCATTGGCTGGCCAGAATTTCATCATCCTGTTTGCAGTGGCTGCGGCTAGTCTAATAACGCTGACATCCAGCCTTCTTGAAAAGATTATCGGAGTCGTGGCCGTTTGTACGATTGCAATGCTACTTATTCAGCAGGATACGGACCTTCTTTACCCTGCGTTGCTGTCATTGGTCGCTGGGTTCGTTTGGATCACTCAAGGCAAACAGAGAAAGCCTGTCTAGCGAGAATCCACGTTCAAAAAACGGATCGAAACAGGCGATATTCTTCCTGACGTGGTCATCCTCACCACGTACTAAACTCGGCGGAAACGCCGGGTCTTTTTGACAATTCCGGTTTTTGGCACCTAGTACTAGTTGTACGTTTTTTGGCTCAAAACGTACAAAACTCAAAGACCGTGTCAAATCAGCCAGATGTCACAAAGCGGCGTTCCATTGCTCTGTATCAACGAACCAGCGTTCTTCAAACACTTTGTCACCATCAAACTTGAACAAGACGGACAGTTGGCTGCCGTCTGGAACCTTTTCGGATTTCCATTCGACGATTGAAACGACCTCAGCACCGTCCCCGATCTGACGAATTGAACTGATCTCAAATCCGGCAGGAAAGGCGGCCCCCAGATTGTCTAATGCTGAGCGAAAGGCGGGCTTGCCATTCAAGACATCATTCTGCCCCGGCATGATGAAGACCATGTCCTCAACATAATCGGCCAGCAACGCGTCCCAGTCGCCACGTCCGACTGCTTCCCAACCCCGTGCCACGATGTCAGCTGTGCTGACTGTCTCTACGATGGTCATTATCATATCCCCCTATGTTCAGTCGCGACTATAGCATAAAAACAGAAACCGTTCTGGGATGCTTGGTTTAGGTTAAAGTGAACCTACACTTGACTTACTCCTCCATCCCCCCGATATGGGGCTGAGCGCAGCGTGCCCATGGATGATCAGGGGGCATGGCGACATTTTTCCACACTAACATTGCGCAGTGGTACTGATCTGGATGCGTCCCTTGCGATGTTTTCTGCCAGAGCGCCCCGACGATACGGTCTGAGGATCCCTCGGGGCCGTGCAATGCAATTCCGGCGCGCAGCTGGTGAACAGGAACCTGTTGAATGAACTTTGAAGAACTGGGGTTGAAGCCCCGCCTTGTGGCGCAATTGGCTGAACAAGGCATCACTGAACCGACCCCGATCCAATATAAGGCAATTCCTTATGCGCTGGATGGACGTGACATCATGGGGTTGGCGCAGACCGGCACCGGCAAGACGGCGGCCTTTGCCCTGCCGTTGATTGACGCGATTACCAAGATGGGCACCAAGCCTGCGCCGAAATCGTCACACGGGTTGATTTTGGCGCCGACGCGCGAGCTGGCCAAGCAGATTCAGGACAATATTTTCCTGATGACCAAGGGCACCCATATCAAGACCAAGCTGATTGTTGGCGGCGTGTCGTTGAACCGTCAGGTCGAGGTGATGCGCAAAGGTGCTGATCTGGTTGTGGCCACGCCGGGGCGTTTGATTGACCTGATTGACCGCAAGGCGGTGGATCTGAGCCAGACGCGCTATCTGGTATTGGATGAGGCAGATCAAATGCTGGATCTGGGCTTTATCCATGCCCTGCGCCGGATCGCGCCACTGCTGCGCAAAGAGCGCCAGACCATGCTGTTTTCTGCAACTATGCCCAAGCAGATGGCAGAGCTGTCGAGCAGCTATCTCACCAGCCCTGTCAGGGTTGAGGTGGCGCGGCCGGGTCTGCCTGCTGATAAAATCCGCCAGTCGGTGCATTTTGTGGCGCAAAAAGAAAAGTATGGCCTGCTGCGTGAATTGCTGGCGGACAAAGTCGGCGAACGCGCCATCATCTTCTCGCGCACCAAACATGGTGCTGAGCGGATGATGAAGAACCTTGTGCGCGATGGGTTCAAGGCCGGTTCGATCCACGGCAACAAAAGCCAGGGTCAGCGGGACCGCGCGATCAAAGCCTTCAAAGAGGGCGAGATTACCATCTTGGTCGCTACGGATGTGGCTGCACGGGGCCTTGACATCAACGATGTAAAATACGTCTTCAACTACGATCTTCCGAATGTTTCAGAAAGCTATGTGCACCGGATTGGCCGGACGGCCCGCGCCGGGGCCGAAGGGGAGGCGATTGCCTTTTGCGCGCCCGAGGAAGTGTCGGAACTTAAAGGTATTCAGAAGATCCTGAAGAAAGATATTCCGGTGGCCAGTGGCACGGTTTGGGCCGAGCTGAAAGAGGCAGGTAAGAAACCGGGCGGTGGCCGCGGTGGCCCCGGTCGCAATCGCCGCCGTGGCGGCGGAGGCGGAAATGGTGGTGGCCGTGGAAACGGTGGTGGCCATGGTGGCGGCGGTGGAAATAGTGGTGGACGGCGCAGGCGCGCCGCCTGATCCCTGCGAACGCTAGTTGATAATATGATGAAGGCGGGTGTCTAAGGCATCCGCTTTCTTTTGTTGTTTTTTACTCGGTATCTTTCCATGATGTTCCTGTGAAACTTGCGCCCCACGTGGTTTTTGGGTGCGGGTGTTTCGTGTGAGGGGTATTTAGAGATGCAATTGCTCAGGCGGGTGACCGCCTTTTCGATTATTCTATTTTCCCGGCTGGTGACGGCTGTGCGGGGGTTCTGGCCCGAAGGGGAGCCCCGCAAGGGGCAGGCGATCTATTTTGCCAACCACACAAGCAATGGTGATTTTGTCCTGCTCTGGACGGTGCTGCCAACAAAAATGCGTCAGAAAACGCGCCCAGTGGCGGGGTCCGATTACTGGCTCACCAGCAAGCTTAAGCAGTTCATCGGCCAAGACGTGTTTAATGCGGTGTTGATTGATCGGAATCCTGAGACGCGCACGCAGGACCCAGTGGCACAGATGGCGGAGGCGGTGGAGGAGGGATCGAGCCTGATCCTGTTTCCCGAAGGAACGCGCAATGTCACCGAAGAACGTTTGCTGCCGTTCAAGCCTGGATTGTTTCACTTGGCCAAGCAGTGCCCAGATGTGCCTATGGTGCCGGTCTGGATACAGAACCTCAATCGGGTGCTGCCCAAGGGGGAGCTGGTGCCGGTACCATTTATCTGCACAGTTCATTTTGGCGAGGGTCTGACCTTGCGGCCAGAGGAAGACAAAGAGGCTTTTTTGATACGTGCGCGGCAGGCGGTGCTGGATCTTGATCCTGAGCAGGAGGGCGCAGCATGAACGATCATCATACGTCATTGATGGCCCTGTTTTGGGGGGCACTTGCGGTTTTGCTGCTGGCCTCTGGTATTGCCTTTTTTCTGACGCGCAAGGCCGGGCCTGAAGGGCCTTCGGACAGCATTCAGAACCTCAATGCCCGAATACAGGCCTGGTGGGTGATGGTCTTGCTGTTGGCCTTTGCCTTTTGGTGGGGGCGCGGTGGTGTGGTTTGGCTGTTTGGCATCTGTTCCTTTGCAGCACTTCGTGAATTTGTCACCCTGACCAATGCGCGGCGGGCCGATAGCTGGACCTTGGCGGTGCTGTTTTATCTGGTCTTGCCGCTGCAGTATTATCTGGTTTGGCTGGATTGGGTCGGGCTTTATGCTGTGTTTATCCCAGTCTATATGTTCCTGCTGTTGCCGGTGCTGTCAGCCCTGCGTGGCGATACGGATAATTTCTTGATCCGGGTGGCTGAGGTGCAGTGGGCGGCGATGATTGCGATTTACTGCGTGTCTTACATTCCGGCCCTGCTGAGCTTGAACATTCCGGGCTTTGAGGGGCAGAACATCCTGTTGGTGGCCTTTTTGCTGATCGTTGTGCAGGCCAGTGATGTGCTGCAATACACATGGGGCAAACTGATTGGCAAAACCAAGATTGCGCCGCGTTTGTCCCCATCAAAAACGGTCGAGGGCTTTGTGGGCGGGGCGGCGAGTGCTTCGCTTTTGGGGGCGCTGCTGTTTTGGGCCACACCGTTTTCGTTTTTGCAAGCCGGGGGCATGGCGGTGATCATCACCATTATGGGCTTCTTTGGTGGGCTGGTTTTGTCTGCGGTGAAACGCGACCGTGGCGTGAAGGACTGGGGGCATACGATTGCCGGGCAT
Source organism: Roseovarius albus (assembly GCF_900172335.1). Classification (GTDB taxonomy): domain Bacteria; phylum Pseudomonadota; class Alphaproteobacteria; order Rhodobacterales; family Rhodobacteraceae; genus Roseovarius; species Roseovarius albus. Next base: position 51,165 of record NZ_FWFX01000002.1, read on the forward strand.
GGCGGATTTATGGACCGGTTGGACTCACTGATCTTTGCGGCACCAGTGTTTTTCCATCTGACCCGGTATTGGTGGTCTGTGTGATTGGCAGATTGACCGGGGCGGCATGGGTGCATGTGCTGGTGGGGTTTGTGTTGATGGGCAGCTGGGCTTTTTACGCCAATGCTGCGCATCCAATGCCCAAACCGTTGATTGCGGCGGTGCTGCAGGGGAGCCTATCTGGCACCATTACCTTTGGCCTAAAAACAGCGCTGGATTATCTGCGGGAACGGCTGAGCGCTGGGTTTGCAGCTTGGGTTCCGCCGTTGATCACCTGTAGCGTGTCCCTGTGTGTTTTGGTCGGGGTGCATACTATTGCGGGTACGCCGGAGGTCGTGAAAACCATTGCTGTGCCGTTCAGCGTGGCCAGTATCTATGCGGTGACGTATAATCTGATCATGTACAAGAAAGGCCAAAGCGATGACTGACCGCCGACCTATTGCCAGCCGGGGCAGCGGCTGGGCACGTGCGCTAACAAAATGGCTGGCGGCGCGTGATATCAGCTCGAACCAGATTTCCATCGCCAGCATGGGCGCGGCAGGGCTGGCCGGCTTGTGCTTTTACTTTGGAGCGTCGGCAGGCGGGTTTGGTGGAGCGCTGTTGTTGGTGGCGGCGGCGCTGTTTTGCCAGTTGCGCCTGATCTGCAATCTTATGGATGGGCTTGTCGCCGTTGAGGCGCAGAAAGGCACGCCGGACGGTGCGTTTTGGAACGAAGCGCCGGACCGGGTGTCAGACGTCTTGATCTTTATTGGGCTGGGATACGGCTTGGGACTGGTTGGCCTTGGCTGGGCTGCGGCCGTTATGACGGTTTCCACGGCCTATGTGCGGGAGCTTGGTCACAACATTACTGGCGAGAATGATTTCTGCGGGCCGATGGCTAAGCCGCACCGGATGGCACTGGTGACGGGGACGGCTGTGCTGGCCGCTGTTTTGCCAAACTGGGGCTTATTGCAACTGGCGCTTTGGGTGGTGGTGATTGGCGCTGCGGTAACGGTGGTGCGGCGCAGTTTGCGGATCTTGCAGCGATTGGGACAACGCTGAAGCGGTGCCCCAGTATTCTTAGGTATTCTTCTCAGCCGTTTTCGCGCAGGATGGCCCCGGCCAGATAGAGCGAGCCGCAAATCAGGATCCGCGCTTGCGGGTCTTCTTTGACAATCTGCGTAACAGCGTCTAGCGCCGTATCCGCCGTATCTGCCGTCATGCCGACGGCTTTTGCCGCAGCTGCGGTTTCATCTGCCGGAAGGGTGTTGGCCTCACCGGGGATGGAAATGGCCGTCAGCCTTTTCGCACGTGCGGCCAATGGGCTCAGGTAACCTGAGATATCCTTGGTATTCAGCATGCCGCAGACCAGATAGGTCGTACGTTGGGGCAGGGTGCCCAGATGCTGGCCTAGCGCCTGGCCTGCGGCGGCATTGTGACCGCCATCCAGCCAAAGCTCGGCCTCGGGGGCCGTGTCGATCAGCGGGCCGGTGGCCAGTTTTTGCATACGGGCAAGCCATTGCGCCTGAGAAACGGCAGCTTCATAGGCTTTGTCGCCCATCTCAAGATACCGCAGGGCAGCAAGCGCGGCCCCGGCGTTCTGGATCTGGTGCGCGCCGGGCAAATTGGGCAAGGGCAGGTCGCGTAGGCCGGTTTCGTCCTGATAAATCAGGCGCCCGCGTTCCTCATAGACATGCCACTGCTGACCGTGGGCAATGAGTGGTGCGCCAAGGCGGGCAGAGGTGGCTTCGATCACCTCCATCGCCTCATCTGGCTGCGGACCGACGATGCAGGGCACGCCGCGTTTAATGATCCCTGCTTTTTCGGTGGCGATCTTGGTCAGCGTGTCACCAAGGAATTGTTCGTGGTCGATGGAAATTGGGGTAATCACTGACAGCGCAGGCTGATCAATCACATTGGTCGCATCCAGACGGCCACCAAGGCCAACCTCGAGCAGGGTGTAATCTGCGGGTGTGCGCGCCATGGCCAGCAAAGCCGCACAGGTGGTGATCTCGAAATAAGTGATGTTGCCACCGTCATTGGCAGCATAACATTCATCAAGAACGGCGGTCAGGTCAGCCTCTGAAATCAGCTCACCGGCCAGACGGATGCGTTCATGAAAGCGCGCCAGATGTGGCGAGGTATAGGCGTGAACCTTCTTGCCTGCCGCTTCGAGCCCGGCGCGGATCATCGCCTGGGTCGAGCCTTTACCGTTGGTGCCCGCCAGGTGGATTACTGGCGGCAAATCGTCTTGCGGGTTTCCAAGCGCCTCAAGCAGGCGCCAGACGCGATCCAGTGTCAGATCAATGATCTTGGGGTGCAGCGCCATCATCCGATCAAGGATGACGTCCGATGTCTGTGCGGTCATTTTTCAGCGGTCTCTTCGCTGGGGGTCTCTTCGGCAGGGGCTTCAAGTGCAGCTTCGTCTTGTGGCGCAGGCAGATCACCGGCAACCGCCGGAGGCAGGCCCATCAGCATGCGGGTGATGGTGATCAGTTCGTTACGCATTTCTGTCCGCGAAGTGACGCGGTCCAGCATGCCATGATCCAGCAGGTATTCGGCACGCTGGAACCCTTCGGGCAGTTTTTCACGAATGGTTTGCTCAATCACGCGGGGGCCTGCAAAGCAGATTAGCGCATTGGGTTCGGCGATGTGCACATCGCCCAGCATGGCGTAGCTGGCGGTGACTCCCCCGGTGGTGGGGTGGGTCAGCACGACGATATAGGGCAGGTTGGCCTCTTTCAGCATCTGCAGGGCCACGGTGGTGCGTGGCATTTGCATCAGGGACAGGATGCCTTCCTGCATCCGGGCGCCACCGGCGGCGGAAAACAAGATCAGCGGGCGGTTCAGCTCAACCGCTTTTTCGGCGGCGGCAATGATGGCGTTGCCGACATACATGCCCATGGATCCACCCATGAATGAAAAGTCCTGTGCAGCGGCCACAATGGGTGTACGGCCAATGTCGCCGGTGGCGACAAGCATGGCTTCTTTTTCGCCAGTTTTCTTTTGCGCGGCTTTCATCCGATCCGGATATTTCTTCTGATCGCGGAATTGCAGGGGGTCCACTTTTGGGGCGGGCACGTCAATCTCGGCGAAGGTGCCACCATCGAAGAGGCCAGTGAAACGATCTCGCGGAGTGATGTTCATGTGGTGGCCGCAGTTGGTGCAGACGTTCAGATTGTCCTTGAGTTCGCGGTGGAACAGCATGGTGCCGCAGTCGTCACATTTAGTCCAGAGATTCTCGGGTACTTCGCGCCGGGAAAAGATCGAGTTGATCCGTGGGCGAACGTAGTTTGTGATCCAGTTCATGGGCTGCTGTCCCTAGGTAATGTTATCGGACTGAGATAATCGTCAATGATACGAATTGCAATCAACGTTGCAACGTGAGGCGTATGGCAAGCCATGCGCAGAAAATCCAGAGAATATCAACAGGAGCCCATGCCAAAACAGCATCAGAGTCATCCAGAGAAAACGGATAGGTATATAGTGCCAAGCCATCCAGCCATCCAAACGGCGCGGCGATCAGGATGGCCCCGACGTTGTTGATGAAATGGAGGGCGATTGCTGGTCCAAGTGATCCAGCACGTGCGGTCAGATCTGCCGCCGCAAGACCAAAAGCACTAGCCCACCCAACGATCAGCCAGGCCTGTGAGCCCTTGAGGGACGGATCATAGTGGACCAATCCAAACAGAATGGACGGCAGGCCGAGCCAGATCAGAGGTTGATTGAAACGCGCCGCCAGTTGGCTTTGCAGGTATCCACGAAACAGTGCTTCTTCAGCCGATGTCTGGATCAAAACCCCCAGGAGGCCGGGGATCAGGTAGGCCATCCATAAACGGGTCGGCAGGTTCTTTTCCGGCTCCATCCCGTCGGGCGATGGCAGGATGAGAATGATCAGCGATAATGCGATCAAGGGCCAGAGGGCGTATTTGAACTGTGCCCAGAGAAGCCGGATAGGACCAAAAAGCGTATGCAACGCGCGATCATGAACCAGCCGCGCTGTCATCCACAGTGCGCCAAAAATGATGAGGAAGCTGTAGAGTGTCAGTAATGCCCCACCCGGCGAGGTGCCGTAGATCAGATCATCGCGCGCAGATTGATCTTGTGGCAGAATCTCATTGATCGCCTGAGAAGCAAAAGCCTGAAGCAACAGGAACGTGACAACGATCATCACCAGCCCACCCGCTAGACGGGATAGGCTGGCCGTTGGTAGGGCCGGGTCGGTCAATAGGTGATGGGCCGCATATCGCATAACTTAAAGCTATGATGGCGAGCGCAGGGTTGCAATTCCAAGATCGGTCTCGAGATGAAACTAAGGTTCCCACCAGAGCTGTCTTGCGCCCCGGGTGAAGGGTTCGAAATTGCTCGGATTCTCAGGTGGGAACTTGTTGTTTTACGACGCTAGTCCGGCATCCCAGAACACAATTGCTGTCAGGATGAAGATAACAACAGGCCCTGCGAGATGCGCATATTCCTTCGCTCGAAGAAGCGTCGCTGCCGCAGCCAGCATAATCATCATTCCAAGGCCTGCACCAAAGAGGCGGGTTTCAGGAAAGATAAGCAGAACTGCGACAGCAAATTCCAAGGCTGAGGTGACATATCTAAACCAAGAGGGGTATCCCCATTTTGCGTAACTTTCGCGAATTTTCTTAGGGCCAATTCCGTTTGTCAGCGTGCCAACGACAAAGAAGGCAACAAGGAACCAGATCAAAAAGTGTATCATGTTTGTGGTCTCGCCATATCAATCAGATCAGGGTGCTTACAGGCTGAGAGTGATATGATATCCCACGCGCCGCCCCCGAAAGTTAAGGGTTGCGCCGTGGTCGAAGTAGAACCGACCATTTGGTCAGCGCAGGAGACACCACCCTGCTACTCTATTTTCGGCATTGTTTGGGTATCGTTGATTTAGATTTCCGTCAAGTTCGTTTGGTCACAAATTCACGTTCTGAAGGGTGTGGTTCGGTTGTATCACACTTGTATCGCGCGCGCGGCGCGTCTATGCCCCTAGCTGACTAGATTTCCGGGAGTCCGCCATGACCAAGTTTGATAAAGCAAAACTTCCCAGCCGCTATGTGACCGAAGGTCCGGCGCGCGCACCGCACCGGTCGTATTTGTATGCGATGGGTTTGAGCGAGGAAGAGATTCACCAGCCTCTGGTTGGTGTTGCCACCTGCTGGAATGAGGCGGCCCCTTGTAACATCGCCCTGAACCGTCAGGCGCAGTCGGTGAAAATGGGCGTGAAGCAAGCGCTGGGGACGCCACGCGAATTCACCACCATCACCGTGACCGACGGGATTGCGATGGGACACGAGGGCATGCGGTCATCGCTGGCGAGCCGTGAGGCGATTGCAGATACTGTTGAGTTGACCATGCGCGGCCATGCCTATGACGCGATTGTTGGTCTGGCGGGTTGTGACAAATCCCTGCCGGGCATGATGATGGCGATGGTGCGTCTGAACACGCCGTCGGTTTTCATCTATGGCGGCTCGATCCTTCCGGGTCGCTATGAGGGCCGTGACGTGACTGTTCAGGACGTGTTCGAGGCCGTTGGGCAGCACCAAGCGGGCAACCTGTCGTCGTGCGAGCTGGAGAAGCTTGAAGCCGTGGCGTGCCCGTCCGCAGGTGCATGTGGTGGTCAGTTCACCGCCAACACCATGGCCTGTGTGTCTGAGGCCATCGGTCTGGCGTTGCCAAACTCTTCCGGTGCGCCTGCGCCCTATGAAAGCCGCGACCAGTATGGTGAGGCGTCGGGTCGTGCAGTGATGAACCTGATCGCACAAAACATCCGTGCGCGTGACATCGTGACGCTGAAGTCGCTGGAAAACGCAGCCCGTGTTGTGGCCTGCACTGGTGGCTCGACCAATGCTGGCCTGCACCTGCCTGCGATTGCGCATGAGGCGGGGCTTGAGTTCTTCCTTGATGATGTTTGCGAGATCTTCAAAGACACGCCGTATTTCGTCGACCTGAAACCCGGCGGCGCTTATGTTGCTAAAGACCTTTATGAGGCGGGCGGCGTTCCGGTTGTGATGAAAGAACTGCGCAAAGCGGGCCTGATCCACGAGGACTGCATAACTGCAACTGGCCGCACCATGGGGGAAGAGCTGGATTTGGTCGAACGCGAAGCCGACGGCAAAGTGATCTATCCGGTGGAAACACCGATCACCAAAACTGGTGGTGTTGTTGGCTTGAAGGGTAACCTCGCCCCAGCCGGTGCCATCGTGAAAGTTGCGGGCATGAGCGAAGAGCAACAGGTCTTTACCGGCCCCGCGCGCGTGTTTGAATGTGAAGAAGATGCCTTTGCCGCCGTTCAGGAACGTGCCTACAAAGAGGGCGAAGTTCTCGTGATCCGCAACGAAGGCCCCGCAGGCGGCCCCGGCATGCGTGAAATGCTTGCCACCACAGCGGCGCTCAGCGGGCAGGGCATGGGTAAAAAGGTTGCCCTGATCACCGATGGCCGTTTCAGCGGTGCAACCCGTGGTTTCTGTGTTGGGCACGTCGGACCAGAGGCCGCGCATGGCGGACCGATTGCGATGCTGAACAACGGAGACATGATCACCATCAATGCTCTGACCGGCGAGATCAGCGTCGACCTGAGCGACGAAGATCTGGCCGAACGCAAGAAAGCTTGGGCGGGCCCACGCGAGACAATCTACGCCAGCGGTGCGCTGTGGAAATATGCGCAGCTTGTGGGTGAGACCTACAAAGGGGCCGTCACCCACCCGGGGGGGCAGGCCGAGCGTCACACCTATTTCGACGACATCTAATCTTGAACTGGCCCAGCTAAGCAAAATGCTGGGCCAGTACAAATCTGGATGCAGGTTCATTGTTCGGATTATTTCGCAAACAACAGGATGCGAATAGGCGATAAATTTGAGGTGGGTTGGCAATGACGGGGCCGTTTGATTCGCTAAAGAAGTTGCTGGGTTTGCAAAGCACAGCGCTCTCTGCGAGGGGCTCTGACCAAAATCGGGTGCCCATTCCCGCATCTTCACCCAGCGCTGGGTCCACGAGTTTCCCATTGCCGCATGGTACGGACTGGACATGGCGTCCGGAGTTGTGGTGCACAGAGTTGATGAAGCCTGAAATAGACACGGCAAATTTCGGTGCAAAACTGGGCGCAGAATTGAAGCTCTTTCACGATTGTACACAAGCCGAGATCGCATTGCGCCAGATCCAGATTTCCACGGGACCAAACACCGAAGGCTATGGGTTGAGCGTGGATGTGGCCAAGTTTGACGGCTCATTCCTGTCTTTGGTGCTGGACCTTCCCCAAGACGCGCTGACCGGGTTGCAAAACAGGCACGTCGTCCGGGTTGCAATGAAGGCTGACCTAAGTAGCCCGTTAGATATTTTTACACGATTGAATATCAAGCACGGGCCAAACACCGAACAGCTAGTGCGGCAAATTGCGCTATCGGACGAAGAGGCCATCGCAGAGTTCGATTTAGGCTACAGCGACTTAAATGAGCAGCGACTTGAGAGAGCTTGGGTGGACTTGATTGTAAATAAACCTGAGGGCCGAACGTTAACAGTGCAAGATCTGACCTTATGCCGGTATCCGCGCGCTGAGATTTAGACAGGTTGGTCTGGGAGTGGCGCCTGTTCCTCAAAACGGGTGATCCTTGCTGCTAAACCAGAGCCATATACACCGAAAAACTTAGATCTGACGTACTTGGCGACCCCGGCAGGATTCGAACCTGCAACCTGCCCCTTAGGAGGGAACCGTTCATAGCGCTATTCCTTCTTTGATTTCTGCTGCTTGGGTATTTGTACAGGGCCTTCCTGTACATGGTTTGTACGAAAACGGGCCCTGACATCGGCCTCATCCGTCTCTGCGTGGGCATAGATGCGCATAGGCAAATTGGGGTCTGACCAGCGCCCAGCCTTTGCCGCTGTGACCGGATCGACGCCTTGGCGCACGACCAATTCAGTGAAGAACCCATGCCGCCCTGCTGGGTGCGCAGACAAATACTGGATGCCCGCCCGCTTACAGATTGTCTTCCATCGAGTGTTGTAGCCTGTTGAGCTGCCATAACCGAAAACACGGGCTTTCATCAGCTTGCCGGTCTTGCGGTTCTTGGGCCGTTTGGCTGGCAGTGCGAGAAGCTCGTCCATCATCTGAGGCGAGACGGTGATCCAACTTTCCGGATGTCCTTTCTGCGCTTTTACCCGAACTTTGTTTTCGTGTGGCCGCAGATCGTCTGGCTCCAATGATACGGCCTGATCAATCCGTGCAGCCGTCTCGAACATGAAGCGGACCAGCGCAGCATTGTACGGATCAGCAGCACGGCAAAATGCCTCGATCCATTCCTTATCAGCTGGCGTGCGCTCGACGCGGCTAAGCTTCCCGCGCCGCTTGTCCTGAGCGATGCGCTCAAACTTGTCGTAGGGCTTCACGCGGATGAGAGGCGTGCCTTCCAGCTCATGCGCGTTGTTGATTACAGCACTTGCGGGCGTCACGATCTCACGCCACCAGGTATCGGTCGACGCCTTGGGTTTCAACTTCGGCCCAAGGCTCTTCAATAGCGCACCAGAAATCGCGCCTAGAGACAGGTCCCCGATTGCTTCGACAATCGGGATCAACTGCTTCGCCGCTTTTGGGGACGCGTTGTAGAGCATGATTGCATCAGAGAACGTCTTGCTCGGTTCGTCGCCCACGACATAGCGACGGATCTGACGTTCGGTCTCATGGTTTATCCAGTCCCGTGCGCCCTCTTCTGTAGATGCCTTAGTGCTTCGCCGGTATGGGCCGGCGATTGGCCTGCCGTTGTATTCAATCCACCCCTTGGCCCAGTAGACACGGCCCCTCTTGTAAATTTGGAGCGGCATGACTGGCCTCCTTCAAAAATCGTATCAATCTGCGCGGGCGTGATCAGCATGGTTCGCCCAAGGCGATAGAATGCGCCCGTGTCATTTGCTCGCTCGCGCAACGTGCGTTCCGAAATATCGATCCCCATCCCGGCCATGACTTCGACCCACTGCGCGGGTGTTTTCCCAAGCCCCAGGATCTGAGAGCTGTCTGAATAGTTGGTCTCGGCCATTTCAGTCGTCCTTGTCCGCTTAAGTTGAATCGGCGATGCGCATGGAATCGCTTGTTCTGCACCTTCTGACGTGGTCAGATGTGATTAACAGTAAATGTTCGTCATTTTTTGCAAAGTTCGCGAATTTCGACGAAGTAGTCAATTGGAAAATGTCGATGCCGCAGAAACATGCTGATCTTTTTGCTGCAATGGGTGCTCGTCTCACCATTGCTCGCAATGAAATCGGCTTCTCACAAGCGGCCATGGCGGAAGCTATCGGTGTCTCACCCCGCGCGTATCACAGCTACGAAAAGGGCCAGCGCGGAATGCCTGTAGAAGCCTTGGTCGCGATGGGTGAGCGGTTCGAGGTGGACGTGCCCTGGCTGCTACTTGGCACCAAATCCATTCGGGCGGGGCATGATTTCGAAGCGCTCAAACACATCGAAAGCTCGCTGGATAAGCACCTCACCGATGAGGGCATAAAAATCAAAAGCGAAAAGCGCGGGGCAATCGTGGCCCGTTGGTATCAATCGCATGTCGAAGGCCGTGAAGTGACGGATGACGACGTGCACACATGGATCGAGTTGGTAAGGGAGTAATCTGGTGAACAAGGCAAACAAACGCTGGAACATATTGCGGCACTCAGTCTTGGAGCGAACCCGCCGTGAGGTGATCGAACCCTTTGGGCCACTTTACCTGATCTTCCTTGGAACCAGCGTCTTCTACCTGATTGGTTTAGGCCAACTATTGTTGGCACAACAGTCTGCCGAATACTCGGTTTTTGCTGCCATCCTGATTCTTGCGATCGCTGCAGCTGGCTTGGCGCTTCCATTTTTGACAGGTGCGGTGCTGACCCTACGCGCGGCCGATCGAAAACTGGAACGTCTTCAACGCGGGTGATCCGATGGCCTTCGGTATTTTCATCCATCGCAGCGACTCGATCTACGACGACATTCCCTCGGAGCGGTATCAGTTTCCCAAGCAATACCTCTCGCGTGCCCAACAGTGCGAAGGAGATTGGATCGTCTACCTGGAGCCAAGCAAGGTCAAAGAGACCAAAGGCTATTTTGCTGTCGCTATGGTCCAGGAGATCATTCCGGACCCTAGGAAGCCGGACATGTTCTTGGCGGTGATAGAGCCAGGAACATATCTTGATTTCGGGGACCCCGTTTCATTTCGAGACGAAAACTCAATCGTCGAAAAAGGCTTGTTGAACGATCAAGGCAAGATATCCGGGCGCGCGCAAGCCGCAGTAAGAACCCTTTCAGCTGAAGACTTTGCCCGAATAGTCGAACGTGGCCTTGGACGAGATGAGGACATCCTGCCTCGCGTGGGCGACACGATGCAAATGCCAGGGTTTCAAGATGCTCAAACACCGTTCCAACACATGCCTGCTCGGGAACGAGTCAACCAGCTGACCAATCGCGCGGTTCGCGACCGCAACTTCAGAAAGAACGTCCTGCGCGCCTACGGCGAACGCTGCGCCATCACCGGTCTACGTCTGATCAATGGCGGTGGCCGAGCTGAAGTGGAAGCCGCTCATATCAGGCCTGTAGAGCATGACGGTCCCGACATCGTTAGCAACGGGATCGCCCTGTCCGGGACTGCACACTGGATGTTTGATCGCGGTCTCGTCGGGTTAGCAGACGACCTGACAATTCTGGTTTCCCGTCAAAGCAACGATATCGAAGCCGTGACGTCGATGATCAACTCGTCCGGCAAGACCTTGGTGCCGGACCGCCTCGCTAACCGGCCAAGGACTGAGTTTGTAACCTGGCACAGAGAGAATTGTTTTAAGCAGTAATGGCATATCTATTCTTAGACGACAGTAAGCATCATAGATCCGGATTCTCACTTGCAGCATTCGCCATTTGCGATACGGATCCCACAGAGGAAATGGACGCCCTCTTTCGCGAGTATGGCTTCGATCCGGGCACGTTCGAGTTCAAGTCTTCTGCAACCATGAACGACAACAATAATCTTCAAGCGCTGCGAGACAGCTTGAAACACTTTATCGCACGCAACTGCAAAATGGCCCTATGCATTGTAGATAGTGCAGAAGACACTAGGAAATTAGGCCCCGCTTCGCTGACGCTTTTGCGTAGCGCACTGAAGCATCCCCGGCTCGAGGGCCAGCAGCACGAGGTCTTCTTTGATGAAGGCCTATTCAAACATAAAAGCGCGGCTGAGGCTTTAGTTGCAGGAGATCCGGAACTCCAAGACTGCAACTTCCACTTTGAACAGGATTCCAAGGCGGTAATGGGTATCCAACTTGCGGACATCATGGCCCATACGTGCAGCATTATGCTGTTGGAAGCACTCGGTTATATTACCAAAAAGGTGATCGTCAACGCCCCTGGGGACAGTGTATATGATGGTCTCGAGGTCGAGCTCGGCTTCGAGATGTGGGCAGGGATCCGCTACGCATTTCTCAGCCAAAACAAGCCGAACCCAAAAGACGGTTTCGACCTAGCAAACGTCGACGTTTATCCTTGGGGGTTATTTATTGATGAGAGCGTCAACGAACGAATTGCTCCTGCGGCGATGGACCGATTTGGGGAGAACTATTTGGGGTGCATACATTGATAGTCTTTGACCGACATTGGACCCCCTGCCGGAGTGCTGAAATTGCGGTCCGCCTTGCGGCTTTTCGCGACATCTGTAGAGTTTTGGAGTTTCCGGACATCTTGCTCGATCTAGTGGTTTCGAATTCAACGACAGGAAATCGACCTTTGGCGAAGACTAATATGCCCTGAAGCAGGATGACAGCATGAGCTGAGATGCAAGTGTTCACTCAATCTTCTAAACCTCATCGTTTCGACGGAAAATTATTGCCCCATGAGAAAACAAGAACTCCTAACGAAATCAAGCGGATTACTAGCGCGATTTGCCTATGATGTGCGCGTGAAAAACTCGATGGGGCTTTTCGACATAAACACAATAGCCGAAGACCTGCTGGTACCAGTCTTTTCTGTCGTATTCGATTGTCCGGATCTCCAGAACCAAAATAAAATCCAGATGAATTTTCCGGCGGTTGATCTGGGCTGTTCGAAAAGTAGAGTTTCTCTGCAAATTACTTCCGACGGCTCGAGCGGAAAGGCTCTGAAAACGGTAGAGAAGTTTGAAGAACACGGCTTGGGAAGCGAGTTTGATCGCTTGCTAATCTACGTTCTGACAGAGAAGCAGACGAGTTATTCGTCTAAAAAGCTAGCACAAGCTGCAACGGATTGCTCCATAGATTTTAGCCCTGAGCGGGACATACTAGATTATCAAAACCTATCTCATCTATTGAGCGAACTTCCGGAAGAAAAACTGGAGGCCGTCGCAGACATTCTAGACGGTTTTTTTGCCGCCGAAGATACTGACCGCAAATTTCGGGCGGAACTGAACGCTTTCTTAGAAGTCAGCGTAAGAAAGATCGAAGATGAAAAAAGCTCCAAAAAGTATATTCCATCTGTTTTTGTCGAGACCACAAAGACAAAAGAAGAGATGAGATACTTCGCAAACCCCTTGTTTTTTTGCGAGAAAATCGACGATGCCCTGTCTGACTTCGATTTGGTAGAATACAATAGAATTCTTCAGCTTTCGCACATGCAGCCAATCAGTTTCGACCTAGAAACTACCATTTCATCTCCTTATCCAAACACGCTCTCGGATCTTTTTGGACGTCTGACAACTCAGCTTGATGGCATTTCCCAGATGAAGGCGCACTTGCTTCCATATACTCACGAAGGACAAGCAGAGAAAACGTTCGGCTCGCATGACTACTTGAGTGGTTATTGGGAGGTATTTAGGCACAGTCTGACATATGGCGGTATGGGCTTGGTTCGGTCCCTCGAAGGCATCCAAAAGATGGTTGAACTTGCACACGCAAAGATTTTCCTGGTCACAGGTATGGCGGGTCAAGGCAAAACGAATTTTATTTGCGACCTAGTTGAAAACCAATTCCGAAAGTTTGAAGTCCCAACGATATTTATACCCGCGAGAAAGCTGAACGATTATCCTGGACCGAATCGTCTGCTGTCCTACATCGCAAATAATCGTTATTCTCCTGAGTTCGGTGACCCACATGAGCTCTTTCAACTACTTAATGCTGTCGCTGCCGACTTTGGAAAGCCATTCATAATCGCTATAGATGGTATCAACGAGGTTGGTGACCTGGATGGGTTTGTGTCTGAGCTCAGAGTCTTTTTGGAGGCCCTATGCCAGTACGAGTACATAAAGGTTATTATTTCCTGTCGAAGTGAATTCTTCGATCATAAGTTCTCAGGCCTATTTGAACCTCAGTTCTCAGGATTCATGCACCGTGTGCGAGATCTGAGAAGCAAAATGTCTGACGAAAACAAACTTCAGCTGCTTGCGTCCTATTTGGAGCACTTTAAGGTACGTGGTCGTTTGTCGAGTTACGCTGAAAGGGTGCTACAAGACGACCTAATCTTGCTAAGGATTTTCTGTGACATCAACGAAGATCAGAAGGTTGGTTTCGTACCGGATATCTATAAGGGCGAAATCTTTGAGCGATACCTTATGACAAAGATTCAGGAGTTCCCCAAAGACAAGCAACAAGAGGCTATTTCAACACTCTACCAAGTCTGCGCGAAAATGTTGTCGGTAGGGGACTTCGCCCAAATTGCTCTGGACGGCTTTAGTATGGAGCAAAGGCAGATCATTGACGCTTTTGTAGGAGAAGATATCGTTCTCCGGAGGGAAGTTCCTCCGACTGGGCTCTCCTCTTTGGGCCTTTCCAACATCTCATTCACTTACGATGAGATGAGGGATTTTTTGTTGGCCCACTTTGTGATCAGCCAATTGTCAAAGGACGACCCAGATGCAGTCACTACCATGTTTGGCAATATCAAAAAATGGCCGATCTACGAGGGCTTCTTTCGGTACGCGTATGTTTTATCTCGCAAGGAGCTCAACGACCATGTGATAGCTCTCTGCGAAGCTAACGACGATTTCCAAACCCACTACCTTAACAATCTTCCAGTTCTGTCACCGGACATACAGTCTGAATCCGACGTCTCGACGGTGCATGAGCTGCTTGCCAAACCAGCCGCAGATCGTCAGCTTCGGAGACTGTTTTGGTTCCTTTTCAGGAAACGCGTCCTGACTGATCCTATAAATATTCAGATACTCTTGGATCATTTAGCTGGCCTCGAAGACGCGGGGCTAGAGGCATTTGCAAAGGCAGCATTCTCAAGATCTGAAGGCTATCGAGATGATGAATGGCGGGATCAAATCGGCAGTTTATTGAAGTCTCTTCTTGGTTTAAGTCGCGAGGAACAAATCGGGGTTGGCGAGGCGGCACTTGCAGTGTCGCTGTTCTTTGCTCCTCATGCGCGTTGGGACGAAAGAGAAGCGGTCAAGAACCTATTTTCCGAGAGATTCGAAGTACCAGAGTTTTCTGGTGCGTTAGACCGATGTGCTAAGACAAGTTCAGTGCGTGTCCGCGAATGCCTCGCCGAGATAGCAGAAGGTATCAGTTCGCAATGAGGGATCATGTATTGTTAGTATTACCCACCTCTTGGGAGCCAAACAGGCAGGCATTTCTTACGCAACTTGGGGTATCGGAAGGAGGTCTCGGCGAACAACTTTTCGGAAAGGTGTACAATGCTCTTTTTGTACACTCGACTGAGATGAGACGGGAGTTTGAACGCTACTACGCTGTCGAGTATGGCTCACCTGAAAACTATGCTCGAATTGTGCACGGGCTCGAGTTAGATGACGAAGAACTGGCCCATGATCAGATTTTTTTGGTTACCTGGTTGCCGCAGATTGTCGATGGAGATTATGAAGAGAACCAACTAGACACGGTTCTCGCCTGCATTGAAGAGCTTGAAAGGGCCAACAATGAAGCTAAAACTTGATTTTGTTTCAAATAGTTCGTCGACGTCCTTCGTCTATATCTCAGATAGCGACTTCACTGAGGAGGTTTTCATGAAGGCCGTAGGTGTTGATCCGAATGGTCCCGTAGGTGAACTTTTCCGCGAAATGCATTATGAGATGATCTCTGGAATGCAATACGGTGAGACCATCGCGACGTCCAATCAAGCAGAACAGCTGGCAAACAAACATGAATTCACACCTGACGTAATTGAGCGAATGAAAGAAGCCATAGCCCAAGGAAAATCGGTCTACACAGGTTCTCTCAGTAGCGATGGTCCGTTCGCAGAGTCTTTGTTGTGTATGGAAATGTTTGAAATCAGATCTGATGAATTTTTCATCAACGCATTCAATAACTATTGGTAGATAAATTGCTCAAGTCTGTTCGTTACAGTAGTTTAGGCTACACGTCGTTTTTCAACTCAGAGACCGGATTCTTTGCGAGAATGCCCGACAAAGGAGAGCCTGACCCATTTTGGTCACCTCACGGCCCAGAGCTAATGGACATATCGATAACCAATTGGTGCGATAAGGGCTGTGTCTTCTGCTACAAGTCGTCGACTAAACACGGGCAGCACATGGCGCTGTCAGACTATAAAAACATCATCGATCAAGCTTCCGAAATGGGTGTCTTTCAGGTTGCCTTGGGAGGCGGAAACCCAAACCAGCATCCTGATTTTGTCGAGATTTTAGAATACACTGCTTCAAAGGAAGTTGTGCCGAACTATACGACCAACGGGCGCGGTCTAAGTCGTGAAATCCTGGAAGCGACACGCAAACACTGCGGTGCCGTGGCTGTATCTGCCTACGAACCGTTCAATGAAACAGCTGAAACCATAGAGACGCTGACAAAGTGCGGTATCAAGGTCAACGTGCACTTCATTTTGGATTCAGAGAGCATTGACCTTGCAATTGCATGGCTTCAGGAGCCGCCAGCTTTTTTGTCAGGCATCAACGCCATAATTTTTCTAAACTACAAACCGTCTGGCCGGAAGGTCTTTGAAAAGAAGATGTTGCGGAACAGTGATCGGTTGGATGAGTTTTTCAAGCTGGCAACTTCAAGCCAGCGAAAATTAAAAGTTGGTTTCGACGCTTGTTGCGTAAGCGGTGTCTTCGCTCGAACTAGTTCTAATACCAGCATGGTGGACGCATGCGATGCCGGGCGTTTTTCCATGTACGTCTCTGAAGACCTCTCGGTTCATCCATGTTCCTTCCAGAGCGGCCTTGCAGAGGGCGACAAGCTGACGGACAGTAATTCTCTGCTAGAGATCTGGACCAAGTCCAAAAACATGTCGTCATTTCGTGATTACTTTGCCTCTGACCGCTGCGGAGGCTGCTCGCATCGCTCCAATTGCATGAATGGATGCCCATTGTTCGACGATCTAGTTGTTTGCGGCAACCGCTAAGCTATTATCCCGCGAACGGGGCCATTCGTGAAGTTTCCCGCAATCGACGAACATCAGTGCATTCATTTAGACGGTACAACCTTCACGTCTGAAGCGAACTTTCACTTCCTCGCCAATTAGTGATGCTAGTTAGTCATATATCACGACAACCACCTGTCCTACATCCACTTCTTTTGCATTCAGATCTAGTTCGCGGATGATGTACCGGCCCGCACGGCCGGTGATATGGCGGCGGTAAGTCTTGCCTGTTTGGTCGATGAACAGACAACGAATGTCGCTATAGTCACCCCATATGCCTGCTATGGCCATTAGGGGAATGCCCTCGGGCAGGCGGACGACTTTTTCATAGCCGCGATAGTCGATACCGTATTCTAGGGCTTGCCGGAAACCAAGCGTGAATTGAGGATGGTCAAATTGCATGAAGTGCCTTTCTGCGATTTGGATCTTCGTTCAAAGTGAGTGTCCCGCGCCGCAGTGGCTATCACGGGCCTCTAGCTCTCGTTCAGCCGCTTCTCGGCGTCTTTCGCTAGTTTCCAGCTGGTCTCCAATCTCGCTTGAAGCGTCTCGTAATTCTGCTCCTCGCGCAGCAAGTCGGCCAATGTGGTGACGGACGTGAGATGTGATTTCATCAATAGCGCCACGCAATGTGCCAAGCCATTCACCTTGCTTTCGATCCTGCTGGTCGAGCGTTTCTCCAAGGCGTGCAATTCCTTGGCTGAGCTCTCGCAGGCAGTCACCAATCGTTCGACGGATGCGAGCAATTCGCGCTCCAATGCTGTCAGGGATTGCGTCATCTAAGGCTCCTTGATCTTGATGCAGATGATCGGCGTCTGCGCCAATGTGCAGGTCTTCAATTCGGTCCGTTCGGGGTCCAGCGTCACCCATGTCTGCCCTGCCTGTTCGATCCGGGTCAGGCCAAGCCTCGACATCTCCGAGCGCATGATCAAACCCGTCCAAAACCAACTCGCCAGTAGCACTGTCGCGATCCAGGCTGAGACCATCCCCACGATCACCCAGGGCGAGATCGTTAACCAGCGGCGGATCTTCTCGCTCCGCCTCTCCAGCTCGCTCTTGCTGTCGCTCAGAAAGAACCTGATATCGGTCTCGATTGTATGCAGCGCGCTGGTCGCAATGCTGCTGAAATCGCTCCTGAAGCTCTCCAGCTGAGACTCCATCAAGGCGGCGTGGTCGCTCCGGATCGTCTCCAGATCCGCGTTCAATTTCTCGGCGAGACGGTTCGGCTTGCCAGTCGTCATGGAAAATCTCTCCTTTCAAGCGCCAGCGCTCACCGGTGTCGGGGTCTTTGGCTGTGATGTAATTCTTGCTGGAACGAGGTATCTCGAAGCCCGCGTCGGTGAGCGCATCAACCAGGCTGGCTCGGTCGGTGATGGTGCCGACGCTGATCTGATCGAGGATCCAATCGTGCAGCGCCTCGCGACCTTGCGCGCGCGTCGGCGCTTCAATCGTCACCCTCACTTCGCGAGTGCGTTCTGGGTCCAAAGGGTCTGCCCAACCGTGGATTTGGTTCATCAAATCGCGCAGGCTGGAAAAGGCGCTCTCATGTCCTGGCGGCGCGATGTTCAACGCCTTGCCGGTACTGAGCTCAAGGCGTGGCGTACAGAAGTGCAGCTCGACATTGCCTTCATGCGAGTGGCGCACCCAGAGGCAATCGTATTGATCCCTGTCCAGCCCAGCAAAGGCCAGAGCCTCAAATAGCTCAATGGCCTCCTGCTGGGCGGCGGGGCTGGGGTCATCGCTCTCGGCAAAGCTGATGACACCTGCCGTGTAGCTCCACTTATTGGCGCTCGCATCGATCAGTTCGCGGGTCTGATCGGGATTGCCGTGCAACACCTCGGGCAGCGGGTCGCGGATTTTGGTTTGCGGCTCACCGTTGTCATCGCGGATCAGATTGCGGTTCTCGTCGTAGACCAGAACTTCGCGTGCGGTCAGGTAACCCACGGGTGCCGCGCCGCCGCCAGTTCCGGTGGAGAAGAAAGAGATGATCATTCGATGTTCCCGCCTGTGTGTGCCGCCACGATCTGCGCCAATTGCCTCTCGATGACCACCAGCTGCGTCGCGACCTGAAGCGCATCGATCTGGCTCGCGCGGCCGGATTTGACCGCGCCGTTGATCCAGCGGGAGAGCTGGTTGAGGTTGCCGCCGACACGGGCAATTGCAAAGGTCAGCTTCGGGTCAACACGGGGGACGGGCTTGCGCCGACGTGCCTCGACCAGCCCCAAGGCCTCTCGCATCAGCGTGGCATTGGCCAGGCCAGCGGCGCGCGCTTTGGCCACAAGCGCTGCCTTTTCGGACGGTGTGCATCGAAAGATCACGCTCTCGGAAAGGCCCTCTTTGACGCCGCTTGCGCGCGTCTGGTTGGGGTTTGAAGGGGAGGCTTGCCGCCCCTCACAAGTCCCGCCGATGTAATCGGTGGGTAACCTTGCTCTCTGCTCTTTGTGGGGATCAGTTGCGTTCATGATCTCAGCCCTGCGGCCTCGATTTCGGCGGGGCTGACCAGGTTTGCAGCTAGCAAGGCGGTCACTTGGCCGGGCGTGATGTGACGGCACAGTGGATGGCGATCTGTGACCCATTCGGCCAAGCCTTTCAGCAACTCGGCCTCTTTGGCCTTGCCCTCTTCTCGTGCCTCCTCAACGTCGTGAAGATATTTCAACCAACGGCCAGAGGTGAACCAGTTGTCGGAGAAGCACACCTTGGATCGGGTGAAACTTTCGCTCTCACTCGCATAGGCCCGCACGGCGCCCTCAAGGTCTTTGGCGTCCACACCATCGGCCAGCGCTTGGCGAATTTGTGAAACGCAGACCGCTTTGCCGCGAACGCGATCCTCCGGATAGGCGGACAAAATCTTTTCAGAGACTTCGTCCTCCGCCGCCGCCTTCGCGTGCGAAAGATTTGGTTTTTGATATGGTTTATATCTGTTCTTATAGGATTTGCCCTCTGGGGCAGATGGCTTGCCCTCAGGGGCAAATGCATCATTTTTCCTTTCGGTCGGATCGATTTGCCCATTTGGGCAAATGGAGTTGCCCAGGGCATACCAACAGGTCCGATCATAACGATCATCGCTGAAATTGCCCTTGATGATCAGCTCTGCGCTGACCAGCTTTTCGAGCGCTGTTCGGATCTGCTTCTCGCTCAGATAGGGGAACAACTCGCCGAAGGCAGAGATCGAATTGTAGGTCCAATACCGCCCGTCGCGAAGGTTGCGGCGATTGGCTTGGTTCTTCTCGATCCAGAAGGTGATGTTCTGGAAAATCACCGCCGCGTTCAGGCCAACACGTCCCGCGATTTCGGGATCAAAGCTATGGCGGCTCATGATTGGCCCCCGAAATACGCACAAACGTGCGAATTTTGTACAGGTTTTGTACGAGAAATCAGCCGTTTCAGCTGATTTCGCCGCGAAAGCTCACGGGACTTTTTGCAAGCTTCCGCACAACGTCCTGTAGATAAGCCATATTTTTCAGGTGTTTTTGGCGACCCCGGCAGGATTCGAACCTGCAACCTGCCCCTTAGGAGGGGGCTGCTCTATCCAGTTGAGCCACGGGGCCATTGGGGTTTTTATGGTATATTTCGATCTTGAAGCAAAGAGCAGAAATGCTGGTTGAGACGGGGCGTCGGAAAACTCTATGCCTGCGCAAAACTATATCTGGCAATTGTGCATTCGCGAAGAGATCTCTGTGCGATGCTTTTGCTCGCAATTTGCTTTGAGCAGGCGTAAGGCAAAAGCATGACACGGATCGTACCCCTTGATGACGCACACACATTACCGATTTGGCGGCAGCCTGTGGTGTTGCTGTTTGTCATGGCGGCGGCTTTGCCGGTGGCGTTTTCGACTTGGTCAGCATTGCTGAACAACTTCGTCATTGAGGTGGCCGGATTTGATGGATCGGACATTGGTTGGCTGCATACAGTGCGGGAGATCCCGGGGTTTCTGGCTGTAGGCGTCATTGCGATCATCATTTTCATGCGCGAACAGGTGCTTGGCCTGATTTCATTGATGCTTTTGGGCGTGGCAACGGCTGTGACCGCGTGGTTTCCGACGATGGGTGGGATTTTGACAATCACTATGCTCAGCTCGATCGGATTTCATTATTTTGAGACGGTGAATCAGTCATTGCAATTGCAATGGATCGACAAGAGGCGCGCGCCGCAGGTCTTGGGCTGGATCGTGGCGGCGGGGTCAGCAGCCACTTTGGTGGTTTACATCTTGATCGAGCGCCTGTGGGAGGTATTGGAGCTTAGCTACAATCAGGTCTATCTTATCTCGGGCGGATTTACTGCGCTGGTCGCTCTATTTTGCCTGATTGCCTATCCTCAATTCGAAAGCCCTAACCCGCAGGTCAAGAAGATGATCCTGCGCAAGCGCTATTTGCTCTATTACGCATTGCAGTTCATGTCCGGTGCGCGGCGACAGATCTTTGTTGTTTTTGCGGGCTTCATGATGGTCGAAAAGTTCGGCTTTGAAGTGCATGAGATGACCCGGCTACTGATGCTCAATCTTGTGGCCAATATGGTGTTTGCCCCGCTGATCGGAAAAGCGGTCGGCCATTGGGGGGAACGGCGGGCATTGATTGTGGAATATGTTGGACTGATCGCTGTATTTCTGGCCTACGGCGGCGTCTATTTCTTTGGATGGGGGCTATTGATCGCCTCAGCCCTTTACGTGATCGATCATTTGTTTTTTGCGATGGCGCTGGCCTTGAAGACGTATTTTCAAAAGATAGCGGATCCGGGCGACATTGCCCCAACGGCTGCGGTGGCCTTTACCATCAATCATATTGCTGCGGTTTTTCTGCCTGCGTTGTTGGGATATCTGTGGCTGATCTCCCCCGCCGCGGTGTTTATGCTTGCGGCAGGTATGGCCCTAGTGTCGTTGCTGCTGGCTTTGCTTATTCCGCGATATCCAGAGCCGGGATACGAGACGATTTTCAGTCGTGGACTCGCTGCTCCGGCGGAATAGCCGGGTGGCTTGACCTTGAATGGGCAAGCGACTAGGCGACTTTGGATATGTTTTGAGAGGACCCACCATGCCGACCTATTCCGCCCTGACCACACTTGAGGGAAAAGACAAAGCCGAGGCTTTGGGCGCTGCGTTGGAAAATGTTGAGCCGGAACCAACCGGTATTGGAATTTTCGAAATCGAAGACGATTCCGGCTTGTGGGAGGTTGGCAGTTATTTCCTTGAGGCGCCAGACGAGGTGGGTTTGGCGCTGCTCGCTGCGGCGTTCGGTGCCAAACCTTTTGTCGTGTCAGAAATTCCAGAGACGGATTGGGTTGCCAAGGTCAAGCGTGAGCTGACCCCGGTCGAAGCAGGTCGGTTCTTCGTCTATGGCAGTCACGATGCTGACAAAGTGCCCGAAGGCTCTGAGGCGTTGTTGATCGAGGCTGCGATGGCATTCGGTACGGGCCATCATGGAACCACGCACGGCTGTCTGCAGGCCCTTGATCGCTTGGCCAATGAAGGTTTTGTTGCTAAAGCCGTGGCTGATGTGGGGTGCGGCACCGCTGTATTGGCCATGGGCGCTGCTCGAATTTGGCCAGGCACCTTTTGGGCCAGCGATATTGATCAAGTCGCGGTTGAAGTCGCCGCGGCGAACGTAGCCGCCAATGGTCTTGAGGGACGGGTGAAATGTGTTGAAGCGGCGGGGTTAGGGCACGCCGATCTGAAGGCCGCCGCTCCGTTTGACTTGATCTTTGCCAATATTCTGAAGGGTCCATTGATCGATCTTGCCCCTAGCTTAACGGCAGCTTTGTCGGATGGCGGGTATCTGATTCTATCCGGAATACTGAATGAGCAAGCGGATAAGGTTATCGCTGTTTACGGCGAGTGCGGAAACAGTCTCGTGGAACGTATAGAGATTGGTGACTGGACAACGACAGTACTGTGTCGAATAAGTTGATATTTGGGCGAAAAATGCCTGTGTACGTGGGGTTGCCTTGCTTTTGACCCATTCATAACGTAGTTTTTTCTCATTGCGGTGGGGGCCGTAAATTAGTGAGTGGATGCTGAAAATGAGTGGAGCTTATCAAGACTTCGACACGCGTCTAAAAAAGTTAGATCGTAAACATAGTCGCCTTGCGCATGGCTATTCTGCGCAGGTCAATAAAGATGGATTAATTGTATTTCGACCCAAGCGTCGGCAGATGGCGATCTCGTTGCGCGGGGTTATGCTGCTGGTGATTGGATTCTTGTGCTTTAAGGGATTTTTGGTAGCGCATATTGGGACAACAACCTACGAAAATAGAATTACAGCGCTGCAAGAGGGGACGATGGTTGAACAGGCTGGCGGTTATGTCATGCAGATCGATCCGGTTACCAAAGCGATTGCTGGAAAACTGCACCCTTTCCTGAATTAGGATGCATTTGTGGCAACGCGCTGAGACGCGCATCGGGCCACACCTGTAGTATATAAAAAAACCTGCGCGGTTGTAGCCTGCGCAGGTTTTTTTATCGCATGAGTGAAGAAGCCGCGGAAATTAATGACGTGCAGCAATCTCGTTGATGTCACCGCGGCAAATGCCAATATCTTCAAGCTCGCGGTCGCTCAGCTCGGAAAGAGCGGCGCGGGTTGCGCGTGCGCGGTTCCAGTCAGCAATGACGCTGAACAGTTTTGAGACGCCTTCAAAAACGCCTGCGAAACCTGTGGTCGGGTTTGTTGTTGTATAGGCCATGATGGTCATCCTGATGTGAGAGCGCCCTTGGGCATTTCCTTTGACGCCCAGATAGGAGCGTAAAGGTTTTGTAACAACGCACGGTTTTGCATAGTCCCTATGCAATTTGTGCAACGGTCTTGGGTGGGAGTGCAGGTAGCGCTTGGTCTTTGTTCTTGTTTCGTGCTAGTCGTGGGAAAACAACACGAGCAGGCAAATCATGCGTGTAATTGGAATTGATCCGGGGTTGCGGAACCTGGGCTGGGGCGTGATCGATATGCAGGGCAACCGCTTGACGCATGTGGCCAACGGTATCTGTCAGTCGAAAGGTGATGATTTGGCCGCGCGCCTGTTGTCTTTGCATCAACAGCTTTCGGATGTGATGGTGCAGTACCAACCAGATACAGCTGCGGTTGAGATAACATTTGTGAACAAAGACGGAGCGGGGACGCTCAAATTGGGGCAGGCGCGGGGGATTGCCCTGTTGGTGCCGGCACAGTTTGGGTTGAGCGTAGGGGAATACGCTCCCAACAAGGTCAAAAAAACGGTTGTCGGAGTCGGGCATGCGGACAAGGGGCAGGTCGCGCATATGGTGAAGGTGCAGCTGCCCGGTGTTGAACTGGCCGGGGCAGATGCGGCGGATGCATTGGCGATTGCAATTTGTCATGCGCACCATCGACCTGTTGCAAGCAAACAAAGGATGCAGGCATGATCGGGCGGATTGCAGGGCGGATTGATTACCGCGCCACGGACCATGTGCTGATTGATGTACGTGGTGTGGGTTATTTGGTCTATTGTTCGGAACGTACCTTGCAGGCCTTGCCACGGGTCGGAGAGCATGTTGCACTTTATACCGATCTGTTGGTGCGCGAGGATATTTTACAGCTGTTTGGCTTTACCACATTGGTGGAAAAGGAATGGCACCGGTTGCTGATGTCAGTGCAGGGCGTGGGCGCCAAGGCGGCGCTGGCGATCATGGGCACCTTGGGGCCCGATGCGGTGAGCCGGGCGATTGCGTTGGGCGACTGGAATGCCGTCAAAGCGGCCAAGGGCATTGGTCCGAAGACGGCGCAGCGCGTAGTGAATGAACTGAAAGACAAAGCCCCCGAAGTGATGGCCATGGGGGCAAGCCCATCGGCGACGACGGCACCTGTGGCAGATGTGCCGGTCGACGAGGTGATTGAAACTCCGATGGCCCCGCCCAAAGCACCGGCGGTACAGGAAAATGCGGGCGCACAGGCTGAGGCGCTTTCGGCATTGACCAATCTGGGCTATGCGCCCGGGGAAGCGGCCGCTGCAGTGGTGCAGGTGGCCGGAGATAATCCTGATGCAGGTACGTCTGATATGATCCGGCTGGCGCTCAAATCGCTTGCGCCGAAGGGATAAGACATGTCTGAACCAGATCCCACCGTGCGCCCGGAAGCGTTGCCCGAAGATACGGACCGCGCGTTGCGCCCGCAGCAGCTGGATGATTTTATTGGTCAAGCCGAAGCCCGGGCCAATCTGAAAGTGTTCATTCAGTCCGCCCGCCAGCGTGGCGAAGCGATGGACCATACGTTGTTTCATGGGCCTCCGGGTCTGGGGAAAACCACCCTAGCGCAGATCATGGCCAAGGAGTTGGGGGTTGGGTTTCGTATGACCTCGGGGCCTGTTCTGGTCAAGGCCGGGGATCTGGCCGCGATCCTGACCAATCTGGAACGCAATGATGTGCTGTTCATCGACGAGATTCACCGGTTAAATCCGGCAGTGGAAGAAGTCCTTTATCCGGCGATGGAAGATTTCGAGCTGGATCTTGTGATCGGCGAGGGGCCGGCGGCACGCACCGTGCGGATTGAATTGCAGCCGTTCACGCTGGTGGGGGCGACAACGCGATTGGGATTGTTGACAACACCGCTGCGCGACCGCTTCGGGATTCCCACGCGGTTGCAGTTTTACACCGAGGATGAGTTGCACGAGATCGTGAGCCGTAATGCGCGCAAGCTGAATGTACCTGCGGACTCTGATGGCGCACGAGAGATTGCCAAACGCTCGCGCGGGACTCCCAGGATTGCCGGGCGGCTGCTGCGCCGGGTGGTGGATTTTGCACTGGTCGAGGGTGATGGCACGATTTCACGAACACTGGCCGATGGAGCGCTGACCCGATTAAGCGTTGATGGTCTGGGCCTTGATGGCGCAGACCGGCGGTATCTGCGCCTGATTGCCGAGGCTTATCAGGGCGGACCTGTTGGCATTGAAACGATGAGTGCAGCCTTGTCGGAATCGCGCGATGCGCTGGAAGAGGTGATCGAGCCGTTTTTGTTGCAGCAGGGGTTGATCCAGCGCACACCGCGCGGACGGATGTTGGCCCAACGTGGATGGGCGCATCTGGGGCTGGCCCCACCGCAAAGCAAAAGTCAAAGCGATTTGTTCGGGAAATAGGCCGCTTTTGCAGGTCGCCCACCCTCCCGCCCCGACCTGCAAAAGCGGCCTGAGCGCGCGTCCTCATTTCGTCACTGGCCTGTTCCATAATTGCGGTGTACTGATCAGTACGAATGTTTAAATCCACCCACATCTATAGAGGCCCGGTTCATTGACAGATATCGAGGGTGAAGAGACCCGCGCCAATCTGATTGGGAGCTTATGGATGGTCCTCGCGATGATCGGTTTTGCGATCGAGGATGCGTTGTTGAAGGGCCTGACCATCTCGCAACCTGTGGCCCAGGTTTTGGTCACATTTGGTGTGGTTGGTTTGGTGGCCTTCGCAATTATAGCAAACCTGCGCCGCGAGCCCGTGTTGATTCGGGCGGCAATCTCACCTGCGATGTGTGTCAGATATGTTTTCGAGATTGGCGGGCGATTGTTCTATGTTCTGGCCTTGGCGTTGACGCCGCTTTCGTCGACGACTGCGATCTTGCAGGCAACGCCAATTGTTTTGGTGGCCGGAGCTGCATTGTTTTTTGGCGAAACCGTTGGCTGGCGTCGCTGGTCTGCAGTCGGGTTTGGATTGATTGGCGTCTTGGTGGTTCTCAAACCTGCCGGAGATAGTTTTACAATTTTGTCCATTCTGGCGGTGCTCGGCATGTTGGGCTTTGCAGGGCGGGATCTGGCCAGTCGCGCAGCACCTGCGGCGTTGAGCACATCTGCTCTTGGCGTTTACGGTTTCCTGTCTTTGATCATCGCCGGATCCCTTTACGGATTCTGGGAGCAAAGACCCTTTGTTGCGCCAACGGGCGAAGAAATCGCTGTGTTGGGGGCCGCAGTGGTCTTTGGGATCGTTGCCTATTCGTCTTTGATGCTTGCGATGCGAACGGGCGAGGTCTCAGCAGTAGCTCCGTTTCGCTACTCTAGGCTGCTTTTTGGGATCGGATTGGGCGTGCTGTGGTTTGGTGAAAGTGTGGATCTGCAAATGGTGATTGGCTGCACGATGATTGTGGTATCGGGGTTGTATATTTTATGGCGCGGAAAACGGGTTGCATGAACCCTCGTGTTGATCTGGCGGCGCGGTCTGATAAAGGAACAGCATGACAGACGTGATGACCCCAGAAGAGATCGAAGCTCATTTCACCCGCACAGATGGGCAATACCTGTTCGCCCGATGGCAGCGACCTATCGTGCCGGTGGTGTTTGGCGTCGATGACCAGACACTTGAGATCCTGAAAGGTGCAGTGGAGGCCGGCGTGGCCTTGGCGGGTCATCAGATGGCGGAGACCGATCCGGAACTGGGCGTCAACCTGATGTTCTTTTTCTTCCGGGAATGGGACGAGTTGATTGCTGTGCCAGACCTTGGTCGGATGATCCCTGATCTGGAGCCGCTGGTGGGGCGCTTGAAGTCTGCAGATGCCAATCAATACCGCGCGTTCCGATTTGAAGAAAACGGGGCAATTCGCGCCTGTTTTGTGTTCTTACGGATGGATCAGGCGCTGAGCAAGATGCCAGCGGAATCGCTGGCGCTGGGCCAGGTGGTGCAAAGCCTGTTGCTGTGGTCTGATCAGGCCTTTGCCACGCAATCCCCACTGGCTGTGGCCGAGGGGCACACGATCTTGCGGCCAGATATCGCTGGTTTGATCCGTGCGGCTTACGATCCTGTTATGCCGGTGCAGTCCGGTGACCCTACACACGCCCTACGTCTTTATGCGCGGATGCAAGCAGGTCAGACGTAAACGTGCGTATTCTGTGGCTCACGTTCGGAGTTATCTGTGTCGCACTTGGGGCAATCGGTGTGATTTTACCCTTGTTGCCAACTGTACCCTTCATGTTGCTGGCGGCATTTTGTTTTGCACGGTCTTCCGAGCGTTTGCATCACTGGCTGGTGATGCATCCTCAATTCGGCCCGGCCATTCAAAATTGGCAGGAATACGGAGCGGTCAGTCGTCGCGCCAAACGATTGGCCACGGTATCTGTACTGCTGGTTTGGGGCTTGACGATTGTTTTGGGCGCACCGGGATATGTGATCGCTATACAGGCGGTCGTGTTGAGTGCGGTGATGCTGTTTTTGTGGACGCGGCCCGATTAAATCGGACCGCGCCGGTTTTTTGTAAAGTCTTACTTTTTGAGAGAGTCGCGGATTTCCATCAGGATATCCAGTTCCGAAGGTCCGGCGGGCGCTTCCTCGGCAGGGGCTTCTTCCTCTTTCTTTTTGGCGCGGTTGACTGCCTTGACCAGCATGAAGACAACGAAGGCAATGGTCAGAAAATTGATGATGGCCATGATGAAGCGACCATAGGCAAAAACGGCGGCACCGGCTTCTTCCGCCGCTGCAAGAGAGGCGTATTCGCCACCGTCAAGCACGGCGAACAGGCCTGCAAAATCAATCCCGCCCAGAAACAGGCTGATGACCGGGTTGATCAGATCAGCGACAAGCGAGCCTACAATCGCGGTAAAGGCCGCGCCGATGATGATACCAACGGCCATATCCATGACATTGCCCTTGGCGATGAAGTCTTTGAATTCTTGAATCATGTGAATTGTCCCAGCTTTTCTTGATCATTGGTGGCGAATGCGACCGATTGCGACACGCTTGGCCTATTCATGCTCATTATGTCAGGGGAAAGGCGCGTGCGTGTTCCCTCCTGCAGAAGGTACTTGTACCCTGTTTTCAAGCGTCATAGGGTCCGGCCATGAGCCACAAATTCCCGATCCGCGTTTACTATGAAGATACCGACATGGGCGGTATAGTCTACTATGCCAACTACCTGAAATTCATTGAGCGGGCACGCAGTGACTGGGTGCGCCACATGGGTGTCGATCAAGTTCAGATGATGGAAGAGGACGGTGTTATCTTTGCTGTGCGCCGGGTCGAGGCGGATTTTCATGCGCCCGCAGGCTTTGACGATGAATTGGTTGTGGTGACCAAAACTGTGGCCGTAACTGGCGCGCGTTTAATCGTGGACCAGCAGGTGTTTCGCGATGATGAGTTGCTGTTTTCGGCGCAGGTGACCATTGTCTGCATCGCTGAAACCGGGCAGCCAGCGCGGCTTCCGGCAAATATCCGCCTGATCCTGCACTAAATCCGGGCTTTTTAACCCTGTGATGCGGTTGATGTTGGATTTCCCCTTGGAAATGCGGTAGTTTGCCTCACAAAGGGCCGCAATAAGGCCAATAAAAAAGAGCAGGCAGATGGAAGCAGAAACCCTGGCATTGGCACAGGAGGTTGATTTCTCCTTGTGGGCGCTATTCGCACGCGCCACTTTAATCGTGAAACTTGTGATGTTGATGCTGATCGTGGCCTCGTTCTGGGCTTGGTCGATTATCATTCAGAAAACACTTGTTTACAGACGCGCGCATGAAGAGGCAGATAGGTTTGATCTGCGGTTCTGGTCGGGTGAGCCGCTGGATGAATTGTTTGATGAGATTGGACCGGAGCCCAAGGGGCATTCGGAGAGGATCTTTGCCGCAGGCATGACTGAATGGCGGCGAAGTCACCGAAATGATGGCGGATTGATTGCTGGAGCTACCGCGCGAATTGACCGCAGCATGGACGTGGCCATCGCCAAAGAGGCGGAAGGGTTGCAAAATGGGTTGCAGGTCTTGGCGACGGTCGGTTCAACAGCACCGTTTATCGGCTTGTTCGGGACGGTTTGGGGTATCATGAATGCCTTTATCGAAATTGCCGAGCAGCAAAACACCAACCTTGCGGTGGTAGCGCCGGGGATTGCCGAGGCCTTGCTGGCCACGGGTCTGGGTCTGTTGGCGGCGATCCCGGCGGTGGTTTTTTACAACAAGCTAAGTGCGGACAGTGACCGCATCGTTGCGGGTTATGAGGCCTTTGCCGATGAGTTTGCCACCATTCTTAGCCGCCAGTTGGATAGTTGAGCCATGGGCGCGGGTGTTGTTCAGAAATCGGGAAACGGCGGGCGTCGTCGCCGAGGTGGCGGGCGTAGCCGCCCGATGGCAGAGATTAACGTCACGCCGTTTGTGGATGTGATGCTGGTGCTGCTGATCATTTTCATGGTGGCCGCGCCTCTGAGCATTGTGGGCGTGCCAGTTGAATTGCCGAAAACAGCGGCCAGCGCCCTGCCGGGAGAGCAGGAAGAACCGTTGTCCATTACGATTGCTGCTGATGGACAGGTGATGATCCAGACCACCGAGGTGGAGCGTGGGGAATTGGTGACACGATTGCAGGGCATTGCATCCGAGCGGGACAGTACACGGATCTATCTGCGCGCGGATGGGGCGGTGCCTTATGCCGAAGTAATGCAGGTGATGGGCGCGCTGAACCGGGGTGGGTTTTCGGATATCGGTTTGGTGACCGATACCGGCGGCCCCAGCCTTGATGGGCAAGGCGGCTGAGGCTGGGCGGACACGAGGTTTAGACCGGGTGAACACAGGTCAGATCATATCGGGTGTTGGTCACTTGGGCCTGATTGCGTTTGCGCTGTTTGGCGGGGCGTTCCAGTCGGAACCGTTGCCGATGGAGGTTAGTGAGGTGACAGCCATTTCAAGCGAAGACTTTGCCCTGCTGATGGCGCAAACTCAGGCGCCTGATGCTGTGGCCAATGTCGACACGCCTGAACCACCCGAGGCGGGCGAAGCGGTGCCTGATTTAACGTCTGATACGGATGAAACCCCGGTTGTTGCGCAGCCCGAGGTGGCTGAGCCTGATGTGCCGGATGAGGCGCCTGACGTTGCAGAACTTGCCCCGCCCGAGGCCGAGGTGACGGATGAGGCCCCGGTGTTGCAGCCGCCTTCGGAGGAAGTTGCAGTCCTGCCAGAAATAAATCCCGAATCTCAACCACGTCCTGCGGATGTCATCGCCCCTGAGGCGGTAGAAGCGCCCGAACCGGATGTGCGGATCGATGATGTCGATCAACAGGAAACCCAGCCTGATGAAGCCGAAACAGTGGTCGAGGATGAGCAGGAAGAAACTGCCCGGCAAGAAACCACGACAGAGATTGTAACCGAGGCTGAGGAAGAAGAGGACGCGCCTATCGCACCTACTGCTTCTGTGCGGCCAGTAGCGCGCCCGTCACGACCAGTTGAAGAGCCGGCAGAAGAGGTTGTGCAAGACGTACCATCCACCGAAAACTCATCAGTTGAGGATGCATTGGCCGAAGCGTTGGGAACTACGCAGACCGAAACACGTCCCGCTGGACCGCCGTTGACCGCTGGTGAAAAAGACGCCCTGCGCTTAGGGGTGCAACAATGTTGGAATGTGGGTAGTCTGAGCACAGATGCCCTGCAAACCATCGTGGTTGTGGCTTTTCAAATGACCGAGGATGCAAAACCTGTCGCCAATTCGATCCGCATGGTCAGTTCCAGCGGTGGCAGCAGCAGTTCCGCCCAACAAGCCTTTGATGCCGCGCGCCGGGCAATCATCCGTTGTGGTGCACGCGGCTATGATTTACCCGCCGAGAAGTATGACCAATGGCGCGAAGTTGAGATCACCTTCAATCCCGAAAACATGAGGATTAAATGATGAAACATGTTCTGACCCTTTTGGCAGCTTTCCTGATCGGGGCCACGCCTGTCGCTGCGCAGGACAGTCAGCCCCTTAAGATCATCGTGGATCAGGGTGTGATTGAACCACTGCCCTTTGCGGTGCCGGATTTTGTGGCGGGGTCTTCGGCCTCGGCGGAATATGCGCGCAACATTGCACGGGTGGTTTCGGCAGACCTGAGCGGCACGGGGTTGTTCCGGGAAATCCCGTCAAATGCCTACATCAGCCAGATCACCAGTTTTTCCAGCCCGGTTCAGTTTGCCGACTGGAAGGCGATCAACGCCGAGGCGCTGGTTACAGGGTTCGTGAACGTCGATGCCTCGGGCAAGCTGGTGGTGCAGTTTCGGGTATATGATGTCTTTGCCGGGCAGGAGATGTCACAGGGCCTGCAGTTCGTTGGCACTCCGGATGGCTGGCGACGCATGGCGCATAAGGTGGCGGATGAGGTTTACAAACGCATCACTGGCGAAGGGGCATATTTCGACAGTCGAGTGGTGTTTGTCTCGGAAACCGGGCCCAAGAATCAACGTGAAAAGCGGCTTGCGATCATGGATTACGATGGGGCGAATGTCTCTTACCTGACGGACAGTTCGTCCATCGTTTTGGCACCACGGTTCTCTCCCTCTGGATCGCAGGTGCTCTACACCAGCTATGAAAGCGGCTTTCCCAGGATCAATGTTCTGGACGTTTCCAACGTTGCTCGTCGCGCGCTTGAGGGGCAGGATGGGACGATGAGCTTTGCGCCACGCTTTGCCCCGGATGGGCGCACAGTGGTTTATAGTCTGACGCGGGGCGGGAATACCGACCTCTACACCATGGATATCAACACAGGGGCCAGCCAGCGCCTGACCAATGCACCTTCGATTGAGACCGCGCCGAGTTTTAGTCCAGATGGTAGCCAGATCGTCTTTGAAAGTGATCGCTCGGGCACGCCGCAGCTTTATGTCATGTCGTCTGGCGGAGGCGAGGCCACGCGTATCAGCTTTGGCAAGGGCCGCTATGGTACGCCGGTCTGGTCGCCACGTGGGGATTACATCGCCTTTACCAAGCAATCCAAAGGGCGGTTCCATATTGGCGTTATGCGCACCAATGGCAGCGAAGAGCGATTGCTGACCGCTTCCTTTCTGGATGAAGGGCCGACCTGGGCCCCGAATGGTCGGGTGATCATGTTCACACGTGAAACCGCCGGGGCCAGCGGGGCGTCAAGCCTGTGGTCAGTAGACATCACCGGGCGAAATTTGCGTCAGGTGGCCACCAATACAGGGGCCAGCGACCCGGCTTGGTCACCGTTGCAGAATTGAACAGCCATGCGTTCCCAAAGTGAGGGGCGTGTGATATGAAAAGACAAAAGAGCAGTTGAAAATAAAAACGAGGCAATGAGATGAATATCCTGAGCAAGACAATGATTGCCTGTGTCGGTTTGGCACTGGCAGCCTGTACGCAGCCTGAGTATCTGCAAGGTGTTGACGGCAACGGCGCTGGTTCAGGCGCGTATGGAAGCGGTAGCGCGCAAGATCCGACGTCGCCACTGTATTTCCAGCAAACTGTTGGGGACCGCGTGTTGTTTGCCGTGGATCAGTCCACGATCAGCCCGGAAGGAGCCGCCACTTTGGATGGGCAGGCGCAGTGGTTGATGACCAACACGGCCTACTCAGCGATCATCGAAGGTCACGCAGACGAGCAGGGCACACGCGAATACAACCTCGCGCTGGGCGCGCGCCGTGCCAATGCGGTGCAAGAGTATTTGTTGAGCAAAGGTGTTGCCGGTAATCGCATGAAAGTGGTGAGCTACGGTAAAGAGCGCCCACTTGAAGTGTGTAGCGACGAAGCCTGTTATAACAAGAACCGCCGGGCGGTGACTGTGGTTTCGGCCATCCCGAATAGTTAAATTAAGGGCCAGAGTAATGCGCTTTTTGTTTCCGGTCATTGTGGGTTTGGTGCTGACGGCACCTGTTGGAGTGCTGGCACAAAGCCAGGATGAAACACTTGCTGATATCCGGCAGGAGCTTTCAGTGCTTTATGTTGAGATCCAGAAACTCAAGCGCGAGCTGAGCACGACAGGAGCTTCGGGGCAACTGACCGGGGGCGGTAGCCTGATTGACCGGGTCAATGCGATTGAAAGTGAGCTGCAGAGGCTCACGTCGAAAACCGAAGAGCTTGAGCACAAAGTTGTGCGCGTAGCCCAAGATGGCGGAAACCGGATCGGGGATCTGGAATTCCGCCTGTGCGAGCTGGAAGCCAAGTGCGATATAGGTTCATTGGAACCGGGCAGCACTTTGGGCGGTGTGACGGCTGGCAATGACACAGGCGGCGGAGTGGTGACACCTTTACCATCTGTGGAAGGCGAAGAAGAGGTCGAGCTGGCCATCGGAGAGCGTGCCGATTTTGAAACGGCCCAAGCCGCATTGGAATCCGGAAGTTATGCGGCGGCTGCGGAGCAGTTTGCCAATTTCCAGACGAACTACCCAGGCAGCCCTTTGAGTGGGCAGGCAGGTCTGTTGCGTGGTCAGGCGCTTGATGGTGCTGGCGATAAAACGGGTGCGGCACGGTCCTATCTCGACACATTCAGCGCAGCCCCCAACGGACCGCAGGCCCCGGACGCGCTCTATCTGCTCGGCAACTCTCTGGGGCAATTGGGGCAGACCGATGAGGCTTGCGTTACACTTGGCGAGGTTGGCGTGCGCTTCCCCGGATCAGAAGCTGAGGGCAAAGCACGCGCAGCCTTGTCCGAATTGGGATGTCAGTGACAGGCAAAACCGGGCTGCTCCACAACCGGGTGACCGGCTTTTTCCTCCCGGCCTCTCCTGAAATGCTAGGCGTGGCTGTGTCTGGTGGGAGCGATTCTCTGGCGTTGTTGCATATTTTGCGTGATTGGCAGGAGGAGGGCGGCTCAAAGATTTACGCGGTGACGGTGGATCACGGTTTGCGGTCGGAGGCAGCGGAAGAAGCCGAGCAGGTTGCCCAGCTTTGCAGTGGTTTGGGGATCCCTCATCAGACATTGAAGTGGCAGGGCTGGGATGGGCAGGGTAACTTGTCCGATCGGGCACGACGCGCGCGCTACAGATTGATGGCGGACTGGGCCGAAGCGCAGGGGATCAGCCACATTGCCATTGGCCATACTACAGATGATCAGGCCGAGACGTTTTTGATGCGACTGGCACGCGAGGCTGGCGTTGATGGATTATCAGCGATGGCGGAGAGCTGGCGGCAGGGGGCAGTTACTTTTTGCCGACCGATGTTGAACGTCACCCGCAAAGAGCTGCGTGAAGACTTACAGGCGCGCGATGTGCAATGGATTGATGATCCCAGCAACGAAGATGATACATATCAACGGGTCCGGGCGCGTCAGGCAATGGGGCATCTGGCAGATCTGGGCATAACCGCGCGAGGATTGTCGACCGTCGCGAAACACATGGCGGAGGTGCGGCAGACGCTGTATTGGTATGTGTTTCTGGCCGCACGCGAATGCGTACGTTTTCAAGCGGGCGATATCATCATTGACCGTAAAGGATATCGTGCTTTGCGGCCCGAAGTGGCGCGGCGTCTGTTACAGATGGCGCTGAAATGGATCAATGGCACAGATTATGCGCCGCGTGGCCGGGCAATGGATTTGTTATTGGAATCGATCAGAGGTGGAACTGATATGACACTGCAGGGGTGCCTCATCCGGGTTGGTCAAGAACAGCTTCGGGTTTCGCGGGAGGCGGATGCCGCTGCTGAAACCAAGACCGAGATCTCAGATATTTGGGACGGGCGTTGGCGTGTGATTGCGCCGGAAAATGCGATGGATTTGAAGGGTTTGGAAATCCGTTCTTTGGGTGAATCTGGCCTGCCTTTTTGTCCGGATCGGCGTGACAGTGGTCTGCCAGCAACGTCGCTCAGAGCCAGTCCGGCAGTGTGGCAAGGGCAGGAAGTTCTAGCCGCGCCGTTGGCGGGACTGCATAATGGTTGGCAGGTTGAGTTGATTCGAGACGAAGATCATTTTTTCTCAATGCTATTATCGCATTGAACATAACCGTATGATCTCTATTTAAGATAGGCAGGGCTTGTGCTATGGGCAGGCCCACCTGAGACGTGAGGAGAGTTTCCTTGGGCAACGCACGAAATATCGCTTTCTGGCTGGTTCTGTTCCTGCTGATCCTAGCACTGTTCAACCTGTTCAGTGGATCCGGAAGTATCAACCAAAGCAAAACGGTTAAATACTCGGAATTCGTGGAACAGGTGGATTCGGGGTCTGTCAGTCAAGTAACCTTGGACGGCGAAAACATCCGTTATCGTGATACCGCTGGAAAAGACTTTGTCACCATCCGCCCAGAGGATGCTGAAGTCACCAAGTTGCTGCTTGAAAAGGATATCCCATTCACGGCCGAACCACAGCAACAATCCGGATTCCAGTCCTTCTTACTAGCTCTTGCGCCGTTTATTCTTTTGATCGGGGTCTGGGTCTATTTCATGAATAGGATGCAAGGTGGTGGCAAAGGCGGCGCGATGGGCTTTGGTAAGTCCAAGGCCAAAATGCTGACCGAAAAACATGGCCGTGTGACCTTTGATGACGTCGCGGGTATCGACGAAGCCAAAGAAGAATTGGAAGAGATTGTTGAATTCCTGCGCAACCCGCAGAAATTTTCACGTCTTGGTGGCAAGATTCCGAAAGGCGCGTTGCTTGTGGGCCCTCCTGGCACTGGTAAAACATTGCTCGCCCGGGCCATCGCTGGCGAGGCGGGTGTGCCGTTCTTTACCATTTCTGGTTCTGACTTTGTGGAAATGTTCGTGGGTGTTGGTGCTTCGCGTGTGCGCGACATGTTCGAACAGGCGAAAAAGAACGCGCCTTGTATCGTGTTCATCGACGAGATTGACGCCGTAGGCCGCCATCGTGGTGCCGGATATGGCGGTGGTAACGACGAGCGCGAGCAGACATTGAACCAGTTGCTGGTCGAAATGGACGGTTTTGAAGCGAACGAAGGTGTGATCATCATCGCGGCGACCAACCGCAAAGATGTGCTGGATCCTGCGTTGTTGCGTCCGGGCCGGTTTGATCGCCAGGTCATGGTAATGAATCCTGACATTAAAGGCCGTGAGAAAATTCTGGGCGTGCATGCGCGCAAGACCCCGCTGGGCCCGGATGTAGATCTGCGTATCATCGCGCGCGGTACACCGGGGTTCTCGGGTGCGGATCTTGCGAACCTTGTGAACGAGGCAGCATTGATGGCCGCCCGTGTTGGACGCCGTTTCGTCACCATGGAAGACTTTGAGAACGCCAAGGATAAGGTCATGATGGGCGCGGAACGGCGCTCGATGGTCTTGACCGATGATCAAAAAGAGAAGACCGCCTATCACGAAGCCGGCCATGCTGTGGTTGGCTTGGCATTGCCGCAGTGTGACCCGGTTTACAAAGCGACGATCATTCCACGTGGTGGCGCGTTGGGGATGGTTGTGTCTTTGCCTGAAATCGACCGTCTGAACTGGCACAAATCTGAATGCGAAGAAAAACTGGCCATGACCATGGCTGGTAAAGCAGCTGAGATTATTAAATACGGTCCTGATAATGTTTCAAACGGCCCAGCCGGTGACATTCAACAGGCCAGTGGTCTGGCGCGGGCCATGGTTCTGCGTTGGGGCATGTCTGACAAGGTCGGTAACGTTGATTACGAGCAGGCCCACGAAGGTTACAGCGGTAATGCGGCTGGGGGCTTCTCAATTTCAGCGAACACCAAGGAGTTGATCGAGGATGAGGTCAAACTCATGATTGATCACGCCTACGAGCGCGCCTACAAAATCCTGACCGAGCGCAAGGATGATTGGGAGCGTCTGGCACAGGGGCTTCTGGAATATGAGACCCTGACGGGCGAAGAGATTGAGCGTGTGATGCGCGGTGAACCGCCTGAAGACAGCGGGGGTGATCAGGCCTCGGATGAGCCTGAAAAGCCATCCGTTACTGCGATCCCGAAAACCCAACCCAAAGTGACGGGCGGGGATAGTGAAGGCGGGTTGGAGCCCGAGCCGACGGCATGAATTCAGCACAGCAAACACCCGACTGGAATCCAGGCGCATATGCCCGGTTCCACGATCAGCGCCTGCGCCCGGCATTGGATCTGCTGAATGCTGTGGGCCAGATGAGTGCTGGTGATGTCATTGATCTGGGTTGCGGCAATGGTGCGATGGGCAAGGCACTGCGTGCCCGGGCCGGAACGTCGCGTGAGGTGATCGGTGTTGATGCCTCGCCCGCGATGCTGGACAAGGCGCGTGGCGAGAAAAGCTATTCCATTTTGCAGCAGGCAGACATAAATGACTGGCATCCGCGTCGTGCGCCTGGACTGCTATTTTCTAATGCAGCGCTGCACTGGGTCGGAAACCACGAACAGTTGATGCCTCGGTTGGCCTCCATGCTGGGCAAAGGTGGGACCTTGGCCATCCAAATGCCGCATCAGAACAAGGCTCCTTCGCATCGGGTTTGGCTGAGCTTGGTGGAAGAGCTATACCCCGGTCGGGTTGAGAAGATGGGAACACCCGGAGTGATGGCCCCGGTTAAATACGAAGAGTTGCTTGGGCCTTTGGGGCAGTTCCGCCTTTGGGAAACCGAATATTATCAGCGCCTTGTGGCCGAAAAAGGTAGCCATCCGGTGCGTCGCTTTACCGAAAGCACCTATGCTCGCCCGATCTTGGATGCTTTAGATGCCGAGGAAAAAGCGGATCTGATTGCGCGATATGAGGATGTCATGCATTCGGCCTATCCTGTGCGCGAGGATGGTTCAGTTCTGTTTCCGTTCCGCCGAATGTTCTTTACCTTAACAGTGTAAGAGCTCCGCACTACAGCTTAAATCACACCGTTTAATCTAATGCGGTTAGCGCTAGGTTACCTTTGCTTGTGGGGCGCCTGCCGGGAATTTTTTCGCGGTCGATAGCGCCGTCGATTGTGTGGTGAACATCGCGTAGAAATACATCATCATCAAAATACCACGTGTGCGCCTTTCGTAGAGCGGTTAGCTCGGGGTCGATTTTCTCTTTGTAATATGCGCCACAAAATATATCGACGGCTTTGCTTGGAACCCGATCCGGTAATCCAATTCGACCGACCCTAGGGGAGACACCAATGCGTTTGACATTGGCCAGCGTAAGTACATTGTCATACGGATTGTAGTAGTTGGTCATACGTACGCAGTGGCGATATAGCGAGCTACTTTTCGATGCGCCATCCCGCATCGCTCTAGACGATACATCGCCAGCAACAAACATGATCTGACTAACGGTCCAGTTCTTTTGCGCAATTGATGCGATGTCATCGGCATCATCGAACGCCTCACGCACAACGTAGCATCCCATCGAATGGGCCAATATGTGCTGATTTATCCGACAATCCGGGCGTTGCAGGGACGCGAAGGTCTTTATGCCTTCGTTTACGAGCCTGAGCATTGTCTGTTTGGCGTCATGCCTGTCCTCAAGGTAGTTGAGCGCAGTATCTGCACTGGGCCAGTCAAAGCTAATAATCGTGCCTTTGTAACCGTGTTTGGCTAATCCGTTTTGCAGCTTTCGATGGCGCGTAACCACTTGTTCAGGGGTATTGTTATACCCGTGAACATAAAACAAGATATCCCCGACAGGGACTCCGCTCTCTGAGCCAGTGATGGCATCTTTTTGAACAGATTTAATCCAGTCGCGTTTACTGGTTTTATGTGCAGGCGCTGGTGTTTGCCCTGATGGGACATCTAAAAAATGTGTGGCACCTGGTTCATTTCCGAACCGACCCTTGGTTATGTTTCGAACGCACATAATGTAAGTCATGCTTCTAATCCCAAAATGTTTAAATTATTCGAAGGAATATACTACAGAATCGAATCTCTTCAAAGTTGACTGAGGAAGTCGAACATTAAGAGATTTCATCTCTTGGCGTAAAACACTGCTTCAACCACGCGATAACAGCTTCTACTTCCGGGCGTTGAGCTTGCGTGGCATCATTGCGCGCGATGTAGTGTGACTGGCCCAGGGGCACCGATGCTCCAACTATCGAAATGTCGCGTCCTGTTTGAATGGCCTGGGTTGCGAAACGCTCTATTAGCATTGCGCCTCCCATGCCTGCTTGGACCATTTCGCCCGCTGCAACTGACGTATCGACGACATGGCGTGTTGTTCCTGCTGATTGCTGAATGTCGAACGCCGCCAGATAGCGTGCCCAATGGTCGTCAAAGCCCAGAATATGTATGCGGTCAAGTTGTTCCAAATCCTGAAGGCTTTTGATCGAAGACGCTGTTTGTGATCCGCAGACGGGCACGATGCTTTCGTCTGACAGTTTTTCAAGATGGGCCCCCGCATGTTTTTGCGGGGCAAGGATAATATCTAGATCCGCGGCTTTTTGTTTTGTGGCTTCGGGCCAGATTGAGGTCACGAATTGTACGCCAATCTGGGGGTGCTGTTGGCAAAGGGTTGCCAGTTGCGAAGATAGCCAGACGTTGCAGGCCATCGAAGCGCGGATGATCACGTGATTGGCTAGATCCGGGCCAAACAGACCGCGTGTTGAGAGACCAATAGTGTTCAACCCATCCCGGACCGAGGGCAGGTAAGCCTCTCCGACATC
Organism: Roseovarius albus; assembly: GCF_900172335.1. Lineage (GTDB taxonomy): Bacteria > Pseudomonadota > Alphaproteobacteria > Rhodobacterales > Rhodobacteraceae > Roseovarius > Roseovarius albus. The sequence continues at coordinate 90,645 of NZ_FWFX01000002.1, forward strand.
TGTCAAACGCAAGCTCTTGGCACGGCGGATGAACAGTTGCTGTCCGAGCTTCTGTTCAAGCGCCTTGATATGTTGACTGATCGCGGTTTGTGTCAGGCTCAGTTCATGCGCCGCCGCAGTAAAGCTCAAGTGGCGCGCTGCGGACTCGAAGCTGCGCAGCCAGTTTAAATTGATGTTTCGTTGGAGCATTTGTCATAAGTTATTTATGTTCATGAGCCCCTATACTTTCATTTTTCTTTTTCAATTACCATTGCCAATATGAACCCCAATTGAAACTGGCTGTCTTGCCGGATGGCCGCATGAATGAATTGGGAGGCTTCATGGACCAAGCGATATTCAAGACCCATTCCGATATGGTGCTCAACCTTGTCGAACTGGAGCGTTATCCAATCGCTGATCTTGACCAAGGACCGGGTGCCGCATTTCTGGCTGAGTGTCAGGCCCAGATGGAGGAACATGGTTGGTGCAATCTGGATGGATTTATTCGTGAAGATGCGCTTGAAGCACTAGCAGCGGAATCCAATGCATTGCTCCCCAACGCGCCCGTATTGACCATTAAACGCACAATTTACCAAGGAGCCGTTGATCCGGATGCCCCCTCGAATGATCCGCGTCGTCAGGAATATATGCACAAGGCGGTCCAATTGGCGGATGACCAGATTCCAAAGGAAACCTTGCTGCAGCAATTGTACCAATCGAATCTGTTGACCGAATTTGTCCGCCGGGTGCAGCAAAAGCCGCAGCTTTATCGCTGTGCAGATGAATTTCAAGCACTCAATGTCGTGGCCCTTCAGCCAGGAAGCTGGCACGCATGGCACTATGACACAACGGAATGCACAGTCACGCTGCTGTTGCAGGCGGCCGAGGAGGGCGGTGAATTTGCTTTCCTACCAAATTCACGGACCGATGTCAGCGAAGATAAAAATGCGGTCACGCGGTTGTTGACGGGCGACATGTCTGCCGCACAAACGTTCAGCCGAGGTGCAGGCACTTTCACGCTGTTTCGGGGCGGATATTCCCTGCACGGAGTAACAAAAGTGCAGGGAGCGCGCCCACGCGTCACGGCCATTCTGACCTATGATGAACAGCCAGGGCGTGTCCTGAGCGACGACGTCAACATTCGTATCTATGGCGAGCGGGTTGAAAAAATCCTCGCCGAGCGCGCCAGCGCCTAAGCAAAAGGAAAGACAAACATGAAAACCGCACTTCTTGTCATCGATGTTCAGATGGCTTTTGTACATGACGACGCTGCGGGCGCAGAACGGTCTTGCCGTGAGGCAGAGGCAAATATTGAGACATTGCTAAAAGTGTTTCGTGACCGGGGCGATAAGGTAGTCCATATCCACCACCATGGCTCTGATGCAGATGATCCGTTTAATGCCAATGCTCCCGGCGCAGTGGTGCAACCTTTCGCGGCCCCGACGGATGGTGAAGCGGTGGTGGTCAAGCATGTCGCCAGCGGATTTGTAGGTACTTCGCTGGAGGAGGATTTGCGTGCAGAAGGTGTGGAGCGGCTGGTTGTATGCGGTGCAACCGCCAATCACTGTGCTGAATCGACCACGCGTTCGGCTGGAAATCTGGGGTTCGACACGATCTATACTGCTGATGCGGTCTGGGCCTATGGTGCGACCGGGCCTGATGGGATTGTACATGATGCCGAGCAGATCCATTCAGTCACATTGGCCAACCTGCACGGTGAGTTTGCGACGGTTTTACCGACTGAGGGAGTGTTGAAGGCCTTGTCTTAAAGCAGTTTGTCAGCGCGAATAGAACCGATCACGCAGTTCTTGGCGTAGTTTGACGCGTTCCTGATAGGTCGCGTTGAACTTTTCCTGTGGGATGCCCTCCCAAACGTCGGACCAGACCCGTATTTTGTTACCGCCATAGATTTTGGCGAGGTCCTCGTTTGTATAACCGCGTCGCCACAACTCATCAGTTATGGCGGCTAGAATTTTGGCCATCTCTCCGCTGCCGGTTGCACCGCGCTGAAAGGCTTTCAGCATGTAACCGTCGTCATCGTAGATATCTGGGTTGGCTTCAACGAATGTGTTGATCAAGGTTTCGTCAAACATGTCGTCGGTGGCAATGCCAACGTGATCAACGCCGACCAATTTGACGTAATAGTCAATCATATCTGCAGCTTGCTGAGGCGAAATATCTTCGGGCCAAATGCCATCCATCATCCATTCGGTGAAAGTGGGTGATACATAGCCACCCGAGTTTGCTGCGCGCAGGGCTTCTTCGTCGGTGATGTTGCGGTAACAGCCCCGTGGTGTCGCCTCTGGCTCATTGGCGTACAGACCGGCAGGAATAGAATGCGTATAAACATAGGGAACACCGGGATAATTTTCATCCATGTAATCCATTGCATCCGTCGCGGTCTGTTTGCCTGTGTGGCTCAGGTCCAGCAAAATCCCATAGCGCACCAACTCGTCAATCACGTCCTCACCATAGGGTGTCAGCCCGATGTCGCGGCCGTTGAAGGCGGCAAGAGATCCTGATCCGGTTCTGAAGATGTCGTTATAGGCCAAGATCATGCTTTTGATCCCCATGTCGGCCAGTATCGCCATGCGCTTGGGGTCGCCATCAAGGATAGTGGCGGTTTGAGAGTTCCAGATGACAGCGGTTTTCCCCTGCAAATGTGCCGCCTCAATATCGCGGGTGTTGTGAACGACTAGGTAGTTTTCAGGCTCTTCCGACATGGCCGAGCGAAAATGATGGTGTTGATCCAAAAGGTCGTTGAAAGTCATACCTGCAGCGGTCAGCGTCATTTCATGCCCAGTGATGCCATTGTCGCGGGCGCGTTGGAAGTATTCCAGCAACTGTTGGTTTTCTACCCAACCGGTGCCGTAAGGGCTGGCCAGCATTCCCAATACTATAGTGTCTTTGACAAATTGAGCGGCCTCTTCTGATGCTGGCCAGGTTTTCGCCTGCTCGCTAGCGCTTGCAGCATGCGCCAAGGCGGCCGTTAATAGTAGCGATGCAATCGTGTTTTTCATCTTCCCCCCCTAGATGAAATATGAATCAAGGCTAGGATGCAGCGACGGGTTGTGTCAAATGTCGTGCAAAACGCATCTGTAATACCCAGTAGCTCCCCCTTCGTGGTATTGACGTAGAGCCATGGTCCGTCAACAGTGCGGATGATCGTGTGGAAGGACAGTATATGCCTGCTTTGAAACCGACAGATTTTAAGGCCGAGATTGTTTGGCTGGGGCGAGTAGAGAACAACGAAGGCTCGATACGCTCTGTTCCTCTGAATGAAATGCAACTCAGTCTTGCCGGGGCTGACGGAGAGTTGCATTCCGGTGAGACACGCCCCTCTTGCGTACGGGTGCGATCTCAACACCCCGAAGGGACCATCATTCGCAATACGCGGCAGCTGTCGGTGGTGTCCGAAGAAGAGTTAGGCATCATTGCAGAGGAAGTCGGATTGGATGAGATCCACCCGGAGTGGTTGGGGGCTTCGGTTGTGGTCCGGGGCATTCCGGACTTTACTTATGTCCCTCCGTCGTCTCGGTTACAAACCGAGGAAGGCACGACGCTTGTGGTTGATATGGAAAACCGTCCCTGTAATTTTCCTGCGCGGGAGATTGAGAAGGATCGTCCAGGTCACGGAAAAAAGTTCAAGAAAGCAGCAACTGGACGGCGCGGCGTGACCATGTGGGTGGAGCGCGAAGGTAAGTTAAGCGTTGGAGATACACTTACTCTTCACATTCCCGATCAACCGATGTGGTCGCATATTGACTCTGCACGCCAAACCGGAAATTGAGTTTCCGATACGAAACTGAACCGTGGCATTCCGACGTAACAATGGCGGTATGTGTCGGATTCGCATTTTGTATACGACGGAAGACTCGGTATAGCCGAGTTAGCTTTAAACCGCATTGCGGCGACCAGAGGACACAACATGAGCTATAAATCCGACATTGAGATTGCACGCGAAGCCAACAAGAAACCGATTCAGGAAATCGGCGACAAGCTTGGCATTCCAACCGAACACCTGCTGCCCTACGGCCATGACAAAGCAAAAGTCAGCCAAGAGTACATCAACTCTGTTCAGGGTAACGAAAACGGCAAGCTGGTCCTGGTGACAGCGATCAACCCAACCCCAGCCGGTGAAGGTAAAACCACCACCACGGTTGGTCTGGGTGACGGTCTGAACCGTATCGGTAAAAAAGCCATGATCTGTATCCGCGAAGCCTCGCTTGGCCCCAACTTCGGTATGAAGGGCGGTGCTGCTGGGGGTGGTTACGCTCAGGTCGTTCCAATGGAAGAAATGAACCTGCACTTCACAGGTGACTTCCACGCGATCACATCGGCGCACTCGCTGCTGTCGGCCATGCTCGACAACCACATCTATTGGGGCAACGAGCAAGAAATCGATGTTCGCCGTGTTCAATGGCGTCGCGTTGTCGACATGAACGACCGTGCTTTGCGCCAGATCACTGCGTCCTTGGGTGGCGTTTCCAACGGCTTCCCACGCGAAGCAGGCTTTGACATCACTGTGGCGTCGGAAGTCATGGCGATCCTGTGTCTGGCCAGCAACCTGAAAGATCTGGAAAAACGTCTGGGTGACATGATCGTGGCCTACCGCCGTGACCGCAGCCCTGTCTTCTGCCGCGACATCAAAGCCGAAGGCGCGATGACTGTTCTGTTGAAAGATGCAATGCAGCCAAACCTGGTGCAAACTCTGGAAAACAACCCGGCGTTCGTTCACGGCGGCCCATTCGCCAACATCGCACACGGCTGTAACTCGGTCATCGCAACAACAACCGCTCTGAAAATCAGCGACTACGTTGTGACTGAGGCTGGCTTTGGTGCCGATCTTGGTGCCGAGAAGTTCATGAACATCAAATGCCGCAAGGCCGGTCTGGCCCCATCGGCGGTTGTTCTGGTTGCGACAGTGCGCGCGATGAAAATGAACGGTGGTGTTGCCAAGGCTGATCTGGGTCAAGAAAACGTCGATGCCGTCACTGCGGGTTGCCCGAACCTGGGTCGTCACATCGAGAACATCAAATCCTTTGGCGTTCCAGTTGTCGTTGCGATCAACCACTTTGTCACTGACACCGATGCCGAAGTACAAGCGGTCAAAGACTATGTTGCTGGCCACGGTACCGAAGCTGTTGTGTCTCAGCACTGGGAATTCGGCTCCAAAGGGTCGGAAAACCTGGCGAACAAAGTTGTTGAGATCGTTGAAGGTGGTACTGCCAACTTCGCACCGATCTACCCAGACGACATGTCGCTGTTCGACAAGGTTGAAACCATCGCCAAGCGTATCTACCGCGCTGACGAAGTTCTGGCTGACAAGAAGATCCGTGATCAGCTGAAACTGTGGGAAGAGCAAGGCTATGGCAACCTGCCGGTCTGCATGGCGAAAACCCAGTACAGCTTCTCGACCGATCCTAGCCTGCGCGGTGCGCCAACTGGCCATTCGGTTCCAGTGCGCGAAGTTCGCCTGAGCGCGGGTGCTGGCTTTGTTGTTGTTGTCTGCGGTGAGATCATGACCATGCCTGGTCTGCCCCGCACACCAGCGGCAGAGACCATTCATCTGAATGACGGTGGACAGATCGAAGGTTTGTTCTGATCATTGGAAATGAAAAACATAGGCCCGGCGAATTGCCGGGCCTATTTCGTTTGTATAAACGAAAACAGAAATCGTAAAAAATAAAGGACGCAATCATGGCTGCGCAAATCATTGACGGGAAAGCCTTCGCGGCGACTGTTCGGGAAAAAGTAGCAGGGCACGTCGCCCGCCTGAAGGAAGAACACAACATCACGCCAGGTCTGGCAGTTGTTTTGGTCGGTGAAGATCCAGCCAGCCAAGTTTATGTTCGCTCCAAAGGTAAGCAAACCGTTGAGGTTGGCATGAACAGTGTTGAGCACAAGCTGGATGTGGACACATCAGAGGCCGATCTGCTGGCGCTGGTTGACCAGCTAAATAATGACCCAGCCATCCACGGCATTCTGGTACAGCTTCCGCTGCCCAAGCACCTGGACGAAGATCTGGTGATCAATTCGATCTCGCCGGCAAAAGATGTGGATGGTTTCCACATTTCAAACGTCGGCCTGCTGAGCACGGGACAGAAAAGCATGGTGCCTTGCACCCCGCTGGGTTGCCTGATGATGCTGCGAGATCACCATGGCTCGCTCTCCGGCATGAATGCCGTTGTGGTTGGTCGCTCAAACATTGTTGGCAAGCCTATGGCCCAATTGTTGCTGGGCGATAGCTGCACCGTCACAATCGCACACAGCCGCACCAAAGACTTGCCTGACGTTGTGCGCCGCGCTGACATCGTTGTCGCTGCCGTTGGACGCCCTGAAATGGTTCCAGGTGACTGGATCAAAGAAGGTGCCACGGTTATCGATGTGGGTATCAATCGTATCGAGCGTGACGGGAAGAATGTTCTGGTTGGTGATGTCGATTTTGCCAGCGCATCCGAACGCGCAGGCGCCATCACCCCCGTTCCCGGCGGTGTTGGCCCGATGACGATTGCCTGCCTGCTGGCCAATACCGTGACGGCGTGTTGCCGAGCGAACGGTTTAGCGGAACCCGAAGGCCTCACGGCATAAATTATTGATAATAAATAATATTTAGAAAGCCCCGGAGTTGATCCGGGGTTTTTTGAGCATATTTGGTTATAAAAAATGACAAAAGAGCGCCACTATTTTAGCGCGCCACTAATTTGAGTGACGAAAAAGATAGGGGGACTGGATGCGGGAGTTTCCCTCTTTCTTGATCAAAGTGGGAACGAGATAGTTAACTATAGGCGGTTAAATGAATTTATGCGCTGTCCTAACAAATGGGGTCTATCCATAGGTGGTTTAATATTGACAAAGTTATCCGAGCAAAATTTCAGGCATTGTTTGAACGACACATTCAAGAGATTGCGTTCAAGCCTGACGTTATTTGTTTGGGTGGCCGCAATTGTTGTTGCCGCGGTCGCCGGGCCGTTTGGAACATTTTACAAGATGGCACCAGTTGAACGTTTCGCTTTTTGGACGATCATCATTACTGTCGCCCTGGTTTTGGCATACTCGTTTCGGTTTCTTACATTGATTGTTTTGGGCTACAATAAACCCCAAATAGTCGACGCTTGTATTGTTGTGCTCCTCACGATTTTTGGTGCGCCAACTTTGTGGTGGATAGCTCAGCGGGTTGTGCAAGACGAAACCATGTTCATGTTTGGTTTTTCGTCGATGTTTTTGTTTGTCGGCGTGATATCAGCGGCTATCTACGCTGCACGCCGATTAATCCCAGGTTTGGAGGATACGGCTTCTGAAGAGGTATTCGCTTATGCTCCGATTGATGAAGCCGCGCTGCCTCCCGCAATGCGATCTCAGCCCCGATTATTGCAGAGATTGCGGATTGAACCTGCCACGAGAATTTTGCGTTTGAGCGCTAAAGATCATCTTGTTGAAGTGGTAACTGACGGCGGCGCCGAAATGCTTAGGATGCGTTTGGTTGATGCTATTGAGAAAATGGAGCCAGTCGTCGGATACTGCACACATCGCTCACACTGGGTTGCAGAAGACGCCATTGAGAGTGTTGAACGCGTAAGTGCTCAGAAGATCTTTTTGGTACTTAGCAATGGTGACCGGGTTCCCGTCAGCAAAAAATACCGGCCGCATTTAGAGGCGGCGGGTATCGTTTAACGAGCGTCCTTCAACTTGGACTAATTCACAATCTTTTCGTCTTTGACGAACATGTTGGCCCAGGCGCGGTCAATCAGCTCCGGGGACATCTGATAGGGGATACCTTCAAAGTCGCAAATCGAAATCATTTGATCGATCAAAAAGATCGGCTGATAGTTCGCATAGACATTGTTGATCGTTGGGTATTTTGTTTTCAATAAGTGGACTAGTGCAGCCTCATCCAACGGCATCTGACGTTTCTTGGCGACCATTGCGAAAATTTTGAGGAAATCTTCTTGAACGGGGCCATCGATTTTGATTTTGAAAAAGATCCGGCGCAAGGCGGCTTGGTCAAAGATTTTATTGGGGTGAAAGTTGGTAGAGAAGATGACCAACGTATCGAATGGGACTTCGAACTTCTCACCTGATTGCAGTGCCAGAATATCTTTGGCTTCCTCGAGCGGAACAATCCAACGGTTAACCAAAGATTGGGGTGGTTCTGCCTGACGACCAAGGTCATCGACAATAAAGATGCCGCCAGTTGATTTCAGCTGTAACGGAGCCTGATACGTCCGGGCGGTGGGGTTGTAGACCAGATCCAGCATGTCCAGAGACAGCTCACCCCCGGTGATGACAGTTGGCCGTTCACAGCGTACATAGCGCGTGTCAAATGTCCGACGGCGACGCAGAGAGTTTGGATCGTCCGATTCAACCTCGGCTTTGGAGTGCACAATGGGGTCATAGACCGTGATTACTTGCCCGGCATATTCGATGGCGCGAGGCACATATATTTTGTCGCCCATTGCATCGCGGATACCGTTGGAGATCGAAGATTTGCCGTTCCCCGGGGGGCCGTACATCAGAATCGAACGACCGGCGGAGACCGCAGGGCCGAGGTGATCCAACAAGCTGTCGGGCAGCACGAGGTGACCCATTGCGCCAGTCAGTTCGTCTCTGGTAATCTGGATGTTACGGATCGATTGGCGTTTGACCTGCTCGCGATAAACTGCAAGAGGCACCGGCATCGGGCCAAAATACTCAGATTGGGACAGGGCATCCAAGGCACGCGATTTTCCTGCGTCAGTAAGCTGATAACCCATCTCGCCACCTGAATTGGCATTCAGCGTACCGGTGGCCTGAAGCAATTTTTGCTCACGCGCCATATCAACCAGTTCTTGTGTGACAGCACGGGGAAGACAGATCGCCTCTGACAATTCCGAGACCATATCGATGTTTTTGCGAAATATTGTCTTGATCAGGATGTCGCGCATCATCACGATGGGCAGCTGCATTTCCTCCATACGGCTGGGAGGAGGAGGGGGCTGAACGCCTTGTGAAACCTGCATATTCATTGGTCTGGTCTGCCGCTTAGTTGCAATATAGTCCGCGCTCTGCGGATCAGAGATATTATCTGGGGCAAAGGGGCCAAATTATGGTGATCGTCGGGCGTCTGATGGGCCTTAGCCGTGGGCTAGGCTCCGTAGACCAGTCCCAGAACAAGATAAATGACCAAGGTACTGGAGAGCGCAAACCCCATGGGGAATTTTTTACGTTGCGCTGTCCAACTGACCCATTCTGGGGCAAGGGACCGCAACGAAGTATGTTTGGCAACGCGATGAGTGCAATAACATGCCAGCAGGTTGGCAGAAAAGATGATGCATAATATCGAGACATCTGCGGGAACGATGAAGGGCGCGGCTGAAGCCATGAACTTTGAATCCCCACCACCCATAAGGCCCGCAGCATTTGCGACGACTCCCAGTACAAATACGATGACAAAACTTGCAAACCGCCATCCATATTCCGACCAGGTGGGTATTGCAAAGAGGCCGATTACCAGAAAAATTGCGAGCAACGTGTCAACTGTCCAGTTCGGGATGCGCATGGAGCTTAAATCGCTCCATGTGATCCAAAGACAGATGGGCGTGACAAATGGTAAGAACCACAGCGCCTGTGTAGAGGTCAAATGCATCTGAGGCCTGCTTTAATTTGCGACGTTGGCTTCTAAGGTTTCCAAGCTGCGCGCCGCTTCTTCGAAGTGTTGAGGATGCGTATCAACTGCGTCACGAAGGAGGCCCTTTCCGATCGAAGTGTCCCCTTGCTTGATCGCAGACAGCCCCAGCGTATAGAGAAGCTGCGCGCGCTCTTCTTGCGATGTTTGCATTACGGGCATGGCGTACTTCTTTTGCGCACCGCGGGCCAAAATCAGATTGTTCTTGGCCGTAAACAAGGAATCGTCCTGACGGATTGCATCCGCAAACAGGCGCTCCGCGCCTGCATAATCGCCGCGGCTGAGCTTCGAATACCCCCAGTTGTTCATCACTCCAGCGGGGCGTGTCGTCAGCCCGACTGCGATTTCGTAAAAGCTATCGGACTTTTTCCATTCTTTGTTGCTATCCGCGACCATGGCTTCAAGACGATAGCGTTTGAAAGTCTCATGTGTGGGCGGGATCTGATCCAGCGCCTTATTCGCGCGATCCCATTCATTATTGCGAATAAGAGCGTCGGCATAATTCACACGGTCCGAGTCCTTCGCATCTTTGTGTTCAATGACGCGTTTCCACGCTGCTACAGCCTCGGTATTCCGCTTGGCCCGAACTAAGGAGAGCGCTAAGCCACGCTGCAGATCGATACGATCTGGCTTCGCACTCAGGGTACGCTGAAAATAGGCGACGCCTTCATTGGGGTCTGCTGCTGATAGCATCACATCGCTAAGATTGCTATCGTCGATGACGTTTACATCCTGAAATGCTCGGTCAACGTCTTGATCTTCGGAAGATTCACAACCTGCAAGTGCCAATGCACCCGCAGCGCATAGCGATAGGAAAACCGGATGGCGCATGTTTGCGTCCTTTTACTGCCTCAGCCTCATTATGGTATCTGGCTTATTGTGAAGTCTCCGCTCCCTCGCCGTACCACTTTGTAATCTTGCTCTATCGTTCCATCATAAGCAGAATTTTCAGATTTTGCGAGCGCTAAGCGTAAATTATCGCGAATTGCGTCACTTTCGCCATTATCTAATGCAAAAGCGCGGCGAAACATCTGTTCCGCCTCGGGGATTTCTCCCTTTTCGATCAAGATTACGCCAATATTGTTCCAAATTTCAGGGGAGGTTTCGTTCTCTTCCAGAGCTTGACGAAGTAGGCGTTCCGCGGTGTCTAGACGCCCAAGACCGAGGTTTGCAGTGCCGATACCAGCCAATACATCCGACGATAAACCATTTTCGAGCGCTGCACGTGAATAAGCGTCAATAGCCAGTTCATATTCCTTGGCATACATGAGGCGGCGCGCAACAAGTAGATTGTCGACACTTTCCTCATTTTTTGCCAAGCCCGGCGCATACGGATTGTCCGGATCTGAATTAAAACCCTCGCTACAGGCTGCGAGGGAAAAGATGATTGCAAATGCTGCCCCTGCTCGGGTCATGGTGCCTCAGGTTTTTATCCGCCGGTGGACATCGAAAACAGTTCAAGAATACCCAGAATGGATGGGCCGACGAGAATGATCAACAGTGCAGGAACTGTAAACATCATGGTTGCCAATGTCATCTTGGTTGGCAACTTGTTGGCCTTTTCTTCGGCGCGCATGACACGTTTGTCACGCATCTCTCCAGCATAGACCCGTAAGGCGTCAGCCACCGATGTACCGAATGTTTGTGATTGTATCAAAACGGTTACAAAACTTGAAATGTCTTGATTGCCGCAGCGCTCTGCCATTTCATTCAGCACAGAAGGCTTGTCCCGTCCTGCTTTGATTTGGTGTGCTACAATTTCATATTCTTCCGCAAGGGCCGGGTAGGAGACGTGGATTTCGCGCGCAACCCGGATGATGGACTGGTCAAGAGATTGGCCAGCCTCGACACAAGTGAGCATCATGTCAAGGCTGTCGGGGAAGCCGTTTGAAATTTCTTCCTGACGAGTTTGTTGGCGTTTGGTAACCCAATATTTGGGGAGCATGTACCCAGCCGCGCCGGGTCCCAAAATGTAAAGCAATGTTTGTTGCGTTGTGGTTTCGCCATTTGAAACAAAAAACAGGAAATAGAAAACGCCAAGTACCAAGAAGCCAATTCCCAATGCGAATTGGGCAAAGTGAAAATACCGGACAGCATCGCGATTGCGATAGCCAGCTTGCATCAGTAGTAATCGAATTTGAGACAGTTGTTTTTCGTTCTGCGGCTCCAGAAACGTAGCGTACTTGTCCAGCTTCTTGTTCTGTTTCGCGCTGCGAAGTTTGGTTGTCTTTTCCTTGACAGGTTGGCCCGACCGTGTTGCTTGCTTCAGCTTTTCCAGCGGATCTTTCCGCTGATTTAATATCAATGGAATCGTAATAAGCACCAACAGGAGACCTGCAGTTCCGACTGCGATGATTGGACCAAAGGGGCCAAGCGTTTCCGTGAGAAATTCCAGCATCTGAAAGAGCTCCGATGATTGATCTGCGGCTCAAACCTTGATGTCTACAAGGGCACGCATAACGATGAGATTGACAACAAGCAGTGCTCCGACGAGCAAGCAGGCTGGGATAAACCAAGGATGAAGCATGGCTTCGTCATAATAGTCTGGTTTGATCATCTGAATGCCAATCATGGCTGCAATTGGGAATCCAGAAAGAAACTTACCGGACCATTTGGCCTCGGCGGTGATCGCTTTGACTCGACGAAAGAGGCGGAAGCGAGAGCGGATCACCTTTGCCAAGCCATCTAGGATTTCGGCCAGGTTACCACCTGATTGCTGTTGGATAGTAACCGCAACCGCCAAAAAACGCAGATCCTGCATGTCCAACCGTTGAGCCATATCCTTGAGCGCTTCCCCAACGTCTCGTCCGTAAGCGGCTTCGTCGGCAATAATGCCAAATTCTGTGGCCAAAGGATCGGGAACTTCTGTAGCGACAATTGAAATCGCCGACGAAAATGGATGTCCCACTCGAAGAGACCGGACCATAAGTTCGATCGCATCAGGAAGTTGTTCTTCCATCATCGCCATACGTTTGTTTGCCTTCATACTGATCCAGGTAAAGACCCCGCCAACGCCCATGGCAACGGACACGAGGACGCGGACAGGAAGCGCGGTGGCTGTGGCGACCGAAAGACCAACAAAGGCGACAAAGCAAAGCAGCACCATGATCATGATCAACTGTCTCGGAGTGAAGGCTATCGCGGCTTTTTGAGCTTTGTCCGACAGAATGGAATAGAGTGGAATCCGTTGCGCTTTGAGGTGCTGTTGCATCTCTTTACGCAGTTTTTCCATAACTTCTTCGCGGTTCCCACTTTTATCGAGCATCTCCAGACGACGATTGACACGATTGTTGAGGCTGATCGATTTTCCGAAAACCGTCAGATATAGACCTTCAACAAGGACTAGAACGCCAATGAAGATCAGGCCGTAAATAATTGGTTCTACGCTAAGGGTCATGGCTGTTACTCCGCTGCGACAGGCTCGTAAATGCTTGGGGGTAAATCGTATCCCCAGAGACGGAAACGTTCGGAATAGTTGGATCGCACGCCTGTTCCCGTGAAATGGCCGATAATCTTGTTATCAGGTGTCAGGCCAACACGTTGGAAGCGAAAGATTTCCTGCATCGAGATCACGTCCCCCTCCATGCCGGTGATTTCAGTGATCGACACCATGCGACGCGAACCATCTTGTAGACGGCTTGCTTGCACCAGAAGGTTTACAGCGCTGGCGATTTGGCTACGAACCGCTTTGAGTGGCATTTCGATGCCAGCCATTGCGACCATGTTTTCCAAGCGAGAGATGGCATCACGGGCGTTGTTGGCGTGGATCGTCGTCATTGATCCGTCGTGGCCGGTATTCATGGCCTGCAACATGTCGATAACTTCTTCACCACGCGTTTCGCCCACAATGATGCGGTCGGGACGCATCCGCAGTGCGTTCTTCAAACAGTCACGCGGAGATACCTCTCCCTTTCCTTCAACGTTAGGGGGGCGGCTTTCCATACGTCCGACGTGAATCTGTTGTAATTGAAGTTCGGCAGTATCCTCGATGGTGAGGATGCGTTCGTCATTGTCGATGAAGCCGGACAGAGCATTCAACGTTGTCGTTTTACCAGAACCTGTACCGCCCGAAACGATTACATTCAGTCGTGTGGCAACAGCCGCTTGTAAATAAGCGGCCATTTCCTCAGAGAAAGCTCCAAATCTGACCAGATCATCGATTCCCAGTTTGTCCTTTTTGAATTTGCGGATGGAAACAAGAGATCCATCAACAGCAATCGGTGGGACCATCGCGTTGAATCGCGACCCATCGGCAAGACGGGCGTCGACATAGGGGTTGGATTCATCTACGCGACGGCCTACAGCCGAAACGATTTTGTCAATAATTCTGAGAAGATGTTTTTCGTCTTTGAATGTGATGTCACTCAATTCGAGCCTGCCGTCCCGCTCAACGAAGATTTGATGCGGGCCGTTGACCAGAATATCGTTGACAGTATCGTCTTTGAGTAAGGTTTCTAGAGGCCCAAGCCCTTTGACCTCATCATAGAGCTCTTGCGTGAGCAATGTGCGATCTTCGCGGTTTAGAACAATACTGCGTTCTTCCAACACCTCGCCGGCGATGGAACTAATCTCGGCCTTTAGGTCAGATTCGGTCGCCTGATCAAGCGCGCCCAAATTCAGATTGTCGAGTAGAGATCGGTGTAGGTCTAGCTTGATGTCAGTTAGACGCTCTTTACGTTTGCGCTCGCGATCAATGGGTGCGGCTTTTGCCACCGCAGTTGGAGCAGGTTTCCGCAGGCTGACATGACTCGACGCTTGCTCAACTGGTAATGTCGGGACCGACTCGACAACAGGTTGATTTGCAGCGGGTTTTGCCGGAGTGCCAGATGATTTTTTGTATCTTGAAAACATATTCTACTGTCTTTCTCAGGCTGCTTCTTCGGCATCTTCGTTACCTAGCTCGTGCAAGGACGCTGCAAGTTTGGCTATTTCGCGTCGAAGCGGGTTCTTTGCTGCGGTCGTGGCCAAAGGCGTGCCGTGATCGCCGGCCTGCATGATGGCCCGCCCCCCATCCGGAAGTTGAACTTCAACGCTGATTTCCAGGCTTTCCGCCATGCGCTTGACCCGTGATTTTCCGCTCAGATCGGTAAAGCGTGGAGCACGATTGAGGCAAAATCGTAATTTTTCAATTGGCAATTCTTCTGCCTTGAGTGCCCGCTTGAGACGTAATGCGTTCTGAGCCGAGCGCATATCCAACTCTAGCGTGGTGAAATAAATTTGTGCGGCATGAAGCACAGTTTCAGTCCACAAAACCAGAGAGCCGGGCATGTCAACGATGACGTAGTCAAAGTGACGGCGTGCCATTTCGACTATGCGGCTGACATCTTCCGGGGTAATCATATCGAGAGGTAGAATGTCGGGAGGCGCGGTCAGAACCCAGAGTTTTTCCTCGTGGGAGACCAAAGTTTGCTTGAAAATGACATCATCCATGGCCTCTGTATCGGACCACAATTCATAGACAATGTCGCGCCGTGGAAGATCAAGATAGGTTGCCACCGTGCCGGTTTGTAGGCTCAGGTCCAACAAGCATACACTTGGTGGGTTGTCCTTGCTGACATTGGCCAGCTCCCACGCCAGATTGACGGCAAAGGTTGTGGCACCGGTGCCTCCGGCAATTCCTTGTACGGCCAGTACGACACTGTCATTCGCGGGGCCAGAAGCATCGAAGGCGGCACCTTGCTGCATGATCTGCACTTCGGTATCGCGTCTGCGCAATCTGTCTATCGCAGCTTGCAGTTCATTTTCCGGTAAGGGGTAGGGCACAAATTCATCAGCACCTTGGCGAAGGAGTTGATGCAAAGACGTGGGGCTGACATCTTCAGCGATCAGGATCACTTTGACCTCGCGAGATTTCGCAGCAACGATGACCTCTCCAGGAATGGACATGTCATTTTCATCGCTTTCGTCTATCGCTATCGCGATAAATTCCATCTCTTCTGATTCAGGCTGGTTGAAGAACGCTAAAGCTTCGGCGAAATTGAGGGCACCCCAGTTGTCGCCCATCGCCGTTTCCATATCTTCAATTAAAAGGTCGAAATTCTGGATGTCCCGGCTGATTGTGCAGGCGGAAAGAGAATTGTTTTCCTGTTCGCTGTTCGAGCTACCCATATTTTTTCAACCTATTATTCTGTTCGTTGCCCAAGCGCACGGGTGAGATATTCACCCGATAAACGGTGTAAGGCTGCTCCAAGATTCGTAAGAATGAAGGTGCAAGTACCTCAGTGTTGAAATCTGGAAGGTAATCTTGGCAACATTAGGGCTAAAAAAACGTAATTGTGCGATTGGTGGTAACAAAAAAATCCCGCCGTTGAGGCGGGATATTTAAAGTTACTGAGATGTCTTATTTACTATTCACCGGATCCCGCTTCAGTTGCGTCTCTTTGGATGTAGCTTTCACGAGTGGCGGATTCGACATATTCGCGTTGAATTACCTCGGCATATTTTCCATCAATTGGGATTGGTGGGTCCTGTACAAATCCGGTTACCTCGGTGACAGTCCGGCGGTTCCGACGTTCGCGACCTTCAGTCACGATCAGAGGTTGCGTTTCGCCGAAGGAGACGACTGCCTCGAGCCGGCTGCGGCTTATTCCCAAAGTCGAGAGGTATGCTACAACCGCGTTTGCACGGCGTTGACCTAAACGTTTATTGTAAGCGCTTGAGCCAACCTTATCCGTGTGACCGTAGACCCGGAACCGAATTTCGGGGAATTGACGGATCCAATTTGCCTGTTCCTTCAGCGCGATGCGTGCATTCGAATCTAGTTGGGCAGAATCAAAGGCAAAGGTGACCGTGCTTGGAACTTCGTCGGCAAATCGGTGTGCCAAATCGATGACGTAGGACCGCTCGCCAGTGTGAACAAGATGATTGTTCATAGTTGGGTTCCCAAAGTTAGGTCCCTCAACGATCGAACCGGCTTCATCTGAGCAGGCCGCTACTGATATGAGCGCTGCAGTGATAATGAAATGTTTCATGTGTCCTGCCCTTCCTTAATCCATGACATAGCCATAGGAGCCGCTGAAGTCTTGCTTTGCAACTTCACCGGTGGCTGATCCAGGTTCGACATCTCGCGCGACACGCCCGTTCCAGAACAAATCTGCTTCGGACGGAAGTTTGACGCGATCCGTTGGAAGTGCCAAAGCTTCGCCTCGTGTTGGGCTTACCAAGTGAGCCGAAACAATAATCACCAGTTCAGATTGCGAGCGCTGATAGTCTGCACTACGGAACAGGCTGCCAAGTACTGGGATGTCTCCCAACCAAGGAACCTGGTTGTTGTTATCCCGAAAATCGTCTTGCAGCAGACCTGCGATCGCGAAACTTTGCCCGTCACGCAATGCAATAGTAGTTTTAGCCTGGCGGGTGCGGAAGGCGTCAATTTGAAATCCATCAGCCACGATCCCATTGCCCGGGTCAAGTGAAGAAACACTAGTGCCAAGTTCCAGGTTAATGACATCGTCATCTAGAACCCGTGGTGTAAATAGCAACTGAATACCGAACGGTTTGAACTCAATCGAAGTCGTGTCATTGTCCTGCGCAACCGGAACGGGATATTCACCACCTGCCAAAAATTCGGCTTCTTGCCCAGACAGGGCAGTCAAGTTTGGTTCAGCCAAAGTCCGAACCAATCCTTTTGTTTCAAGAGCTTGTAGTAAGATGCCGATTTGGGTTGAGCCAATGTCAAATCCAATCAGAGCAGCGCCTGCATTGTTACCAGAGATGACTGCGGGTTGGGAACCTGCTGCGGCTGATCCTAGGTTGGCACCCGCAATACCTACACCAAGGCCGCCACTGACCCCGCCGAGACCATCAATCGCGAGTGATGTCGATAGTTGCTTAGATACGCTGCGCTGCATTTCGGCAAAGCGAACTTTCAGCATGACCTGTTGTTGGCCTGAAACTGACATCAGATTGGAGACGCGCTCAGGTGCGTAACGTTGTGCCAAGTCTAATGCTCGGTCCATGCGAGTGATGCTGGAAACCGTACCAGAAAGGACGATGCCGTCGTTTGCGGTGCGTACTTCGATTCTTTCGCCCGGTAGAATTTGCTGCAAGCGTTCTTTGAACTCTGCAACATCTGCTGCGACATGCACCTCGACGTTCGTGATAAGACGTCCGGTCTCGTCAAGAAGAGTGAGTGTCGTACGCCCCGGGGACTTGCCCAGGATGTAGATTGTGCGATCTGATAGCGTTGAAAAATCCGCAATTGCCGGGTTGGCAATGCTGAGTTCCGCAAATGGGGTGTCACTTTCAACAACGATCGCACGGTTCATAGGAACGCTTAAATTCCGTGCGGTGCCATTTCGAACAACCTGCAGTGTTTCTGCGTTCGCTGTGGTCAAAACTGGACCACTCACCATAACAGCGCCCACCAGGGCGGCTTTTATAAGTCCTGCAATTTTCATGTGACCTGCCTTTCCGATCACGCCTCTGTTTCGGGTCTTGGTGCCCGTGTTATTTTGTGAGACTGCGACAATTCGGATTCTTTTTCAAGAATCAATAACTTTTTCGCGGAAGTTAGAGTATTTTTCTGGTGATAGTTGCCTGAATGCGACGAGACGCCCTTTGCCAAGGCGCCTCAAAGCCAGTTGATTATCGTGTTGCTTTTAGTTTGTGCAGGGGATCGGTGTTGCGATTACTTCACCACCGCGCCGAGTCTTGACCGTGCAAACTTGCGGCTTTTCGACTTCGGGTGCTTTTTCCTCTACAACCACTTCTGCCAAGCCCAGCAAGCTGCGTTGGTCGACTTCGATGGCGTCTGCAACGCTGTCGTCTTCAGCTCCAACAAGAGACAATGAAAGTCGCCCAGTGGATTGCGCTTGTGCCAATGATGCAACTTGCTGCGGGCGAGCCGATACGGTGACTGTTCTGGCAAGAATAGCTTCTGTTGTATCAACATTTGAAATCTGATCGACGGCGATCAGTTTGACACCTGTTTCAATCAACTTTGTGACTTCACCCGTTGAATTAGCCGCAGTTCGTGCCCCATTTCGGCCGATATTACCGGTCCAATAGACGTCAACACGATCTCCAGGACGCAGAAACCCAGAGACACCACTGGACACATCGACTCTAATCGCGAAGGCACGCATGCCCTTCTCCAACTGAGACGTAATGCCTGCTTCTTGTCCAGGTTCTGTAACCTTGATTCCCAAGATAGCTTCAAATGGCTCTATAGTACGCAAGACCTTCCGAGGGGAAACGTTTCCGTTCGGAAACAACTCATCTTCCTCACTAAACGTGCCTTTGGGTAAGGAGCTTTTGGGGAAAGCGATTAGCTTGACGTCTTCCACTCTCAGCCTTTGACCATACTTCAAGGGTTTATCGGCAACATATATATCGACAGTTTCAATATTGGGCGCGCGCTGAGAGCGCTCGTGTGCAAGTTCAGCCTGAGTTTGTTGTATGAAGTTTTTCGCCATGTACACAGCGAATCCCGCCAATCCTAGACCAACTACCAAGACAAGTCCGAACACCAACCGCATGGCGATTCCTTTCAAGCAACTGCTATTTTGTGGGCGCTGTCATGCGACAATCAATCAAATGTATATGTGGTGATTGTGGCGAAATCAGGGATAGTCAGTGGAATAAAATGGCTGATAAAGGGACGTGGTGACACATATTTTCGCTTCAAAAGAAGACTTAGCCAAACGGTTATTCCGAGGACACGACAGTCGCGGCGACTCCGGCTGATGTACGATTTGCGAGCGACATCGTCCCATCTCTAGTTGAATTCCATGCAGAGATAGCCAAACCGATGATTGCGGCGCTCAACACCACCCAATCAACAGTAACTGCGCCTCGTTCGTCATTTCGGAATTGCTTAAATATTACGAGCATATCGCACCCTTTCGCTTGGCTATATACTATAGCGAGGATCAAAAATTACGTGATGCGAGCTTTGTAACTTTCAATGAATTTTGGCCGCAATTCAATTTTGCGGCCAAATTATCTCTATTCAGGCCGTCGGGTGCCCAACTGAGTTATTAGTCAGTGGCAACACCTGTAACAGACGTCGCTTTAACGCCTTTTTCGATGTTGTTGGCCAGTGAGCCTACACCGTTTTTGACGGTCGCAACACCTGCAACGCCAAGGCCAACAACAGCAGCTGTCAGTACGACCCAGTCAACTGTGACCGCGCCTTCTTCGTCCTTGCGGAATTTTTTCAAAAATTTAATCATAGTAGTCCCTCCAAAGGATCAGATTTAAGTCTCTAACCACTTCAACAGATGGGAACCTAATTAGTCAGCAGGTCCGCTGCCGTTGCGGTATGGCTAAATATAGCCAGCGGAATCGGGCAGGATTGGGGCGGCATTAGAGCCATTTTTGTGAGGTCGTTGAAATTTAAGTAAAAACAACTTAATGCATTGATAGATAACAAAATTAAGTTCATTTTTTGATTTGCTTATGTGGTGTAAAGGTGGAGTCTTGCCGTAATTCAATTTGCTTTGGTTTCTAAAATAAGCACAATGCAAGCTAAAAAATCCAGTTTTTGGGATAATCAGGCAACAAAGATTAAGCAGAGCGTTGAGAATATGGGCAAGAAAGTAATTTGGCTTCTATGTGTTACGCTTTTATTGCCTATCATGGCTGTTGCGGACGATCCCCCTCCCTTTAAGGAATTCACCTTTAAACGCGAAAAGCCACCCAAGCCTGGGACCAAGAAACTTATTACGGTCCAGATTGAACCCGAACCTGAACGCCCCAAAGAAGTTGCCAAACCAAAACCTGAAAAAGAAGTTCCTGCTGTACCAGACGTTACCGGTGGCAAGTATGCTTGGTTTTGGCAGGAGGTCTCACCTGCGGCATCTGAACACCCTGTTGATCGACTGCGTCTTGCGATCAGCTCTCTGAGCAAAGGTCCTTCTGGTGTGGCGGTCAAAGGCCCGCGTCTGGGTGATATCCAGAAAATAGCGCGCAACGAAGGGGCTAACATATTACGCGCGACTTTGGGTACGAAAGTGTCACCGGCTTTGGTGTTGGCGGTGATCTCGGTTGAATCAGGAGGGCGCGTCAATGCAGAAAGCCATGCAGGCGCGCAGGGATTGATGCAGTTGATCCCAGCCACAGCAGAGCGATTTGGCGTCAAAGACAGCCTGTCAGCGCAGGACAACATCAAAGGCGGCGTTGCTTATCTTGATTGGTTACTGCGCGAGTTTGATGGTGATGCTGTGCTCGCGCTGGCGGGATACAACGCAGGTGAGAACGCCGTAAAAAGACACGAAGGCGTACCACCCTACGCGGAAACACGTGATTATGTGCCGAAAGTTCTGGCTGCCTATCAGGTGGCACGGGCGCTTTGCAAAACCCAGCCCGAATTGGTAACCGATGCCTGTGCATTGCAATTGGCTTCGAATTAGCGGGCATCTGAGGTGATGCCCGCCAAAGATATCTGTTAGACGATTGACGCCTCAGTAGCAGCGCGAAGGTCGTCTTCGCTAATGTCAGGGGCCGTTTCGACAATCTTTAAGCCACCTTCGACAACATCCAGCACGCCAAGATTGGTGATGATGCGATCGACCACACCTGTGCCGGTCAGCGGCAGGGTGCATTCCTTGAGCAGTTTGCTGTCACCGTGCTTGTTGGTGTGATCCATCACAACAACTACACGACCGACGCCCGCCACCAGATCCATTGCGCCCCCCATGCCTTTGACCAGCTTGCCAGGAATCATCCAGTTGGCCAGATCGCCATTCTCAGCCACCTCCATGGCACCCAGGATGGCCATGGCAATCTTGCCGCCACGGATCATGCCAAAACTGGTGGAGCTGTCGAAATATACAGTCTCTGGCAACTCGGTGATGGTTTGCTTACCGGCGTTGATCAGGTCAGCATCCTCTGAACCTGAAATCGGGAAAGGACCCATGCCCAGCATACCGTTCTCGGATTGCAGCGTGACGCTGACACCGTCAGGGATGAAGTTTGGCACGAGCGTTGGGATGCCGATGCCAAGGTTCACATAGGTGCCGTCTTCAAGCTCTTGCGCGGCGCGGGCCGCCATTGCGTTACGATCCCAGGGCATATCAGGCCTCCCTCACTGTGCGTTGCTCAATGCGTTTTTCGTGCGCGCCTTGGACAATGCGATGCACATAGATGCCCGGCAGGTGGATGTTGTCGGGGTCCAGGCTGCCAACCGGCACGATCTCTTCAACTTCCATCACGCAAACCTTGCCGCACATGGCCGCGGGTGGGTTAAAGTTGCGCGCGGTCTTGCGGAAAATGGCATTGCCGGTCTCATCCGCTTTCCAGGCTTTGACAATCGACAGATCAGCGAAGATGCCGCGTTCCATGATGTAAGTCTCGCCATCAAAATCTTTGTGTTCTTTACCCTCGGCCACCTGCGTTCCGACACCGGTTTTGGTGTAGAAGCCGGGGATGCCTGCACCACCGGCACGCATCCGTTCAGCTAGGGTGCCTTGCGGGTTAAACTCGATCTCCAACTCACCCGCCAGATACTGACGCATGAATTCAGCATTTTCGCCCACGTAAGAACTTAGCATCTTTTTAACCTGCCGCGTTTGCAACAGGATGCCGATGCCGAAATCATCAACGCCTGCATTGTTCGATGCGAACGTTAGATTTTTGGTGCCTGCCTCTTTGATGGCTTGCAGCAGCAATTCGGGAATGCCGCACAAGCCGAAACCGCCGGCAGCGATCAGCATGTCATCATGCAGCAGCCCATCCAGGGCTTCGGCTGCATTTGCGTAGAGTTTGCTCATGAGAGTCTCCTGAGTAATTCGATAGCCCGGTTTTACGGGCTGCAGGAGACAAGTCAATGAAAGGTGGCGGCACTGGTATTTCTACGCATCTGCTGCTGCCTGATGGTTCAAACGACTGCTGCAGATGCTTTGTTTACTTTGTAGCCTTGACCGTTTTCTTGGGTGCGGCTTTCTTTTTGGGTGCGGCTTTTTTGCGCCCACCCTTTTTAGCGGCCTTCTCAGTGACAAGCTGTACTGCCATTTCCAGCGTCACATCCGCAGGCTCAACCCCTTTGGGCAAAGTGGCGTTTACCTTGTCCCACTTCACATAGGGGCCATAGCGCCCATCCATGATGTTGATCGGTCCGCCGCTGTCTGGGTGTTCGCCCAGCTCTTTCAATGCTTTCGCAGGAGCGCTGCGACCCCGACCGGGATTGGCGCGTTTTTCGGCCAGCAATTCTACGGCGCGGTTCATGCCGATCTCAAACACATCCGCCGGATCTTTGAGGTTGGCGTAGGTCGGCTTCGCTTCATCCGGCAACTGGTGCATGAGGTATGGGCCAAAACGGCCAAAGTTTGAAACAATCTCGCCCCCGTCGGGGTGGGCACCAATCGGGCGCGGTAATGAAAGCAGGCGTAGGGCCTTTTCCAGGTCCATATCGTCTTTGGACCAGCCACGTGGTAGGGATGCGCGTGGAGGCTTCTTATTTTCGGGCGTTGGTTCACCGCGTTGCACATAGGGGCCAAAGCGTCCGGCTTTGAGCCAGATTTCATCGCCTGCGTCTTCACCAAGTACACGTTCATCACCCTCGGCGCCTTCACCTGCAATGGGGCGGGTGTAGGTGCATTCTGGATAATTGCCACAGCCCACGAAGCCACCAGTGCGGGAGCTTTTCAGGTGCAATTGCCCGTTGCCGCATTTTGGGCAGACGCGCGGATCAGACCCATCTTCGCGCGGTGGATATAGCTGTGGCGCAAGCGCGTCATCCAGAACATCCAACACTTCGGAAATCCGCAATTCAGAGGTTTCAGAAATAGCAGCCGAGAAATCGCGCCAGAATTTGCTGAGGACTTCTTTGTAATCCATGCCGCCAGCGCTGACCGTATCGAGCTCATCTTCGAGGTTGGCTGTGAATTCATACCCGACATAGGTGCGGAAGAAGTTCAGCAGGAAGATTGTAACAATCCGACCCTTGTCCTCGGGGAACAGACGGTTCTTGTCCTTGCGGACATATTCGCGGTCTTGGATCGTGGTGATTACGCTGGCGTAAGTCGAGGGGCGTCCAATACCCAGCTCTTCCATGCGCTTGACCAGAGTCGCTTCGGTATAGCGTGGGGGCGGTTGGGTGAAGTGCTGTTCTGGAGTGATGCTGCGCTTGTCGGCTTTTTCGCCCTGCATGATCTGGGGTAGACGGCGATCATCATCACCCACGACCGTATCATCGCGACCCTCTTCGTAGATGCGCATAAAGCCATCAAATAGGACAACCTGACCCGTGGCTCGCAATTCGATCTGGCCATCCACGCTGGCGACGTCAACGGTAGTACGTTCCATCCGAGCGGCGGCCATCTGGCAGGCCAACGTGCGTTTCCAGATCAGATCATAGAGTTTACGCTGATCTGCATCGGTAGTTTTCAGTTTGGACGCATCGCGTGTCATTTCCGTGGGACGGATACATTCGTGCGCTTCCTGTGCGTTCTTGGCCTTGTTTTTGTACATGCGCGGTGAGGAGGGCACATAGTCAGCCCCAAAGCGGTCTTTGATCGCATCACGGGCGGCCATCACCGCCTCGGGGGCCATGTCGATCCCATCGGTTCGCATATATGTAATGTAGCCAGCCTCATAAAGCCGCTGCGCGGTGCTCATGGTCTGGCGCGCGCCCATTCCGAATTTGCGACTGGCTTCCTGTTGTAGAGTCGAGGTCATGAACGGGGCCGATGGGTTGCGATTGGCAGGTTTTGCCTCAACCGATTTGACCGTCAGGTCGCGTGAATGGATCGCCTGCTGCGCCAATTCAGCCTGCGTTTCATTCTCGATATCATATTTATCAAGCTTCTTGCCGGCCAGCACGGTCAGACGTGCTTCGTATTCCTGACCGCGTGGTGTACCCAGCATGGCCTTGACCGACCAATACTCGCGCGGCTTAAAAGCCTCGATCTCCATCTCTCGCTCAACAATCAGGCGCAGGCAAACGGATTGCACGCGGCCCGCGCTTTTTGCGCCGGGCAGTTTGCGCCATAGGACCGGTGACAGGTTGAAGCCCACCAGATAGTCCAACGCGCGGCGCGCCAGATAGGCATCAACCAAATCGGTGTCGACATCACGTGGGTTTTGCATCGCCTCGGTCACGGCGGACTTGGTGATCGCATTAAATACCACGCGGCTCACGGGCGTATCTTTCTTGATCGCACGGCGTTTGCGCAGGGCTTCTTCAAGGTGCCAGCTGATCGCTTCACCTTCGCGATCGGGGTCGGTTGCGAGGATCAGAGCGTTGTCATCTTTTAATGCGTCGGCAATGGCTTTGACATGTTTACGGCTGTCGTATCCGACCTCCCATTTCATATCGAAACCGTTGTCGGTATCGACAGATCCATCTTTAGGAGGCAAGTCACGCACGTGGCCATACGAGGCCAGAACCGTGTAATCGGGTCCTAAATATTTGTTGATTGTCTTGGCTTTAGCCGGAGATTCGACAACAACAACGGGCATGCAATTTCCTTTCGACTCGGAGCGAGGCTTATGGCGGCGAAACATGTGGGCTGACAAGGGGGAATGTCAATGCACTCGTCGCAACGCTGATATCGGCGTCAGGAAAATGTAAAATTCAGACGGTCAATGACAAGAGGCCACCGGGGTGCCGGGTGACTTTTCCATCCAATTCCAGATCTGTTAAAACCGGGCTAACGGTGGCGGCAGGCGTGGCCAGATCACGGATAAGTTGATCCTCGGCCAGTGGGGATGGTCCAAGCCGGTTCAGGATCTGGCTGTGCAGCTGTGCCGTATCTTGCAAGCTGCGTTTTGGTGTCGCAGGCGTTTCCAACGGCAGATCGTTTTGCGTTGGCGTAGTGGGCTTGGGTGGTAAGGCTTCAATCACATCTTCAGCGTTGCGCACCAAACGCGCTCCGTCCCGTAACAGCATGTTGCAGCCAGATGCGCGTGCATCAAATGGGTGTCCGGGGACGGCAAGAACCTCTCGCCCCTGATCCAGCGCATTGCGGGCTGTCAGGAGAGAGCCAGACTTTGCTGCCGCTTCAATGACTACGACGGCGCGGGCGATACCGCTGATCAGTCTATTGCGACGGGGAAAGTGGCGCGCCTGCGGTTGCAGGCCCATCGGTTGTTCGGACAGGCGCAGACCTGTTTCAGCGATTTTTTCAGCCAGATGGGTGTTCTCAGCCGGATACATGATGTCCACACCACCGGCCTGAATCGCGATGGTTCCTGTCGCAAGACTGGCGGTATGTGCCGCTGTGTCTATGCCGCGCGCCAGTCCAGACACGATGATAAATCCCTGTGCCGCCAAATCGGCTGCCAACGCGCGCGCCATGCGCAGGCCCAGGGATGACGCATTCCGCGCCCCGACCAGCGCGATTATCGGCAGATTCAGCGTGGAGAGTTTCCCCATTGACCATAGAAATGGAGGCGCATCCGAGATCTGCTTCAGATCTTCGGGGTATTCCGCGTCCGTTATGCAAGTCATTCTTGCGCCATGTGAATGTGCGGCGGTCCACTCTTGCATAGCGGCTTCTTCTGAACAGGGGTTATATTTCTCAACCCCGGCTTTGCGAGCGACCTCTGGCAACGCTTCAAATGCAGAGCGAACGCTGCCGTATTCGTCGATCAGGCGATAAAAGGTCGATGGACCCACCCGACGTGAACGCAGCAGGCGAAGCCACAATACCCGATCATCTTCCGAGGTGGGTGGGTGTGAGAGTAGAGTGGAAGGTTGAATATCCTCGGGCATCATGACTCCGTCTGCTTGCAGAGAGAGTTAAGACAGACTTGGTTAATGAACGGTAAAACAAATCAGGAATTTGAAATAATTTACGAACTGGACTTGCCTTGCGGTCGAACGCCGGTTGCGATCCAAATCCGATGCGGGACAGCCAAAGGCTCTTTGGGGAAATCGCGGGTCAGCATGTTGAAAAGCTCTTGATCGAAGGCCTTTGTCTGCTCATCACTCAATGACGCCGCCACACCCGCGCTAGCCCGAATGCGACCGCGCCAACCGATGTGGCCGTAGGGTTGAGACAGATCAAAAGATGCTGTTTCCAACTGGTCAAACCCGGCATTGGCCAGATCTGTGAGCCATGCGGGGTAGAGTCCAGTACCATTTGCGCCAGCCCACAATGGATTGTGCTTTAGTATCAGCTCTTCAGTTTTTTCAACCACATTGCCGGGCAGGGGCAGCCAATCAAAATGCGCGATGACAAGCCGACCTCCGGGGCGCAAAACTCGTTTCACTTCGGCGGCTGCGCGCGGCCGATCGAACCAGTGCCAGCACTGACCGGTCGTCACCAAATCTACGCTTTGGTCGGCGCTCCCCGTGTCCTCGGCTGTGCCGGTCCGATATTGTACTTCAACGCCTGCGGCTTTGTCGAGAACACGAGCCTGTCCAAGCAGGTCAGAGGCAGGATCGATCCCGGTGACTTGCAGACCATGGTGAGCAAGGCCACGTGCGACCGTGCCAGTGCCGCATCCCAAATCGAGCGCAGTTTGACCTGAACAGGCATAACGACGTTGTGCGAGAAGATCGAAAAACTCTAGTGGAAATCCCGCGCGGTGATTGGCGTAGTCGTGGGCTGTCTGTCCAAAGTCCACTGATGTACCAAACTGGCGCAACGCCTCTGGAGAAAGCCCATCCTTGTCTGAGCTCAAGCCGCAGATCCCCCGACGGTTAGCCCACCAATCATGACTGTGGGCTGCCCCACACCAACTGGCACCCACTGGCCTTGCTTGCCGCAATTGCCCATACCCGGATCAAGAGCCATATCATTGCCCAATGCACGAATTTGGTTGAGTGATGTTGCCCCGTCCCCGATCAGTGTTGCACCTTTAACCGGTGCACCGACCTTGCCGTTTTTCACACGATACGCCTCGGTGCAGGAAAAGACGAACTTGCCGTTGGTGATATCAACCTGACCACCACCAAAACCGACGGCGTAGATGCCGTCTTTTAGATCGGCCACAATATCCTCGGGCGCGGTGTCACCACCCAGCATATAAGTATTAGTCATGCGTGGCATGGGCGCATGAGCATAGCTTTCGCGGCGGCCATTGCCGGTTGGCTTGACGCCCATCAGGCGGGCATTTTGCCGGTCTTGCATAAAGCCGACCAGAATGCCGTCTTCAATCAGGGTATTCTTTCCTGACGGCGTGCCTTCATCATCAATGGTGATTGAACCGCGACGATCCGGGATGGTGCCGTCATCCAGAACGGTCACTCCAGGGGCGGCGATGCGTTTGCCCATCAATCCTGCAAAGGCCGAACTGCCCTTGCGATTAAAGTCTCCTTCGAGTCCATGGCCGATGGCCTCGTGAAGTAAAATACCGGGCCATCCCGGGCCAAGCACGACATCCATCACGCCGGCCGGGGCAGGTTCGGCATTTAGGTTCACCAAGGCCAAGCGCAAGGCTTCGTCCGCTTTCCGTTGCCAATCAGATGGATCCAGTAACCCATCCAACCCGACGCGTCCTCCGCCACCAGCGCTCCCCGATTCACGCAGGCCGTTCTCCTCAACAATCACACTGACATTGACGCGGGTCATCGGTCGGATATCGTGCAGCTCGGATCCATCGGGGCGTAGAATCACGACTTCCTGATGGGAGGCAGCAATGGTCGCCGAGACCTGAACAACGCGTGGATCAAGATCGCGGGCATAGGCATCAATTTGACGCAAAGTCTCGAGTTTCACGGGAAATTCGATGCCAGAGATCGGATCGGCATCGGTATACAGCCTGCGATTTGTTGGGGCAGGAGGGGGGGCCAAGACGCTGCTATCTGAACCAACGGCCAGACGCACAGTGGAAACTGCACGCTTTATCGCGTCTTCGCTGACATCGGACGAATGCGCATAGCCCGTTACTTCACCTTGCACGGCGCGCAGCCCGAACCCTTCGGAGGCATCATATGAGGCATTTTTGACACGCCCATCTTCGAACACCAACGCCTCGGCGCGGCGGCGTTCAAGGAAGAGTTCACCATCATCTGCCCCGCGTGTGGCGCCCCGAAGGTGCTTTAATGCTTGGTCGCGGTCCAAAGCGGTTTCGAATGGGCGAAAGGAGTTCTCAGTCATTTTTCAAGGGGTCCAATTCATAATTGTCGCGATTCGAGGTCAAAAAATTGACCTAAATCAAAAAAAGTGTCCGTTTGCCGCAGTGGTCTTTCTTGTCTGCTGACGCAGAATATGGTTTTTAGCGTCGGTAAACCAATAGGAATCCGCAAATCTGCGAATCCAGAGTGTAAAAAGAGCCACGAACCGCTTCAACCGATCAGGGTATAAAATGCGACGACTTTCCAGCCTTCTGGCCATCCCGGCCACACTGACAGCCATCCCCGCCTTTGCTCAGGAGAGCCTTGAGGTTCTCGGTAAGCCAAAAGACGGCGGCATTGCGTTCCAGCCAGCCGCGACTGAACTGGCGCGCGACATTCAGTGGCTAGATAATTTGGTGTTGATCATCATCACCATTGTCGTTCTGTTTGTGTGTGCTTTGCTGGCAATTTGTATCGTCCGCTATAACCGCAAGGCCAACCCAAATCCGGCGAAGTTCACACACAACTCGCCGATTGAGGTGGCATGGACCTTGATTCCTGTTCTCATTCTGATCGTGATCGGTTCGTTCTCGCTGCCTGTGTTGTTCAAACAACAGGAAATTCCAGAAGGTGAAGTGAACATCAAGGTCATTGGCCACCAGTGGTACTGGACTTACGAATACCCGGATCAAGAGATTGAGTTCGACAGCTTCCTGTTGGGCCGTAGCGCGTTGGAAGAGCATGGCTACGAAGACAGCGATTACCTGTTGGCCACAGATACAGCTGTGATCGTGCCAATCAACAAGGTAGTTGTAATGACCGTCACAGCTGACGACGTGATTCACAGCTGGACCATCCCGGCATTTGGCGTAAAGCAGGACGCGGTGCCTGGCCGCTTGGCGCAGCTTTGGTTCAAAGCTGAAAAAGAAGGTGTGTACTTCGGCCAATGTTCAGAGCTGTGCGGCAAAGACCACGCCTATATGCCAATTACTGTCAAAGTTGTCAGCGAAGAAGCATACGCGGCATGGCTTGAAGCTGTGAAGTCGGCCGATGAATATGTCGACATTGCTGCGCTGAACTGATGATTGAAACAAAGCCCTGAGATCGTCTCGGGGTTTTGAATAACCGGACGGAACCATGAGCGACGCGAGCCTTAATGCCAGCCAGACACAAACCGGCGATGCCGGTTTTGGTGATTATTTTGCCCTGCTGAAACCGCGGGTGATGTCGTTGGTTGTATTTACAGCGTTGGTTGGCCTTCTGGCCGCGCCGGTTCCTGTGCATCCGATTATTGGGTTTGCAGCGATTTTGTTCATTGCTGTAGGGGGCGGAGCCTCTGGCGCGCTGAATATGTGGTGGGATGCGGACATCGACCGGATTATGAAGCGCACGCAAGGCCGCCCTATTCCGGCGGGTCGCATTTCCGAAGGCGAGGCTTTTGGTTTTGGCATGACTCTGTCGGTTATGGCGGTCGTCATGTTGGCGTTGGCAAGTAATTTAGTGGCTGCAGGCCTGTTGGCGTTTACAATCTTCTTTTATGTTGTCGTCTATACGATGTGGCTCAAACGTTGGACACCGCAGAACATCGTGATCGGTGGAGCGGCTGGAGCGTTCCCTCCGATGATAGGCTGGGCAGTGGCAACTGGCGGGATCAGCGTTGAATCGGTGCTGATGTTTGCCTTGATCTTCATGTGGACGCCGCCGCATTTCTGGGCGCTCGCGCTGTTCATGAAGTCGGATTACAAAGAGGCCGGCGTGCCAATGCTGACGGTCACACATGGCCGTCGCTCAACCCGCAAGCACATTCTCGTTTATACGCTTCTGTTGGCCCCACTGGCTATCGGCACAGCATTCACCAGCATCGGTGGCCCAATTTACTTGGCTGTGGCCGTTGTGTTGAATGCGATGTTCCTGAAAGGCGCATTTGATATCTGGCGCCGGACCGAGGAGCAGGCAGAAGCCGACAATTACAAGACCGAGAAAAAGGTCTTTGCCCTGTCGCTGTTCTATCTCTTTGGGCATTTCACCGCGATCTTGTTGCAATCAGTTATGGCCGGTTACGGATTGGGGGGCTGGTGATGTCATTCCCTGACGAGCATGAACTGCACAAACGCCGTTTTGGTCGCAACTTGGGTTTAGGCTTGGTGTTGGCCGCCTTTGTGACCCTTGTCTTCGGCATGACAATCGCCAAAGTCAGCGATGAACGCTTTGCTGTTCCGACCAATGAGGTTGCAAACTGATGGCGACGGACAACAAAAATAAAACGGTTGTGCGTCTTGTCGGTGTGGTGGTGCTGATGGGTGGCCTCGCTTGGGCATCGGTGCCGTTTTATGACTGGTTCTGCCGGGTGACCGGTTTTGGTGGTGTTACCAGCGTGGCGGACAGCGGATCAGATCAAGTTCTTGATCAAACCATCACGGTCCGATTCGATGCCTCAAAAGACCGCGACATGCCGTGGGAATTCAAACCACTGGATCGTGAGATTGAGCTTAAGATCGGCGCAACTGGTCTTGCGTTTTACGAGGCCTACAACCCAACCGATCGCCCTGTCGCCGGACAAGCCAGTTATAACGTTGCGCCTTACGAGGCAGGTGGATTTTTCACCAAGATCGACTGCTTTTGCTTTACCGAACAGGTGTTGCAACCCGGTGAACGGGTCGAGATGCCCGTGACTTTTTACGTAGACCCTGAAATTGTGACTGACAGAGACGCAAAATACGTCCATACGATCACTTTGGGATATACGTTTTACGAAATCGATCTGCCCGAGGCCCAGGCGGCCCTTGCGCAGGACAGTGAAACCAATAAGAATCTGAACTAACAGAGCCTTCGACGAGGGATATGCTACATGGCACATGAAAAGAACCACGATTATCACATTCTAGCCCCTTCGATCTGGCCCCTATTGGGCGCGGTTGGTGGCTTTGTCATGCTGTTTGGCGCGGTATTGCTGTTCCAATGGCTGAAACTGCCAGAGGGTGCGCCGTCAACAGGTGGTGCAAACCCTTGGATGTTCCTGATCGGCTTTGTCGCCGTTCTGTATGTAATGTTCGGCTGGTGGGCTGAAACCATTAAGGAAAACCAAGTGGGTGACCACACTCCGGTTGTTCTGATTGGCCTGCGTTATGGCGTGATCATGTTCATCATGTCCGAAGTGATGTTCTTTGCCGCGTGGTTCTGGGCTTTCTTCAAAAATGCCATGTACCCTATGGGCCCCGACAGCCCGATCAAAGATGGCGTTTGGCCTCCGGTTGGGATTGAAACCTTTGACCCATGGCACTTGCCACTGATCAACACGCTGATCCTGCTGTGCTCGGGTTGTGCTGCGACATGGGCGCACCACGCACTGGTTCACGAAGATAACCGCGAAGACATGAAGTGGGGTCTGATCCTCGCTGTTGCTCTGGGCGCGATCTTCACAGTCTTCCAAGCCTATGAATACAGCCATGCGGCCTTTGGCTTTTCGGGCAACATCTATGGCGCGACCTTCTTCATGGCGACAGGTTTCCACGGCTTCCACGTCATCATCGGGACCATCTTCCTGTTGATCTGCCTACTGCGGGTTCAGCGCGGTCACTTCACCCCAACCAACCACGTGGGTTTTGAGGCGGCAGCTTGGTACTGGCACTTTGTTGATGTTGTCTGGCTGTTCCTGTTTGCGGCTGTTTATATCTGGGGCGGCTAATCGGGTTGAATAACCCGTCGTAAAGCTTAAAACACAAAGCGCGCGATTTTCGCGCGCTTTTGCTTTACAGGAGCCTCTCCGTGCACCGTATCCTAATTCCTTTGCTTTTTGGCCTGATAGGCGCCGCGGTGCTGATCAGTCTTGGCACGTGGCAGATGCAGCGTCTGGCGTGGAAAGAGGAGATCCTGACAGGTATTGAAAGCCGAATTACAGCTGAGCCGGTCGCACTTCCTGAAAGCCCTAACCCAGACTCTGATAAATACCTACCTGTAATTGCCAGTGGCACACTCGGGATGCCCGAGGTGCATGTGCTGGTGTCGTCGAAAAAGCGCGGCGCTGTCTATCGTGTCATTCAACCGTTTGAGACCGAAGGTCGTAGGATCTTGGTGGACATGGGGACAATCCCACTTGATGAAAAACACACAGCAAGAGCGCAGCCAGAAGTGACGCTGACAGGGAATTTGCACTGGCCGCAAGAGATAGACAGCTACACACCCGAGGCGGATGTCGCGGACAATATCTGGTTCGCGCGGGACGTATTAAAAATGGCGGAGACACTGCAAACTGAGCCGATTCTGCTTGTTGTGCGAAAAACGTCGCAAACTGTCGCAAACTTGACGCCGTTGCCCGTCGACACGGTTGGCATTCCCAACGATCACTTGGAGTATGCGATCACTTGGTTTTCGCTATCGGCAATCTGGCTGGTGATGACTGGCTATTTTTTCTGGCGCATGCGCCATAAACCTGAAGGCACTGAGACATGAAATATATCTCGACCCGGGGTCAGGCCCCAGAACTGAGCTTTGAAGAGGCGATGCTGAGTGGCTTGGCCCGTGATGGCGGGCTCTATTTGCCACAAAGCATCCCACAGCTGAGCCATGACGAGATTGCAGCACTGGCCGGGCAAAGCTACGAGGTAGTCGCCTTTCGTATCATGCGACCCTACGTGGGTGAAGCTTTCACCGATGATGAGTTTCGCGGCATCATCGCCCGCGCTTACGAGGGGTTTGGCCACGCTGCACGCGCGCCACTGAAGCAACTTGATAGCGGGCACTTCCTGTTGGAACTGTTCCACGGTCCAACGCTGGCGTTCAAAGATTTCGCGATGCAATTGATCGGCCAGCTGTTTGAGTTTTCGCTCAAACGCTCTGGCAATCGGGTCTGCATCGTGGGGGCGACCAGTGGCGACACAGGATCGGCAGCGATTGAGGCCTTCCGCGGACTGGACGCGGTTGATGTTTTTATTCTCTACCCTCATGGCCGCGTCTCCGAGGTTCAACGTCGCCAGATGAGCACCCCGTCCGAGGATAATGTGCACGCATTGGCGTTGACTGGTCACTTTGACGATTGTCAGGCACGAGTCAAAGACATGTTCAATGACTTTGCGTTCCGCGATACGGTTGGGTTGGCAGGTGTCAATTCGATCAACTGGGCGCGGGTTCTGGCGCAAGTGGTTTACTACTTCACCTCAGCTGTCAGCCTTGGCGCGCCGCATCGTAAAGTGAGCTTCACCGTCCCGACGGGCAACTTTGGTGACATCTTTGCAGGCTACATCGCCAAACGTATGGGGTTGCCGATTGACCGGCTGGTAGTTGCGACCAACCAAAACGATATCCTGCACCGCTGCCTAAGCGGCGAAGGCTATATGCCTGATGGTGTGATTCCATCGATCAGCCCATCAATGGACATTCAAGTCAGCTCCAACTTTGAGCGTGCTTTATTCGAGGCCTATGATCGTGACGGCGCTGCTGTGGCCCAGTTGATGGATGAGTTGAAAGCAGGCGGCTTCAACGTCAGCCAAGGCGCGTTGCAGGCGTTGCGTGAAAACTACGATAGTGGCAATTGTTCCGAGGATGAGACTCGCGCCACCATTGGCCGTGTCACGCAACAAAGCGCTGAGCTTTTGTGCCCACATGGAGCCATTGGTGTGAAGGTTGCTGATGAGCAACGTAACGCCGATGTGCCGATGATCACCCTTGCCACAGCGCACCCGGCCAAGTTCCCGGCCGCGGTGGAAGAGGCCAGCGGCATACATCCCCCCTTGCCCGACCGCATGTCGGACCTGTATGAGCGTTCAGAACGGATCACCCGGGTTGATAACGACCTTGGTGAGATTGAAACGCTGATCAAGGAGCGCACCGGAAATTGACGGTTAACCTGACAACATTGCCGAACGGGTTTCGGGTCGTCTCAGAACATATGCCGGGGCTGCAATCTGCAGCCATCGGCGTCTGGGTTCTAGCGGGTGCGCGGCACGAGGATGCCGCGCAAAACGGCATTGCCCACTTTCTGGAGCACATGGCTTTCAAGGGCACGAAAACACGCACGGCTTTGCAGATCGCTGAGGCAATTGAGGACGTCGGTGGATACATCAACGCCTATACCTCGCGCGAAGTGACGGCCTATTACGTTCGCGTTCTCGAAAATGATGTGCCTTTGGCCTTGGATGTCGTGGCAGACATTCTGCGCAATCCGGTGTTTGATCCGGAAGAGATCGAAATTGAGCGTGGGGTGATCCTGCAGGAAATCGGTCAAGCGCTGGATACACCGGATGACATTATATTCGATTGGTTGCAGGAAAAAGCCTATCCGGATCATCCGTTGGGACGTACCATTCTTGGGGCCGAAGAGCGCGTGCGTGCGTTCAATCGTGAAGATTTGCAACGTTTTGTGGCGCAGCAATATCAACCGGGACAGATGATCTTGTCAGCTGCGGGTGCCGTTGATCACGATGCACTGGTTACCACGGTTGAGAAATTGTTTGGCGATATGCAGTCGTCGCCCGTGGTGGTTCCGCCGACGGCGAAATTCTTTGGCGGTGAGAGTCGCACGGTCAAGGCTTTGGAACAGGCGCATTTCGCCATGGCCTTTGAAGGTCCGAATTACATGGATCAGCGTATTCATGCCGCGCAAATTTATGCCTCTGCACTGGGTGGGTCCATGTCGTCACGCCTGTTTCAAGAAGTGCGCGAAAAGCGTGGGCTGTGCTACACGATTTATGCGCAGGCCGGGGCCTATGCCGATACCGGGATGATGACGATTTATGCGGGCACCTCTGGCGATCAGATGGCTGGATTGGCTCAGATCACGGTTGATGAAATGAAACGCGCCGCCGACGATATGAATGCAGCCGAGGTGGAACGCGCCCGAGCGCAGATGAAAGCGGGGTTGTTGATGGGGCTTGAAAGCCCGTCGAATCGAGCCGAACGTCTGGCACGTATGTTGCAGATCTGGGGCCGTGTGCCTGAGTTGACCGAAGTGGTAGAGCAGATTGACGCCGTTTGTTTGAACGATGTGCGTGATTTGGCTGCTGACTTGGCGGTGCAAGCAAAGGCGGCTCTGGCGCTTTATGGTCCGGTAGAGGCCGCACCTACGCTGGAGGCACTGCAGGAAAGGCGTGCTGCCTGATGTTTATGCCGCGCCGCAAAGTCAGGATCGAGACTGAACGTCTGACCTTGCGTGCGCCGGTGATGCAGGATTTTCAAACTTGGTCGCGCCTGCGCGAAGACAGCGCGGACTACCTGACGCCGTGGGAGCCGCAATGGTCGACTGATCATCTGGCGCGTCGTGGTTTTACCAATCGTGTCTACTGGGCACAGAAATCAATTTCCAATGGCACGGCGGTGCCGCTGTTCCTGATCCGGCGCGAGGATGAGACCCTGCTGGGGGCGATTACTCTGGACAATATTCGGCGGGGGCCTGCGCAAGCGGGCACGCTGGGTTATTGGACGGGACAGCCTTTTGCGCGTCAGGGTTACATGCGCGAAGCGATTGAGGCGGTTGTCCATCATGCATTTGAACGGTTGGACCTGAGCCGGATCGAAGCGGCTTGCCTGCCGGAAAATGCGGCCTCGCGTGGATTATTGGAAAAAACCGGTTTTAAATACGAAGGCGTTGCGCAAAGCTACCTGCAGATCAATGGCCGCTGGCGCACACATGTTTTGTATGCGTCTCTGCGGGGGGATCGGCGGGGTCGGACCGAAGCCGGGTAGGAGCGCTGCCTCAGTCGCTGCGCGACTCCCCTAAGATTTTTTTGGTCAGATGAAATTGAACCAATCGGGGCGGAAAAGTCATGACAGTCAACTCAGCCGATGAACAGTTTGTCGAGGCTTTGCAGAATGTCCTGCCTTCGAGTGCCTTTCGTCCGGTCGAGCCACGATATCTGGAAGAGCCCCGGGGGCGGTGGTTTGGCAAAGCCGGGATCGTGGTGGCTCCTGATCGGGTTGAGGATGTGGCGACTGTGGTGCGCTGTGCCTTCGGCGCGCAGGTGCCGGTTATGCCCTACAGTGGAGGTACAGGATTGGTCGGCGGACAAGTCATGCCGGATGGGCCTGCTCCGGTCTTGTTGAGCCTGGAGCGGATGAACAAGATCCGCGCGACCTATCCAGATGAGAACACCATAGTGGCAGAGGCTGGCGTGATATTGTCGGATCTGCATGAAGCGTCTCGAAGCGTTGACCGGCTGTTCCCCCTGTCGATTGCGGCCAAAGGGTCTGCCAGATTGGGCGGACTGCTATCGACCAATGCGGGCGGTGTGAATGTGCTGCGCTATGGCAATGCGCGGGATCTGTGCCTGGGGTTAGAAGCGGTCTTGCCCGACGGGCAGATTTGGCACGGGCTTAAGCGACTGCGCAAAGACAACATGGGTTATGATTTGCGCAACTTGTTGATTGGGGCTGAAGGTACGTTAGGGGTGATTACGGCCGCCACACTGAAGCTGAACCCGCGTCCGGCACATGAGGGCACAGCACTGATGGTGGTGCCGGATCCGGCAGCTGCTTTGAAACTGCTGGCAATGGCGCAGGCGCATGTGGGCGAGGGAATCAGTGGCTTTGAATTGATGGCTCGTACAGGGTTGGAGTTTCTGGCACAAACCATGCCCGAACAACGTCAGCCGTTTGAGGTGATGCCAGAGTGGTTTGTGCTAATCGACCTTGGGTTGGCGCAGGGGCTAGATCCGGCTCAGGCATTGGAAAAACTTTTCGTGCAAGCCATGGAGCAGGGTTTGGTGAGCGATGGAGTGATTGCGCAGTCTGAAGCGCAACGGCAGGTGTTTTGGGATCTGCGAGAGAATATTCCAGAGGGCAACAAACGGATCGGTTCCATCAGTTCACATGACATTTCTGTACCGATGGGTGCCATCCCAGATTTCATTTTAACAGCCAAGCAAAGATTGGCAGAAATTGGGACTTTTCGGATCAATTGCTTTGGTCATCTGGGGGATGGGAATCTGCATTTCAACGTGTTCCCACCAAAGGGGGAAAGCCGAGAGGCCTATCGGGGTGTACGGGATCATGTGCAACGCGCAGTGCATGATCTGGTTCATGAAATGCAAGGGTCAGTCAGTGCAGAACATGGAATTGGGCGGTTAAAGGTTCCAGATCTGGAGCGATATGAAGATCCGGTGAAGTTGCAGGCCATGCGCACCATCAAGTCGGCGCTTGATCCCAAAGGGATCATGAACCCGGGTGCGGTGTTGCGGGATGTACCTGCGCCCTGAGCGCCATTTTGTCGTTTTGCGCACAACGGCGGATGCGCTGGCCGGACATTATGACTACCTTTGTTGCTCTGTATCAGTCTTGCCGCAAATGCTTCGCTTTTATGCTGTTCTTATGTGGGCTTACTCGATAATTCTGGACAACGATTGAAACCACCTGACACACAGGTGGGATAGGGATGGCACCAGACAGATATGTCCGAACTTTGGCAGGGAATAACGCAAGCTGTTTGGCTGCTGATCACGTTTGATGCGGATTTATATGAGATCACGTTGCGCTCCTTGCAGGTGACGTTTACCGCTCTGTTGATCGCTTGTTTGATTGCCTTGCCTCTTGCGGCCTTGCTCGCGGTGCGCCGGTTTCGCTATCGGCGGGCGACAATTGCCGTGCTCAACGCTTTGATGGGCCTGCCGCCGGTGGTTGTTGGGCTGGTGGTCTATGTCTTCTTGTCGCGTGCAGGGCCGTTTGGGGTCTTTGGGTTGTTGTTCACCCCCACAGCGATGATTATCGCGCAGGTGATCATCATCGTGCCGCTGATTGCGTCGATTGCGCATCAATCCTTACGTGAACTTTGGGCGGAATATCATGATCTGTTGATCTCTCTGAACACCACGCAACTCCAGCGCATTGCGACGCTGCTGTGGGATGCACGGCGCGCTTTGCTGACAGCGGCGCTTGCCGGTTTTGGGCGTGGCATTGGCGAGGTGGGTGCGATCATGATTGTGGGCGGTAACATCGATCATGCCACGCGAGTGCTGACCACGGCGATTGCACTTGAAACCGGTAAAGGTGATTTCGCGTTGGCACTGGCGCTGGGCTTTATCCTGATTGCTCTGGCGATTGCTGTGAACCTGATGATTCACTGGCTGAGCCGGACAGAGACGGAGGGCCGGTGGTGAGCAGCATGTTTCCGGTGAAGGTCCAAGGCGCAGAAGTGCGCAAACGAGGCAAGACCCTGGTCGGACCAGTGGATCTGGAGTTGCAGGGCGAGGGCGTCAGCATCGTGATTGGCCCCAATGGTTCTGGTAAGACCAGCCTGTTGAAAATGCTCCATGGTATTGTCCGGTTGCGCGAAGGCAGTGTCACATGGTCATGCCCACGCGAAGAGGCGCAACATTGTCAGGGCTTCGTGTTTCAGACGCCGGTGATGTTGCGGCGCACGGTTTTGGAGAATCTGACTTATCCGTTGCGCCTTCTGAAAGTCCCCAGAGCCGAGGCCCGTGATCAGGCCGCACAGTGGGCCACTCGGATTGGGTTGGGCGATGCGGCAGAGCGGCAAGCAACGGTGCTGTCTGGTGGGGAGCGGCAGAAACTGGCGCTGGCCCGCGCACTGATCCGCCAGCCGGAGCTGCTGTTTCTGGACGAGCCCTGTGCTTCTTTAGACGGGCGCGCGATCCGAGAAATCGAAGATATTTTACAGGCGGTGGCACAGGATGGCACGCGTATCATTATGTCGACCCATGACATGGGGCAGGCGCGACGGCTGGCCAATGAGGTGATTTTCATGCTGCATGGGAAGGTGCATGAATTCAGCCCGGCGGAAGTGTTTTTCAGCAAGGCTGCCACCCCGCAGGCGCGGGCGTTTTTGAATGGCGATATCGTGGAATAGGGGAAGAATGCGATGTTGAGATGGATAACCGGCACGATTTTGGCGATCAGTCTAGGAACCGCCGCATGGGCAGAAGACATGAAGCTGGCGGTGACCACCTCGTTTCATAACTCGGGTTTGGCCGAGGTTCTCTTGCCGGAGATTGCCAAGGACACAGGCATTGAGGTCCAGCTTTTGGTTGTGGGCACCGGGCAAGCCCTGCGCCTAGGCGCTGCAGGGGATGTGGATGCGATATTGGTGCATGCCAAGGCTGCAGAGGAGCAGTTTGTGAAAGACGGCAATGCACCGCATCGGACCGAGATCATGTATAATGATTTCGTGATCATTGGCCCGGCGGATGACCCTGCGCGGATCGGTAGTGTGCAGACTGCTGCAGAAGCCCTGCAGAAAATTGCAACGATCCAGGCCGGTTTTGTCAGCCGTGGTGATGATAGTGGCACCCACAAGAAAGAGCTGAGCCTCTGGCAGGCTGCAGGTGTTACCGCCGAGGGCGCTTGGTACAAGGCCGTGGGCGCGGGGATGGGGGCAGCGCTGAACACGGCATCTGGGCTGAATGCCTATATCTTGTCGGATCGTGCCAGTTGGTTGAACTTTGGCAATAAGGGCGACCTGGAACTCTTGTTTGCGGGAGATCCCGTCCTGTTCAACCAATACGCCTACCTGCCTGTGAGTGCAGAGAAGCACGGGCATGTGAAGGCTGAACTAGCCGCGCAGGTTGAGACATGGTTGACGTCAGATCGGGCAAAAGAATTGATCGACGGTTATCGGCTCGAAGGGGAGCAGTTGTTTACTTTCAATGCAGAATAGGGGGCATCGCCTCCATCTCTGCGCAACTCTCCGCAGGTATTTTGAGATCAGATGAAAGAGGGATTCTGAATTGAAAGCTAAATTGATCATCGCTGGGGCGACATGGTTTTGTGCAACTACAACAAGCGCTGAGATGATCACTGAACGTATGGAGTGGCAACAAATCGTTTCCGCCGCGCACGCAGAATGTGCATTAGAATGGCAAGCTGTTGCGAACAATCCGCTACCCGAAAACCAATACGATATTTTGCGTTGGGAACTGGAACATGCGAGTGATGCTTCAATTGGATGGGACACCTCAAAACCTTGGCCACGGTCTCCGAAGCACTATCGCGATATTGCCTTTGCGACTGTTATGGCTGCGGATGCAGCGCTTGTTCTAAGTTTACAGGCTTTAAGCGTTGAGTATGGAAAAACTCAGAAAGTCTCAGAATACACCTTTCAGTTCGTGCGTGCGTATCAGGCTCGGCGGGCATTTCAGGAGTGCCTGAAGCTTACGCCGAATGAATACATTGAGCTTCGGGAGGATGAGGATGGACCACATATCGATACGCGGCGCTGCATGGCTGAAGTGAATGCGGGTATTGATACTGTTTTGAAGCGCACGGCGACTTTTGGCGTGCCTGTCAGTCAAAATGAATTCAAAAGGCAGGTGCTAGATGTCATGCTGAACTGCGATCTTCCGAATTGATCTAAAATACTCTTTTACTCGTCCAGCGATCCGTGAATGGCAAACTGATCCAATCCGGCGTCCTGCGGTTCAATGACACGAAAGCTCTCTTTGACACCGGCCTCAGTTAGCTCGCGGGCGACTGTTAAGAGCGTGTTGGGCCGGTGATCTTCACAAAGGTCGGCCATATGATCGATTTCTGATTGCGCTACGGGCAAAGCAGTTGCCAGATCTGGCGCGCCGTAGAGATCAACAAAGTGTTGAGCCAGCATGCTGATCAGAGCCTCCTGTTCGGACTGCTCAATCTGAGTGATAGCGACAAAGGTGACCCGTCCAAAGGTTTCCAAACCCAGCCAGCCATTGGCGAAAGCCTGGCGTGGTTTTCCGGTCAGGTCAGCCTCACCCCAGTTTGAAAACTCGAATCCGCCCGAGATGCACCATTCGCCTGTCCGGGCTGGACTGGCATAAACATTCATATCGCTTTCATCGAAATGGATCGCGCGGGCCAGTTTCATCTGCTGTGCTCCAAAACAGTGCTGAGGGGAATGAGGTGGGTCGTGTCGTCTGCGCGTATGAGCATGCCGAAGTTTTCATCGACCCCCATAAAAGTACCAGACATGCCGCCGTGTTGTATCGGTTCGCCGATGCCTTGCGCCAATCCGCGCCATTCTGCGTGCAGCCCACGATTGCCTTCGTCCTCCCACCGGGTGATCCAATTCAGAGTATGACGGGCCCAGCTTTCGAGCAGATTTGTCGGGTCAACGTCGGCGCACCCTTCATTATAAAGTGCTGTCTGGCCTGGCGTGTCGCCGGGGCGGTCGCCGGTTTGCAACAGAGGCAGTTCCAATCCGACGACAAGCCAGCCGGGTTCCTGAGCGGGATCATCCCCACCTGCTGCGACACGTAACTTCCCGCAAGAGGCACCGTTGATGCGTAGCCCGCCGTCCCATTCCAAGTGAACGGCTACCTCGGGCGGGGCGATTGCGCCAAGCGCGTTTTGAAACCCGACGCCGCAACCAGGTAGCATTGCCATCGCCTGCTCCAACGGCACCTCGGGGGCCATGACCAGAGCGGCGGCCAGACGGTTGGCCGCAACATGATGCACGATCAGCCCGGCATCACAGCCCAAAGCGGCCATCGCGCAGGCTTTCTCGAACGGCTCAATTCCGCTCTCGACCGCGAGGCCGGACATTAGGGGAGGGAAGTTTGGCGTACTCATGCCATCCCTTTCACCACCAATTGCTTGGCAATATCGCGGAAGGCCTGTGCCTGCACGCTTTCAGGTTTCGAGACAACGATAGGGGCACCACCATCGGCCGCCAGCCGGATATCGAGATGCAAGGGCACTTCGGCGAGTAGGGGCACGCCAAGCTTTTCCGCCTCTACCTTCACACCACCGTGGCCGAATACATGTTCCTCATGACCGCATTGAGAGCAGATATGCGTCGACATGTTTTCGATCATGCCCAGTACCGGCACGTTCAACTGATTAAACATGTCGATGCCTTTGCGTGCATCCAATAGCGCCACATCTTGAGGTGTTGAAACAACGATAGCCCCATCCACAACGGCCTTTTGCGCCAAGGTCATTTGTACATCTCCAGTACCCGGGGGCAGATCAACCAACAGGCAATCCAAAGCACCCCACTGTACTTGCATCAGCATCTGTTGCAGAGCGCCCATCAACATCGGCCCGCGCCAGACGACGGCCTGCCCTTCGTTGGTCATCAAGCCAATAGACATCATCGTTACACCGTGGTTGCGCAGCGGCAGAATGGTTTTGCCATCCGGGCTGGCCGGACGGCCTGAGACGCCAAGCATGCGGGGCTGGCTGGGGCCGTAGACGTCAGCGTCTAGCAGGCCGACGCGTCGGCCCTCGGCAGCAAGGGCACAGGCGAGATTGGAGGACACGGTGGATTTTCCGACGCCGCCCTTGCCTGACGCAATCGCGATGATGCGGTTTACACCCGGCACACGCTCAGGCCCTTGCTGGGCCGCGCGTTGTTGAGGTTTCAGATCCGGCGGTGGAGCCTTGGCGGAATGTGCGGTTAGCACAGCAGAAACTTCACTTGCACCAAGTGCCTTGACCGCGGCCTCTGCCGCATCTCGCACCGGGCCATAGGTCTCGGCTTTGGCGGGATCTATTTCAAGCACAAATCGGAC
Organism: Roseovarius albus; assembly: GCF_900172335.1. GTDB lineage: Bacteria > Pseudomonadota > Alphaproteobacteria > Rhodobacterales > Rhodobacteraceae > Roseovarius > Roseovarius albus. The sequence continues at coordinate 133,666 of NZ_FWFX01000002.1, forward strand.
TGTGCCACCTTCAACATTCAGGGCGCGGCTGACGCCGGCAGACACGATGTCATTGCCTGAAACCGGGTCTTTAATGTCTTTCAGTGCGGCAAGAACCGCCTCTCGCGTTATGGTCACGCTTATGCCTCGCCCTTGATTTTGCCTGTGACTGTGTGCTCGACATCCAGCCCGTCAATGGTCAGGACCACCTTCGCTTCAAACTCTTGACCGGCACTTGCACCCGCCTTGCGCAGCCCATCCTCAATCGCTTCCTGCGATGTGACCCCGACCTGTTTGAGGAATTTGCGCATCGACATATTGAAATCGTCGCTCATGTTTTATCTCCCTATTGTTCTGATATTGACGCAAGGCGATTGGTTTTCCTACCCTTGGCTATGCGCCTGCATCCTTTGAAATTGGTTTTTGTCGCTCTGACGGCCCTCGCCATCGCCCCGCTGCATGCGGTACATGCGGCAGAAGGGTTTCGCCTTTCGGCCCCGGAAGCTCTGGTTAAAACCGGCTTCCTCAAGCACCTTTTGCCACGGTTCTCCTTGAAAACGGGCACGCGTATCGAGGCTGTTGCCGAAGGCGAAAGTGCGGATGCAAGTTTTGCGCAAGACGAAGAGGGACGTGCTGTGTTCTCCGGCCCATCTGGTCTTTGGAAAATGCAAACTCTGACAAGCGACCACGACGGAGTTGTGCAATTTTCCGACTGGCTGATTTCTGACGTAGGGCAGCGCACCATCACGGCTTTTGCTGTCGATGGGGAAAACCTCTTTAGCTTGCCCAGTCAGGAACAGGCTGCGGTGGTTGAGGTCAGTTTTGAAGGCGATGCAGCGACCGGCGCGCAACTTTCGGTGCTGCATTGCGGCCGGTGTCATACGGTGAACGAGGCGACCAGGTTCAGTGCCTTGGGCTCGACCCCGTCCTTTGCGGTGTTGCGCGCGATGCAAGATTGGGACTTGCGATTTCAGAGCTTCTATCTTCTGAACCCGCATCCGGCCTTTACCCAGATCGCCGATGTGACCGATCCATTTCCGATAGACCGGCCATCGCCTATTATACCACTTGAACTGACCATTGCAGAGTTCGAGGCGATTTTGGCCTATGTTTCGGCCGTGCCGCCAGCCGATCTTGGTGCCCCTTTGAAACATCAGTGATCGCGGCGCTTGCTGAAGTAATCTTCTGTCATGCGCACGCGGGGCCGTTCCCCCGCTGCAAAAGGATTGTCCGGCGCTTTGAACTGAGCGCGGACACGGCAGTCATCGCACATTTGGATCATCCGCAATGCATCTGGATTGCTGAACATCGCATGATTGCCCGCCAATTTCTCGGTGATCTTTTCAATCGTTGATTTGACCCCGAACAAGGTACCACATTCGACACAGGCAAAAGGTTCTTCCTCATTCAGGACGACTTGCGAGAGGGCCTCATCAGTTAAGTTCAGTCGGGGCTCATACGAAATCGCGTCTTCCGGGCAGATGTTTGAACAGAGCCCACATTGCAGGCAGGCATCTTCCTGAAATCGCAACTGTGGCAGGTCTGGATTGTCGACCAGTGCCCCGGAAGGGCAAAGCGAAACGCAGCTCAGGCACAATGTGCAGGCATCGGTGTCCACCAAAACGGCCCCATAGGGTGCGTCATCTGGAAGATCTATTTGATCCAATGACGGGTGAAGCGCTTTTGCGCTTAACCTAGTAATCTGACGACGATTACCTAGTGGTAAAATTGGCTCAGGGCAGGGCTCTGACTGGTCAAACGGATTGTATAGAATATCGCACAAAGTATCGGGGTCAGTACCGTCCAGTACCGTCACTCTATCTTCGCCAGCGATTGCTCGCGCTAACGGGATTTCTTTTTCTAGAGCTTCGCGTTCTACGGTTGGAGATAGCAATATAGATACCTCCACAAACCCAGAAGCCAGAGCTGAAAGCACCTCTGTGTGGCCAAAACCAGCCAGCGCCGAGGCCTCCAACGGGATGACATCAGCGGGTAAGCCACGGCTATGCCGGGCGGCGAGGTGTATCAACTCACGACCAAAATTGGCGTCGTGGACCAGCAATCTTGGGGTATCACCCCCCGCTTTGCGATAGGCTGAGGCCAGCGTATGGATACGACGGAACAGAGCATCGGGTGGTGGGGCGTCGTAGGTGATGGCACCTGATGGACAGCGCGCTGCACAAGATCCACAACCCGCGCAGATCATCGGGTCAATACTGACATGATCGCCAGCAGGTGAGATTGCCCCGGTTGGGCATATGTTCAGACAATTCGAGCAGCCGATCTGTTCGGCGCGTGAATGCGCGCAAATGAGTGGTTCAAGCGTGACATATAACGGTTTTTCGAAGGTTCCGATCAGTTGTGATGCTTCCAATACAGCATCGGCTACAGCGTTGATGCTGCCCGGATCTGCACGCAGGTATCCTTCGCGTTTCTCTGGTGCTGGGAACAGCGGTGTGCCTCCACTCAGATCGAGGATCATGTCGCATTCGCTTTGCCCACCATCACGCGGACCTGTCCATTGCAGTGGGCCGCGCCCACCCGGCTGAACTTGTTGTAGTGCGTCAATGGTCACTTCGAATTGCCCAAGTGCGCCTTGGGCGTGTTTGATCTGCCCGCGAATGACGTCGTAGTCGCGCGCGTCGGGGGGCTCAGATTGATCGGATAGCATAGCCGTCACACTCAAGAACGACGACAGCTTTTCGGCCGCCGGCAGAGCGATGTCAGCCGCGCCAATGATCAGACAGAGCCCTTCAGACACCACGTCGATCGTCTTTTCTGCAGGAATGTCGAGCGTGGCTTCGGCCAAAAGCGCGGCCATTTTGGGTAGTTTCGACCTTGGATCATCCGACCATCCTGCCCGATCCCTCAGGTCTACCAATGGGGGGCATTCTTGGTCTAGCTCACCGGCGATTTCGTCGAAAATTCGCGCCTCCTGCTGGCAACAAATAATTGCATCACCGGATGCAATCGCTTCTGCAGTAACGTTGGTTTGCGTGGTGCAAAGATCAGAATGTACCTTGGAACAGGTCATACCTGTTGCCGTTTCAAGGGCGTTTAGGTCTATTAGTTGACTGCCGGAACAGTTGCATAAAATCAATTGCTTAGGCATGATATCTGGCTTTTCATTTGGATCGGATTTACCCGCTTGTGCGGAATTTCACCCTCAGCTTAGGCATGAATTGAGTAGATCGTAAATACGAATTCTGTCCTGAAAATCGACACTATGGATTGGTGAGCAAATCCTGAGTGATTCTATTTTCCAGTGCTTTTGAGGCTTCGCCTTCGATGCAGCAGTTCAGGTGGTTTGGTCATTTTGTCCAGATGCCCCTGCTGTGCTTGTGGGGACTACCCAAATTGTCCGCGAAATTCATTTGTGTGCGATGGCATGTAAATTCTACTTTGTGCGGTTAATAAACTGGACCAATCTTTGAGTGGGACCAAAGGGGGAATGGATAGACGATGATCCGCAATCCCGAAAAGTATGACGAAATTCCACTGGGGATCGTGGTGCGGCGTACGCCGGGGGTGACGCGCTGGGCGAATTGGACATGGAAAGCTGTGGCCGTATTGCCTGGTGCTGAACCGGCCAATTGGCGTGTGCTACGCCAAGAAGGCGATGTGGTTGAATATCATGTCGCCACGGTCTTACTCGAATTGCACGGCTCCGATACCGAAGCCTATCTTCATGGCCTGTCAGCACAGGTGCCTTCGGTCTTTGCCGTGATGCGACCTGAGGAGGATGAACAACACCCCTTGTCCGTAGCGTTGGTCACCGCCTCTCCTTACGAAGCCCAAGACTATGCTGACAACGGTGAAGATATCGTCGAAAAAATTCCGATGCCTGCGGGACTAGTGTCTTGGATTCAGGCTTTTGCCGAAGCCCATCACGAAGACGAAGTTTTCGTTAAGCGCCGCCGGGACCGCCTGAATGTTGATCGGGTCGAGAATGGCATCGGTGATGCCCGCATTCCTCAGGTGGTGGATGTCTACCGCGCACCTGCATTGGCCAGAAAGGAGCGGTTGCAATGAGCAAACAACAAGATTTCTGGAGTCGACGCAAGGCTGGGGTGCTTAGTGAGCAAGAAGCTTATGCCCGTGCAGAAGAATTGCGCGGTGAGGAGATTAGCGCAGCAATACAAGCTGAAAAATCAGATGAAGACATCCTGACCGAGCTAAATTTGCCTGATCCGGATAGTTTGGAACTTGGAGATGATTTTCGCGCCTTCATGACCAAAGCTGTGCCTGACCGGATCCGTCGGCGCGCTTTACGCAGACTATGGCTAACAAACCCTGCCTTGGCCAACTTGGATGGTTTGATTGATTACGGTGAAGATTTCACTGATAGCGCTACAGTGATCGAAAACCTGCAAACTGCCTATCAGGTCGGTAAGGGTATGATGACCCATGTCGAGGAAATGGCACGAGAGGCGTCGGAGGAAGCTACGCCCGAAGAAAATCTTGCGATCACTGAGGAAGAAAAAGAGCACGAGGGGGGAACCATTCCCGCCGATTCTGCGGTTGTCGAAAACTCCGCTTCAGAGCCCGATGAAATCGCCTCAACCTATGAGAACAGCAAGCCTGACGTAGTTGAAGAAGATTCCACCCCTTCGATGCCGAAACGCCGCATGCAATTTGTCTTTGGGGATGACTTCGGAGCCAGAGCATGAACACACAAGAGGTGACGATGTCCAAGACCGGGGAAGCCACACAGATCGCAACCGAAGATCGTCTGCGCGCCGACCTCTATGATTTTCTGGGGCTAATATTAGCCCGTCCAGCTGACCAAAACCTGCTACAGCAAACTGCTAATCTGACCGGAGATAAAAGTGCACTGGGGACAGCAATTGGCGCCTTGGCGCGGATCGCAAAACACAGCAAGCCACGGGCGGTCGAGAGAGAGTTCAATGCGCTTTTCATTGGCATGGGTCGTGGTGAGTTACTGCCCTATGCAAGCTACTACATGACGGGCTTTTTGAACGAAAAACCACTTGCGGCGCTGCGGCGTGACATGGCGGCGCGCGGTATGACGCGCGCTGCAAACGTTTATGAACCCGAAGATAACGTCGCCTCTTTGATGGAGATGATGGCGGGATTGATCACCGGGCGCTATGGCCGAGCGGCTACGTTGGCGGATCAAAAAGCGTTTTTCGCCAAACACATCAGCCCCTGGGCCGGGCATTTCTTCGCAGATTTAGAAGCAGCTAAAAATTCCGTTCTCTATGCCTCGGTCGGTGCTGTTGGCCGGGTGTTCATGGAGATCGAAGCCGAAGGATTCCGAATGAGCGCGGAATAAACAATTAACCAATGCGATGTCGGGGAGCCTCGATGCAACAAAGAAGAGAAGGAGGAAAGTAAATGACTAAGCAAACGGAAACCACAGCCAGCCGGCGTGATTTCCTCAAACTGGCTGGTGCCGGTGCACCCGCTGCAGTTGCGGCTGCGGTTGCGACTAGTGGCACGACTGCAAAGGCTGCAGAGCCCGACCTGTCATCAGACAAGATGCAGGATACCGTGCACACGCGCGCCTATTTCGACAGCGCCCGGTTTTAAAGCCGGACGAGGTCATCCCTGCTGACGACTGGTTGCGATTGGCCCGACTGATCAGCGGATAAACTTAGTACCCAGCCACCCCGACAAGGGGCGCTAAGGGAGGAGAGAGAAAATGCTTAGGAAAAAGACCAATGGGGTTGCGAGAGGCCCCCGGCGGACAAGTATCCTGTCTGAGGTCGCGGAATCCTCCGTTGACCGCCGCGCGTTTTTGCGTGGCTCTGGCCTGGCCATTGGTGGCCTTGCTGCAATTGGCGCAACGGGCGGGTCTGTGACACGTGCAAATGCGCAAACCGCCGCGACACAGGCGGTTGAAACCGTGAAATCTGTCTGCACACACTGTTCGGTCGGCTGTACTGTTGTGGCCGAAGTCAGCAATGGCGTCTGGGTTGGGCAAGAACCCGGCTGGGATAGCCCTTTCAATTTGGGCTCGCATTGTGCTAAAGGCGCGTCGGTTCGCGAACACGCCCACGGTGAGCGCCGCCTGAAATATCCGATGAAAAAAGAAGGCGGAGAGTGGAAACGCATCAGCTGGGAACAGGCGATCAACGAGATCGGCGACGGCATGATGAAAATCCGCAAAGAAAGTGGACCAGATTCCGTCTATTGGCTGGGCTCTGCCAAGCATAACAATGAACAGGCCTATCTGTTCCGTAAATTCGCCGCTTATTGGGGGACCAACAACGTTGACCACCAAGCGCGGATTTGCCACTCAACCACCGTTGCAGGTGTTGCAAACACATGGGGCTACGGCGCCATGACCAACTCTTACAATGACATTCACAAAAGCCGCGCGATCTTTATCATTGGCGGCAACCCGGCCGAGGCGCATCCTGTGTCGCTGCTGCATGTGTTGCGTGCGAAGGAGCAAAACAACGCGCCACTGATTGTTTGTGATCCACGCTTTACCCGCACGGCGGCCCACGCGGATGAATATGTTCGCTTCCGTCCCGGTACAGACGTGGCACTAATCTGGGGCATCCTGTGGCACATCTTTGAAAACGGATGGGAAGATAAAGAGTTCATTCGCACCCGTGTCTGGGGCATGGACCAGATCCGCGAAGAAGTTGCACAATGGAACCCAGAAGAGGTTGAGCGTGTCACCGGCACACCGGGCCCGCAGCTTGAGCGTGTTGCGCGGACAATGGCCAACAATCGCCCCGGCACCGTGATCTGGTGCATGGGCGGCACACAGCACACCAACGGCAACAACAACACGCGTGCTTACTGCGTGCTGCAGCTTGCGCTGGGCAACATGGGCACCTCGGGTGGTGGTACAAACATCTTCCGCGGCCACGACAACGTGCAGGGTGCAACGGACCTTGGCGTTCTGAGCCATACTTTGCCGGGCTACTATGGTCTGTCTGCTGGCGCTTGGGGCCATTGGGCGCGAGTTTGGGGTGAAGATCCAGAATGGCTGGCGGGACAATTCGACAGCATCAAAGATAAAGAAGGCAAAGACGCCTCCTTGCAGAATCTCAAGGGTATTCCTGTCAGCCGTTGGATCGATGGCGTGCTGGAAGATGCCGAGAACATGGAGCAACCTAATAAGGTGCGTGCCATGGTTCTGTGGGGCCATGCACCCAACTCGCAAACCCGCGGCAAGGAAATGAAAACGGCGATGGAAAAGCTGGATATGCTGGTCGTGGTTGACCCTTATCCAACGGCTTCAGCTGTGATGCATGACCGCACTGATGGGGTTTACCTGTTGCCAGCCTGTACGCAGTTTGAGACGCGTGGTTCTGTTACCGCCTCTAACCGGTCGCTGCAATGGCGTGACCGAGTTGTCGAGCCGCTGTTTGAGAGCCTCCCTGACGAGGTGATCATGGCCAAGTTCGCCAACAAGTTTGGCTGGGCTGACCGGTTCTTCCGTAATATCGAGATGGAAGACGCGGAAACCCCAAATGTCGAAAGCATCACGCATGAGATCAATGCAGGCATGTGGACGGTGGGTTACACCGGACAGTCACCTGAGCGGATCAAACTGCACATGGCGAACCAACACACCTTTGATCGCACGACGCTTCAGGCCATTGGTGGGCCTGCAGATGGCGATTATTACGGTATGCCGTGGCCATGCTGGGGGACGGCGGAGATGGGGCATCCCGGCACGCCGAACCTTTATGACATGTCCAAACCCGTATCCAAAGGTGGCTTGACCTTCCGCGCCCGTTTCGGTGTGGAACGTGATGGTGACAATTTGCTGGCCGAAGGGGTCTACTCTGCGGGGTCGGAAATTCAGGATGGATACCCTGAGTTTACCATGCAGATGCTGATGGACCTTGGCTGGGATGGTGATCTAACGGATGAGGAACGCGCGGCCATTGATGCGGTTGCAGGTCCGAAGACCAACTGGAAAACCGACCTGTCGGGGGGCATCCAGCGGGTTGCGATTAAACATGAGTGCGCGCCATTTGGTAACGCCAAAGCCCGTACCGTTGTTTGGACCTTCCCTGATCCGGTGCCGATCCACCGCGAGCCGCTTTATACGCCGCGTCGCGATCTGGTGGCGGATTATCCGACCTACGAGGACCGTCAGGCCTACCGCCTGCCAACGCTCTATGCATCTATCCAGAAGAACGATTTCTCGCAGGACTATCCAATCATCCTCACATCCGGTCGCTTGGTCGAATACGAGGGTGGTGGCGAAGAAACCCGTTCAAACCCCTGGTTAGCAGAGCTGCAGCAGGACATGTTCGTCGAAATCAATCCACGCGATGCCAATAACCTTGGTGTGAGGGATGGCGCGCAGGTCTGGGTCGAAGGGGCGGAAGGCGCCAAGGTCAAAGTCATGGCCATGGTCACCAACCGAGTGGGTGAAGGCGTGGCCTTCATGCCATTCCACTTTGCCGGGCACATGGAGGGCGTGGATCTGAGGGATAAGTATCCCGAAGGTGCTGATCCCTATGTTCTGGGTGAAGCGGCGAACACCGCGATGACCTACGGCTACGATTCAGTCACGCAGATGCAAGAGTCCAAAGTGTCTCTTTGCAAGATCAGCGCAGCATAAGGAGGAAAGAGATATGGCAAGAGCAAAGTTTCTCTGCGACGCCGAACGCTGCATTGAATGCAACGCCTGTGTTACGGCCTGTAAGAACGAACATGAGGTCCCTTGGGGCATCAACCGCCGCCGGGTTGTTACCATCGAAGATGGCAAACCGGGCGAGCGGTCGATCTCGGTGGCCTGCATGCACTGTTCCGATGCACCCTGTATGGCGGTCTGCCCTGTTGACTGTTTTTATCAGAACGAGGAAGGGGTGGTTCTCCACTCCAAAGACCTCTGCATCGGCTGCGGCTATTGCTTTTACGCGTGTCCCTTTGGGGCGCCGCAATACCCGCAGGCCGGCAACTTCGGCTCTCGCGGCAAGATGGACAAATGTACCTTCTGTGCTGGTGGTCCCGAAGAGAATAACTCCACTACCGAGTTCCAGAAATACGGACGCAACCGGATAGCTGAAGGTAAGCTTCCAATTTGTGCCGAGATGTGCTCGACTAAGGCGCTTTTGGCAGGGGACGGCGATGTCGTGTCGGCCATCTACCGCGAACGCGTCGTGGCGCGTGGATTTGGTTCAGGTGCTTGGGGCTGGGGAACAGCTTACGACCAGAAAGGCGGATGATTTCCGCTCAGACACATGATGCGTGTCTGCAGGAAAGGCGATTGATTTCGCCTTTCCCTGTTTCCCTGAGTGGCGAATACGGTAAAGTATTTTCCAATTCGTACTCTTGGGGAGAGATTAGAAATACGGTAAAGTATATTTATGCTGATACTTTATTGGGAAGTCCTGTAATGCCACATACCGCATTTACGTTTTCACGCACAGAAGATGCCGTTCGATTTGCAGACGCCCTGATGGGTGCCTCTCCATTTTCATTTCGGTCCGGCCTGTTTCTGGCAGGACCCAGACGCACGGGTAAAAGTACCTTCCTGCGTCAGGATCTAATGCCAGAACTGCAGGCACGCGGAGTTCTGACCATCTATACTGACCTCTGGGCAGATCGCGGTGCAGATCCGGCGGATCTGATTGCCGAAACTCTTCGTAAGACCATGGCCAAATTGGCTAACCCCTTGCAAAAGGCTGCTAGCACCGTTGGGGCGGTTAAACTGGCAGGTGTCGAAATCACGCTTGCTGATGTCGGGCAGACAGGCGGCCTAACGCTTGCCGATGCGTTGATACGTATTGGGCAAGCTGCTGGCAAACCCGTGGCCTTGGTCGTGGATGAGGCTCAGCACGCCCTTTCAACGCCGCGCGGAATCGATGCGATGTTCGCACTCAAGGCGGCACGCGATGCAATGAATCAGGGGGAAGTCTCGCAAGTGCCGGCTTTGATGCTGGTCTTTACAGGTTCGCATCGTGACAAGCTTGTCGGTTTGTTGCGCAACAATCGCCAGCCATTCTTTGGGGCCAGTGTTACAGACATGCCGTTGCTAGGGCGGGGCTATGTTTCGGCTTATGTCGAATGGCTGAATGCCTGGCTGGCTTCAACAAATCAGATCGATTCAGATGAGGCCTATGCTGCCTTTGAGCTGCTTGGACACCGCCCGGAACGTTTGGAAGAGGCCTTGCGAGATATTGCTCTGGGTCCGGGAGGCGCGGCTGCGCTGGGCGATACTGTTCTGGGCAAGGCACATGCACTGCGCGATCGGGTATGGGCGGATTATGATAATGACTTTGGCGAGTTGAACAAAACCCAAAAGGCGGTACTAGAAGAGATGGTTGCACAGGGTACGGGATTTCAGCCGTTTGTTGTCGCAACGTTGAACGCGTTTGCCAGGCGGTTGGGACGGAAAGTCACCAAGTCGACCATTCAAAGCGCACTGGCGGAACTCAAAGAAAAGGGGCTCATCTGGCAATCGGGCCGTGGGCAATACGCGCTTGAGGACCAGGGAATGATCCCATGGCTCAAGGCGCGTGGATTGAGGCCGTAAATCATGTCGGGTGATCACCCTCCGATGAAAGGGAAAGTTATGAAACAGATCCTCTGGTCCATTATCCTGTCATTCGGGCTGGTGTTCTCCAGTACGGCCTTTGCACAAGAAGATGATGCCTCGGAACGCGCATCCACGGGTGGAGCGCAAACGCTCGAAGATATCATGGCGCGCCAGCGCGGGGAAAAAATCGATGACAGTTTTCGGCGTGGTGCAACCGGAGACGCTGATAGTGCGGCGGGTATTGCCAATCAGTTGGGCACGCTTGGCGGTGCGTCTGATCCGGAAGTCTGGCGCGCGTTGCGCTATGGTACAGCGGATGTGACCGTTTCCACGGGCGGTGACGAAGCCCGAGTATTGATGCAGGATGGCGGTATGAAATGGCTGCGGTTCCGCGAGGGGCCGCTGGCCACCAATGGGGCATATTTGCTGGGCGGTACACTTCTGGTGCTGGTTCTGTTTTACCTAATCCGTGGTCGTATCAGAGTTGATGGCGAAAAGACCGGGCGCACAGTGACCCGATTTGCCGCGATTGAACGGTTTGGACATTGGTTGATGGCCGGGTCCTTCATTATCTTGGGCATAACTGGGTTGATTTCCCTGTTCGGGCGAAAGGTTCTGATCCCGGCCTTTGGGCACGACTCCTTTTCCACCATCGCTATAGGTTCCAAGTGGATCCACAACAATATTTCGTGGGCCTTCATGCTGGGCCTGGTTATGGTTTTTGTGATGTGGGTCATGCACAATCTACCCAGTCGAAGCGATCTGAAATGGATTGCGCAAGGAGGTGGTTTGTTCAGAAAGGGCGTTCACCCGCCCGCCAGGAAATTCAACGCCGGGCAAAAGCTGATATTTTGGTCAGTGATCATATTTGGTGCGTCAATCTCTGCATCTGGTCTGTCGCTCCTCTTCCCCTATGATCTGCCGATGTTCGCAAAAACATTCAGCGTGCTCAATCAAACAGGTTTGCCGCAGCTCTTTGGCTTTGGCGAATTGCCAAGTGTGCTCGCCCCGCAAGAAGAGATGCAATATGCTCAGATGTGGCACGCGATCATGGCCTTCGTTTTGATGGCGATCATCTTCGCGCACATCTATATCGGCTCTGTCGGGATGGAAGGGGCGATCGACGCCATGACCACCGGCGAAGTCGAAGAGCAATGGGCGCGCGAGCATCACAGTCTTTGGCTGGAAGAGCTTGAAGCCAAGGAATCAGACTTGCCCGAGGGCAAAGCAACTCCAGCCGAATAGATGTGGCGAATTGTCGGCACTTTGGGTGTTTTGCTGTCTGCGACGATGGCGTTCGCCCAAGATTTTAACACGCTCAAGGGGCATGGCGGCCCGGTGATGGACATCGCAATTCATCCTGAAACGGGGCGGGTTGCAACGGCCAGTTTCGATAACTCTGTCGGCTTTTGGGACGGTCGCGAACCTGTATGGTTGGAAGGGCACAGTGCGGCAGTCGTGACGCTAGAATTTGTCGAGAATAAATTCCTAGTGTCCGGTGGAGATGACTTTCAGGTATTGCTCTGGTCTCACCGGCGTTCCGATCCAGTTAAGATCGCGCAACACAAAGGCAAAGTATCCGATATTGCCTATTCGGAGAATACGCGCAGTTTTGCCACAGCAAGCTGGGACGGAACAATTGAGTATCTCAAGGCCAGTGATCTGAATGATGCCACAGAAGTGATTGAAACCTCACAGTTCAGCTCAATGACGTTGACCGGCCATGATGCGGGGGTAAATGCGGTCGCATTTTCAGAACGAGGCGGTTTGTTTTCCGCGTCTTCCGACGGGACAATCCGATATTGGAGTGTTGATGGCTCTGAGATCTCTTCACGGGTGGTGGTTTCAAATGGCTTCGGGATCAATAAAATGGTCCTGAATGATAAGGGCGATTGGCTCGCTTACGGTTCTGTCGACGGGGTCACGCGCGTTGTACATCCAGAGACGGGTGACACGTTGCATGACTTTACGTTGGAGCGTCGTCCGATCCTGTCGATGGCGTATCACGCGAAAACTGCCCAACTCGCAGTGGGAGATGGGTACGGGTACATCATGATCATCGATACCAATGACTGGAGTATCGCCCGCGACTTCCGTGCAATGCGGCGGGGGCCGGTCTGGGCTCTGGCTTTTTCCCCTGATGGCACGCAAATCTATGCCGGTGGTATCGAGGATATTGCCTATGCTTGGCCCGTGACCCTCTTGGAAAAGTTTGACCCGGCGGGCGGAGAAACACGCAGCTTTCTGCAAGATCCCAAGGACATGGCAAACGGCGAACGTCAATTCATGCGCAAATGCTCAATTTGTCATGCGCTGACTGCAGACCCTTCGCGTAAGGCAGGGCCGACCCTTTATAACCTTATGAACCGCCCAGCTGGAACGATTTTGGGTTATAACTATTCTGAAACTTTGAAGAATTCTGATATTGTCTGGTCTGATGAGGCCATCCATGACCTGTTTCGATTAGGGCCAGATCATTTTATCCCGGGGTCTAAAATGCCGATGCAACGCATTACAAAAGTGGAAGACCGACAAGATCTGATCGATTTTTTGCGCCAGGCAGGTGGCGCTGATCCAGCGGCGCAGGAGGATCTGAAGTGAAGACAATGTTCATCGCATTTATCGTTACGGTATTGATCGCGATCATTGCCAGCGGTGTTTTATCCGGGGCAGGTTTGTCCTCGTCTCAGAAAAATGCGGGTGACGCCGTGCGCTTGGACGAGGATGAGCAATGATGCAGCAGATGGCAAAAATGCAGCAGGGAGCAACCGGCGGTGATGACTACGGTGAAAACCTTGAAGCCGCCTCGATCCTTGTGATCGATGATGAGCCAGGCATGCGCAACTTTCTGACCAAGATCCTGACACCGCGCTGTAAGCGGGTCGAACAGGCGCGTTCGGCGATTGAAGCGGTGGCTATTCTGGATCGGGCGCATTTTGACCTGGTCATTCTCGACAATATCATGCCGGAAAAAACCGGGCTTGAATGGCTGTCTGAACAGCGCCGTGTCGGGCTTTTTGCCGATACAATCCTGATTACGGCTTACGCAGACCTAGACACCGCCATTCAGGCCTTGCGCAGCGGCGTGGCTGATTTCGTCCTCAAACCTTTCCGCGCCAATCAGATCCTGAACGCGGTGGCCCGCGCGCTGGATCGCAAACATTTGCGGCGAGAAAACTACCTGCTCAAACATGAGCTTTCAGAGGGAGGCAATGCCGCGCGGGGGCGTCTACTGGGTAACTCTGCTGCTATCCAAAATGTGCGGGATATGCTGACAAGGCTTGCCCCGATGCCGACCTCCGTACTGTTTACGGGCGCGAGTGGTACGGGCAAGGAAATTGCAGCCCGTACCTTGCATGGTCTTTCTGATCGGGCAGACAAACCATTTGTCGCCGTGAATTGTGCGGCCATTTCCGCTGATCGTATTGCGGATGAACTGTTCGGCGTGGTGCAAGGGCAGGACTACCGCAAAGACGGGCTGTTTCTGCATGCCGATGGTGGCACGCTGTTTCTGGACGAGGTGGCGCAATTGCCAGAACAGGTGCAAGCGGCCCTGCTACGTGTTCTCGAGGACCAGCGCATTCGTCCATCTGGTGCGGAACGTGAAATTCCATTGAACTTGCGGTTTTTGTTCGCCACAAATGCTGACTTAGAGCTTGCTGTGGCCGAAGGGCGCTTTCGCGCGGATCTGTATCACCGGATCAACGTAGTTAACATCGCCATGCCGCATCTGCGTGAAAGGTCCGAGGATATCGTTGAACTTGCCACCCAGTTCATGAGTCAAATCTCTCGCTCCCTCGGGATGCCTGCGCTGGAACTGAATGAAGAAGTGTTGCTGAAGCTCAGTCGATATCACTGGCCCGGAAATGTGCGGGAATTGCGCAATCTGGTGGAGCGTTCGGTAATTTTGGGGGCTTTCCCGGAAGAATTTGCCGGACTTGGAACCGTAACGGGAACCGAGGCCATAGAAACACTGGAACTGGTCGAACAACGCCATATCCTGAACGTTCTTGATGCCTGCAACGGAAACCGGGCCGAGGCTGCCCGGCGGCTGGGTGTATCGCGCAAGACAATTGATCGCAAATGCGCTGCATGGGCTGAGTGATTGCTAACGACTGATCAAAAGCTTCATGCCTAGTAATCCCAGAACCCCAGCAGAAACACGATCAATATAGACCTTGGCTCGCAGATACGCCGCGCTGACCGCCTTGGTGCTCATCCCAAGAGCCATGCCGCAATAGAAAACGATCTCAACGAAAAGGTGATTGAGCATTACGAAGACACTCTGCCCCGTGGTCATATCTGATGGAAAAATCACAACCAGCACGGCAGCTGCGAACAACACAGATTTGGGATTCAATAGGTTGATCATGATCCCTTGGCGAAAGGCATGTCTTGCAGGCTGCTCGATGCTTTCAGCCTGGTCGCGCGCGTGTTTCCACATGCTGCAGGCGATATAAATCAGATAAATTGCACCAGCGGTTTTTACGATCACATAGGCCCATGGAAACAACTCGAACACCACTTCAAGCCCCAAGAGCGCGGTGAGCGTCCAGAGCGCAGCCATCAGCCCCAATCCGCACCCGATGGCCATGCCGGCGTTGCGACCAGTAGTCAGGGTTGTTTTTATAGAGACCAACAGTGCCGGCCCCGGGCTGGCAAGGGCTGCAAACAATGCCAGATTGAACGCTATCAGATGTTCGATGGTCATGGTTTACCCTCCACTCGCGCAGGCTGCGCTGGATCGGGTGGAATTGCAACCTGCCCAAAGAAGTTTGAGCAGGTTGCAGGGCAGGCTTATCCACAACAGCCTGCACTTTGTTTGCTGGATCTCGCAGGTGCTTCGTTAAAATTTGCCCCACGACCTAGGAACGTGCGATCAGCCAGGTAGAAGTCAGCAAAGGTGTCTTCAAAGTCTCGGGCAACGGATTTTTCCGCAATCCCAGTGTCCATCAGTGCACTTTGCCATGCTTTCACCTTTGGGAATTCCGCCACAAAGTCATAACCAGACCGGTTATCGATGATCTTGGCGCGGTGCAGCAGAGGAAGCCAAGCGATGTCGACGTTCCCTAGCGATGTCCCACTAAAGAATGGAGCGTCATCAAGTTGTTTTTCTGCCTTTTCAAAGACCTTGTTCAGTTTGGCTTCGCGTTCAGCCAGTGTCTCCTTGTCGGCACTTTGCATGGTCGAGCATTGCACCAGATAGTGTTTGGTTGCCTGATAGCTCCAGGCACGCTCAATCGCACGCTGCTCTGCGCTGATATTTGCAACCAGAGGTGCGGTGACCTCATCAATGTATTCCACGATGGCGTCCGATTCGAATAAGGCGGTCCCGCCTTCGGTCACCAAAACCGGCACTTGGCCAGTGGGGGAGATGTCCAAAAACCACTGTGGCTTGTCGCTCAGTTTGATGAACTCGATTTCATAGAGGACGTTCTTGGCTTCCAGCAACGCGGTCACGCGCTGCACGAAGGGGCAGATTTTGAAACTTACGATTTTGATCATTGGTCTTTCCTTTCTTGGTTTCGCCTGTAAGACGCAGGCCGTTCCAAAAAGACGAAAGATTTTTCAACAATTTTTGCAGTGGTCTGATTTCACGCGATAATCTGAGATGTTTCCCTGCGCATCCAGCGTCAAGTGACAGCAGTTTTCAAACACGGCTTTTAGCTCCGAGCGCGCCCTTTTTAGGCGGGATTTTAGCGTTGAGTAAGAAATGTTGTGTTTGCTGGCATAGTCCTTTTGCGACTGACCTTCAAAATCGATCTGACGTAACATTCGCACAGAATTCAGGGGTAAGGCGGATAGAAAGGGTTCCACGCAACCTTCAAAATCCTGCAAAACCTTTTTTTCATCTTCCAGATACCAAAGGTCGTCAGGATGCACCTTTTTTGATCGGCTCTTGGCGCGGTAGAAATCTACGATGGTATGTTGTGCGATCTGAAACAACCACGCCTGCACCTTGGTTGGATCATCCAATGCGTCCAGCTTGGTGAAGGTTTTGATCGAAATTTCTTGAAGCAGGTCGTCAACATCTGCAGGGTTTGACACCTTGGAATGCAGAAAGGATTTTAACCGGGCTCGATACTGTTGCCAGATTTCTTCAAGTGTCATGATTTATGTCCCTTCCGATTCTGCTGGCAGCCAGACGGTAAATTCAGCCCCGCTATTGGGTCTGTTGCGTACTGAAATCAGACCGCCTGCCGCCTGAATCAAGGTCTGGCTGACCGATAGACCCAAGCCAGTGCCTTCGCCCAGTTTCGTGGTGTAAAACGGGTCAAAGACCGTATTCAGCTTTTCACTAGATATCCCCGGACCTGTGTCGGCAATCATCAGCTCGGCCCCCTCTTTGTTGTCGCGCATTGTGCCCTGAATGGTGATCTGCAACCGGCCTTTGTTCTGCATGGCCTGAACTGCGTTGATGATCAGATTGATCACTACTTGCTGCAATTCACCCGGGTTGATATGGACCGGAGGTACGTCCTGTTGATCGATTTCGACAGCGATCTCTCCTTTGCTGATCACATGATCAACCAAAACCAGACAGTCATTCAATACATCACTAATGTGCACGCTTTCCTCAAATGCTCCAAACTCAGTTGGACGCGCAAATTGCAACAGTTTGCCCACAATTGCGTTGATCCGCCCGACTTGCTGATCGATCAGCCCCAACTCGGTCTGTACCGGTTCTGTACCTTCTTGCAGGACTTCGCGCACGACATCCACATTGCCTTGAATGACTGCCACCGGATTGTTGATTTCATGCGCGACACCAGCGGTAATTTCTCCGATCGAGGCCAGCTTTTCCGACATGACCAACTGTTGATAGGTGCTTTCCAGCTTCTGGTTCGCCTCGCGCAATTCTGCAGTTCGGTCTTCGACGCTCGTGTTTAACTCATCTGCCCAGGACCTGAGCGCCTGGTCACGTTCCTGCACCTGATCGAGCAGTTCATCTAGGTGCGCGGCAACAGTACCTATTTCATCGCGTGCGGGAACGGTTCCGATGCGCGCATCAAGATCACCATCTTCGACGCGCTTCATGGTTTTGGTCATGCGTTCCAGAGGTGAAAAAATCCCACCTGCCAGACGCAAAAACACTGGAACAGTTAAGGCCAACACCAAAACAAAAGAGGCAAAGGTTAGAATGTATGCCCCGCTCTTGATGCTTTGGAATGGTGCCTCCAAAAAGCCGACGTAGAGCATTCCAACGCGGTTTCCAAAGCTGTCGATCAGCGGCAGATAGCCTGAGATGTACCAGTCGTTCACTACGAAGGCACTGGCCAACCAGGTTCGCCCCTCGACCAGTACGGTATGGCGGACAATCGCCGATACGCGTGTGCCCAAAGCGCGTGAGCCCTCGAACAGTCGGACGTTGGTTGATACCCGCACGTCTTCCAAAAACAGCGTGGCGGTGCCTTGGCGTTCGCCACCGTTCACTTGCGGTCGATAGACGAGCGCATTGATGGTGTCGATAAAATCCAGATTACGGTTCAAAAGAATTCCCCCGACCAGAACACCACTCCGTGCTTGGGTGTGAACCGGGGTTGCTGTGTGAACGACCATGCCGCGATCTTCGACGGTACGATCAGTAGGCACCGCAGCCTCTGTTTCGATTAATGGAAAAAGCGCTTGAACCGCGAGGTCGTCTGATAGTTCTGACAGGTCTTTGCCAGAAAAAATATCAATTTCTGTTTTGGGCTGTCCGATAGAAGCACTTTGAACGATGGGCCATTTTTTTGATAATTCAGTGGCTTGAGATGTATCGGCATAATACAGAAAGTCTAGCTTCAAGGCCTTCCGGTGATCTGCCAAAAAACGATCCAGTTCTTCTTGCGATATGCTTGCGATATTGTGAAACTGCGCCGAATTTGCCAGGGCTTCAACATCGTCACCGGTCGTTTTCATGATTTGTTTTAGATACTGCTCGGCAATCCGCAGATCGCTTTCGACATTGGTGATCAGCAGATCGTCATAATTCGCGGACCATCGGCTGACCGCCAGCGCCAACAATAATGGCATCAGCACGACCAAGGGCAGCAAAGCCAGAATAAGCAGGCGCAAGCGAACGGATTTCATCAAAGATCCAGAAATTGAAGTTCAACTTTAATCTAGAGTAGTCAACGCACCTGTGCCAACTCTGTTGACAAGCTTAATAAAATCTTCCCCCTAGCATACCGCCTATGGATCGCCTACCTTCACATCAAGTTCACCTATGCGCGAGAGGGTAATGTCCGAAAGCGGTTTGCAAAAATTGGCGTTTTTCCTGCTCGTCCTGCTGATCTTTTATGTTTCAGTGCTCGGGGGCGTGTAATGGCGCAACGTTTTGGTGGAAAATTCAGCCCTGATAGCCCGTCGGACAAACGCACGGGGCAGCAACGCAATGCCTATGATGGGGCCAGCCGCACACGGGCCGGTGGGCGCGTGAATCTGCTGTTCATCGCGCCGCTGCCGCTGATTTACGCGGCCTTTACAACGGGGCCGACGGGACTTGCCCTTAACCTGATTGCGCTTGGCATGTTGCTTTTGGCGGCTTGGATGACACGCGAGGGGCTTAAGGCCGAAGAGGCTTATGAGGCCCGTAAGGTTGCCCGCAGACCGGGTGTGCCACGCAAACTGATCGGCGGTGTTGTGACCGGGCTGGGTTTGGCTGTGGCAGGGGTTGCCGCAGGTGCCTCTTTAATCGAACCGATAATTTACGCCATTACGGGCGCCGTTTTACATTCTTTCGCCTTCGGTTTGGACCCGATGAAAGACAAAGGCATGGAGGGCATCGACACTTTTCAGACAGATCGTGTTGCCCGCGCTGTGGATGCGGCTGAACAACATTTGCAGGCCATGAATGATGCGCTGAAAAGGGTGAATGATCGGAACGTGAGAACGCGTGTGGAACAGTTTCAGAGGACCGTGCGTGATTTGTTTCGCATCGTTGAAGCGGATCCTCGCGATCTAACCGCAGCCCGCAAATACCTAAGCGTTTATTTGCAAGGGGCGCGTGATGCGACTGTGAAGTTCGTCGATATCTTCGCCCGCAGCGGTGACCACAAAGCCCGGACAGATTATCTGGCCTTGCTGGATGATCTGGAACAGAACTTTGCCGCCCGCACCGAAAAACTGCTTCTAGATGACCGCAGCGATCTGGAAGTGGAAATCGAAGTGCTGCGTGACCGGCTTGCGCGTGAAGGCCTGAGCACGACCACACAGAATGACTAAGTGAGGAAATTTTATGTCCGAGAACGTTCGCCAAAAAGCCGAGGCCGCTCTGGCCGAAGTTGAAGAAATCAGCCAGGCGATTTTGCCCGAGCCCGTTGCCGCCAATGAGATTATCGCATTGGATCAGGCTGATGGCCCTGTCAGCAACGAGATCAAATCTCGCATGGATGAGATCGACATGGGTGACACAAACTCAATCGTGGCATTTGGGTCTGGCGCACAGGCGGAACTGCAGGAAATTTCGCAATCGATGTTGCAAGGGGTGCGTAACAAGGATGTCGGCCCAGCCGGGGATAGCCTGCGCAATATCGTCACCACCATTCGCGGCTTCTCTGTCAGCGAACTGGATGTTCGTCGCGAGCGGAGTTGGTGGGAGAAATTGCTGGGCCGTGCGGCTCCATTCGCCCAATTTACAGCGCGATTCGAAGAAGTGCAGGGCCAGATCGACCGTGTGACGGATGAGCTGTTGGGTCATGAGCACACATTGCTCAAAGACATCAAATCGCTCGATATGCTCTATGAAAAGACATTGGCATTCTATGACGAACTGGCGCTCTATATCGCGGCCGGCGAAGAGAAGCTGAAGGAACTGGATGAAAAAGACATCCCAGCGAAAGAAGCTGAAGTTCAGGCAGCAGCAGAGGACAAGCAGGTCATCACTGCACAAGAACTGCGCGATCTGCGCGCCGCGCGCGATGATCTGGAACGCCGCGTTCACGATCTTAAACTAACCCGACAGGTGACGATGCAATCGCTGCCGTCGATCCGTCTGGTTCAGGAAAATGACAAATCGTTGGTGACCAAGATCAATTCAACCTTGGTCAATACCGTGCCTTTGTGGGAAACCCAACTCGCGCAGGCGGTCACCATCCAGCGATCTTCTGAGGCCGCCGCCGCTGTGCGAGATGCAAATGACCTAACCAACGAGTTGCTGACAGCCAACGCTGCCAACCTGCGCGAGTCGAACAAGATGATCCGCGAAGAAATGGAACGCGGAGTGTTTGATATTGAAGCGGTCAAACAAGCCAATGCTGATCTGATCGGCACGATTGAGGAAAGTCTACAAATCGCAGACGAAGGCAAGACCCGTCGTGCCGCGGCCGAGGAAGATCTTAAGGCCATGGAAGCGGAATTGCGCGACACATTGGCCTCAGCCAAATCGCGCCGGGATGGCACCGGAGACAACGCTGGCACCGCAGTTCCGAACGGCTGAGACGATGACACGTCGCAGGTGGGCAGATAAGTGGGCAGGGGGGCTGGCGTTGCTGACGCTGACGGCCTGTATGACCACGCAGCCTCCTGCGCCCACTCCACTCCCTACTACGGGTGGGGGGAATGTTGCTGTGGAGACCAAGCCACCTTCAGCGCAGAGTCAATCGTTGGCTCTTTATTATGGCCGTGTTCAGGCCGACCTGCTGGTGCAAGGGTTGCTGCGCGTTGACGGTGGTGGAGTTGATACGCCGTTCACCGATACCGATCTGGTGCGCAACTTTGACCGCATCGCCTTCTACGATGAATACGCCCCTAACCAAGGCTTTCAAAAGCCGTCGGATCAGGCTGGCGGATTGCGTAAGTGGGCCGGTCCGGTCCGGTTCGGTTTGGAATTCGGTGCCTCGGTGCCTCAGGCGCAGCGCGATCTTGATACCAAGGTGGTACAGGATTACGCCAAACGTCTTGCGCGCATCACAGGGCATCCGATCAGCATGGGGAATGAACGTTCGGCTAATTTTCACGTCCTTTTCATGGGCGAAGATGACCGTGCCGAGGCCGTGCGGCGCATGCGCGAGATTGAGCCAGGCGTTAACACCGCCACGGTTGGCATGATCCAACGCCTGCCGCGTTCGATTCATTGTATTGTGGTGGCCTTTGCCGCCAATGAGCAAAGTCGGACCTATCGTCGGGCCATTGCACTGATCCGTGCAGAACATCCGAATTTGACCCGCAAATCCTGTGTGCACGAAGAATTGGCACAGGGGCTTGGTTTGGCGAACGACAGCCCTAAGGCGCGGCCATCGATTTTTAATGATGATGATGAATTCGCATTCCTGACCACACATGACGAAATGCTGCTCATGATGTTGTATGATCCGGCATTGAAAGTTGGAATGACTCGCGAAGAGGTTTTACCGTTGGTCCGAGAGATGGCGGCGGAATTGGTAAACGGACCGCCGGGCAGTTAAGCACGACAGGCCATTGTGACCTGCACCGCTGACAGGTCAACAAGGTAAGAGTTTAAAGGTGTAAGCCGAAAGGGAGATAACAATGGGCATTTTTGATTTTCTCACCGGGGAATTCATTGATGTCATCCATTGGGTGGATGACACGCGCGACACTATGGTTTGGCGATTTGAACGTGAAGGCCACGAAATCAAATACGGTGCTAAACTGACCGTGCGCGAAGGACAGGCCGCTGTTTTCGTGCACGAGGGACAGCTGGCTGATGTCTTCACACCAGGACTTTATATGTTGGAAACCAACAATATGCCGGTGTTGACCACGTTGCAGCATTGGGATCACGGATTCAAATCGCCGTTCAAATCCGAAATCTATTTTGTCAACACAACGCGATTTAATGATCTCAAGTGGGGAACCAAGAACCCGATCATGCTGCGCGACCCCGAGTTCGGACCAACCCGCATTCGCGCCTATGGCACCTATTCTGTTCGAGTGGTGGATCCGGCGCGGTTCCTGGTGGAAATCGTTGGCACCGATGGTGAGTTCACCATGGATGAAATCAGCTATCAGATCCGCAACATTATCGTGCAGGAATTCAGCCGTGCGGTCGCCGGCTCGGGCATTCCTGTGCTGGACATGGCGGCAAACACGGTTGATCTGGGCAGGCTGGTGGCGACTGCCATTTCGCAGACCATCGCGGAATATGGCCTGTCGATTCCAGAACTTTACATCGAAAACATCTCGCTTCCGCCTGCTGTCGAAGAAGCTTTGGATAAACGCACCTCTATGGGCATGGCAGGTGATCTGGGAAAATTCACCCAGTATTCCGCTGCCGAAGCCATGACCGAAGCCGCCAAAAACCCGAATGGTGGCGGCGGCATGGGCGCAGGTTTAGGTATGGGGATGGGCATGGCCATGGCGCAGCAAATGTCAGGCGGGCAGGGGCCATGGGGTGCACGCCCCGCACCCGCAGCGCCTCAGGCCGCAGCCGTGCCACCGCCTCCTCCTCCAGTCGAACATGTTTGGCACGTAGCGGAGAATGGCAAAACCCATGGACCATACTCCAAGGCCGCTTTGGGCCGCATGGTGGGGGAAGGCAAACTGACCCGCGAAAGCCATGTCTGGACTGCTGGGCTGGATGGCTGGATGCGAGCCGAGGATGTGACGGAACTGGCGCAACTCTTTACAGTGATGCCACCACCGCCACCCGCGCAGTGACTCGTTAGCCCGTACCTCACGTGCGACGATATTTGAGATAAGGTATTAGACCATGGCCCAGATGCCGCCACCGCCCCCTGTGGAAGTCGAGGAACTGCATCGTTTTCCCTGTGATCAGTGTGGAGCGGATTATGCGTTTTCCCCGGCCGAGGGGCGGCTGGTCTGCGGTCACTGCGGTCATGGCGAGGATATCACGCAGGTGCAGACGCGGGCGTTGTCCCATGCCGAGCTGGACTTCCAAGCGGCGGTAAACGACCAGCTGCCCAGTCAGGAGATCGAAGACACCCGTGTGCTGTCCTGCACCAATTGCGGCGCGCAGGTGACTTTGGACACGGATGCTCAAGCATCCGAGTGCCCATTTTGCGCAACCCCGGTTGTCACCGATACAGGCACCCACCGGCATATCAAACCCCGCGCTGTTCTGCCCTTCGCACTCGATGAGCGCACGGCACGCGGCGCGATGACCGATTGGCTGGGCCGCCTGTGGTTCGCGCCCAATGGGCTTAAGGACTACGCGCGCAAAGGGCGCAAGATGAACGGTATTTACGTGCCCTATTGGACTTTTGATGCAGATACCAAATCGGCCTATCGCGGGGAACGGGGAACGGTTTACTATGAAACCCGCACTGTTGTGCGCGATGGCAAACGCCAGCAAGTCCGTGTGGCCAAGGTACGTTGGCGGCCTGTGTCTGGCCGGGTGGCACGGTTCTTTGATGATGTTCTAGTGTTGGCGTCTAAATCCCTGCCCAAAAAATTCACCGATGCGTTGGCCCCTTGGGATCTGTCCGAGCTCGAGCCTTATAACCCCGAGTATCTCGCAGGCTTTCAGGCGGAAGGTTATACAGTTAAACTTGAAGATGGGTTTCAGGAAGCGCGTGTGCTGATGGACCGTGTTATTACCCGTGATGTGAAATTTGACATTGGCGGGGACCGCCAGCGGGTTCATGATATTCAAACACAGATGAACGATGTGACTTTCAAACACATCCTGCTGCCGGTCTGGCTGGCCGCCTACAAATATCGTGGCCAGACCTACCGTTTTGTCGTCAACGGTCGCAACGGACGTGTGCAGGGCGAACGCCCCTATTCTGCATGGAAGATCACTGTGGCCGTGGTGCTGGGCCTGCTAGCTGCCGCTACCGTTGGGTATATGTTGGCAACAAGTCAGGCGGGTTACTAATATTAAGCGCTTGAATTGTAATAGGCCTCGTTCAGATTGTTCATCCTGTCGGAGGGTAAACCTTTCCTTTAGAAAGCTCGGAGTCTCCAAATGAGTAACTCAGCAGAATATGACAGCTATGCTTACTTTGGGGTGACTTCGGAGTTACTTCTAGCGGATATCAACACTTATTTCGGTATTCCGGGTGAGGAACGTTCTTGGAGTATTGGTGATATTCGCAAACTCGGACCGGGCGGAAAATATGAATTGTCGTCTTGGAAGATGAAGAGCGGACTGAAACCCGGATTGCCTTTGGAGGACCACCTTACAGCGCTATGGCGAAGGATGGAGCGCATCCGCGAAAAAGTTTGTGAAATACCGGATGAAATGCATGGTGTCATCCAATGTGTCGGCTACTTCAAAAGCCATCGTGATGTCTGTGCACTCTCTGCGGGGCATTACATCACCGCCGCTTATTATCAATTGAATATCGACTTTGACCTTTACTTCGATGACGATTTTGGCCACGAAAACGAGGGGATGCCATATTGGAAGTGGTGATCTCAAGTAGTCATACAGTGCCGATTGATTGTTGTACCTAATATTCGTAGAATCCAAAAATAAAACAGCGCCGGAATGCGGCGCTGTCTTCAATTCATAGAGGTGCGGATTTAGTCCCAACCAACCTCATTGAAGATTGCCTGAGCCTTTTGCGCATTGTCGCTGAAGGCTGCGGTGTTGGTCTCGGTGTCAGGCTTGTAGTCACCCAGACGTGCAGTGTCTTCATCGCCAACGGCACCGGTAACGGCAGGATATTCATTGTTTGAATTCGCGAATTGCGCCTGCGCGAAATCACCGGTCAGGAATTCAAGGAATTTCACCGCGTCGTCAGCATTGGGCGAGGCTTTGGTCATTGCTGCAGTGGCCAGATTGACGTGCACACCGCGCCCGTCTTGATTGGGCCAGACCCAGCCAACGTTTTCCACGCCATCTGTCAGGCCTTTGACGTCTTTGTCAAAGGCACGCAGGAAGTAATAGTGGTTGGCCACGGCGACATCGCATTCTCCTGAGACGAGGCCGCGCAGCTGGTCCGTGTCACCGCCTTGAGGCGGGCGCGCCATGTTATCGACGATGCTGGCTGCCCATTCCTTGGCCGCTTCTTCGCCGTGATTGGCAATCAAAGACGCCAGCAAAGATTGGTTGTAGATGTTTGAAGACGAGCGGATGCAGATCTTGCCTTTCCACTCGGGCTTCGCCAGATCCTCATAAGTCTGTGGCGGAGTCTCAACACGGTCCTTGGCGTAGAAGATGATGCGCGCGCGTTGCGACAGGCCGAACCACAGGTTTTCAGGGTGACGCAGGTGGGCCGGGATGCGTTCGGCAATCACGTCTGAATTGATCGATTGCAAAACGCCAGCCTCTTCAGCACGAGCGATACGACCCACATCCACCGTTAGCAATACGTCGGCCGGGCTGTTGTCGCCTTCCGCTTCCAGACGCGCGATCAACTCATCCGCCTTGGCCTCGATCCGGTTCACCGCGATGCCGGTTTCTTCGGTGAATTTTTCATAGATCGCATCGTCAGAATCGTAGTGACGACTTGAGTAAACATTGACTTCTTGGGCCATGGCTTGCCCGCCGAAAACGGCGGTGAAAGCAGTAAGAGCCAAGGTAGAGCGAAGAGAAGGGCGCATAAAGGCCTCCGGTTCCTGATTGAAATTATCAGGAACTGGTTTGCTATTTCTGACTGAAAGAGTCAATATAGGATTGCGCGATTTCAAATATCCGCGGAATCTGACCAATCAATTGGTGCGTTCTTTGAGTAAAGCCCCCAAAGACATGCTGAAGACAAAGAACACGGCAGCACAGCAAACAATCGTTGGCCCGGTCGGCGTGTCTTGCCACAGCGACACCTGAAGCCCAGACAAAACCGCCGCCACCGCCACACAGGTGGCGATCACCATCATCGCCAGCGGCGTGCGCGATATAGTGCGTGCAGTTGCGGCTGGAATGATCAACATTGCCGTGATCAGCAATACACCAACCACCTTGATTGCCACGGCGACCACGATGGCCAAAGACAGTGTCAGGATCAGTTGTTCGCGGCGCGGATCTATTCCACTGGCATAGGCGAGATCAGGGCTGAGCGTAGACAACAGAAGCGCATTGCGCCGCCAGATCAGCATACCAACAACCAAGGCAGCCCCGCACCAGATCACCGCCAGATCCACCTTGTTCACGGCTAAAATATCGCCGAACAGATAGGCCATGATGTCGATTCGCACATTTGGCAAGAACGACACCGCGACCAGACCAAAAGCCAGCGCCGAATGCGACAGCACGCCTAACATTGTATCCATGGCAAAGCCGCGGTCCGATAGGTTTGCCACCAGTGCCGCCATGACCAACGCAATGATCATCGCCCCAGCAAAGATGCTCATGTTCAGTGCCAGTGACAGCGCTACGCCAAGGATGGCCGCGTGCGCCGTGGCATCGCCGAAATAAGCCATCCGCCGCCAGACCACAAAACATCCAAGCGGCGCAGCGGCAAAAGCGACACCCATCCCGGCCAACAAGGCGCGGGTCATGAAATCATCAAGCATGGTGGTGCTGCCCTTCGTGCGTGGTGCAATCGTGGTGATCATGGTCGTGGTCATGGCGATAGAGAGCCAATGCACCTTGCGTGCCGGAACCAAAGATTGCGCGGTACTCTGGAGCTGAGGCGACAACATCTGGTTTGCCTTCGCAACAAACGTGTCCATTTAGGCAAATCACCCGGTCGCTGGTGCTCATCACCACATGCAATTCGTGGCTAACCATCAGGACGGCACAGCCTGAGTTTTGTCGCACTTCTTCAATGTGGCGGTAAAAGTCGGCCGAACCCGGCTGGTCTAGCCCTTGTGTGGCTTCGTCCAGTATTAGCAAATCCGGTTGCTCCAACAACGCTCTTGCCAACAAGACACGCTGCAACTGACCACCAGAAAGGGCGGACAATTGCCGTGCTCCCAGATCCGGCAGGCCAGCTTGATCCAAAGCATATTGGATTCGCGCAGCTTTGTGGCGGGTCGGCAGGTTTAAAAACGCGCGTACGGTCAAGGGCAGAGTGACGTCGACATGCAGTTTTTGCGGCACATATCCAATACGTAGACACGGTTTGCGCGTGATGCGACCGGCAGTCGGCTTCAAAGCGCCGGTGATGGCCTTGAGCAGTGTCGACTTGCCTGATCCATTGGGGCCAACGATGGTTAAAATCTCGCCACGCTGAATGTTGAGGTTCACATGGCTCAAAATATTCTGACCACCCAAGGTGATGTCCAAATTTTCGACCGTTAGCAGCGTCATTATCAAGCCTGTGCTTTGCAATTGGGGCAAAGCCCCATAATTTCGACCACGGCTTGCTCGATCTCGAATCCGACGTCCCGCACAGCCTTGCCCAACATGTTTTTCACCGCTTCCATATGGGCTTCGACAACTTGGTCGCATTTCCTGCAGATCAGAAATGCCGGCATATGCTGTTCTCCAGGATGCATGCAGGCAGCGAAGGCGTTCAGGCGTTCAATTTTGTGGACAAAACCGTGTTGCACCAAAAAGTCCAAGGCGCGATAGGCCACGGGTGGTTGAGACCCAAGACCTTCTTCGCGCAACATCTCTAGGATGTCATATGCACCCATGGCTTGATGCCGTTCCAGTAATATCTCAAGCACGCGCCGGCGAACCGGGGTGAATTGCAGCTTTTCACGAGCGCAGAACTCTTCAGCCGTGTTCAGAGCACTGTTGATACAGCTATGATGATCATGCTGAGTAAAGCCAAGATGTTCCATAATTTGTCCTGCGCTGATGATTTGGGCTTGATAGGTTATACTATAACCTATAGCAAGTTCCACTGTGTTATAACATATCACTGGAATCGACATGTATCTAAAACGCACTTCTCTTTCGTTTGTCTTGATGGCTTGTATGGCGCAGGCCGATGCGCCCAATGTTGCGGCTGATATTGCACCGGTACATTCGCTCGTGGCGCGCGTCATGCAAGGGGTCGGGGAACCCAAATTGATCATTCAACCCGAAGCCTCGCCACATGGCTATTCCCTGCGCCCAACCGAGGCAGCGGCGATTCAAGAAGCAGATCTGGTGATTTGGATGGGTCCTGAATTGACCCCTTGGCTTGAGGAAAAGCTGCATACCCTAATGCAGGACGGCGAAAGCTTGGCATTGCTCGAAACTTCAGGTGGTACGATCCTGGAGTACCGCGAAGAGCATGGTTTTGGATCGCATGATCACGGCGATGAACATGGTCATGACGATGATCAGCACGACGAAGAACATCATGATGATCACGCTGACAATCACGGTGAAGATCATGAAGAACATGCCGAACATGATGATCATGATGACCACGAAGAGCATGTCGATCACGAGGGTGAAGGTCACAATCCCCACGCATGGTTAGACCCCGCGAACGCAGGAGTATGGATGCGAACCGTTGCTAAGTATCTGGCTGAAATCGACCCGGAGAATGCGGCGCAATACCAGACCAATGCCGAAGCCGGGCAGATCGAGATGGAAGCACTATTGGGAGAAGTGAACGAGCTTTTAACCTCCGCCAGATCCAAGCCCTATTTGGTGTTTCATGACGCGTATCAGTATTTCGAAGAACGTTTCGACGTACCGGCACAAGGAGCCATTGCGCTTGGCGATGCCAGCGCACCGGGGCCGGCGCGCGTTGCGGCACTGCGTGATGTAGCGCTAGATACAGGTGCGACCTGCATCTTTTCGGAACCTCAGTTTGACCCTAAGATTGCGCGCTCTGTTTTTGGCGATGATGTCACGATTGCCGTGCTTGACCCACTCGGTCATGGCCTGCCAGTGGGGATCAATCTATACCCGCAATTGATACGGAATCTGGGGCAAAACCTGGCAGATTGTCTGGGCCAATAAATTTAACGACCCACCGTTACGCTTGCACCGCGTCACAAAGATTCGCATGTTGTCACCAAGAGGTTACACGCCCCTTTGGGGCTAGTGGGAGGACAACATATGAATTTCGCGTCAAAAGATGATGCGCTGGCGATCCAGAACGAGATGCCTTGGGAGGAGCGGGACCGCCCCGCGACCCTGTATCAGATGCTGAGCAACACGGCGAAGACGTTTCCAAATCGCCCGGCGGTCAGCTACCAATTGTTGTCCGGTCCAACCGACAAGGCGCAGACTCAAACCTGGAAAGAGTTCCATGATCAGGTATGTCAGGTGGCCAACTTGTTTCGGTCGCTTGGCATTGGAGAGCAAGATGTTGTGGCGCTGGTTCTGCCCAACTGCCTTGAGACAGCAACAGCCACTATCGGTGGAGCGATTGCCGGGATTGTGAACCCGATCAACCCGCTGCTCGAACCCGAGCAAATCGGGGCAATCCTGCGTGAAACCAATGCCAAGGTCGTGGTCACATTGCGCGGTTTCCCAAAAACCGATATCGCTCAGAAAACGCACGAGGCGGTGAAATTCGCCACCAATGTGAAAACCGTGCTCGAGATTGATCTCAATCGGTATCTCACCCCACCCAAAAGCTGGATCGTCCCACTGATCCGGCCAAAAGTTGAAGTGCAACATGGCGCCGACGTTCGCGATTTCAACAAGGAGATGGCGAAACACGGCAAGGCGTTGTCTTTCGCTGATTCTACCGGTGATCGTGTCGCAGCTTACTTCCACACAGGTGGCACAACCGGCATGCCCAAGGTGGCACAGCACCTCTATTCGGGCATGGTCTATAACGGTTGGCTTGGCCACACGCTGTTGTTTGATGAAAATGACAGTATCATGTGCCCGCTGCCCCTGTTCCACGTTTTCGCGTGTCATGTGATCTTGATGGCAATGATCAAATCCGGCGCACATGTCGTGTTCCCGACCCCAGCCGGGTATCGGGGTGATGGCGTGTTTGATAATTTCTGGAAGCTCTGCGAACGCTGGAAAACCTCCTTTGTTATCACCGTCCCCACGGCTGTTTCGGCTCTAATGCAGCGCGAAGTGGATGCCGATATTTCAACTGTTAAAAACGCCTTTTCCGGTTCGGCCCCGATGCCGCTGGAACTGTTTAACCGGTTTGAGGGCGCCACCGGCATGACCGTGATCGAAGGTTACGGCCTGACTGAGGCCACTTGTTTGGTGTCCTGCAACCCTCCCGGCGGCGAGAAGAAGGTTGGCTCTGTCGGGGTGCCTTTGCCCTATACAGATGTCAAAATCATCACGGCAACTCCGGATGGCCCGGTGGAATGCGAGGTGGATACCGTTGGCGAAATCTGCATCTCGAATCCAGGCATCTATGCGGGGAACACCTATACCGAGGCCGAGAAAAACGCCGACCTTTATCATCACGACAAATATCTGCGCACGGGTGATTTGGGCCGTATCGACGAAGACGGCTATCTCTGGATCACCGGCCGCGCCAAAGATTTGATTATTCGTGGGGGGCATAACATCGACCCGGCCGAGATCGAAGAGGCGCTGATGGCGCATGATCAGGTGGCCATCGCGGGCGCGATCGGTCAGCCCGACGCCCACGCGGGTGAAATCCCTTGCGTCTACGTTGAACTGGTCGAAGGCGGCACTGCGACAGCGGACGAACTGATGGCGCACTGCAAGGAACACGTGCATGAGCGCGCTGCTGTTCCAAAGCATGTCGAGATCATGGCCGAATTGCCCAAAACCGCCGTTGGCAAGGTCTTCAAGCCTGACCTGCGCAAACGTGCGATCACCCGCATCTATAATGCGGCGCTGGACGAAGCGGGCGTGGCGGCGCAGGTGGTCGAAGTCATTGACAGCAAGAAGCGCGGCCTTGTCGCTCAGGTACAGAAAACCGGTGACGTGGATGAGGAAGAGCTCGGCCATGTGCTGGGGCAATTCGTGCGCCCGTGGGAGTGGGCGGAGTAATCCACTTCGATTTAGGCATTACAAGGGGGCTGGCATATCGCCAGCCTTTTTTTCATGCTATGCAGCGAAAAGCATGCCAAAGCAGGAGAGTGCCTATGATCACCCAGGACGATTTCCGTCTGAATCCAAACCCGCCCACGATGGTACCATCAGATATGACACCACAAGAGGCCTTCACCACGGCAGACAAAACAGAACTGATCGCTGAAGCCTTTGCCACGGATGACGAATCCGTTCTTGCTGGTGTGTGGGAATGCGCCCCGTGTAGAGAAGAGATCGAAGCCTATCCTGTGCACGAAATGATGACCCTCATTTCCGGAGCACTCACGCTGACGCATCCCGATGGTAGAGCAGAACATTTCAAGGCGGGGGATACCTTTTTCATCGCCAAAGGCTCGCCTGTGGTCTGGGAAATCACCGAGCGCCTGCGCAAGTATTATATGATTACGACTTGACCATTGGGACCGAAACGAAAAGCCCGGGGAATTCCCCGGGCTTTTGTGGTTCTTTATTTGAAGGGCCTTACGACACGTCTTTGTAGCTGACCTCTGGCGTGTCACCGCCGGTTTTCTCGCGGCGCACCAAAAGACGGTTGAGCGCGTGAACATAGGCCTTGGCCGAGGCGACAACCGTATCGGTATCCGCCGACTGACCGGTGACGATGCGGCCTTCTTCTTCCATGCGGACACTCACGGTGGCTTGCGCATCGGTGCCTTCGGTCACGGCATGCACTTGGTAAAGCTGCAAACGCGCATCGTGCGGGAAGAGGTTCTTGACCGCGTTGAAGGTCGCATCAACAGGGCCGTCCCCTGTGGCTTCGGTGCTGTGTTCTTGACCGTCGATGTCCATCACCAGTTCCGCCTGTTGCGGCCCGCCAGTGCCGCAAACAACGCGGAGCGATTTGATCTGCAAGCGCTGGCTTTCTTCATCGGCGCCGGTGCTGACCAAGGCGATCAGGTCATCGTCGTAAACTTCTTTCTTGCGATCGGCGAGTTCCTTGAAACGTACGAAGACGTCGTTCAACTGGTTGTCGGCCAACTCGTAACCCAAGTCCTTGAGCTTGGCGCGCAACGCGGCGCGGCCTGAGTGTTTGCCCATGACCAGATTGGTCTCGGTCAGGCCCACGTCTTCGGGGCGCATGATCTCGAAGGTCTCTGCGTTTTTCAGCATGCCGTCCTGGTGAATGCCGGATTCATGGGCAAAGGCGTTCTTGCCGACGATGGCTTTGTTGGGTTGAACCTGGAAGCCGCTGACGGTGGAAACACGGCGGCTGAGGTGCATCAGTTTGGTGGTATCGATGCCAGTTTTCCATGGCATGATGTCGCCGCGCACTTTCATCGCCATAACCACCTCTTCCAAGGCGGTGTTGCCGGCACGTTCTCCTAAGCCATTGATTGTACACTCAATTTGCCGCGCGCCTCCAGCCACGGCGCCAAGCGCGTTGGCGGTGGCCATGCCCAGATCGTTGTGGCAGTGGGTGGCAAAAATCACTTCATCCGCCCCCGGGACGGTTTCGATCAGATTGCGGATCAGATCAGCGGATTCAACGGGCGCAGTGTATCCAACGGTGTCGGGGATGTTGATGGTAGTGGCCCCGGCCTTGATCGCGATCTCGACCACGCGGCAGAGATAATCCCATTCGGTTCGGGTTGCATCCATCGGTGACCACTGCACATTGTCGCAAAGATCACGCGCATGGCTGACGGTTTCGTGGATACGGTCGGCCATTTCATCCTGATTGAGGTTCGGAATGGCGCGGTGCAAAGGCGAAGTGCCGATGAAGGTGTGAATGCGTGGCTTTTCAGCGTGTTTTACCGCTTCCCAGCAACGGTCGATGTCCTTGAAGTTGGCACGTGCCAATCCACAAATCACTGAATTATTTGCATTTTGTGCAATCTCGGTTACCGCGCGGAAGTCGCCCTCGGAGGCGATGGGAAAGCCAGCCTCGATAATGTCGACGCCCATTTCGTCCAGCAGCCCGGCAATTTCGAGCTTTTCATCATGGGTCATGGTGGCACCGGGGCTTTGCTCGCCATCGCGCAAAGTGGTGTCAAAGATCACTACGCGGTCTTTGTCTGTATTGGTCATGTCGGGTCTCTTTGTTTTGTCCTAAGCCTGTGGCGCGAAAATGCACATCCTCTGAGCGGTCGCGCCGAACGATGGCACGCTCAGAGGCGGCTTAGGAGTAGCAGAATAGACGCAGACGCGGCACCAAGGGCGCGCGGAATCATTGCGATATGCTGCTGCTGTTTCATGCGGAGAATTATAGAGCTTGCGCCGGGGAAGGAAAGCCCCAATTCGCATCGGATATGCGAGGAAGGTTTGTACAAGTTGTACAGCTTGTACGTGGGTTTTGTACAAAACTCTGGTGTTAGGACATTGGGCGCCTGCGGCGCGCAGGTTTGTCTCGTTGTCGGCCTTTGGCCTCCGCCTCGGGTTTGCCTCCGGCGGAGATACTTAGTTCAGATGAAACGGGCGGATTGGGATGTGTTTGGAAGGCCGCAGCAGGTTAGCAAAGACGTGCCACGACAGGAGTTGAGATCAAGCTTCTAGAAAGGGTTCTAAAAGTTCCATCAGCTTTTCTGGAAATATGGTTTCAGTAGTACTTAAGAGTTCTGCCTGTGACCACCAGTGATGCTGATTGAGATAAATTTTCTCTAAACTGCTTAACCGGTCTTGGCAGATCGTATTGGAAGGTGTTCTGATCATGAAGTACCTCTCATCTGCTTTTACAAACTCCCCTGAGGGGATTTGAAATACAGGCGCGTGTTGGCCAATTTCTCTTCCGATGTCGTGCACCAGACCTGTTTCTTCAAGCAGTTCGCGTTGCGCGGCTTGCTCGAAGCTTTCATCTTTTTCTACGCCACCACCGGGGGTGGCCCAATAATCTTGGCCAGCAAGTGGGCCGTCATTGAAGGTGTAGCGAAAAAGTAGAATACGATCTTCAGGGTTTAAAACTAAAATCCGCGCGGCAGGCCTTGTTCTCATGAGAGTGTCTCCGCTGTGAAGTGGTATCCTTGAAAGCCGATCGAGGCTCCTAGCATGAAAATTGCCGGTTCAGAGGTCGCCGGCATCAATTCCCGAGTTATGCTCACTGTCATAGCGAGACGCATTTTCACGCTTTCTCCTTTTCGCAGGGGAATCGAAAACAGTAAAAATGAAATGTGCCGCCAGAGCGAAAATTGCGATTGGTGCCACTGCAGTTATGAAATCTGATAGCATTGGCACCTCTCTTGTCCGTCTCCTTAAAATTGCATTTTTCTAAGAGATTAGCAACTTTTGAGTTCTGTGAAAGAGCTGGTGCAGCGCTGGGCTGGCACCCACCCAACGGGCAAACGAGTGGGTGGGTTTCGGGCAAAATCATTATTTTTGATGATCTTAGCCCAAAATTTCCCCGTTTATGTTATGCTGCGTTCAGCGCAGGGTCATGCGCAGGTCCGGGGAACGGCCCGGAAGGCAAAAGGAACAGTGAAATGAAGAAGCAGATAGCAGAATTTATTGGCACGTTTACGTTGGTCCTGCTGGGCTGTGGCGCGGCGGTGATTGCGGGGGATCTGATCGGCTTTGCCGGGATCAGCCTCGCGTTTGGTCTGGCGTTGATCGGTATGGCATATGGTATTGGCCCCGTGTCGGGCTGTCACATCAACCCGGCGGTGTCGCTGGGCGCGGTGGCGGCAGGCCGGATGGAGATGGGCGAGGCGGTGAGCTACATCATCGCGCAGGTCGCCGGTGCCATCGTGGCCGCATTGGTGTTGATGGCCATTGCTAGCGGAACCGAGGCCTATAGTGTCGCTGAAAACGGTCTGGGTCAGAACGGTTGGGGTGCCGGATATAACGGCGAGTACAGCATGATGGCCGCGCTGGTCTTTGAGATTGTTGCAACCTTCCTGTTTATGGTGGTGATCCTTGGCTCGACCGGGGCAAGCGCGCCTGCAGGCTTTGCCGGGTTGGCGATTGGTCTGGCGCTGGTGGTGATCCACCTCGTGGGCATCAACGTGACCGGTGTGTCGGTAAACCCTGCGCGCTCGATCGGGCCTGCATTGTTTGTGGGCGGCACCGCATTGTCGCAACTTTGGTTGTTCATCGTGGCCCCGATTATCGGTGCCGTGGCGGCGGGCTTGCTATTTCGCAGCGGATCATTGGACGGCGAATAAAATACAAATAGGGGTCGGACTGAACCGACCCCTATCTATTTCTATCCGTCAAATTCGTAGGCTGACCCCCGCCGCAATTTCAAAGTGCTATTCGACAGCAGCCTCTTCAGATCCTGTATCTTCGTCTTCGGAGGCTTCGGCATTGGCCAAAATACCGTTGTCCCATTCGCCGGATTCTTCTGCGCCTGTAGCATAGCGCATGGTGCCGTTGCCCTGACGTTTGCCGTTCTTAAACGTGCCTTCGTAGATGTCACCATTTCCGTAGGTAGCTTTGCCGCTACCGCTGATTTCACCGCTTTTCCAGTCGCCGGTGTAACTGAAGCCGTCAGCCATCTTGATCGAGCCTTGGCCATCGCGTTGACCGTTTTTGAAGGTGCCCACATAGACGGTTCCATCAGGATAGGTGGCAATGCCCTGGCCGTTGCGTTGGCCATTTTCCCAAGTGCCGTTGTAGTTGTAGCCATCGGGGTAAGTCATAATGCCTTGCCCTTGAAGCTGCGCGTTGACGAATTCTCCTTCGTATATCAAACCGTTGGGGTAGGTTGCTGTGCCCTGACCCTCGATCACACCACCGACCCATTCTCCATCGTAGGTGGCCCCGTCCGGGTAGAGGATTTTGCCTTGACCATTGGCCAGATCGTTTTCCAGTTCGCCCTCGTAGACGGAACCATCAGGATAAGTGACCGTACCGGAGCCTGCGATTTTGCCTTCATTCCAGCTGCCAGAGTATTTGTATCCGTCGATACCGGCGAAGGTACCGGTGCCGTGGCGATGGTCATCCTTGAAGTCGCCTTCGTAACTGTCACCATTGGCGTAGGTGACCTTGCCTTTGCCTTCGCGACGGCCATTGACCAGCTCGCCCTCGTAGATGTCGCCATTGGGTTGAGTCAATTTCCCGGTGCCATCGATCTGACCAGCTTTCCATAGGCCCGTGTAGACCAGCCCGTCAGACATGGTCAGGGTGCCCTCGCCTTCGCGCTCCCCATTCAGAACTGCACCATCATATCGTGCGCCGTCAGGGTAAGTGATCTTGGCTGTGCCCTCTTTCACGCCGTTGACCCAATTGCCGTCATAAACGTAGCCCGCCGGGCTGGTCATAACACCAAACCCATGGTGAATGGCATTGCGGAACTCGCCCTCGTACCGGACGCCATTGTTATAAAGGGCGATCCCCTGACCGGTGATTTTTCCGTCTTGCCAATCGCCTTCGTAAGTGCCGCCATCGAGGAAAGTGATTTTGCCGACCCCTGCGGGCTTGCCCTTGGCGAATTCGCCTTCATAGAGCGAACCGTTTGGAAAGCGGGCAGTGCCCTTGCCGCGAATTTCACCCTCGAGCCATTCGCCCACGTATTTGTAGCCATTGGGAAGCGTGTAAGTGCCGATGCCGTGCTGCAGACCGTCCTTGAACGTGCCCTCGTAGACGCCGCCATCATCATATTCTTTGGTTGCGACCTCGCCCTCTTGAGCGAAGAGCGGGCTGGCTGTCGCCATCAAGGCCGCCATCAGTGCAATACTGGTGAGTCTATGTATCATGCTATTCCCTGCATCTCTGGCCATGTATGGGCCACCACCCCCCGCGGGTTGGATGGAAATCTAGAGGACCAAACGCGCGGTGACAACGGGGTTTGGGCAAATCCGCTTTCACTTATGTGATGATCTGCTAAATCAGAGGGGATTTTGGTACGAGGCACGACGTATGACCGACAGGTTTCGCCTGACATTGGCACAATTGAACCCCACCGTGGGTGATCTGGATGCAAACTTCGCGCTGGCGCAGGATGCGTGGCAGCAGGGCCGGGATGCCGGCGCACAGATGGTGGCGCTGCCCGAAATGTTCATCACCGGCTACAATACACAGGATCTGGTGATGAAGCCCGCGTTTAACAGAGCAGCGATTGCCAAGCTGGAAGAACTTGCCGAGGCCTGCAAGGACGGCCCGGCACTTGGTATCGGAGGGCCGGCGGTTGAAGGCGAGGGATTGTATAATGCCTATTACATCCTCAAGGGCGGGCGAATTACGGCGCGAGTGCTGAAGCACCATCTGCCGAATGAGACCGTGTTTGATGAAGTGCGGATTTATGACGCCGCGCCAGTTGGTGGGCCATATGTAGTAGATGACGTTCGAGTCGGTAGCCCGATTTGCGAAGATAGCTGGCACGAGGATGTGCCCGAAACGCTGGCGGAGACGGGGGCAGAGTTTCTGTTGGTGCCCAATGGCTCGCCGTACTACCGCGACAAGATGGAAGTGCGGCAGAACCTGATGGTTGCTCGGGTGATCGAGACTGGCCTGCCGTTGATCTATCTGAACCTTGTCGGCGGGCAGGATGATCAGGTGTTTGATGGCGGCACCTTTGCGCTTAACCCCGGTGGGGAACTGGCGCTGCAGATGCCAGTAATGCGGGAAGCGGTGACGACGATCGACCTGACCCGCGGTGACGAGGGCTGGCGGATTGAACCGGCGGAGCTGGCCCGGATCCCAGACTCGTTTGAACAGGACTATCACGCCATGGTGCTGGCGCTGCGCGATTATCTGCGCAAGACCGGGTTCAAGAAGGTGTTGCTGGGTCTATCTGGCGGGATCGATAGCGCAATTGTTGCCGCTGTTGCGGTGGATGCGCTGGGTGCCAACAATGTGCGCTGCGTGATGCTGCCGTCAGAGTATACCTCGCAAGCGTCATTGGATGATGCCAAGGCGATCGCGGAAAATCTGGGCTGTCGCTATGATTTTGTGCCGATTGCTGAGGGGCGGGCGGCGATTACCAATACATTGGCACCATTGTTTGATGGCACCGAGGAAGGGCTGACCGAGGAAAACATTCAGTCACGCCTGCGCGGGTTGCTGTTGATGGCCCTGTCAAACAAGTTTGGCGAGATGCTGTTGACCACGGGCAACAAATCCGAAGTCGCGGTGGGCTATGCCACGATCTATGGCGATATGAACGGCGGCTATAACCCGATCAAGGACATGTACAAGACGCGTGTTTTTGACACCTGCCGCTGGCGCAATGCCAATCATCGCGATTGGATGATGGGGCCGGGTGGTGAAGTGATTCCCGCGAATGTGATCCAGAAACCGCCAAGTGCAGAGCTGCGCGAAGATCAGAAAGACAGTGATTCACTGCCCGACTATCCGGTACTGGATGCGATTTTGGAAATTCTGGTGGATCAGGACGGTAGTATTGAAGATTGCGTTTCCGCCGGGTTTGAACGGGATGTGGCCAAAAAGGTCGAGCATCTGCTTTACATCAGCGAATACAAACGTTTCCAGTCAGCCCCGGGCACGCGCCTGTCGAAAAAAGCCTTCTGGCTGGATCGGCGGTATCCAATTGTGAACCGGTGGCGGGATGGCAGCGGATCTTGAACCGGGGAAAGGGTGCAATCCAATCGCTTTCTTTGAAACGCCGAAATAACAAATAAAATTTGACTTCTTTTCAAGTCCCGGGATCTGGCAGCTGATCCAAAAGCCATTGGCGAAAGGCGACGATATTTGCGATCTCGGCTTTTGCGGGGGGGATGGCAAGGTAGTAGGACTTAAGGGATTGGATCGCCAGATCAAAGGGGCGGATCAACTGGCCGTTTGAGATGGCTTCGCCGCAAATGAATTCATCCCCTAATGCGATGCCCTGCGCCTTGATCGCCGCGTTATAAATCAGGTTCATATCCGCGAAGATGATGCCTGGCTTGATTGGTTTTGAATGAACATCCGCCAGCTTCAGCCAGCGCTCCCAATCCTCACGCTCGGACAGGTGCAAGAGCTCACTACGAAGAACATCCGCCGGGGTCTGCACGTTGCCCATTCGATTGGCCAATGCCGGGCTCAGTAAGGGCGTGAACTCAACTTTCTTCAAAAGCTCAACGTTTACACCTGTGAGGGTTTCATTGGAAAATGTAATGAATACATCAGCTTCCGGATTAGATGCTTCGTCTAATGTGCGGGGTGTGATGATGGATAGCGCGACATCGGGACAGATGGTGCGAAAGCTTTCAATCTTGGGGCTGAGCCAGCTTGCAGCAAACCCGGGGGTGCAACTGATCGTCAGTTGACCCGAAAGCCCGTGCGCCGCGTTGCGCGAGGCGGAGCCGCTGATTTGTGTCAATGCGCCCCTGACATCTTGGGCAAAGGCCTCACCACGACTGGTGAGAATGAGACGCGTTCCCACGCGGTTGAACAGAGCAAAACCCAGATCCCTTTCCAACAATCGCAACTGATGGCTGACGGCGCTGCGTGTCAGGTGCATTTCCTCTGCCACCGGTCGCACCGCCCCGTGGCGCGCAAAACTTTCCAGCGCGCGTAGGGCTTGGGTCGAGGGGATACGGGTCATTTAATTCTCTCTTTCTGCAGCACTGTACGCAATCTTGAGAGTGTTCACTAAGGATTTGACAAAAATAATTTGTCAGTATGGCGAAAAAGTTTCACTTGGAATTTGTCGATCAATTGGCTTGAATTCCGGGCAACCGAAGATGAGCGAGGAACTCCTATGGCACTCGGTAAATCAACTGGCGACTTTACATTACAACGCCGCAATACGAACGGAGGCACCGCGCCGCTGACCAACTGGGGCTTTCGCAATGAGACGGATCCTTTGACCGATGTGCTGTTGGGCTCACCCGCGCATTTGTTTCATCGGGCGACCTCGAGCCTGTCGCGCAAGCACCTGCGCGAGGCCCCCTGCAATATCCAGACCGCGCAGGCACAGCACGCCGAACTGGTCGATGCCTACCGCCATTTCAACGTGAACGTGCATATGCTGGAGGCTGAGCCCGAGCTGACGATGCAGGTCTATTCGCGCGACAGCAGCTGTATGACACCTTATGGGGCGTTTATCACCGCCATGTCGCAATGGTGGCGTCGGGGTGAAAACTATGCCGCGATCCGGGCTTACGAAAAGCTCGGCATTCCGATCTATGACATGGTCACGGCGGGCACCTTTGAGGGCGGTGATTTCAATGTGATCGAGGAAGGCTGCGTACTGATCGGATGCGGCGAGGCCCGCACCAACGAAGCCGGGGCCAAGCAGGTTGCGGGCTGGTTTGAAGCCGAGGGCTGGGAAACCCGGATTGCCTATATCGACGAATATTACGTGCACATCGACCTGATGGTCGTGCCTGTGGCGGATAAGCTGACTGCCGTTTGTCTGGCCTGTACCGAGCCTGCGATTGTTGAGTGGCTCAAGGCGAAAGGCCATGAGATCATCGATGTGCCCTTTGCCGACACCATGGCGCTGGGCTGCAATATGATGTCGCTGGGCAATGACAAAGTGATCGCGCCGTCGTCGTCAACCGTGTTGATCGATCAGCTGCGCGCCCGCGGCTTTGAGGTGGCCGCCGTGGAGACGGCCGAAATTTCAAAAACCGGAGGTGGCATTCACTGCATGGCGCAGGCGCTCAAACGCGTGGCCTAAGGGTCAAAGCTGGAGCTGATAGCTTTCGGGCACATAGACGTAGCTGTTGCCGTGGGCCAATACATAGCCGACACCGGGCCATGGCATGTGATAGCCGACAAAGGGGACTTTGTCTGCAGCCATCATATCCAGCAGACTGCGGCGGGTGGCGGCTGCAGCGGCTTTGTCCATGTCGAACTTCACTTCCCAATCGGGATGCGCCAGCGACCAGACATAGTGGTTGGCAAAATCGGCGGCGATCAAGAGCTGCTGA
Source organism: Roseovarius albus (assembly GCF_900172335.1). Classification (GTDB taxonomy): domain Bacteria; phylum Pseudomonadota; class Alphaproteobacteria; order Rhodobacterales; family Rhodobacteraceae; genus Roseovarius; species Roseovarius albus. Next base: position 174,614 of record NZ_FWFX01000002.1, read on the forward strand.
CCATCGCTTTCGATCATATAGGTCATGTGGCCGGGGGTGTGGCCAAAAGCCGGGACCGAGGTGATGCCTGACACGACGTCCTGTCCGCCCTCAAGCATGGTGGTCTGATCACCCAGCGGACGCATCAGGGCTTCAAACCCTTCGTTCCCGGCTTTGGCCCAGGTATCAAATTCCACCCGTCCGGTTATATAGCGCGCGTTGGTGAATGTTGGTGAGCCATCGGTCATCAAACCACCGATGTGATCTGGGTGCATGTGTGTGATGACTACGACGTCAATCTGATCGGGGGCGTAGCCTGCGGCTGTCACGGCGGCGGCCATGCCTGCGCCATTCAAGCCTGTGTCAAACAGCACCAGCTCACTCCCGGTATTGACCAGCGTGGGGGTGAAAAAGAACTTGGCTTTGTCGGTTGGCAAGTTGGCCGCGGCTGACACTTCGGCAAATTCCTCGGGGCTGACATTCATGCCAAAGATTTGTTGTGGGCCTTCGACGGTGCGGCTGTCGACCAGCAGGGTTGTGACCTCAAACGCACCAACGCGGAAGCGATTGAACGGCGTGACGGCGGCCCCCAGCATCGGGGCGGCGGCCTTGACTGAGGTGGCTGCAGCCAGCGGTGCGGCGGCGGCGGCGGTCAGGAATGTGCGGCGGGCGAGTTTTGTCTGGTGCATGATAGTCTCCCTTGGATGCGCGGATGATAGCGCGCTGGGCCATGGTCGGGCAGGGGGAGTCACGCTATTGTGAGGAAGCGGGTATGTATAAATAGTGGGGGTACAATTATCAGTTGACCGTTTGCCCAACCCGTGTACCAATTTAATATTGAAAGTACATCATGGTTAATGGAATTAAGGCTTGCCATCTTTTTCACGGACACTCGAAATTGCGGTTCATGCGGCTCTGGAATTTGCAAATGCTCGCAGGCATGAATTCACAACACTCGAACATCTCTTACTTGCGCTTATAGATGAGCCAGACGCATCTAGAGTGATGAAAGCCTGCAGTGTTGATTTAGACCGATTGCAAGAGACACTTATCGATTTTATTGATGAAGGGCTGGCAAATCTCGTGGTCGACTATGAAGGCAATGAGTCTGTACCGACTGCAGCCTTTCAGCGAGTTATTCAGCGTGCTGCAATACACATTCAATCATCGGGTAGAACAGAAGTGACTGGTGCAAACGTAATCGTAGCAATGTTTGCAGAAAGGGAAAGTAAAGCAGCGATTTTTTTACATGAGCAAGATATGACGCGCTACGACGCTGTGAATTTTATTGCTCATGGCGTGGCCAAAGATCCAGCGTATAATGAATTTAGACAAGTAGAGGAAATTGAAGGCGATTGGGATGAGGAACCTGCCGACGAAGAAGAGCGCTTAACAGAAGCCGAATGGCGGGCTCGATACATGCCGATAGAGACGCAAAGTTCTAGTGAACGAGACGGCAAGATCGAGTCTGAAACTAAAACTCGGAAAAAGGTAATTTCTTCCGGTCCATTTGTGTTTTTGTCTTATGCGCATTTGGATCAAGAAATCGTCACAAATTTTCTGCCGTTTATACACAGCAAAAATATTAGAACATGGTGGGATCAGGACATAAGCCCGGGAGATGAATGGCGTTCAGAAATTGCTGACAAGCTGGAAAAGTCCAACGTTATTCTCACTTTTTGGACGGAAAGCAGTACGGTTTCTACTTCAGTAATCGAAGAGGCATCGACTGCGCAGTCTAAAAAGAAACTTGTTCACGTGAGAATGGATGATAGCACAATTCCATACGGTTTTTCTGAGACGCAATATGTAGATTTGCGAGCTTGGGATGGCACCGAAAGCGATCCTAACTTCCAGCGGCTGATTTATGCGATTCAGGACAAGCTTGGCAGCCAAACCATTGAATTTGCAAGTTCCAGAATTTCGCACTCAAGTCCCATGGAGATCGTGGCGCGAGAGGGGAAGCTGTCAGTTAAGGATGCGCCTTCAAACGTACCGCCGGAAGTTGTTAACCCGATAGATTTGGATGTGCGCCTGAAGGGCGTCCAGCAAACATTGAACAACATGTGCATGATGTGTTCTGACAATAGAACATATCAGTTACCTCATACTCTTCATCATTGTTTGGAAGCACTAAAATCTGCGGCCACCACAGAACCTGTGACGTGGTATGCTTTGGAAGACGCAAAGTGCCTTTTAGTAGATTGCATGACTGATAGTTATGCGGCTGAAACTTGGAACGTCGTTGTATACAAGGGACTTTCCAACTTGATTGTCCGAATTGAAGAAATTCGGCCATTGTTACAACCAAGGCAAATCGACCCGGAGACAAATGAAGCCAAGCCGCCACCTCCCGAACCGACAATTAGGGAAGATCAAATATCTGACGTCGTTAGTATAGCAGAAGATGTGAAATCTGAGCTTTCCTCCGCAGAAAGTCAGGATGTTTTAGATAACAACACCAAGCAAAACTTTGAAAGTACGGTTGAGCAAATTGCCGAATTGGGTGCATCCACCGAACCGAAAGATAAAAAGCTATTCAAACTTCGTCGGGCAATGAAAGGATTGGCGTATTTAACTGGCGGGGTCGTGACTGCAATTGGAACAGGAGTTATGGTTAACCTTCTGACTTCGCCCAGCGCTGCCACCACGTTGCTAGCGCGATTGAAACCAATTTTTGAGAGTATTCTGCAGTTCTTTGTTTAAGTCAGGTGTATCGAGAAAGGCCTTATGGGTTTAGAAGGGATGACGCAGAATAAGACACAACCTTCGGATATTGACCCGGCTGCCTTCATTTCAGGCGTAGAGCATCCGACGCGGCGCGGGGATGGCGAGGCGTTGCTGGACCTGTTCGGCAAGGTCACCGGGTTTCAACCGCGTATGTGGGGGCCGACGATCATCGGGTACGGGCGGTATAACTATCGCTATGCGTCCGGGCGCGAGGGGGATTTTCTGGCGACCGGGTTTTCACCGCGCAAGGCGAACCTGTCGATCTATATCATGCCGGGGTATCAGGATTACGGTAAGATCCTTGCGCGACTGGGCAAGCATAAGCTGGGCAAGTCTTGCCTTTATGTGAACAAGCTGGCGGATATTGATCTGGAGGTTCTGGGCGAGTTGATCCGGGCGGGACTGGCAGATCTGGATAAGATCTGGCCGGTGATGCCCGAATAGCCCGCCTTGTACCCCAAATGAACAGCGCCTGAGGCCCTGCCAATTCTGGACAATCGCAGCCACCTGTGACATTGCCCCGTCTGAAGCAGGAGCCTTGATATGACCACCACCCGTTTTGCCCCGTCGCCCACCGGATATATCCACGTTGGCAATTTGCGCACCGCGCTGATGAACTATCTGATCGCCCGTAAAAATGGCGGTACGTTTATCTTGCGGATCGATGATACCGACCCGGAGCGCTCAAAGGAAGAATATGTCGACGGGATCAAGGCCGATCTGGAATGGCTGGGCTTGCATTGGGACCGGGTTGAACGCCAGTCAGAGCGGTTGGACCGCTATGCCGAAGCCGCTGACAAGCTGCGCGAGATGGGCCGGTTTTACGAGGCGTTTGAGACGCCGGTCGAATTGGATCTTAAGCGCAAAAAGCTGCTGAATATGGGCAAGCCGCCGGTGTATGATCGAGCGGCGCTGGATCTGTCAGAGGCAGAGAAAGACGCTTTGCGTGCTGAGCGTGGCGAAGGTGTGTGGCGCTTTAAGCTACACCAGCAACGCATTGAGTGGGCTGACGGCATCGTGGGTGATGTGTCGATCGATGCTGCGTCCGTGTCTGACCCGGTTTTGATCAAGGCGGATGGTCAGGTGCTTTATACGCTGGCATCGGTTGTCGATGACACGGAAATGGGCGTGACCCATGTCGTGCGTGGATCAGATCACGTGACCAATACCGCCACGCAGATTCAGATGATCGAAGCGCTGGGCGGGACGGTGCCAAGCTTTGCGCACCACTCGCTGATGACCGGCCCAAAGGGTGAGAAATTCTCGAAACGCTTCCAGATGGCGTCTTTGCGCGATCTGCGGGATCAGGGCGTGGAGCCAATGGCACTGCTGAGCCTGATGGCGCGCTTGGGGTCGTCCGATCCGATGGAACTGCGCACCACGATGGAAGAACTGATCGAAGGCTTTGAAGTCTCGCATTTCGGCACCGCGCCGACGAAACTGGACACAAACGACCTGTTTCCACTGAGTGCGCGCATCTTGGGTGGGCGCGACTTTGCGGATGTGGCCGATAAGATTGCCGAGATTGGAGTGCCTGCTGATCTGGCCGAGCAGTTCTGGGCCGTGACACGCGAAAACATCAACACGATGTTGGATTTGGGCAGCTGGTGGAGCCTGTTCCGTGACGGCGTTGATCCGGTGATCGAGGACGAGGACAAAGATTTCGTCGCTGAGGCGATGACGCTGCTGCCTGACGGCCCTTATACTGCGGACAGCTGGGGTCAGTGGACTGCTGCAGTGAAAGCGGCCACAGGTCGCAAAGGCCGTGGATTGTTCATGCCCTTGCGCAAAGCCCTGACCGGCCAAAGCCACGGCCCGGATATGTCGCAGGTTCTGCCGCTTTTGCAGGTGATCCGCGCGAAGGGATAATCGCCTTGACGCTTTGAGAGCAGTGTCAATGAACCAAGAGCCGCTTTGTCGGCTCTTGGTTTTTTTAGTGTTTTGACGAACCGAATAATTGGCGCGCGACATCCGGGGCGACAGCCCGTGCTGCTTCGAGCGAGGGGTGGGACCATTCATCCCGGTACAGAATGATGGTGTCATTGGTGCCGTAATTGCACACCGGGCCGGGGCAGAAAAAACCGAACAGATTGATGAACTGCAGAACGCCTTCCTCCTTAAGCGTGGTCAGCTGTGATTGCAGAGGCTTTAGTCGCTTGAGGGTCTCGTCACGGGTATAAAGATGACAGGGGCCACCTTTGGGGGCGAACCATTGACTGATGGCGACGTTGGGGGTGCACTCGGCCTCGCGGACCAAGGGTAGCGGTCCCAGCACGGCGAGTTTCAGGCCGGATGCCCTTAGTGTTGTAGAGAGAGAACGCAATCCGGTTTCATAGGTTTGGCGGCGTTTCTCTGTATCCGCCGGGTATTTCGGGGAAAGCTCTGCAAGGTCGCTGACCATCAAGATCAGATCCCCCTCTTGCAGGTCTTCTGCCATGCTCGGGATCGCATCTTGCCAGTAATATGCGTTGGCGTGTTTCCAAGGGCCGTGAAAGCCGAATTCGGGAACTGCGGGCGCACCCCAGCTGGAGGTGAGTAGGATGGCGGTGTCTGTCTGCTTTGCAAGCTCTTGGAATGTGCCGGCAAAGGCGGTCGAAAAGGAATTCCCGATCACGAGGATCCGCTTTTGCGCCGTGTCCCATTGGCCAAATGTGCATTTATCGATTGGGATGGCGGTTCCGATGCCGCCCTCTCCGGTGATGACACAGGGTTCCCCGGCCCAGCCTTGGCCATTGCTGTCGCGCAGGGGTGTGACAAGGCTTTCTGCGCCGCGCTGCTTCAGATTGGCGGGGGTGCCAGAGTACAATGTCCCCACGGCAGGGTTGTTGATCATGGTCAGAATGCCAATGGCGACCAGCAGACCCAAGAAACCAGTGAGCGCTCCGTACACCGGAGTTTTGCCCCAGGATTTATGACGTAGTGGCGTCTCAATGTATGTGAATGACAATTTGGCCAGCGCATACATCAAGAGGCTCAGGAATGGTAAGAGTGCCCAGCTCAGGCCGATGGTCCATTTGGCCAGCACCACGACGGGCCAGTGCCATAGGTAGAGCGAATAAGAGATCAGACCCAATTCGCACAACGGGCGGCTGCAGAGTGTCGACAGAGTCAATGGGCTGGATTGGGCACCCCAGAGCAAGACACTGCTGAACGCGACCGTTGCAATTGTCAGCGCGGCTTGATTCAGGGGAATGGGAGTAACCAGCAGAACCACCATCGCCGCGAAAGCAATGACAATGATCCCAGCCATACGGTCCGGGGGCTGATAGCGGCTCGACACCACAAACACTGCTGCCCCAGCGGCCAATTCCCATGCCCGGAAGGGCAGCAGGTAAAAGGCGGCTTGCGGATTGCGGGGTGACACGTAGATGTAGCTGGCAAGCGACAATAGGCTGAGACCCATGAGAGCCCAAATTACGGTTTTTCTCACCATTGCCGGTTGCCTGCCAGAGAGCACCAGCCAGGCTAGGACTGGAAAGACAAGGTAAAACTGTTCTTCAACGCCCAAGGACCATGTGTGGGTAAAGGGGTTCAGTTCTAGTGAGGAACTGAAATAATCCAGTTCTCTTGCGTAGAGAAAGATATTGGCCAGCCCAAATGCGGCAAATCCGGCCGTGTCGCGGTAATCATCCATGTCCTGAATAAAAAACGAGGCAATGACCGAGGACAGTGTCAGGCAGACCAGCAAGGCAGGGGCCAAGCGCTTGAACCGCCTGGCAAAGAAGTGCGCTGCGTTGGATCGGAACGAGGACCAGTCCCATTTGGAGATTGATGCGGTGATCACATAACCGGAGATGACAAAAAAGACATCGACCCCCAGATAGCCGTTCGGCACAAAACTGAAGCCAAAATGGTGCAGGATAACGACCAGCACTGCGATACCACGCAGGCCTTCGATTTCGGCGCGAAATGAACGGGATGGCTGGTGCACGCGTTATGGGCCTTGTGGTGTTATTGGGTCAAAATGCTGGCCGTGAAGTTCGTGTGACGGCGAATTTTTCAAGTCTGCTTTGGACTAGCTGTCCTGTGTTTTCTTGGCAAGCCTTTGCGCCATGCCGCGGATATAGGATGGTCGAAGTGAGGGTTTCAGATCGCGCTGGAAATGATTGGTAGACCTCGACTGCGTAGATGTTCATCCACCAATGCTCTCTCATACGGTGAAAGGTTTTGATGGCGCGGGTAGATCGGATCACTTCGGTCGTTGATGATGGGGGCATCCCATCCGTCGGTCGTTTCAAAGAACCGGCTCACGCCGGATTTACCAAATTCGTTCAGGTATCCTTGCACCACGACATCGAGATAACTCAACAGCACAGAGGTTTGTGTTGCGGGTTTATCGTGCTTGATTTCAGATATGGCATAGACGGCGATATTGGGTGTGGGCTGCAGTGCATGTTCAGTCTGCTCTGTGGCGCTGATCCGGTCATAGGCGCGCTCGCGTTCGTCCAGTGCAGCCCAATCCGCCCCGGGCACCGGGGCGATCAGACCTTCAATCTCGGCTCCGGGAGCGGGATGCACAGTGAGGTAGGCCACTGGGCGCAACGTTGTGTGCCGCCAAACACGGCGCCATCCCTGCAAACGGGCAGGATGCGCCGGGGCAAAGTCGTGGGTGCTGCGATTGACCAGGCTGCCATAGCCGAAGAAATAGGCGAGTGGATCCGTGGTCTTCATCAATGAACCTTCGGGCAGAGCGGGGTTGCCCTTTTGTGCAGTGAAGGCGCGCTGGACGCAAGCCACAGATATTGACGGATTGTCATGCGCTGCATTTATTGATTGTAATAGTCCAAGGGCTAAGTTTAACAGCCCGGCGTACCATCAAGGGAGAGCGTTATGAAATTCACCGAAGAACACGAATGGCTGCGGGTCGAGGACGATCTGGTGGTTGTCGGGATCACGGCACATGCCAGCGAACAGCTGGGCGATGTAGTGTTTGTGGAGCTGCCTGAGGTGGACACCGAAGTTGCCAAAGATGATGAGATCCTAGTTATCGAAAGTGTCAAAGCCGCCAGCGATGTTTTAGCCCCGATTGATGGTGAAATCGTTGAGGTCAACGAAGCGCTGACGGATGATCCGGGCAAAGTCAACGAAGACCCAATTGGTGACGGCTGGATGTTCAAGATCAAACCGAGTGATCCGTCACAGATGGATGATTATATGAACGAAGCGGCCTACAACAAATTCATCGCCTGAGGCCTTTATTTTGTTGTTTGCAAAATGAAGAAATCAAGGCCACTCCCCATAGGCTGGCCCTGTTCTGTAATCATTTCAGGATCTGGCGAGCCAGCTTCATCAGATCTTGTGCGTTTAGATATGATATACTAAGCGCCACCGGAATTCCGGGCGGAGCCAAGCCATGACCAAGACGGAAACGTTTGTCTTCTACCTCGTCGATGAGTTTGCGCATATTGCGATGTCTTGCGCTGTGGAGCCGCTTCGAATTGCCAATCTGGTCAGTGGCAAGCAGCTTTATGAGTGGAGCTTTGCCTCGGAAAACGGGCAGACGGCCCTGGCCTCTGATGGCACCGTGATGTTGGTGCATGGTGGATTTGACAAACGGGTGCGCTCTGATCGGTTATTTGTTCTGGCCGGATCGAACGTCAAAAACCACCTGTCGAAACCGCTGCTGGCAGCCCTACGGCGCGAACGTTCACATGGGGCCAGAATTGGGGGGCTGTGCTCGGCTTCTTACATTCTGGCGCACGCCGGATTTTTGGACGGGATGCGTGCTGCGTTACATTGGTTCTATCACGATGCTTTTGTTGAAGAATTCTCAAATGTCGAATTGGTTCCAAGTGTGTTTGTCGCTGATGAAAAGATCATCACCGCCTCAGGCGGGACGGCGACGGCGGACTTGATGTTGCACCTGATCCGGGAAACCCATGGCGAGGATCTGGCCAACCAGGTTGCGGATCAAATGGTCTACAACACTGTGCGCGAATCCTCAGCTGAACAGAAGATGTCAGTGCAGTCCCGCCATGGCATGCGCAATCAACGCTTGACCGAGGCGATCAAGTTCATGTCGGAAAACATTGAAGAGCCGCTATCAACAAAGGAAATCGCATCTGAGGTCGGGATTTCCACCCGCCAGTTGGAGCGGTTATTCACACGCTACCTGCAAAGCACGCCCAGCAAGTATTATCTGGAAATGCGCTTGCAACGGGCACGTAACCTTTTGCTGCAGAGTGAGCGATCCGTGACAGAGATCGCCGTGGCCACCGGTTTTCGATCGACCACGCATTTTGCGCGAGTCTATCGTGGGTTCTTTGGCGTATCGCCCACGGCGCAGCGGGCGCGGTTGACTTAAAGATCCATTAAAAACGCAAACCGTTCTTGCAGCGCGCTCCATGCGGTTTCGCTGTTTGTGGTGAGCAGGAACCCTTCGGTGATACCTGCATTGTAATCTGTGCCGTCCAGCATACGGGCAATGCCGCCCGCTTCCTGACAGGCGACGATGCCGGCTGCATGGTCCCATGGGGTCATCATGGCGGAGAGGCAGAAGTCTGCCCCGCCTTGCGCCAAGGTACGGTATTCGTGGCAGGAGCAATTGAGCACCTGCGTGCGGGCGAATTGCGGCAGATGCGGAGCAATCGCTTCTTGTAGATCCTGTGGCATCAGATGTAGATGGATGAAGCCTGACATGTTTCCAGGCGTTTCTTCGCTGCCCATTCTCAATGGGCGTGGTGTGCCCGATTGTCGAACTTTGCGTGCGCCATGGCCTGTGCTGGCAATGATCCAGTCGTCGCGCACGGGATCATAGAGCAGGCCGAAAATGGGCACGCCATAGCGGGTGATTGACAGAATTACCCCGAAGAGCGGCAGGTCATTCGAGAAGTTCCACGTTCCATCCAAAGGGTCGAGCAAAATGCAGAATTCAGCCTCGGCAATCTGCGCGCGCACCTCTGAGTGTTCGGATGCTGATTCTTCGCCTATGATCAACGCATGTGGAAACATCTGCTGCAATCCGCGCCGCAACATTGCCTCGGCGGCAAGGTCAGCCTGCGTGACCAGATCGAATCGCCCCGATTTGCGGGTCACATCCTGCACGCCGTGATTCTGGAACAATGGTATAATCTCTGTGCGGGCGGTGCGGCGGATCAGGTTGATCACAGCGGCCTCTTGCGCCTTGGTCAGCGGGGTGGTGAGGGCGACGGGCAATGAGTTGGGCATAGATAAGTCCATAAAACAGGCGTGTAACTCTGAATGCCACCCGGGCCGGCAAAGTTCAACGCGCTTCCGGGATTTGACACAATATGTCGCTTTCTGACTTGTACGTGCCCCATGTCCTGCTACGTTCAAGGTCTGAGGTGCCACCTTTCGCAAGGTGGAGAATTGGGAAGCTGGTGAGAAACCAGCGCTGCCCCCGCAACGGTAAATGCAGGAGGCGAGACGACAATATGTCACTGGGATAGCTCCCGGGAAGGCGTCGGATCGCACGGTTTTTTAAGCCACCTGTTTCAGCCCGGAAACCAGCCTTGGAGTACGTCAAACCGCGGAGGGCGGTGCGGGCGGAAACAGTCAGGTTTCTAAACTGCCGGTTTTCCCCAATCCCCTTTCGCCCCAATTCAGCCCGGGGTGTGGCTGGGGAGAAGAAGAACATGGTCCTGACACGTATTCTGGACGGATTGGAACAAAGCCCGGCACAGGGCGATGAGGCCCAAAACATGGCCCGGCTGGGGTTTTTGGAGTGGGTGCTGTCCGCGCCCGAGGGCATTACGGTGCAAGATGCGAAAGACGCATTGCAGCAGCCACATGTACGCGACGCTGAAAGTGCGGCGGCGCAGGAGTTTGTGAATTTTCTAGAGCAAGCCACGCTGAAGGTTTCTGCACGTCGTTCGCGTCGGAAACGGACGGAACGGCTGCATTAACAACTCTGAATCTGTGGCGGTTGCTTTGACCGCCACAGATAACATTGGTTTTTTGTTGTCGACAGTTGTGAATGATCTTGCTGCCATTTTGCGGACCGAATCCAACGTTCGCTTTGGTTATGTCGTCACCACCAAAACACGAGCAAAAACAATCTAATGACATGTGCATTGACGCGTCACGCTCAGGTATAGTTTGCGGCTAAGACAAGTTTTGTACATTGATGGTAAGAAAGATACATCAAACAACATGAAACGTATCTGTCTATAGGTCGTCATGCATTGGGCCCGACGCATGGCTTCCTACTCGATAACCTTTAGATATTGAAGCGGATCGCCGTCTGCAGAAGCGGGCATTTTCGATAGTGCTTCAAGAAAAATCGAGAGTAATTCTCCCTGCGAGGCGACATTAAGTTTGGTATATATACGTTTGCGATGCACTTTTATCGTCTCGGGACTGTTGTTGAACTCCCACGCAATTGCTTTCGATGAATGCCCTTTCAGGATCATGCGAACAATCTCTCCTTCGCGGGGGCTTAAAACTGATGTGCCGAAGGCTTCGAATGCTGCTTGCAAGTGGGCTCCTAACCGACCTGATCCATCTGTGTTGCCCAGTGAAAGATTTGTCCAATGACGACGCGAAAGTGACGCGACAATTGGGAAGGCTTTTTTTAACCGATACGGATTCGCTGAAACACCTGCCTTTTCTATACCCATGGAAAAGAAAAGCGCGGTTGCCTCATCAAAATGCAGAATCATTCCACATTCATCCGTCAGCCCCATATCGCTCCAAAACTTTGCGAAATAATCCGATTGTCTAAAATTATCCGGGGCTATTTCATCCAGCGATAACACTTGGTTTCCCAATTTTTTGCGGAACTGGAGAACGAATGGATCCAATAGGTATGCAGCCTTAAGATAAGCATTCAGCAAAACCCTTTGCGAGGCTTTGGAGTGATTGCCATATAGGGCGACAGGTGCGTTATTGTCAAAAAGAACTGTCAAGTACACGTTGTCTGAATCGCAAAGAAAAGCGCAAAACTGACCTATTGTCTGCGGAAATTCAGGTGTGCCAATCGCGTCAACGCAATCGGCAATCAGCTTGGTTTCATCATCGGAAAGTATCAAATCCATCCCCTAGATAATGTACTAAGCCAAGCCAAAACGAAAGCAGCGCAACTACTCAAGTTGCTGAAGATCTGCGAGTTGAGTGGAAAGTGGAATTCCATGTTTGCAACGACTGTCAGGTAGTTCTGCGATGTATAGTCCGGTGTTCTCTCGACTGGACACGAGGGAGCTACCATCAGATCCATATATGGAAGACATGCCTGTGTAAGAAATTCCCCCCTCTGAACCACTATAGTTTGCGTAGACAATGTTTATACCGTTTTCCGCTGCGCGGCTGGGCACCATGATCTGATTGACGTTTACAAATGGCATCATATTGGCTGTCGGCACCAGAACAATTTCCGCACCGGCGCGAGCAAGAGCCCGGACATGCTCAGGAAATTCAACGTCGTAGCAGATTAGCAATCCCCATCGTTTGCCTCGATAGTTGAATGCCACGTAGCGATTTCCAGTAACGTATATCTCCTTCTCGCTGGAGCCAAAAAGCTGGATCTTGCGATAGTGCGCTAGTGTGCCACCGTCGGGACCAATAACAACTGCAGTGTTGAAGACTTGTCCCAAGTTGTATTCAGGCAATCCAATTGTCAGTGCTGTTGTGTAACGTCGACATAGTTTTGACAGGCGGTTTGCAACCGTGTTCCATTCAGCGGGCTTAGTTTGGGTTGTTGCCCCATACCCCGGTAGAAAAGCCTCGGGCAGCACGAGCATGTCGACTTTAGCGTCGGACGCCTCTCCGAGCGCCTTTTCGACTGTTGCCAGTCCCGCATGTAAATCACCTTTGGGGGATGGGCATTGGTAAAATCCAACAATCATGTCTCACAGCCACAAATGAGTAAAGGGAATACGTTTTTGTAAAGGGGCTGAGAAAACTTTTTTAGTGCAGTTAAATCACTATCGCGTTCAATCGGATCTAGGGCACTTGTCGAATTCCATGTGTCTGTCATAGCGTATTTCCTGTTTTTGCCAAGGCTGGAACAGGAATCCAAGCTTGAGCTAATTGAAACTCTAGCAAAGCAAATCCGCCAGGTGCAGTTCCCATGAAGGGGTATGATCTCTTAGTAAGTGGGAATGGCGACTTGTTTCCAATCACCAGTCTGACAGTGGCGCGTCAGTAATTTGGGTCGATCATTATACATCCGGAGACAAGATTATTTTGTTCAATGTCATCGCGGCAGGTTATGTCGTTGAGCGGATTGGCCCCAAACCAGAAATATATTCTTGCACCGAGAATCAGAAACGGCGGCACCCGGGAGGAGGGTTGCCGCCGTTCTGATTACGTCCGGCCCAGGGAGGAGGAGGGGCCATTCGCAAAGGGGGTGGATCAATCTGAAAGGCAAATTGATCCGGTAACAGGCGCGGGAAGGGAGGAGGAGGATTGCGCCCGTATTCTGCTGTGGTCTTAACCGTAGACTGCTTCGCGTGCTGCGGCGTGAATGCCGGCGCGGTAAATGCCCATATCGGCCAGTGTCTTGCTGTCCAATTTGGACAGCTCACGCACGGTTGTGCGGTAGGCGCGATAATCGGCGACGTTCTGCATCAGCTTGTGAACGCCTGCGCTGATTTCAAGCGCGAGGCTATCGGTGCGGGTTTCGGTTGCGAATGCCATGTTCTTCATCCTTGGGTCATGCGCCGAAAGTGGCGCTGTTGTTGAAACTGAAAATAGTCGAATGCTGCGGGTGCACAACGGATGAGATCGCAATCCCGATATGCGTCACGCGCATGACTCTGCGGAGTTTGGCTGACCTTAGGTCATACCTCCGACACATTTGGTGAATTCTACGACATTGCGGCGTTGCCCCCTTGCAGAGCGGGAAAATTCTGCCACCTATGCCGCAAATGGATGGAGACCTGAGATGAGCGACTTGAAACAGGATTTGCTGGCAGAGCTGAACCGACTGGAATTGCCGGGCGGCGGCACGCTGGTGTCGCGCGATATGGTGCGGGCGGTGTCGATTGAAGATGGCGTGGCAAAGTTTGTGATCGAAGCGCCTTCAGCCGAGATGGCGCAGCAGATGGAACCGCTGCGCGCGGCGGCGGAACGAGCGGCGCTGTCCGTTCTCGGGATCACCAAGGCAAGTGTCATTCTGACCGCACATGAGGCGAGTCCAGTCAAGAAACCTACGGACCCTAAAGGACCGGCACCTAGCCTCAAGATGGGTGGTCACCCGACCGGGGGGGATAATTCCATCCGGCCATCAGGGGTAAAGTCCATTCTGGCTGTGGCTTCGGGAAAAGGCGGCGTCGGCAAATCCACGGTGTCTTCAAATCTGGCTGTGGCACTGGCCAAGCAAGGCCGCAAGGTTGGCTTGCTGGATGCCGATATCTATGGTCCCTCGCAGCCGCGCATGATGGGGGTCAACAAGCGCCCGGCCAGCCCTGATGGCAAGATAATCGAACCCCTGCAGGCCCACGGCGTGACGATGATGTCAATCGGGCTGATGCTGGACCCGGATAAGGCGGTGGTCTGGCGCGGGCCGATGTTGATGGGGGCGTTGCAGCAGATGATGTCTCAGGTCCGTTGGGGCGAGCTGGACGTTTTGATCGTCGATATGCCTCCCGGCACTGGTGACGTGCAACTGACCCTGTGCCAACGCGCGGCACCCACAGGCGCGCTGGTTGTTTCGACACCGCAGGATGTGGCCCTATTGGATGCGCGCAAGGCGCTGGATATGTTCAACACGTTGAAGACGCCCGTGCTGGGCCTGATTGAAAACATGTCGACGTTCCATTGCCCCAAATGTGGGCACGAGGCGCAAATCTTTGGCCATGGTGGTGTAAAGGATGAGGCTGGCAGGCTGGGGCTTCCGTTCCTTGGAGCCTTGCCGATCGATCTCGATACTCGTCTGGCAGGGGATGATGGGACGCCGATTGCCGCGGGCGATGGACCCATTGCACAGGCCTATGCGCAACTGGCGGATCGTCTGATCAAGGGCGGAATGGCATAAGGCATGGTTTTTGTCGCAACTCTTTCAGATCTATGTCGCAAAAGGGGCTGGCCTCAAGGGCCGCGCTTTTGTAGGAACACCTGAATCATAAGTTTAGCGGAGTCCCGACTCATGGCGAAAATTACCTATATCGAGCACAACGGCACGGAACACGTCGTCGAAGTGGCCAATGGCCTGACCGTGATGGAAGGCGCGCGCGATAACAACATCCCCGGTATCGAAGCTGATTGTGGCGGTGCCTGTGCCTGTTCGACTTGCCACGTCTATGTACATGCCGATTGGGCGGAAAAGGTTCCGGCCAAGGACGATATGGAAGAAGACATGCTCGACTTCGCATTTGAGCCTGATCCCTCCCGCTCGCGCCTGACCTGCCAGATCAAAGTGACCGATGCGCTGGACGGGCTGGTTGTTCAGATGCCGGAAAAACAGATCTGATGCATCTTTGGGCGGTTTCGAGTGCTTGTGGCACTTTGTTGCGTGACCCTGCAATAGTGTTGAATAGAGGGCTGATAGCAGCTCTCTTTTTCTTTTGTGCGGTTCCTGCTGCCGGAGCGCAGGACCGTATTTCACCAGACGCATTCTTGGATCAGGTGGTCGGAAAAACGGTTACTTTCATCGACCGCGTTTCAAGACAGCGAACTGGAGTAGAGCAGTACCTGCGGCGGGATCAGTCCGTTTGGGCAGATGAGACAGGCCGATGCACCTATGGGCAAATCGAAATACGCGGGCCATATCTGTGCTTTCTCTATGAAGATTTCCCCGAGGCTGACAATTGTTGGCTTCCGCATATTCTTGAGGGGCAATTGACGGTTCTGTCCGGTAAAGACTGGCAGATCCAAATCGCATCAAAATACAGCGACGAGCCGGTCGTGTGCGAGGGCGTACCGATCTCATAGTGGACAGGCGCGCGCTTGTCTTGAAGGTCAGCTAAGATAGAAGTTTTTGGGCGACAAGGGTTTGGGTGGCTCGAGCCCCAAATGTGGAGTCAGGCTGATCTCGATTGTGCGGCACATTGCATCCAACGGCAGGCCGTTCACAGTTTCCCCAAAGGGATCGGCCAGTTCTTCGGTAACCTCGGCCAAGCCAAAGAACATATACGCGACCACGCCAACAAATAACGGCGTCAGCCAACCTGCGCCTTCGAGCAGGCCAAAAGGCAGGAGCAAGCAATAGAGATAGGTCGTGCGGAAGATCAGCAAGGAATAGACATAGGGCAATGGTGTTGTGGCGATGCGCTCGCAGCCTGCTTGAGCGAGCGCGATGGAACCCAACCGTTCGCTCAGTGCTTTGCGGGCAAAGCCATCGACTTCGACCTGTGTGATCTCTGCACCCATCTGATTGAGCGCAGCGCAGGGGGGATGGGGGGCCTCGGCGAAATCGGTTTCGCACCAGTCTTTGGCGGCCTGCGTATCAGAGAGACGCCGCAGATTGATCCGGTGCAGGTGGACGAAGCCCAAGGCCAGCCGGATCAACCGCTCGCGGACTGCACCGTCGGGTAGGAACATCTGAGCCTCGCGCCCCAGACTGCGTAGATCAGCGACTAGTTGCCCCCAGAGCTTGCGCCCTTCCCACCAGCGGTCATAGGCGGCATTGTTGCGAAAGCCCAGAAATAGCGACAGGGCCACGCCAAAGACAGCGAAGGGCGCGGCGTTGGTGTGGGGCAGGGTGACGCCGTATTTGTCGATGGCCACCAAAATGGCGGCCAGAACGCTGACGCCCAATACACGTGGCAAAATGCGCGGCAGAACCGAGCCGCGCATGGCGAAAAGCAACTGCCAGAACCCGGGTTTGTCGCGTACGATCATGGCGTTGCTCCTGTCCTGTTACAAAGCTCGCCAGCCGATGTCACGGCGGTGGAACCCTTGTGGCCAATCAATCTGATCAACCATGGCGTAGGCGCGATCACGCGCCTCTTGCAGGTTTGCCCCGCGTGCGGTGACGTTCAGTACCCGGCCACCAGTAGCGACGATCTGGCCATCGCGTGCGGATGTGCCCGCGTGGAACACCATATTCTTGCTGTCTTCAGGGCAATTGCCCAAGCCGTTGATCACTGTGCCCTTTTCGTATGATCCGGGGTAACCTTCGGCGGCGAGAACCACGGTCATCGCATGATCATCGGCCCAATTGACCTGTGCCTTGTCCAGACGCCCCTCGGCTGCGGCCTGCATCAGGTCCAGCGCCTGTGCGCCCAGACGCATCATCAGCACCTGACACTCTGGATCACCAAAGCGCACGTTGTATTCGACCAAGCGGGGCTGGCCGTCTTTGATCATCAATCCGGCGTACAAGACACCCTGATAGGGCATACCACGATCAGCCATCGCCTTCATCGTGGGGCGCACGATTTCATCCATCGCCTTGGCTTCAATCTCGGCCGACAAAACTGGCGCAGGGGAATAGGCGCCCATGCCGCCAGTGTTGGGGCCGGTGTCGCCTTCACCAACGCGCTTGTGGTCTTGTGCGGTGCCGATGGCCAGAACGTCTTCACCGTCCACTAAAACGAAAAGCGAGGCTTCCTCGCCTTCCATGAATTCTTCGATCACGACCTCGGCGCCCGCGCCGCCAAAGGTGCCGCCGAACATGTCGTCAATGGCGGCAAGCGCTTGCTCTTCGGTCTCGGCCACGATTACGCCTTTGCCTGCGGCCAGACCATCGGCTTTGACTACAATGGGTGCGCCCTGTTCGCGAATGTAGGCCTTGGCCGCCTCGGAATTGGTGAAATGGCCGTAGCCTGCGGTGGGGGCCTTGGCCGCATCGCAGATTTCTTTGGTGAAATTCTTTGAGGCTTCTAGCTGAGCCGCCGCTTGCGAGGGGCCGAAGGTCAAAATGCCCGCTTCGCGCAGCCGGTCAGCTACGCCAGCCGCCAGCGGGGCCTCGGGGCCGACAATGACAAAATCAATCGTGTTTTCGCTGCAGAAGGTGGCCACGGTGGCCCCATCCTCGATATCCAGTGCGGCGCATTCAGCAATCTGTGCCATGCCCGGGTTGCCAGGGGCGGCGATTAGTTTGTCGCATTTGGGGTTCTGCATGACCGCCCATGCCAGCGCATGTTCACGCCCGCCACTGCCGAGGATGAGAATATTCATGTTCAGGGGCTCCGATCTGCTTGGCCTTGCTTGCCGGGCGTTCTAAGCTGGCTTGGCAAACGACACAAGACACCCCCGTCATAAGGCAGCCAATATGTCAGACCTGATCGACGACCCGCATCCGGGTCAGAACATGCCAGAATTCACCGTGTCCGAGATATCGGGTGAGGTGAAGCGCACGCTTGAGGGCACCTTTGGGCGTATCCGGGTGAAGGGTGAAGTGGGACGGGTGTTCAAGGCGCGATCCGGGCATCTCTATTATGACGTCAAGGATGACAAAAGTGTGCTGGCCTGCACCACTTGGAAAGGGCAGGTGTCCGGCTTGTCTGTGGTGCCCGAAGAAGGTCTTGAGGTGGTTGTCACCGGCCGTCTCACGGCGTTTGGGGCGCAGTCCAAATACAACATGAACGTTGATGAGGTCGCGGTTGCGGGACAGGGCGCGTTGATGGCGCTGTTGGAAAAGCGCAAAAAGCAGCTCGCCAGCGAGGGATTGTTTGAGGCGTCGCGCAAGAAGCGCTTGCCGTATCTGCCGGGTGTGATCGGGGTGGTCACCTCACCCTCTGGCGCGGTCATTCGGGACATTCTACACCGGCTGCGCGACCGATTTCCGCGCAAGGTGCTGATCTGGCCTGTGGCAGTGCAGGGTGATCGCTGTGCGCCCGAGGTCTCGGCCGCGGTGCGTGGCTTTAACCAATTTACCCCGGGCGGAGCGCTTCCTCGGCCCGATCTGATCATCGTGGCGCGTGGAGGCGGATCGATCGAGGACCTTTGGGGCTTCAATGAAGATTCAGCCGCCCGCGCGGTGGCTGAATCTGAAATTCCGGTGATCTCTGCTGTCGGCCACGAAACCGATACAACACTGATTGACTATGTGTCCGACCAACGTGCGCCGACGCCCACAGCAGCTGCTGAGCTGGCGGTGCCGGTGCGCTTGGACCTGTTGGCCTGGCTGGGCGAGCAAGACGCGCGGCTGACCCATGCTTTGACATCCGGGTTGAGCCGCCGACAACAACGCTTGCGGGATCTCTCTCGCGCCTTGCCGCGCCCCGACAGTTTGCTGGAAGGGCCACGCCAGCGGCTAGACCTGCAGGCCGAGCGCCTACCGGCCATGCTCACCGGGCTGGTCCAGCGCAAACGGGTGCATCTGCTGGAACGCGCCGGAGCCCTGCGACCTGGTTTGCTGCGTCGTGGGTTGGACAATGACACGCGTCGGTTGGCGCAATTATCGGCACGTTTGAACCCTGAGGCGCTGCTGCGGGAAAACGCCCGCCGCCAAAAGGATTTGGCCCAGATTGGTGCGCGATTCAACACGGCAGCCACTCGACAAGTTGGTACATGGCGCGACCGGCTGGAGGGGTTGGAGCGCTTGCGTCAAACAGTTGGCTATGAAGCCACGCTGAATCGTGGCTATGCGGTGGTGCGCAAGGGTGACAAGGTGCTGACAACCAAGGAAAAAGCGCAAAAAGAAGCCGCGCTCGACGTGCAGTTCGCCGATGGTGTTCTACCGGTGCAGGTGGGTGGCAGCCCAGTCGCGAAGACAGCGCCTAAGCCTCGAAAAGCAATGCCGTCTTCAGACGATCAAGGCAGCCTATTCTAAACCCCGATTTTGGGCCCCAGACACAGCAATGGCTCTGAGCTTTGTTCTACCTCGTAGAGCGTGGTGCTGGTCGGGTCGTTTTCAAACCGGGCCACCAGCCCGCCGCCGGATTGGGCAAAGCTCCAGCATTGCGGCTCGGGTGTTTCATCGTAGCGAAAGCAGATCAGATCGCCCTCAGGGTACCAATATCCTTCTTGGCATTCGCCATCGAGGAAAGACCAGCGCACCCGGCGGTTTTTTAGATATTCCTCGGCGCCATAGGCATTCCCATCCGAACCATAGTAGAAAGTCTTGGACTCGGTATAGGCTTCAAACTCCTGTGCACTCATCAATGGTTGGGCATTGATGGCCAGCGGCCAGCCAACCAAACAGAAGATAAATGCGCAAAATTTCATAACGTCAGCTCATCAAGATGTTACCGATAACCGTTACCGCGACCATTGTCCGGTTTCCTATCCACGACATTGGTGCCGGATCGGGTGAATTTCCAGCGTTTATTAGGGACTTCATGTCGCTTTTGGTCTCGCCTTGGCGGCATCTCCCTTGTATCTGTGCAGGCCAGACAAAGACAGAGGGCATCTCATGGCACTGGACGATCGCAAGGGCGTGTGGAAATCGGGTAAAGGCAAAGGGCGTAAAACACCCAAAGGCCGTCAAGTGGATGACACAGCCTGGGAAGAGGTCCGCGACCTGCTGGGCGATACCCCGCGTGACCGTGATCTGCTGATTGAGTTTCTGCACCTGATCCAAGACCGTTTTGGCCACCTTTCAGCAGCGCATTTGCGGGCTCTGGCTGAAGAAATGCGGATCGGTCAGGCCGAAATTTACGAGGTTGCCACCTTCTATGCTCACTTTGATGTGGTTAAAGAGGGCGAGACACCCCCGCCCGCGCTGACCATTCGTGTCTGCGATTCGCTGAGCTGCGAATTGGCGGGCGCCGAGCAATTGCAAAAGGCGCTTGAGGACGGTCTAGATGCCTCGCAAGTGCGGGTGCTGCGCGCGCCCTGCATGGGGCGGTGTGACACTGCGCCGGTACTGGAAATCGGTCACAATCATATCGATCACGCCACACCGGAAAAAGTGCAGGCTGCGATTGCTGCCGATGATACCCATGCGCATGTGCCCGAATATGAAGACTTTGCCGCATATAAGGCCGATGGCGGTTACGCCAAGCTGGCCGAGCTGCGTGCTGGTGGTGATTTTGAAACGGTTCAACAGGAGTTGCTGGATTCTGGCTTGCGTGGTCTGGGCGGAGCGGGATTCCCATCGGGTCGTAAATGGGGTTTTGTCCGGGCCGAAGCAGGCCCTCGCTATCTGGCCGTAAACGGTGACGAGGGCGAGCCGGGCACCTTCAAAGACCGCTATTATCTTGAGCGCACGCCGCATCCGTTCCTTGAAGGCATGCTGATCGGTGCTTGGGCGGTTGAGGCTGAAAAATGCTTTATCTACATGCGCGACGAATATCCTGCCGTGCTGAAGATTCTGGCAAAAGAAATTGCGGCACTGGAAGAGGCGGGCATTGTCGAGCCGGGCTATATCGACCTGCGCCGCGGTGCCGGGGCCTATATCTGCGGCGAAGAAAGCGCGATGATCGAATCGATCGAAGGCAAGCGCGGCCTGCCACGTCACCGCCCGCCATTCGTGGCGCAGGTCGGGATCTTCAACCGTCCGACCTTGGTGAACAACGTTGAAACCCTTTATTGGGTCGCGCGCGTGCTGCGGGAAGGCAAAGACATCCTCAGCAGTGTTGAGAAAAATGGCCGCAAAGGCCTGCGTTCCTACTCGGTTTCGGGCCGTGTCAAGAACCCGGGCGTACACCTGCTGCCAGCCGGTTCGACCATCACCGACATCATCGAGGCCTGCGGTGGCATGCTTGATGGCTGCAGCTTCAAGGCTTACCAGCCGGGTGGTCCTTCATCGGGCCTGCTGCCTGCGTCGATGGATGATGTGCCGCTTGATTTCGACACGCTTCAGCCGCATGGCACGTTCATCGGTTCGGCGGCTGTTGTCGTGCTTAGCGATCAGGACAGCGCCAAAGATGCCGCGCTGAATATGCTGCGCTTCTTCGAGGATGAAAGCTGTGGTCAGTGCACGCCGTGCCGTGTGGGTTGCGAAAAAGCCGTCAAGCTGATGCAGGCCGACACATGGGATCAACCGCTGCTGGAAGAGCTGTGCACCGCGATGGGTGACGCTTCGATCTGTGGTCTGGGTCAAGCGGCACCAAACCCGATCCGCCTGACAATGAAGCACTTCCCAGACGAGGTGTAAGCTGAGATCTGCCATTCCGGGCGCTGACGTAACGGCATCCGGGACAGGCCGCACAAGACAAGGTTAACTGCTCTCAAAGACCTTGAGGCAAGAGCACAGATGACCGTTTTTGAAGAAATCGCCTTGAGACAGTCCATCATGTTTGGTGGGCTGTCTTTTGGTTTTCTGGCTGCGATTATCTTTGCGTTTTTCTTCTGCTATCGCGGGCCATCGACGCTCAAAACCTTCATTAAGGTCCTGACACCGCTTGCCTTTGCGGTTGCGGGATACGTGAATTTTGCGGCACCGCTTGTGGTGCTTGGGTTGCTGGTATCTGCGATTGGTGATGCGTTCCTGTCGCGCGATGGCAAAAAGAGCTTTCTCACCGGCTTGATCGCCTTCGCTGCGGCGCATGTCTTTTACATCGCGCATTTTCTGCCAATGGCGTCGCTGGCGGATTTGACGTGGTTGCCTGCTGTGCTGCTTGTGGTGTTGGCTGTGTCGACAGAACGCTGGTTGATCCCGTACACTGATGACATGGCTTGGCCTGTGCGGATCTATGTTTTGCTGATCACGGTAATGGGTTGTGCGGCATTGGGGCTGAGCGGGCGCGAGATTGCAGTGCTTGGGGCCTTTGCCTTTATCTTGTCGGATCTGATTTTGGCGATCAACCTGTTTCGCTTGCCTCCAGACTCCCGCCTGCGCATCCCAAGTGAGATCGCGCTGTGGATTTTCTATGTTTTGGGGCAGGCGGGGATCTTGATCGGGGCAGGCTTTGCGCAGCCGCTCTTTTCAATCTGATCATCACCCTTTAGGGGAAAAGGAGGGTTGATCGGAGGCCGCAATGGCATTTTTCAAAAAGCTCAAGGATAAGCTGTTCAAATCTTCCTCAAAGCTTGAGGAAGGGCTGGATGCTATCGTCGAGGATGGCGGCGAAGAAGAGGTGGTAACACCCGAGCCTGTAGTGGTTGTTGACACGCCCGCTGCGCCTAACGAACCCACTCCAGAGCCAGAGCCAGAGCCAGAGCCAGAGCCAGAGCCAGAGCCAGAGCCAGAGCCAGAGCCAGAGCCAGAGCCAGAGCCAGAGCCAGAGCCAGAGCCAGAGCCAGAGCCAGAGCCAGAGCCAGAGCCAGAGATCACGTCCGCGCCGGAGCCTCAAGCCTCGGCGGAGCCAACTCCTGTGGCGCCGACGCAACCCGCGCCAGCCAAGCCCGGTCTGTTGGGCCGTTTGTTGGGCCGTGGCGACAAGAAAACCGTGGTCCGCCGCGTGCTCGATGATGACATGTTGGAGCAACTTGAAGAGTTGCTGATCACCGCTGACATGGGCGTCGATACTGCCCTGCGCGTCACTGCCAACATGGCCGAAGGCCGGATGGGCAAACGTCTGTCCACCCAAGAGATCAAAGAGCTTCTGGCCAGCGAGATTGCCCGGATCATGGAACCAGTCGCCCGCCCAATGCCGCTTTATCCGAACCGACCACAGGTAGTACTGGTGGTCGGTGTCAACGGCTCTGGCAAAACCACAACCATCGGCAAGCTGGCCAGCCAGTTCCGCGCTGCGGGTAAAAAGGTGGTCATCGCGGCCGGCGATACCTTTCGCGCTGCCGCTGTGGAACAGCTGCAGATTTGGGGCGACCGCGCAGGTGTACCGGTTCTGACAGCACCCGAAGGTTCCGATCCCGCTAGCCTGGCATTTGATGCCATGGAGCAGGCGCAAAAAGACGGCGCTGACCTGCTGATGATCGACACCGCGGGCCGCTTGCAAAACCGTCAGGATTTGATGGAGGAGCTGGCCAAGATCGTTCGTGTGATCCGCAAGAAAGATCCAAGCGCCCCGCACAACACATTGCTGGTACTGGACGCCACCACAGGTCAGAACGCGCTAAGTCAAGTTTCGACATTCCAAAAGCTTGCGGATGTCTCAGGTCTTGTTATGACCAAGCTCGACGGCACTGCTAAGGGCGGTGTTCTGGTGGCATTGGCGGACAAGTTCGGCCTGCCCATCCATGCCATCGGCGTGGGCGAGCAGATCGACGATCTGGCCCCGTTTGATCCCGAAGAATTTGCGGCTGCGCTCACCGGTTTGGATGCGAATTAAACGCCATAACATTGGCGGTTCCCAATGAGTGATTGGCTCATCTCGCTTGAAGGCACTGAGGCCGGTCATCATTGGGCGCTGGGTCTGGCGATTTGGGCGGCGTTTTTGCATGCGGTGTTTGGCGCGCTGCAAAAGGGGCGGCATGACCCATGGCTTACCCGTGGTGCGATTGATTTCAGCTATTGCCTGATGTCGGCACCGTTTGCGTTTTTTGTGGTGCCCTGGCCCGAGCCGCATATGTGGCCGATCTTTTTTGGCGCATGGGCATTGCATCTGATCTACAAGATCCTGCAGGCGATGGCTTACACCCGTGGGGCCTATACCGTGGTTTATCCGGTGGTGCGGGGGACGGGGCCGCTGTTTACCGTGATCGGGGCCTATCTGCTCTTTGGCGAATCCTTCACGGCAATTCAGTGGTTGGGCGTCTTGGTACTGCTTTGCGGGATTTACGGCCTTGCTGTTTACAACATGCGCACCATCGTGGCGCAGCGAGAGACATTGATCGCGGCTTTAGGACTGGCGGTGCTAACTGGTGTGTTCGTTGCGCTCTACACCACGTTTGATGCTTACGGCATTCGCGCGACGGCTGACCCTTTCACCTTCCTAGCGTGGTTTTTCATGTTTGATGGGTTGGTGATCCCATTCTACGCCTACTACCGCTGGAAGCACATGCCGGACGCACCAGCCCCTGCACCGTTGATGTTCAGGGGTTTTGTTGGTGGCTTGGTTGCCTATATGTCATTCGGGTCCATCATGCTGGCGACCCGGTTGGACAAAGTCGGAGAGGCGGCGGTGCTGCGTGAAACCTCGACTGTGTTTGCAGCCATAATCGGCTGGCTGGTGCTGCGCGAAACCGTGGGGCCGCGCCGCATTGCATTGATGGCTTTGATTGCCGCAGGTGCGGTGATAGTGGAGATGGGCGGCTGATGGCCCGCGACAGTAAGGACAGACAGATGAGCGAAATCAATTCCCCCAAATGGCTAAAACCCGCGTTGGAGTTTGGCCCGATTTTGTTGTTCTTTATGGCTTATCTGAAGCTCAAGGATCATGTGTTTACCGTCAGCGGGACTGAATATCAGGGTTTTATCGTTGTGACCGCTGGTTTTATCCCTATCTTTCTGCTGTCGATGGTGGCACTCTGGAAATTGACCGGGCATTTGTCGAAAATGCAAATCATCACGGCAGTGTTAATCGTGGTTTTTGGTGGGTTGTCTGTCTGGTTCAATGACCCGAAATTCTTCAAGATGAAGCCGACGATCATTTATCTGCTATTCGGAGGCGCGTTGGCGTTAGGGCTGATGCGTGGTCAGTCTTATCTGCAATACGCCATGGACGGGCTTATGCCCTTGACGGACGAGGGTTGGATGATTCTGACCAAACGGATCATGTTGTTTTTCTTCGGGCTTGCTGTTCTGAACGAGCTGGTCTGGCGCACACAGACCGAGGAAACTTGGGTCTATTTCAAAACCTTTGGTTTGACAGCGGCGATGTTCGTTTTCTTCATGACGCAAGGTAAGTTGTTTCAACAACATGGCACAGAAGACGACAGCGCGAAATAACCGCATTCACAAAGGGTTGAAGGACAGAGAAAGTCATTCGTTTGCCAGTCTTTTGACGTAATTTCTGTGTAGGCAAACATTATGGTTAGCAGTCTGTCTTATCGTTTATGGAACGCAATTTCGTCGGTGCCCCCGATAAATCCGGGGAATATTCTGCCTTTGGTGATCATGCTGATTCTCTGGGTTGGTTTACATCAGTTCCAGATCGATGAAGACACGATCTTTGTTATCTCGGTTGTGGTGGCCGAAGGGTATATGATCTGGCGAAACCTGCCCACAGCCGCGGCAAGTCTTGGGACAATTCAAAAAGATAAGCCCCGTCTTCTGCGGTGGCCAGTCATGGCTGTGATTGGGCTGATCGCCATTCAGCTTTGGCTGAATGATCCCCTTTTCACTCAGCGCGTCTTAACCGGTGCATGCTTGTTTGTGCTAATTGTTATGTTGTTGGGTTTGCGGCGCGAACAGATTCTGCTTGATCGGGTGGTGCCGTTGAAACAGCACTCGGGTCGCCAGATCAAACGTGTCGGACTGCTGCGAATCAATGCGCTGGTGCTGGCGATTGTGATCACCGTGAACGAGACTCTGATTGCATCAGAACCTCTGGCGGTCTGGATTACGGTAATGCCACTGCTGGCGATCTTGCTGCATGGGTTTTACTGGTTCGCCGTCTTGATGGTATTACCCTCCGAAGAAGCTTCATAATAACGCGCCTTTCAGAACGCATTGCGTTCAGTAACTATGCTTTGGTACTGAGAACGATCAGCGAGAAACGCGTGTTTGCGATTGCGGGCATCTGAGTGCGAATGCTTGTTCTCCAGATCTTAAGCAAGTTCAGCCGGTCTATTCGTTGGAGTCTTCATCTTCGCATTCGGCCTGAACATTGCGACACTCTTCTGAATGTTGATCATCGCACAAGGCTTCGGCCAATTCAGAGATATGAGGGCTATGGAGAAATCTTGCACCAAGAAGGATATCCCGAAGTGTTGGATAGAACATAGTTTCACCTGTTGAATTCGGGTTTTGGGTTCTGCGGGATGAGGTGTTGCCCCCTGAGGAAAGGCACCACCTCACCCCGACGCTGGCAGGGCATGGCCATCAAGCCATCGCCGCACCTGCCAGAAGTGTTTTCAAGCGGCCTTCGCAATGCACAAGCTCATCTTTCAACTGCAACTTGCGGCGCTTGTATCCTTTAAGAATGAGCGTGTTCGGGCGGAGGCGAACTTGTTCCGCTTGCACTTGGAGGTCAGCCTCTTGATGGCGTTTGTGGAGCGCTTCGATGCGGGAAGAGATCGCGTTGATTCCCAGGTGTTTTGTAACGGCCACGGCAGATACCTCCTCGTCAGCCCCAAGCCTGCACAGGCGATCGAAACTTGGGTTTTCCGTTTGCATTGATCTCAGTGACATTGAAATGGGGACATTGGGTATTTGCTTCAAGGCTATTGTTTTTGAAAATACGATAGGAATAAGCTATTATGCAGTATCTCTGTTGCACCGCCGTGCAGTCGCTCTTTTCTGGGCAAGCCTGAGCAGGCCCTTGACGTGAATTGCCCGCAAGGATAAAGCAGCGCCGTGGCGATTTGTTACCGGATTGCGGGCCACGTTAAACAACACCGCTAAAAGGTCAGGATGAAAGCCCCCTTTCGCTTGACCGCGTTAGGGGTTTTTTCATGGGTTAGGCGCCCCGGAGGAAGAAGATGACAAAAGACTGGAACACACGTACCAAGCTGGTTCACGCGGGTAGCCGTCGCAGCCAATACAACGAGGTGAGCGAAGCGATCTTCATGACGCAGGGCTTTGTGTATGAAACTGCCGAGGACGCCGAGGCGCGGTTTATAAACTCTGGTCCTGATGAATTTATCTATGCCCGCTATGGCAACCCGACCGTAGCGATGTTCGAAGAACGTATCGCCGCTTTGGAAGGCACCGAAGATGCCTTTGCGACTGCCAGTGGTATGGCTGCCGTAAGTGGTGCGCTGACCTCAATGCTTCGCGCGGGCGATCACGTTGTTGCGGCAAAGGCGCTGTTTGGGTCTTGTCTCTACGTGCTCGAAGAGATCCTGGCGCGCTTTGGGGTCGAAGTGTCCTTTGTTGACGGCACGGATCTGGCCCAATGGAAAGCTGCAATCCGGGAAGACACCAAACTGGTGTTTTTCGAATCTGTTGCGAATCCGACGCTGGAAATTGTCGATATCCGTGCGGTGTCCGAACTGGCGCATGCGGTTGGCGCACAAGTGGTCATCGACAACGTTTTTGCGACCCCGGTGTTTTCGCGCGCGGTGGAGCAGGGGGCGGATGTGGTGATTTACTCGACCACCAAACATGTCGATGGTCAGGGTCGTGCACTTGGGGGGGTCATTCTGGGGACACAAGAATTCATTCGCGGCACGATCGAGCCCTACATGAAACACACGGGCGGATCGATGTCGCCATTTAATGCCTGGGTGATGCTCAAAGGTATGGAAACGATTGATCTGCGGGTTCGGGCGCAGGCGGCGTCTGCCTTGGCGATTGCGGATTCTCTGCAAGGACACAAGAAACTTTTGCGCGCCATCTATCCGGGACATTCAAGCCATGCCCAGCATGATCTGGTTGTTGAACAGATGACCAAAGGTGGCACTGTAATTGCTCTGGACATCGAAGGCGGGCAGGAAGGAGCGTTTCGTTTCCTCAATGCACTGGAGATTGTAGTGATTTCCAACAATCTGGGCGACGCAAAGTCGATTGCAACACATCCGGCAACGACCACGCACCAGCGCCTTTCAGACGAGCAGAAAGCCGAGCTTGGTATCACTCCCGGTCTGATCCGGATGTCCGTTGGCATCGAAGATACGGACGATCTGATTCAGGATGTCCTGAATGCGTTGAGCAAAGTCTAAGATTTTGGAAATCGGGCATGTTTCCTAGGCGTGCCCGGCATCCGCTGACAAAGCAAGCGCACTGACCCCCAATTTGCTCAGGGCTGCCTCCCATTTGTTGGCGTCCGCTGTTTCAAACACCAGCATCTGATCGGCCTCAGCCGTGAGCCAGCCATTCTGGGCAATTTCCGATTCCAACTGCCCGGGCCCCCAACCAGCATAGCCAAGCGCCAGAATGGCGCGCTCTGGGCCCCGGCCATCGGCGAAATCCTCAAGGATATCAAGGGTCGCGGTCATCGCGAATTGGGTGTTCACATCCATGGTCGAAATCGCGGAATGATAGCCATGCTCATGTAAAACAAATCCTCTGCCATGTTCTACGGGGCCGCCAAAATGAACGGGTGTTTCGCGTGTCTCAGGACCGGTTTTGATCTCTAGCTGCTCCAGCAGATCATGGAGTTTGAGCTCATCTGTGGGTTTGTTGATGACCAACCCCATGGCCCCATCTTCGGAATGGGCGCACATGAAGACAACTGACTGTGCAAACCTTGGATCAGCCATACCCGGCATGGCGATAAGTACTTGACCGCTAAGGTCTATTTCGCTTTCGCTTGTGTTTTCTATATCACTGCTCATGGTTCAATGATGGGTCTCTTACGGTCAAAGTGCAAGGGAAATGACATATTTGTCGCTGGAATGTGAGTTGGCATTTCCCTTTGCATGCCCCAAGTAAGGGACATGATAAAAACTCTATTTACCCTTTGTGCTGCGTGGTGTTTGGCGCTTGCTGCCCCGGTTGTGGCAGGCCCTGCTGACGATATAGTTGATGCCCGGATTTTGCCAGGCTGGCGTGGTTCAAATGGCGAACATGTTTCGGCCTTGCAGATTACGCTGAAGGACGGTTGGAAAACCTATTGGCGCGCACCCGGTGATGCGGGCATTCCACCGCGATTTGACTGGCAGGGGTCCGACAATCTGGCGGGTGTTCATGTTGTTTGGCCGACGCCAATTGTCTTTCGCCAAAGCGGTTTGCAAAGCGTGGGCTACAAGGATGTGCTGATTTTGCCGCTAAAGATCACGCCGAAGCAAGGGGCGGGATCTATCTCCTTGCGGGGCGATATCGAGATCGGTGTGTGCGAGGATATTTGTGTGCCCGTGAACCTGAAAGTGTCTCAGGACTTGCCGTCAACCGCTGGAAAGCGTGACCCGCGCATTGTTGCAGCACTGGCGGATCAACCTTATTCGGCAACGGAATCAGGGGTTTCGCATGTGTCTTGTCAGGTCACGCCGGTAAAAAATGGCATGAAGCTCAAGGCTAAGATCACACTGCCACGCAAAGGCAAATCGGAATTTGTGGCTATCGAAGCGGATGATCCAAAAATCTGGGTGGCGCAGGCGGAAACCAAGCGCGAAGGTCGGGTATTGTATGCCGAAACCACGCTTTATCATGCGGATGGACGCCCATTTTCGCTCAATCGTTCGGGGCTTCGACTGACAGTGATTGGCGGCAAATCCGCAGTTGATATTCAGGGCTGCCCGGCGGGCTAAGGCGCATTATTTGCGTTTCAAATGCTCATCCAGACGCGGCATAATTTCCACGAAATTGCAGGGGCGATGGCGGAAATCCAACTGATAAGCAAGGATCTCGTCCCAAGCGTCTTTGCAGGCCCCGGGACTGCCCGGCAGGGCAAAAAGATAGGTGCCACCGGCTACGCCGCCGGTGGCACGGGATTGAACAGCGCTGGTGCCGATTTTGTTCATCGAAACGATGGTGAATACTGTACCAAAGGCATCGATTTCCTTCTCGTAGACATCACGGTGCGCTTCGACCGTAACATCGCGACCGGTCAAGCCAGTGCCGCCGGTTGAGATCACGACGTCAATTTCAGGGTCCGCGATCCATGTTCTGAGCTGGTAGGCGATGGTGTCTCGTTCATCCCGGCAGATGGCACGGGCGGCGAGGATGTGCCCTACTCCTTCGAGCCGGGCTACCAAGGTGTCACCAGACCGGTCGTCGGACATGTCGCGGGTGTCGCTGACCGTCAGAACGGCAATGCGTACGGGGATAAACTCTTTGCTGTCGTCGATGCGGCTCATGATGTGTCCTGCAGGTTAGATGTCGAACCAGTTTGTTGTCGGGCCGAGGTTCACCACTTTGGTGCTCCCGATCAGCCCAGTTTGGCCCCAGCTGTCGTGGATATGGCCACAGACGGCGAGCTTGGGCTGGAGCCGTTCGATGGCTTCATAGAGTGCAACAGAGCCCACCGATTGGCCAATTGAGGTCTGATCGGCAATGCCTTTGGGTGGAGAATGCAGAATCAGAATGTCTGCCTGTTGGCATTGATCCAGATAGTCGAGTGCAGCTTCTTCGCTCAGATCACAGGACCAATCTCCGAATGGGGTTTCCGGTATTCCGTATCCGAGGCCAAAGATATTCAGACCTTCGAAAGCGGTGCCCGTGCCGTGTAGCACCAGCATGTTGGGGGGGGCGGCGGCGGTCAATTCATCCGCGCTTTCGCCATTTCCGGGCACGGCGATGATTGGGGCGGCGATGCCTGACAAAAGCTCCAAGGCCTCGGGCAGGCCCCGGCGCATGTTGCAGAAGTCACCAGCGCCGATCACCAAGTCAGCGTCTTTGCTGGCCTCGACCAGTTTCACCGCGTGGCGGCTAGAATGATGCAGATCGGAAAAAGCGAGGATCTTCATGAGCCGTCTTTCAGACGGGCCTTCAGCTCCAGCAGGTCAGCCCAGGCCTCACGTTTGGCATGAGGGTTACGGAGCAAATAAGCGGGATGGAACATGGGCAGGGCCGGTTTGCCGTAGGCTTGCGTCCATTGCCCGCGCAGGCGGGTGATGCCCCGCCGGCCAAGCGCGGCCTGACAGCTGATATTGCCAACCAGCACGATGACATCAGGGTTGGCCAGTTCCACATGCCGTTCCACAAAGGGAAGCAGCATGGCGATCTCTTCCGGCTTGGGGTCGCGGTTTTGCGGAGGCCGCCATGGCAGAACATTGGTGATATAGGCAGATTGCGCCGGATCATCGGACGTGCGGGAAAGACCAATCGCCGCCAGCATCTTGTCGAGCAGTTGGCCTGCGCGCCCGACAAAGGGGCGACCTTGCAGATCTTCGTCGCGTCCCGGGGCCTCGCCCACCAGCATGACGCGCGCGGCAGGGTTGCCATCGGCAAAGACGGTATTGCGCGCGCCGCGTTTGAGGTCGCAATGTGGGTAGGCGACTAGTGCCTCTTGCAAGGCGGGCAGAGTGGTGGCGGCTTTTGCCGTATTTCGCGCTTCGGCGACAGGGTCCGATTTTGTCTCTTGCACTTGCGCCACCGGGGTCGGGACAGCTTTGCGTGGCTTGGGTTTTTCAGGTGCCTCATAGCGGTTGATGGGAGCATCACAAATCGCCTCGGTCGCGCCAAGTTCGACCTGCCATTCCAGCAAGGCTTTTGCGGTGTGATAATCAAGCGCCGAATCCATGGAATACAGGCTAGCCTTTCGTGCCAATGAGTGAAACAGTCAAACGCAGATGGTCATGGGCCAAAGCGATAACATCAGCGAAAGATCGAGGAACGGAATGGACGAGATCGAAGTCGTATGTCTGTGCCAGCACTATGATATGAAGGAATTCTATGGCCATGGATTTGCCGCCAAGGCCCCTTGGATCAAGTTGAAGTTTCCACATGAGGTCAAGGATCCCCTAAGAATTCGCCACGCACTGGCGTTTTCCCCGGCGGATCAGGACTTTGCCCCTTACGGAAACCTCGAACTGGTTTCGAGCGGCGGGGCTGGCGTGGATGCGATCCTGAGTAACCCAAGCTTGCCTGCAGATGTAGCCGTGAGCAGGATCATTGTACCCGAGCAGGCGCAAAGCATGGCCAGCTTTGCCGTCTGGCACATCGTGAATTGGCAGCGGCAGATGCAGAGCTATCCAGCGCAACAACGAGAGGCGAACTGGAACATCATCAATCGCACGCCACCGTCAAATTTCCCGGTTGGCATTTTGGGCTTTGGGAAAATCGGATCACAATTGGCCGCCCCACTTAGGTTGCTGGGGTATCCGGTGACGGTTCTGGCGACCTCTGAACGTGAGATTGAAGATGGAACAGTTGTGGTGACCGGGGATGAGGGTCTGGGTGAGATCATCCAAAACAGCCGCGCGATTGTGAACCTTCTGCCCCTGACCGAGCAGACCGAAGGAATTTTGAATGCCGACACCTTTGCGCAGATGCGGGACGATGCCATCGTGATCAATCTGGGGCGCGGTGGGCATCTGATCGAAGATGATTTGCTGGACGCGCTTGAAAAAGGCCGACCCGCAGCAGCGGCGCTGGACACCTTTGCAACCGAGCCTTTGCCGACAGATCACCCGTTCTGGAAGCATGACAAGGTGTTTGTGACGCCGCATGTCGCAGGTGATGCGGATGCTGACGATGTGGCCGTATTCATCGCTGAAGGTATCCGCCAGTTCGAAGCAGGCAAAAACCCTGCCGGACTGGTTGATCGCGCCACAGGATATTAAACGCAGGCTCTTGCCCATTGGCCCTTTCGCCCCCTATAAGCGGGGCGAAACCGAACAGGAGCGGCGGATGACCTTTTCACATTCCCATCTTCTTGGGATCGAACCCCTAACGCCCTCTGATATTACTGCAATTCTGGATCTGGCGGATCAATATGTCGAGCTGAACCGGCGCGATGTGAAGCACAGCAATGTGCTGGCGGGATTGACGCAAGTGAATATGTTTTTTGAAAACTCCACCCGGACACAGGCCAGTTTTGAACTGGCGGGCAAGCGGCTGGGTGCGGATGTGATGAACATGGCAATGCAGGCTAGCTCGATCAAAAAGGGCGAGACCCTGATCGATACGGCGATGACGCTGAACGCCATGCATCCTGATCTTCTGGTGGTGCGGCATCCGCATTCCGGTGCCGTGGACTTGCTGGCGCAAAAGGTGAACTGCGCTGTGCTGAATGCAGGGGATGGCCGGCACGAACACCCGACACAGGCCTTGCTGGATGCGCTGACCATTCGCCGGGCCAAGGGACGCTTGCACCGGTTGAGCATTGCGATCTGCGGCGACATCGCGCATTCGCGCGTGGCGCGGTCGAACATCATGCTGCTGGGCAAGATGGAAAACCGCATTCGTCTGATCGGGCCTCCAACCCTGATGCCGTCAGAAATCGGTGCTTTTGGGGTCGAGGTTTATGATGACATGGCCGAGGGTCTGAACGATGTCGATGTGGTGATGATGCTACGGCTTCAGAAAGAGCGGATGGATGGCGGATTTATCCCGTCCGAGCGTGAATATTATCACCGCTACGGGCTGGATGCTTTGAAACTCAACCACGCCAAAAATGACGCCATCGTCATGCACCCCGGCCCAATGAACCGCGGGGTTGAAATCGATGGCGAGATTGCCGACGACATCAACCGCAGTGTCATTCAGGAGCAGGTCGAGATGGGTGTTGCCGTCCGTATGGCGGCGATGGAGCTTTTGGCGCGCAACCGTCGCGCCAAGTCGCCGGAGGTCATGGCTTGAGCGACCGGTTTGAGATCAGTGCAAATGAAGCCGGCCTGATACGCCTGTTTCAAATCGATCTGCCGGCAGATGAGATAGAGGGATTTTCCGGCGATCTGCACAATCTGCAGATGGCTCTTGGGACCAAGTGGTTGAACGCCGACTATGTCGAGGTGTTTGCCGTGTCTGATCTCAAGGGGTTGGGGTTGGCGGGATATATGACCGAAGGGTTGGGAGTCGCCACCACTGATCTTGCCGCAGAGCGGTCGCGTCTGGATGCCATGCAAGGGCATGTGCTGGTGGTTCTTTCAAAAGCCTTTGACGAGGTCGAGCAAACGTTGATTCCAAAGGCCCCACTGCGCTGGGTTGGCACCTATGCGGAAGAGGCGGCAAACATCACTTTTGAGCCACTCCCGGACGAAAGCGCGCAGGGTGTAGCCCCGGCGAAGGACAAGAAAGCGCCATCGCAGGCGGCGGTTCAGGGAAAAGTGGCGACACTGGTTTTGATTTTTCTGGCCCTGTTCGTCTGGGTTCTGATTAAGATTGCAGGATGAGAGGAACACGATGACCATCCTATTCAAGAACGCGCGGTTGATAGATCCGGAAGCCGGGACAGACAGCGAGGGTTGGCTGCTGATTGACGGCGGTACGATTAGCGCGGTTGGCGGCGGGTCCGAATTGCCAAAGGCCGCGCAGGTTATTGATTGCCAAGGAAAATGTGTAGCACCTGGGATCGTGGATATCGGTGTGAAGGTCTGTGAGCCGGGCGAGCGCCACAAGGAATCCTATCGCTCTGCCGGGGCCGCTGCGGCTGCAGGTGGCGTGACCACCATTGTGACGAGACCTGATACTGCCCCAGCGATTGATAACCCTGAAACGCTTGAATTCGTAGCGCGCCGTGCCAACGAAGATGCACCTGTAAACGTTTTGCCGATGGCAGCGCTCACCAAGGGTCGTGAAGGCCGTGAGATGACTGAGATCGGGTTCTTGAAAGACGCCGGTGCGGTGGCCTTTACCGATTGCGATCATGTGGTCCGCGACACCAAAGTGCTGAGCCGGGCCTTTGCCTATGCGCGTTCCTTGGGTGCGCTGGTGATGTGCCATCCGCAAGAGCCCGGCTTGTCTGCCGGGGCGGCGGCGACGTCGGGCAAGTTTGCCTCGCTTAAGGGCCTGCCTGCCGTGACACCAATGGCAGAGCGCATGGGGATAGATCGTGACATCGCCTTGATCGAGATGACCGGCGTCAGTTATCACGCAGACCAGATCACGACGGCTCGCGCCTTGCCCGCGCTGGAACGCGCCAAGCGCAATGGGTTGGACATCACCGCTGGCGTGTCGATCCACCACCTGACACTGAACGAGCTGGATGTGGCGAATTACCGGACCTTCTTCAAGGTCAAGCCGCCGCTACGCTCAGAAGATGATAGGCAGGCAATCATTACTGCCGTGCGCGAAGGGTTGATCGATGTAATCTGCTCGATGCACACACCGCAGGATGAAGAAAGCAAACGCCTACCATTCGAAGAAGCCGCCAGCGGTGCGGTCGGGTTGGAGACGCTGCTGCCTGCGGCGATGCGACTATATCATTCAGGTGATTTGAGTCTGCCGCAGCTGTTCAGGGCCATGGCCTTGAACCCGGCGAAACGGCTTGGGCTGGCGTCTGGGCGTTTTGCAGAAGGGGCGCCAGCGGATCTGATCGTATTCGATCCCGATTTGCCGTTTGTGATGGACCGCAGCACGTTGCGCTCGAAATCCAAGAATACGCCGTTTGACGAGGCGCGTATGCAAGGTAAAGTTCTGGCGACCTATGTCGACGGTGAATGTGTTTACGAGGCTTCTTGATGCCCCCGATTGAAAGCAGTGTAACCCTTCTGATCCTGTGGGCCATCATTGGTTACTTGCTGGGCTCCATCCCATTTGGCATGGTGCTTACACGCTTGATGGGATTGGGAAATCTACGTGAAATCGGGTCTGGCAACATTGGCGCCACCAATGTTTTACGGACCGGAAACAAGGCCGCGGCGGCCGGGACGTTGGTATTGGATGGAGGCAAAGGCGCTGCGGCGGTTGTGCTGGCGCGCTGTTTGGCAGGGGAAGATGCAGCGCAGATTGCGGCCTTGGCGGCGATGATCGGGCACTGTTATCCGGTCTGGCTGGGCTTTCGTGGCGGCAAAGGCGTGGCAACGTTTCTGGGGTTACTGCTAGCGCTGGCTTGGCCCGTAGGGGTGGCCTGCTGCCTGACCTGGCTCGCCGCGGCAGTGGTGTCGCGTATCTCTTCCCTGTCGGCCATCGTGGCGGCGGCAAGCTCTTCGGTCTGGGCGGTTCTGTTGGGGCACGGTATGATGCTGGTCTTGGCTATCATACTGACATTGCTTATTTGTTATCGGCATTCTGACAATATAAAACGGATCAAAGCCGGGGCAGAACCCAAGATTGGAGAGAAGTGATTGCCGTGTTTCTGGCGGCCTTTGATGCGCTGCCTCTGGGCAGTTTCACCGGGCGGGCACATGGGCGGCAGTACCTTGTAACCCGGCAAGACTTCTCGGGCGCGAAAAGCCAAAAACTGGTGGCAAGAGAGATGGGCGGTACGGATTACATCAGCCTCAATCTCTACCGCCTTGCAAGTGGTGCACGCCTAAAACCCTGTGAAATGCCTACGCAAAAAGTGGTGGATTTCGTGCTGGATCTGCGCCCGGACAAGATCGAAGACCACCCATAAAACATGTACAACTTGTACAAGCTGTACGCGGGTTTTGTACATAACGATATGGAGTACGGCACATCCAAATCGCTGGTTCAAGAACCTCGACCTCTAAATTGCGCAACGGCTTGCCACGCGAGCGTTATCACCGCTATTCTAATGTTGGGGGTGGTCTTATGTGGCGTCTCGCTTTTTTGTTTATTCTTTTTTCAAACGCAACATTGGCGTGTGAATTTTGCAGTACTTCAGCGGTGGTTGATGAACGCCGTGCCCAGTGCTTTTCCGAAATTTTCGATGACCGAATGGAGCGATTACAACGATCTGATCGTGGGTTTATTCAGATTGACCTTGATAGTTGTGATGCTGGCAATGGCGATGATAGTGCGGCCAGGGCCGTTGGCACTGCACTCGATGACCCAAGCGGTGCATATGCGGAGGGCGGCAATTTAATCCTATCAGAGCAGCAGATGGTTTGCTTGCAGGCAATGATAGTAGATAAATCTGGGGCACTCGATCCTGGCCTTCTTATCGTAGTCCCGAATGAGTGTTAAATGATCCGTTCACTTGTATCGAAAATCGTTAATTTTTTACGAAACGCCGTGCGAGCTGAAGGCAAGCCAATTACGCTGATTTTCGTTGCAACTGGCCTCGTTATTACTCTCGTACAGTACCGGGAACACCTCGAAACGAAGCGCATCAAAACGTCTTATGAGCATGTCCAAGAGTGGGAAGAGGAAGGGTATAAGGCGGCCTTTGATGTACTCTCGAATACCATCCGCAAGGCGGAAGCCGCTTCGGTCTCAGTTCTCCCGGATGACTTGGATGCCGAAGCCTATGAGGCGGCGAAGCTTAATGTAGTGCAGCGGGAACTTGCGAATGCGTCTGAAGGCGAGTTGGGCGCAGAGATTGATAAGCTGATCTATTTTTTCGACAAGCTTTCCGTATGTGTGGATCGAAATCTGTGCGACGAAGATCTCTTGTCGGTTTTCTTTAGGGATAATCTCACGCGCATGTGGATTTATTCCAGCAGCTTTGTCGCCAAACGGCGACAAGAAATTGATGGGTATGCCGCGTTAACCATTGCTTATCAGGAGCGCCTGAAGAATCCGCCCAAGCCATCTGTTTGGGATAGCTTGCCGTTCTGAATGTTTTATTCAACGCGGGTTTGCAGTACGTATCTCCAAAGCTGTACTGGTCAGCTTCGTAGTTGCGGTTGTAATTTGGTTGCCGGAAAATAGCTTACCTGCAATTCAATGCGTTTTCGCGGGCAAGAAGGCGCTCAACCTCTCGTCGCTCGGCAGTCGAGAGTGGAATATTTTGAGCCGCAACACCCTGCCGACAGCCTGCATTGGAGAACGTTGCGCGTCCGCGTGCTCCCCGGAAGCAATATCCGTTGCGCGCGAAAATCGCGTTACGTTCATACCATAAGGTTTCGCAGTTTTCGGCTGGGCTCGCGGATTGCGAGCCAATAAATCGGATCCAGTTGGAGTGCGCCCATCCTTGCAATCCTGCTTCCGTTCGCACATTGAACCAAACGCCTTTTTGCCCCAAGAATTCCAGCTTTGTGCCCTCGGTCATTTTGGCCAGCCGTGTCGCCTGCGATGTAGTTCCGTTGCGCAGCGCCAAAAAACCATCACCGTTCGGGTCAAGGCCGCTGACTTGGTAAGTATAAACAGTCTTTGGTGGCGAAGGTTCGGAGATTTCGCTTGGCAAAGCGTTGGAGGGCTGCTGGCTGGTTAGCCCGCCCGGATTCGACAGGTAGATACGGTCGATCAAGGAAGAATTTTCCCACGGTATCTGCGAGCTTTGTGTTGCATTCACGACGTCGCGACGCACTTTCCTCATAACCTCGTGCAGGTCGTCCTGAGAGGACGGGAGATGACGTAACAATGCTTCTGTAAAGGGGCTGTTTTCACCGCTGCCATCAAGCGCAACGTTGCCGGGTTGTGTGGAAAACGCGATGAAGGATCCGACACCAGCATCCACTTTGGCCAATCCGCGCGCCACACCTCCAATACTTCGGTTTTTGTCGTCCAGCTCGAACGGGTTATTGCGACACGCATCCAGAATGACGATATTCCGATCTGCCTTTTGTTCCATTTCAGCCAGAATGGTCTGCAAACTCACTGAGGTCGAGCGAAGCATCTCGGCGTTGGTGCCAAACGCATCAACCGGGATGATGTAATTTTCGGACCCGATCTGAACGCCGTGGCCAGAAAAATAGAACAGGGCGACATCCTCTGGTGACAAACGGCGCTGCATTTCTTGCGCACGTGACAGAATTTCAGACTGCGTTAGGTCGAAACCATCGATCACCTGGAAACCAAGGTTGCGAAGCGTTGAGGACACATCCCGCGCGTCTTTTGCCGCATTCGGTAGATAGGAAACACTGTCATAATCAGAATTTCCAATGACGAGCGCAACGCGGTTTTCGGCCCATGACGATCCAGGAGAAAAGCAGCAAAAGCAGATAAATAAAATGCGTAGCAACATGCTAAGCATTATTCATAACTTAAATCTTCACACAACCCGCGTAAACATCACAATGAAAAATGGTCACTCAAGCAATCTGATACCGCGTGATCCCGTCAGCAGTATTGCGCAGCGGGGCGATCTTCGCCAAAATCCAGCAACGCGCTGACCTGATCAGTCATTTCCGGGCCGGACATGAAGATATCGGGCAGCGTCTCTATGATGGCATCGATTGGATCGTAAACAGCATGGGCCTTGGCGGCCAGATCCGGCTCAATCGCTTTTGGTGCGCGTTTCTCGAACGGAGGCGGCTGGAAGCGATAGCCGGTGAATTCGGCCACCTGATCGACCCGATCCCAGAGCGTCTCATACCGGATGCACAGCACAGTGGCGGCGTCAAACGTGGCCCAGGACGCCAGATTACGCGCCATATTCAGGGCATCGCAGTCGAACAGATGCGCGATATTGCTGGTGCTTTTGAGGTGTCGAAAATGCTCTTCCACCCAGTCTGCGCCGCGACGATCGAGACAGGAGTGCACCGAGAGGGCAGATTCGTATGCCGAGCCGAAAATATAGACCGCGCGAAAGTCACGCGTAGCCTGCCGCAGATCATCAGGATAGTCATGGGTCTTGCAGATGATGCCGGGGGTCAGTGGGGCGTCAGCAAGCGACTCTTCAAAGGTAAAAACATCGTCGTATTCGGGGCGTATGCCAAAGACGGTGCCCAAGGGGCCATGCCACTGTTTGCGGGCCAGAGCGCTGAGGCTTTGGGTCAACATCGTGCTGCCCGAACGCCCCATGCTGGCGACGATGACACAAGGTTTACGTGAAAACAGTCCCATTCTTCCCAGCACCTGCCGTTGTCCGTTTCACGGGCTATGACAGGTCTGGGGGGGACAGGCAAGCGTCGTACCGGGACGGGACGAGCAGGAGCTGAGAAGAGGGGAACAGGGGCCGTGAATGGCCCTTGTTCTAGGAGCGTAGAGTTTAGCGGCCGATGCGCGCGTCATGGGCGCGGGCGATCCGCTCGTCTTGCGTGATCGAGGACTGCGTGCTGACTTGTGCTTTGGTCACGGTGTTTTCGGACGATTCCTGAAAGTTGCGCAGCGGCTGGCGCTCGCTTGGGTCAGGCTGGGCAAAGGCCGGGGCCGAGGCGATGGTTGCAAGGGCGGCCACGGTCAGAGCGGCGGTTTTGATCAAGGTTGGACGTGTCATTTTCAAAGTCCTTTCTGTGTTGTTCATGACCATGATGTGGGGCGCAATCTGGGCGTTTAAACCCTTGGGGCGATCAACCGTGATCGCGTTTCGGTGAGAGGGCGTGAGAGAGTTTGTGAGATGCTGAAACAAAGGCTGTGATGGACCTTCCGGAATGCAAAACGGGCAGGCCCTGCGGCCCGCCCGGTGGGGGAGTTTATAATATTTGCAGCGGCTTAGCGGTCGCGACGTTCAACCAGTGCTGGGGAAATCCGCGCCTGTTGACCGTTGCGCGATTGAATGTTGGTCTGCGTCTTGGTGACGGTCTGCGCATGGGCCTCTTTGAAGGCGCGCAGGGGTTGGCGCTCGCTGGGATCGGGGCCGCCCTGGGCGGTGGCGGATACGGCCAGAGTGGTGACAGCGGTCAAAGGCAGGGCGGCGGTTTTGAAAATGTTTACATACATCATGGATCAGATCCTTCGGTTTGTTTGTGCGTCTGATCCAGATGTGGGGCGGCGCGCGTTGGATGGAAGGTTTGCACAGATCAACCCTGATCGCGTTTGAGTTAGGTGGGCCTGAGGACCAACTGAGCAGCGTACAACTTGTACAAGTTGTACGTGGGTTTTGTACAAAACTCGGGTGAGGTCTGCGGGTTAAAAACTGATCTGTGTCACGATCCGCAAACCGGTGTCGCGGGCGATGCTCTCAGCGGCGGTGTCGGCGAGGGTGAAGCCGAGCGCGGCGTTCACGTCATCGCGCAGGTCATCGGGAATCAGGCGCGCCTGACAGCTGGCGGGGTCCTCTTTCCATTTCGCGCGGCTGATTGACCCGCTGACGGCCGAGGTGATGGCGGCGGGGGCAATCTCACTGCTGCCGACCTGAGCGCTGTCTTCCATGGTGCGGATCACGTCGCCCATCAGGGTGGCGCTTTGGCGGAATTCCATGGCGCTGATGGCCCGGATCTCTTGCGGGTCCCAGCCTGGGGGATAGTCGGTCAAACCGGCGCAGTTTTTGACGACAAAGATCCAGTCATGCAGCATATAGGCCGGGGCATAGCCCCATGGGTTGAAGCCCCTGAACGCCTGCGCGATGCGGGGGATGGAGCCGCCATCGGTATACATCATCTGCGGGGTGATGCGGGTGACCGCGCCGTAGGGTTCGGCTGGGACAAAAACCAATGGGTCATTCGGGGCGGGGACAAAGAGAAACTTGCCGTCGCCGGAATTGCTGTCAAACCCCGGCTCCAGCCACATCACAAAGATCGACCCGGACAGCGTGCCGGGTTTGCTGTCGCTGTAATTCACAAAGCCACAGGCAGAGAGATTGGCCGAGAGAAAGGCCATGAGGAAAAAGGGAATGCAGGCACGAGGTGGCATCGTGCGGTCCTGTAATGAATGAACAATAGGGAGAGCATAACACAGGTTTGGGATTTTGCAGCGTGACCCCGCAGGTTTCGCGTGGGGCAGATGGGGAATGGTGGGTTGGCACCCACCCTACGGCGTTTAGCTGGCGTCACACCGACGGTGCCATATCACGAAAGCCGACCGCGGGCGAAGCGAACGCGCCGCCCATGGGGGCGGTCGGCGTGTGGCCTCTCTGTGAGTGGCTGGGAAACAGAGACGTCTTGTTTTTGGGAAGTTAATCGCTATTGGATTTTTTAGGTGTGTCGAGATTAATTTTTCTACCTCAGGATGTTGAATGTGAGTGCGTCGAATACCATATTTTAGGTGCCAATAAAAAAGGAGGCATTCTTTGAGTTACACAGAAGCAGACATCCGAATTGAAGCGCTAAAAGAATTGGACGCATCGCCAACCGGGACATTGACGACCGCTGAGCTAATTACCCTTTTAGAAGCTCGACTATCACCAACTGGGCAAGACGCAGAAATTTTGGATGACAGGTCTGATACCTATTTTTCCCAAAAAGTTAGAAACTTAGTTTCCCACAAAGATCAAAGTACCAGCTTACAAACGAGAGGGTTAGCGATCTATAATGGCGATAATGAGAGTTGGACGATTACCGACAAAGGCCGCGCTGAAGTTGCTGCTTTGACATAATTCATTTCTTGGTTTTATAGCCAACTGGCAACCAATTCAATTGTGTGGGGCCTTGATAGTCATGGTCCCATACGAACCATGCGTAGGC
The DNA here is from genome assembly GCF_900172335.1 of Roseovarius albus. Lineage (GTDB taxonomy): Bacteria > Pseudomonadota > Alphaproteobacteria > Rhodobacterales > Rhodobacteraceae > Roseovarius > Roseovarius albus. The sequence goes on from NZ_FWFX01000002.1 coordinate 216,734, forward strand.
GGTTGTTCCGCTACCCTTGCGTACCGCGCCTTTAGGATAAAAAGTTATTCTTTCGCTAAAGACCCATACTGTGCTGGGAGGGCAAATAGAAAAGATTGATTTCTGCCGTCCCGCGCTCTCTAGGAAAGCTAGTCGAAGCAATAGAGCCAATTTCTTCTTGCATTGTCTCAACCCTGCATGAACGAATTCTTCAGCACTGTTAAACGGAGGGTTGGTTATAATGTTGTCAACGGACTTGTTAGATGTCCGGAAGTCTATTCCTGCATCACCAAATCCACGATCGAAAAGGTCCGATGACTGGACTTTGTAACCTCGTTCTTCAATCACTTGTGACATTGCGCCATCGCCGCAAGCAGGTTCCCAGATGTCACCCGAGAAGTTTTCGTTATCAATTAATACACGAGTTGCCCATTCAGGAGTGGGGTAAAAATCTGGCCCATCCATATCGGCCACGCGCTTCATTGTCGGCTGGGGTGCCGTTACGAATAGTTGGTTCATTGCCTGCCTCTATTTTATTTTTAGCCTGTCAGGTATTGAGGAATTTCGCAACTCAGCTGTGAATCCAGTTTGGTTTCAATGAATTAGCGAGAAAAGGCATTGAAATCCGCACAGACAGCGCTGTCTTTATCGCTCATGTGAACCAATACTGAAACAAATGGCCTCAGTTTTTCTGAGGCCAAATATCAATTATCCATCTTCAGCGCCGAGATGAACGCCTCTTGCGGAATATCCACCTTACCGAACTGGCGCATCTTTTTCTTACCGGCCTTTTGCTTGTCCAGAAGTTTGCGTTTCCGGGTGGCGTCGCCGCCGTAGCATTTGGCGGTCACGTCCTTGCGCATGGCGGACAGGGTCTCGCGCGCGATGACCTTGCCGCCGATGGCGGCTTGGATCGGGATTTTGAACATGTGGCGCGGGATCAGTTCTTTGAGCTTTTCGCACATGGCGCGGCCGCGCATTTCGGCGCGATCCCGGTGCACCATCATCGACAGGGCATCGACCGGTTCGTCATTCACCAGGATCGACATTTTCACCAGATTGTCCTGACGGTAACCTTCGAGGTTGTAGTCAAAGCTGGCGTAGCCTTTGGTGACGGATTTCAGGCGGTCGTAAAAGTCGAATACCACCTCGTTCAAAGGCAGGTCATAGACGGCCATGGCGCGGGAGCCGGCATAGGTTAGGTCCATCTGGATGCCGCGGCGGTCCTGGCAGAGTTTGAGCACATCGCCAAGGTATTCATCGGGCACCAGAATGGTGGCCTTGATGCGTGGTTCCTCAAGATGGTCGACCAGCGTCATGTCGGGCATGTCGGCGGGGTTGTGCAGGTCGATCTTGGTGCCGTCGCGCATGTAGACGTGGTAGATCACGCTTGGCGCGGTGGTTATCAGCTCGATATCATATTCGCGCTCAATGCGGTCGCGGATCACCTCGAGGTGCAAAAGACCGAGGAAGCCGCAGCGGAAGCCAAAGCCGAGGGCGGCGGAGGTTTCCATTTCGTAGCTGAAGGAGGCGTCGTTCAGGGCGAGCTTTTCGATGGCATCGCGCATGTCTTCGAATTCGGCGCTATCAACAGGGAAGAGGCCACAGAAGACCACCGGCTGCGAGGGGGCAAAGCCGGGCAGGGGCTCTTCGGCACCCTTTTTCTCATGCGTGATGGTGTCGCCCACTTTTGTGTCGCGGACTTGTTTAATGGAGGCGGTGATAAAGCCGATCTCGCCGGGGCCGAGCGCATCGATGTTTTGCATCTGCGGGCGGAAGACGCCGATGCGGTCGACGCCATAGCTGGCACCGGTTTGCATCATGCGGATCTTGTCGCCCTTTTTCAGAACGCCGTCCATGATCCGGACCAGAACGACAACGCCAAGATAGGAATCGTACCAGCTGTCGACCAGCATCGCCTTCAATGGCGCGTCGATGTCGCCAGTGGGGGCGGGTAGGTGTTGAACGATGGCTTCCAGCGTTTCGGTGATGCCGACGCCGGTTTTGGCCGACACCGCGATGGCGCCGGAGGCGTCGATGCCGATGACATCCTCGATCTGTTCTGCGACGCGGTCACAGTCGGAGGCTGGCAGGTCGATCTTGTTGAGAACCGGGATCAGCTCGTGATCGGCGTCGATGGCTTGGTACACGTTGGCCAGCGTCTGCGCCTCGACCCCTTGTGTGCTGTCGACGACCAGTAATGATCCCTCAACCGCGCGCATGGAGCGGGAGACCTCGTAGGCAAAATCGACGTGGCCGGGGGTGTCGATCAGATTGAGGACATAATCCTCTCCGTCGGCGGCGCGGAAGTCGATGCGCACGGTGTTGGCCTTGATGGTGATACCGCGCTCGCGCTCGATATCCATCGTGTCCAGAAGCTGTGCCTTCATGTCCCGATCCGCCACCGTATTGGTGGACTGAATGAGCCTGTCAGCCAGCGTGGATTTCCCGTGGTCGATGTGCGCCACGATCGAGAAATTGCGGATATGTGAGAGCGGTGTCATGGTAGGGGGATATGGAAGGGTTTTGAGGGTTGGTCAAGGTGAGCAATGCAGGCAGTGGCACTATAGGTGCGAAAAAAGAGGCTCAAGACAATGAACGCGTCTCATTGGGAAGCAAGAGAGTAATTTGGGAGCGTGTATTTTACGCCTTTGCCCTTTCCGGGCCTTATTGCAGTTATGAGCGCTATGGACAGCTAGTACTGGCTCAAACTACTACTTTAGCACTCTTAAGGGCATTATTGACCGCACATACTGAATTGCAAGGTGCGCTACCCAATTCTACTTTTGCTGAGGCTCTTGCAGATACATCGCTCAACTTACACCAATCTTTGATACAAGATGACAATGCTGAAATAGCTAGTAGCTTTGCTAAGGCCCGAGTAGGTGGTTCACCATATGGACGTGGTGAATATTTCGCTGCGCTAAAAAATAGAGACTTTTTCGGCATTGGAGATACTCTGGGGTTATTGTTGGCATCTCTATCTGATGAGATTGATTATAATACAATTTCAGCAGAAGAATTTGGAGAGATCGCGCGCACAAGCAGCTGGAATTTGTTAGCGGGCCATTATCATCGCGAAGAGTTCCTCAAAGGGATGGAAGAAGCTGAATCTCGGGGCCTACCGATAACTTCCCCTGACAATTCCAAGTTACTCTTGCTGAAGTATTTCTCAAAGCGTAAGTATTGGTCCTTCTGGCGTGAGTGGTATCAGGGATTTCTCGATGGCAATCCGATGGACCGGGAGTTGCAGCGTCGCGTTGCGTTGATTGAAGATCCGATCTGGGAATCAGGACCTGGTGCTGTAGCCAAGGAGATCGAGCGGATCCGGGCGGAGTATTTGCTTGAGAAGGTGCCGCTGGCTGAGAAAGTTGAGTTTAATCCCAAAACGGCGAAGTTTTTCGTCACTCCCATAGAAGTCGAGAAACCTGATCTGTTGGGCGCAACGCTGGCGCAGGTCGAAGATGCGCTTGAGGATGTCTTGGCCAGTGCCTCGAACGGGTTGCATGACAACGCGCGTGAGGTACGGGCGCTACGCCGGGTGTTTACCAAGTATGGTAATAACCCGCAGCAAATCGAAATGGGGTTTGTTGGCGTTCACAAAGGGTTGGTTCGGCAGATCCTTAATGATGAATTGCCGCCGAGTGAGGAAAACCTTGCCCTGCAGGATGCATTGGAAGAGGGTGCGCGGGCGATCCGGGCGACTCATCCGGATGTGGCCGAAAATCGAAAAATCCTGACGGAGCAAGCCATTCGTGAATTGCCTGAGGGCGCGAAGGAGCAACTGGAAGAGGCGCTGCCAATTTTGGTTGAGATTTCTGAATTTGAATTGGCGGAGGAATGGCAGCATGACATTCCGCAGTTGATCAATGATGCGACATTGCCTTTGCCCAGCGGGGCACCGCCCTTGCCGGGAGCAGATGAAACCACGCGAATTTTCTCTCGTGCCGCGAAGATTGCGCTGCATTTGAAGATTAAAGACGTCGTTAACAGAATAACAGAAAGTACGACGGTTAAAGCCGGAGCACTTATTTTATTGATTGAACAACTCGTGAAGTTGGGATTGTCGCTGTTCTGATTTATGTATGTCCCGCCCGGACGGAGGCCGGGCAGCGCCCGACCCCCCCCGTGGGAGGGCGCTTTTGCGGCTGATTTAGAGGTTGGCGCTTTTGGTGGGGTTTTGCGACTTTCTAAGGAAGATGTGCGCCCACCCAGGGTCGGGCGCTGCCCTTATCAATCATCGGTTCTGAGGCGGGAGTTTTGGACCAGGGCGATGGTCAGGAGAGGTGCGCCGACGGTGATCAGGGTGACCACGATCAGGAGTATCCCAAGCTGGCTGTAGTCGGCGGCGGTGGTGATGGCTCCCGTGCTGTCCGAAACCTCGCGGGTGACGATGAAGACCTCGTTGAGGTATTTGGTCAGCAAAGCACTCGCCGACAGCGCCAGATTGGTAAACGACGCCATGACGGCAAAGAAGGTGGCTTTGAGATCACCGGGCGCATTGCGAGCGATCCACGCCAGCATGGGGATGACGGCGACCTGCCCCAGCGGGGATTCCACCGCCGTGTCCAGAATGGCGATGAAACGCGCGTCGACCACGCCGCCGGTCAGGGCGGCGGTCCAGTTCTGGATGCCATAATACAATCCGATGTTGGGCAGGGACAGGATGCCGGCGGCGACGGTGAGGATGACCACAATGGCGGTGACCGAACGGCTGGCCATCAGCGGGCGTAGGACGACAAGGCCCACCAGCGTCAGTGCCGAGGTGATGAAGGACAAAAGCGACAGGAATTGTTGGTCAAAGCCGAGGATATCGATGCTGAACCATGTTTGCCCGTCACCGGGGCGGGGCACAGCGCGGAACACAAACAGGATCAGCGCGGTGCCGATGAGGGCGCGGGCTTGGGCGACGGGGAGGACCGTGAGCAGTTGGCGCATCAGCAGCGAGACGATGACCAGCGAGCCGAGAAAGATGATTTCCTGACCATATGGAACCTGTCTTAATCCGACGATCAGGGTGATGGCGACAAAACCGGCCCCGCCGATGAAATACCACGGATTTGGGGTGGTGGGTTCGTCTGGTGTGTCTAGGGCGGCGGTAATGGCTGCGGCGCTCAGGCCCTGTGCCTGCATCCGTTTGCGGCGGCTGTGACGGTGCCATGCGGCCAGCAGGATGCCCGAAACTGAGATCAGCGGGATCACCAGCCCGATCAGGTAGATATTGGCGTAGACGGTGGATTTCTGCGCCTGATCCAGCGCCTCGATCCCGGCGAACATAGTGATGTTGATGATGGCGACGACGACCGTGCCAAAGATCAGCGCAAAACGGCCCAGCGTTTGCATCGTGGTGTGCATCATGCGGGAGGTATCATGGTCGATGGCCATGCCGGAGTCGTCGGTGCGTGGCACCGCCTCGACCGACATGGCGTCGGCGACGGCGTCTTGCAGCACCAGCCCCGAGGGGGCGATGATGGTGCTGGCGATGAACCAGGATTTCAGCGGTGCGATGGTGCTCATCATCTCGGGCGCGGTCAAGACCAGATACATGATGAAGAAGCTCAGCGCTGTAAGTGCCGCGCCAAGCCACAAGAGCCAGGCCTTGTGTCGCCAGAGGATATCGACCAAATGGCCCAGCGGCATTTTTAGCGCCCAAGGGATGCCGGCCCAGAACCCCAGCCCCGCCAGATAGGCGGCAGAGAGATCAAGATATTCTTTGACAAAGAAGGTGCCGGTGATGCCGCTGATGGTGGCTAGGCCATAGGCAAAATAGACCATCAGGGGTGGCACATAGGACCAGCGCAATTGGCGGATCAGGTCGATGAAGATGTCATCAAACCACGTGGCGAATTTGCCCAATACCTGCATGCCAGCCCTGTGTGTTGTTCTTATTGCTCAAACATATAGGGGCAATTTGGCTTAGAGCCAATCATCGCGACCGGTGCCCACCGCCTCGGCCACGGTGGCAAAGCCATCGCGTTCCAGAAGCTGATCCAGCGCTTTGGCGATGTCACCGGCGAGCGAGAGGCCTTGGTACACCATGGCCGAATAAAGCTGCACGGCGCTGGCCCCAGCGCGGATCTTGGCATAGGCCTGCTCGGCACTTCCGATGCCGCCGACGCCGACAAGGGGGATTTGGCCCTGTGTCAGTTTTGAGAGCTGCGCCAGAACGCGGGTGGATTTCTCGAAAAGAGGCTGGCCAGAGAGGCCGCCGGCCTGATCGCGATTGATGCTTTGCAACCCTTCGCGGGAGAGCGTGGTGTTGGTGGCGATGATGCCGGAAAGCTTCGAGGAGGTCGCGACCTCGGCAATCTCGGCCAGTTCGTCACTGTTGAGATCCGGTGCGATCTTGAGGAAGATCGGGATCTGTTTTGGCAGGGTGTCGCGGGCCTCCATCACGCCTTTGAGCAGGGCGGTGAGGGCGGCGGCCCCTTGCAAGTCGCGCAGCTTTTCGGTGTTGGGCGAAGAGACGTTGACGGTGGCAAAGTCCAGATGCTGGCCGCAATGGGCCAGAACGCGGGCGAAGTCATCAGCGCGGTCGGTGCTGTCCTTGTTGGCCCCGAGGTTGAGGCCGATGATTGCGCTGGTCGGGCGCTGAGCGAGCAGGCGTTCGGCGGCTTCCATGCCGTCGTTGTTGAAGCCGAAGCGGTTGATGACGCCCTGATCGGCTGTGAGGCGGAAGAGGCGCGGTTTCGGGTTTCCTGGTTGCGGACGCGGGGTGATGGCCCCGACCTCGATAAATCCGAAACCTGCACGCGATAGAGGACCAAGCGCCTGCGCGTTTTTGTCGAAACCGGCGGCGAGACCGACGGGGTTAGGCAGTGCCATGCCCGCGAGATCGGTTTTCAGGCGCGGGGATGTGACCGGGCCGGAAAGCGGCACCAATCCGCTGCCCAGAGCCTTGAGGGCCAGGCCATGGGCGGTTTCCGGGTCAAAGCGGTGCAGGGCAGAGACGCCGAGGCGTTCGATCAGTTTCATGTCATGTCATCCGGAAAGATGTGGGTGCCATTTTCAAGGGGCAAAGGTTTTGTCCAGAGCACGTCAGGCATTGACAGCTCGCGGTAGAGGTGGGGAAACAAAGCGCCACCGCGTGAGACCTCCCACTTAAGGGTGTCTCCTGCAGCATCGGCATCCACGGCCAGCAGCATCAGGTCGGGTTCGCCCGCAAAATGCTTGGCCACGGTCTCGATCACCTGTTCGGCGGTTGAGAAATGGATGTAACCATCGGTCAGGTCGATAGGCGCGCCTTGGGTCTGGCCCTCGGCCTGCAATTGCGCCCACTCGGGTGCACGGAATATCTTGTAAATCAGCATGCGGGCCTGATGCCCTGATGCGCGGGGCGGGTCAAGATGGAAGCTGTCGCCAGCGTCTTGTTGCGGTGGCGATGCGTGCGCCGAAACGGCGGGCGGTTTCGAGATCATCGGTGTCGACCAGTTGGGTTTTGTCTCGTGAGGAGGTGGCGGCGAGGCCAAGCCAGCAGCCAGCGGTATTCACACCCGGGCGGTCGGGGTGCACCGGTGCGCCAACCTCGGCCTGACCGACCCAGATCATGCCCATCTGGGCGGCGTAGATCGCGAGGCGCTGCAAGGTGCTGAGCTTGTCGCCCGAGGGGAAAGTTGCCACAGTGAACCCGGCGGCGATCTTGTCGGCCCAGGCCAGATCAAGCCAACGGTCAGCGGCTTCTTCGAGAAACTGATCAAAGCGGGCGGCACTGGAACCCATGTAGGTGGGGGAGCCAAAGACCACCGCCTCGGCTGCGTCTAAGATCGCCCAGTCCTGATCGGTGATGTGTTCGACATCAATGGTACGCGCGCCGATGCCTGCGCCCTCAGATATGGCTTTGGCCACGGCACGGGTATGGCCGTTGCCGGAAAAATACGGGATCGCAATTTCGGGCGCGTGATCTGCGCCCTGATCCTGTGGCTTCATATCATAGGGGTTTGCGTGTGCCTGATCTTCCATGTCCCAATGATACTTTGATGGGGACAAAGATGCGATGGCTTTTCTTTTGGGATCATTGCGGCCTATCTTGCGGGCAAACCACCGAGAGGCCCCGATGAGCAGCGTCAAAGAACAATATGAGGCGTATCCTTACCCCGAGCGGAACCCCAAGGATGAGGCAAAGCGGTTGATCAGCGGATCGCCGTCCCTGCCGCAAGAGATTGACCATTTCATCTTTGGCGGGCAACGCGACTGGTCCAAGCCGTTGCGGGTCTTGGTGGCCGGGGGCGGCACCGGGGATGGGCTGATTCAACTGGCAGCGATAATGGCGCAGTTTAAAAAGCCCTGCGAGATCACCTATGTCGATTTGTCGAAAGCCTCGCGCAAAGTGGCCGAGGCGCGCGCAAAAGTGCGGAAGCTGAGTAATATCACCTTTGTGACCGGCAGCCTGTTGGATGCGCCTAAGCTGGGGGAATTTGATTACATCGACTGCTGCGGGGTGCTGCATCATCTGCCTGAGCCGGAAGAGGGGTTTAGGGCGTTGCATACAGCGCTGGCACCCGGCGGTGGTTTGGGCTTTATGGTCTATGCGCCTTATGGGCGATCAGGGGTGTATCCGCTGCAAGAGGCCTTCGGTGCGTTACTGGGGGATTTGCCGCCGAAAGAGCGTTTGAAACAGGGAAAACGGATTTTTGAGGCCTTGCCCGAGGGGCATCCGTTCAAGGCCAATATCAACGTGCATGATCACAAGGCCAGCGAGGCGGGGTTTTATGACCTGCTGCTGCACACGCAGGACCGCTTTTATGATGTGGCGCAACTGATGCAGACGTTCGCGGCCACGGGCTGGCACCTGAGTGGCTTTGTCACCCAGGCGCTTTATGATCTGTCGCGCGTGGCAAAGCGACCAGAAGGCATGGGTGATGTCGAAGCGATGGCGTTGGCGGAAAAACTGAACGGCACGATCAAAGTGCACACCGGTTATGCGGTGAAAGCTGAGGAGGCGCGCGGATCGGCCAATGGACGCAACCGGGCGGTGGTGCCGGTGTTGAAAGGCGTGCGGGCGCAGCAATTGGCTCAGGCGGTGGCGCAGGGAAAACCCTTGCCGATGGATATGGACGGATTGAAGGCCACGCTGAGTTTGCCCAAGTCGGCAGCTCCGCTGATCGCGGCCATAAACGGCCAGCGGAACTTGAATGAAATTGCATCGGCCAGCGGGTCTGATCCCATCAGCTTTGGGGCCAACTGGAGCAAGGTTGAGAATGTATTAGCCGGGTGGGGGCTGTTGCTTTATTCCGGGATTGCACGACAGGGCGTTTGAGGTTCAGCTGCAGAATTTTGTATAAAGCGCCGCGATCCAAAGAATGCCGGGGATAAGTGTTGCCAGTAGGACAGCGAGGGAACCGTAGTCCTTGGCCTGACGTGACAGTTCGTGCCGTTCCGGTCCGATACGGTCGATGGCGGCCTCAACGGCGCTGTTGAGGATTTCGACAATGACCAGCAGCAGAACCGAGATGATCAGCAGGGCGATCATGATGGCGTTCTGGCCGACCCAAAAGGCGGCGGGGACCGAAAGTACGAAGGCAATGAATTCGATGCGAAACGCCTCTTCCCCGCGCCAGATATCGCGAAAGCCGGTCATCGAATTGGCGTAGGCCGCACGCAGGCGCGCAAAGCCCTTTAACGGTTGATTGCCCATAGCTGCCTCTTGTTCTTCTGCCTGTGTGGCAGAGCATATTGCGCCAAGATTGACATGTCGAACACAATCACGGACGGTCATGAAAAACTGGAGCATACCACATGAACGAGATCAGCTTGCAGGGATTGGCGATTGTCACTGGTGCCGGACAGGGCATCGGCCGGGTGATTGCGGTGCGCTTGCTGCAGGCCGGATGTCGTGTGCTGGCGGTGGGGCGGACGCAGTCGAAACTGGAGGGACTGGCGGAAGAGGCGGGTGTCACTGAAGATCAGGTGACGATTGCTAGTGTGGATATCCAAGATAGTTCAGTCGTCGAACAGGTGGTTCAGGTAGCAAAAGAGCAGCACGGCGAGATCGCCTATTTGGTGAATGCGGCGGGGATTTTGGCTCCGTCAAAACTGCTGGAGACCGGCGTTGATGCCTTGACTGAGACAATTGCGGTGAATTTTACCTCGACGCTGGTGGTCACGCAAATTGTGGCGCGGGTGATGGCAGAGCAAAAAGCCGGCGCGATTGTGACCATCGGGTCGAATTCGGGCACGACACCGCGCACCGGGCTGGGGGCTTATCCAGCGTCCAAGGCCGGGCTGGCTCATGCGATGAAGTGTTTGGGGCTGGAGCTGGCTGAATATGGCGTGCGCTGCAATATCGTCTCGCCCGGGTCCACCGATACGCCGATGCAGCAATCGTTTCAAACCTCGGCCAGCGGTCTGGACCGGGTGCTGAAGGGCGACGCGAATTTGTGGCGGCTTGGCATTCCGCTGGGGCGGATGGCGGACCCGCAAGACGTGGCGAATATCGTGCTGTTCCTGCTCTCGGACATGGCGCGGCATATCACGATGGAGAATATCGTGATTGATGGAGGGGCGACGTTGGGGGCGCGGTAGGGGCGCGTTTGATCAAATCTTCATTTCACCCCTTGGAAATCTGGAAAACGCGCTTAAAAGTCAGATTTATTGACCTTTTGCGCCGGAGGCCGTGATGTCCCAAGATAAAATCAAGATTGCCATCAATGGATTTGGCCGGATTGGGCGGACGTTGCTGCGTATTCTGATGCGCGATCGCGATGCCTTTGAACTAGTGCTGATCAATGAAATCGAGTCGCTGGAGACCTGCGCCTACTTGTTCCAGTACGATAGTGTGTTTGGGCCGTGGATTGGGCATGTCTCAACCGGGGATCAGCGGCTGGTGGTTGATGGCCACAGCATTCCGTTTCATGCCGAGCGCGACATCCGGGCGCTGGACCTTAGTAGCGTGGATCTGGTGCTGGAATGTACCGGCATGGGTGGCAAACGTGCGATTGCCGAGCGAGGGTTGGAGGCCGGGGCCAAGGCGGTGCTGGTGTCGGGCCCGTCGGCCGAGGCGGATATCACGCTGGTGATGGGGGCGAATGATGAGGCTTTGAAGGATGAGCTGATCATCTCGAACGCGTCCTGCACCACCAACGCGTTGGCCCCGCTGGCGCGGGTCCTGGACGAGGCGTTTGGCCTGATTAGTGGGCAGATGACCACCGTGCACTGCTATACCGGCAGCCAGCCGACGGTGGACAAACCGCGGGCAGCACCAGAACGGAGCCGGGCGGCGGCGATGTCGATGGTGCCCACGACCACCAGCGCGCAGCATCAGACGGGATTGGTCCTGCCGCATCTGAAAGGCCGGATCGAGGCGCGGGCCATCCGGGTGCCGACGGCAAGTGTGTCGGCCATCGACTTGACCGTACAGACGCGGGACAAGGTGACAGAAGAGGCGGTGAACGAGGTGCTGCGCGCCGCCGCTGAGGTCAGCCCGGTGTTTGGTTGGATCGAGATGCCACTGGTGAGTTCCGATCTGCGTGCGCGGCCTGAATCCCTGATCATCAGCGGGCCGGAAACTTCGGTATCCACTGGCGGGCTATGCCGGGTGTTTGGTTGGTATGACAACGAGTGGGGCTTTTCCTGCAGGATGCTGGATATGGCCGAGAAGATCGCGCGGCGGGGGTGATATCGGGGTAGGTCAACGAATTAGCTTTGTCCGCTTTGCGAATAATGTTGTTGTTTGCAATCAACGGCATTTTTTCAAAAACGTTCCGTTGAGCTGCAGAAATACAACGCGAAAGAGACCTCCCCTGCACGAAGCAAATAGAAGATCATTTGGCCAAGAATATCATCATGAGTTCCGATAAGCCGCTTCGGTGATGCGTATCTCAGTAGATTTGAATCGTCGTCCTTTTGTTCCCAATCATTGATGATGTCGTCCAGGCGATCCATGATCTTTAAGGACAAGTATGAGCGCATATCTTGCGCGACCTACTCATCGCCGACAAAAGGATTGACCAGCAAGAGCGATCTAATGTCTAGCTCTAGTTGCCCCATAGTTTCTAGAAAATTACCGTCCGATCTCACTGTCATTCCCGCTAGGTGCGAGAAACTAGTATGTATGTACTCTGAAAATTCGCGGTCATCCGACGATTCTACGACAAACGCTTCTGCGAAGTCGGAGCGGCGGTCTTGGTTTAGGTAACTGATGCCGTCCAAGAAGCCACCGAGAGATGCGACCCTAGCGGCATAGGAAGGTACTGAAGATTCACTGTTCATATGAGGCGGCTTGCTAGAGCCGATGATTAACCACTGCTGTGGTATACACAGCTATTTGCTGCGGCTGCAAGCCCAAGCACTTTGGTCTCAAAGCAGATGAAAGATGGGTTGCATAGAGAGGGCGGTGTCAGACCGCGGGTGGGCGTTTGGATGGTCTCCAACTGGTGGTTTATCTTTCAAAGTACATCTGACCTGATTTAGGCTTGGAAGCGTAGCAAAAGAGCCCGCCCATTTGGGCGGTCGGGCTCTGCCCGGGGCGCCGCGCGCCTGATTCCGGGCTGGGATATTTACATATGTGAACTCTATTTATGAAGCGTGGTTCTTTGGGCCAATCTATTTGGGCGCCTTTCACACACCTACTGACAAATGGGCAGCTTGTACGGTTTTGGTTCGGGCAGGGACTGACGCCAGGAGTTGATGATCGGCTGGAGCTGTTGTTTGGGCCAGAACTTTGGGGCGCCGATGGCTTTGAGGCAGGCGGCGTTCCAGTAGAGCCCGGCCTTGGCGGGGGACTTCCCGCGTTTCACGGCTTTGGCGACGGCGTTGATGTCGCGCGCTTCCGGGTAGATGTAGAGGGTTGTTGGGTTGTTTTCGACCAATGCGAGGATCTCTTGTGTCGCGTTTCTGGACCAGGTGGTGCAGCCGTTGCTGCGGCCCGAGGTGTAATCAACTAACCTTCCATAGGGCGTGTAGCCGTCTTCGTCGGCATAGGGGCTTTGCGGGTTCTTAAAACGGCATTGCCATTTCAGGAACATGGCGCGGTGCCCGCCGATGGCGCGTTCGCGAGCGTTGCTGGTTTCGCCTTCTCCGTCGAATAAAAGGAAGGTGCGGTGAAACGGTTTTCTTTTGCCCGAGCTGGTGTAGTAACCTTTGAAGGAGGTGCGGAATTCAGCCGTGGTGTAGGCCCCGCCGGCGGTGAGTTTGGACCCTTCGGTGTTGCTGAAGTGTCTGGCGCATTGCCGCCCGTTTGCAAAATTTGCGCGTTGCAGTTTGCGCCCGTTTCCGTAACCGGAAGAGACTGCTTTGAAGGATCTCTTGTTTTCACAGATCACGTAGAACCGTGCCTTGGCGCTGCCGTTCGAAGCGGTGCTGGGGCGCGTGGCGTCCATGGCAAGATAGCAAGGGTTTTTGACTGCGCCGGATTTGAGTTTTTTCTTGTACAGAGCGCGAGCCCGTTCAAGAACAACAGGTGCGATCTGGCCGTTGCCTGTGCCGACATGTTTTTGCAGCCATCCGGGGATGGAAGATGAGAGGGCTGATGCCTGATTTGGCATTGTGATCGTCATGGCAGCGATTGCTGTTGCCATGATGGCGCACTGACGTAACTTCAAAATCATTGAAGGGTCTCCTGCTATTGTGCCTCGGGGGGAGTGTAGCAGAAATTGCACAAAAAAACACCTCCGTCCGTTTTCGAACGGGCACCTATTTTTTGTCGCGTGCGGCTTTCTCTTCTTTGGTCAGTTTGGCGTTCCAAACGTTATTGCTCAGGCCCAATTCGCTTGGCATTGGCTTGGTTTTGCCAACGTTGACTTTGCCACCCTTGTTCAGGAATTCCTGAACCAGAGCATCATCTGTTGTTTCTTTGGGAATGCGTTTCATGTTGTGAGCGTACACGTCGGGATGCATTGAAACAACAGGCGTTGTGCGGGACGTGAAACTTCTGCTGATCCGGAATGGGTGCTATGTTTTCTATCAGTTTTCTGAGCAATGATGCGAAATAACTTGTTTATGCCCTGCGTTGTTTGTTTTGCGACTTCAAGTTCAGAGGCATCAACTTTCACCATGTTGAAAAGCAAAACCCCGCCAGAAAGGCGGGGTTTCATGTTTCTTATTGATCTTAAATTTACCCGGCGATCAGGCCCATTTGTTCGAGCTTCAGAATGACCTGATGGGCGCAGTTGTCGACTTCGACGTTTTCTGTCTCGACGCTGAGTTCTGGATTTTCGGGCACATCGTAAGGATCAGAGATGCCGGTGAACTCTTTGATCTTGCCTTCGCGGGCCAGTTTATAAAGGCCCTTGCGGTCGCGACGCTCGCATTCCTCGATGGTGGTGGCGACGTGAACTTCGACAAAGGCGCCGAATTCTTCGACGTCCTCACGTACCGCGCGGCGGGTTGTGGCATAGGGAGCGATGGGTGCGCAGATGGCGATGCCGCCGTTTTTGGTGATCTCGGACGCAACATAGCCGATGCGGCGAATGTTAAGGTCGCGGTGCTCTTTCGAGAAACCCAGCTCGGATGAGAGGTTTTTACGCACGATGTCACCATCGAGCAGTGTCACCGGGCGGCCACCCATTTCCATCAGCTTGACCATCAAAGCGTTGGCGATGGTCGATTTGCCCGAACCGGAGAAGCCGGTGAAGAAGACCGTGAAGCCCTGTTTGGACCGCGCAGGTTTGGTGCGGCGCAGTTCTTTGACAACTTCGGGGAAGCTGAACCATTCAGGGATTTCCAGACCCTCAGAGAGACGGCGGCGCAGTTCGGTACCCGAGATGTTGAGGATGGTGACGTCGTCCTTGTCTTTGATTTCGTCCATCGGCTCGTATTGGGCGCGTTCCTGAACCCAGACCATGTGTTTGAAGTCGAGCATTTCGATGCCGATTTCTTCCTCATACTGGCGGAACAGATCCTGCGCGTCGTAAGGGCCGTAAAAATCTTCGCCGGCAGAGTTTTTGCCGGGGCCTGCGTGGTCGCGACCGACGATGAAGTGGGTGCAGCCGTGGTTTTTGCGGATCAGGCCGTGCCAAACCGCCTCGCGCGGGCCAGCCATGCGCATGGCAAGGTTCAGTAGGCTCATGGTGGTGGTGGAGGAAGGGTATTGATCCAGCACCGCTTCGTAGCAGCGCACGCGGGTGAAGTGATCAACGTCGCCCGGTTTGGTCATGCCGACTACCGGGTGGATCAGCAGGTTGGCTTGGGCTTCTTTCGCGGCGCGGAAGGTCAGTTCCTGGTGGGCGCGGTGCAGCGGGTTGCGGGTCTGGAAGGCGACAACCTTGCGCCAGCCCAGCTTGCGGAAGTAAGCGCGCAGCTCGTTTGGCGTGTCGCGACGGGCGCGGAAGTCATAGTGAACGGGTTGCTGAATGCCGACGATTGGACCGCCGAGATAGATTTTACCAGCGGTGTTGTGCAGGTAATTGACGGCTGGGTGGGCGTCGTCATCTGCGCCAAAGACCTTTTCAGCCTCATGGGCCTTGTTGGGCTCCCAGCGATCCGTGACAGTCATGGTAGCCAGAATGACGCCTTCTTGGTCACGCAGGGCGATGTCCTGACCCAGTTCGAGACCTTGTGCGAAATCCTCGGACACATCCAGCGTGATTGGCATTGGCCAAAGCGCACCGTCGGCCAGACGCATGTTGTCGACAACACTGTTATAATCTTCTTCGGACAGGAAGCCTTTGAGCGGGTTGAAGCCGCCGTTCATCAGCAGCTCCAGATCGCAGATCTGGCGCGGGGTCAGGTCGTGGCTGGTCAGGTCAGCCGCTTCGACTTTCAGCTTTTGCGCAGAGTCGTAAGAGACATAGAGCTCGGGGATGGGGGCAAGGTTGTTTTGCACGAGTTTGGTCCTGTGTTTAAAGGGCTCAAGGCCGCTGGTGGTACCGGTTAATTCCGCATGAAGCGCATCGTATTCGGCAAATTTCCGGGTGAGAAACTGATCGGTGAGGCGAAGTTTTTCCGCCGCGCCGCGTGATGTCAGGGTGTAGGTATAGCGCTGACGTTTGTCAGTGCCTGCGCGGTCGCTGATGGAGACCAACTTGGACTCGGTCGCTGCACGTAAAAGCGCGTTGAGGCGGCCAAGAGAAATACCAAGGGCCGATGCTGTCGCGCGCTGCGAAGCGTCCGGCGCCAGTTCCAACTGGCGCAGAAGGCGGAAGAGTTGATCTTCTTCCTGCAAAAGCGATTTTTCGGGCGCGGTGACCATGGTAGCGACTCAATGTGTGTTCATGGGTGAACGCATTGCATGAATTTGCACGGAAGGCAAAGAAAAAACACGCCGAGAGGTCAGTCTTGGCGTGTTTCAATTGAATTGTAATGTGATGCTGCTTCTAAAAGCGGCGTTTGGTTTAGTCTTGTTCTGCGAGGAACCGCTCGGCATCCAGCGCAGCCATGCAGCCCATGCCTGCCGATGTCACAGCCTGGCGGTAGGTGTGGTCGGTCAGGTCACCGGCCGCAAACAGGCCCGGGACAGATGTGCGGGTGCTGCCGGCTTCGACCTTGACGTAGTCGCCGTGGTGCATCTCGACCTTGCCTTTTACCAACTCGCTGGCGGGGGCGTGGCCGATGGCAATGAAGACGCCCTTGCAGGGGATTTCCGAAATTTCGCCGGTTTGGTTGTTGCGTACTCGCACGCCGGTGACGCCTTTGGGCATGTCGTCGCCCAGCACTTCCTCAAGCTCGTGGAACCACAGCGGTTCTATCTTGGGGTGTTTGAGTAAGCGGTCCTCAAGAATTTTTTCTGAACGTAGCTCGTCACGGCGGTGGATCAGTGTCACCTTGCTGGCGAAGTTGGTCAGGAACAGTGCTTCCTCGACCGCCGTATTGCCGCCGCCGATGACAACGATTTCGTCACCGCGATAGAAGAACCCGTCACAGGTGGCACAGGCCGAGACACCGAAGCCTTTGAAGGCTTCCTCGGACGGCAGGCCCAGCCATTTGGCACGAGCACCAGTGCAGAGGATCACCGCATCGGCGGTGTACACTGTTCCGCTGTCGCCCTTGGCCACAAACGGGCGGCTTTCTGTATCGAGCTCGGTGATGATGTCGCCGATGATTTCGCAACCCATCGCCTTGGCGTGGGCTTCCATGCGGACCATCAGGTCGGGGCCCTGCACTTCGGTATCGCCGGGCCAGTTTTCAACCTCGGTTGTGGTGGTCAATTGCCCGCCGGGTTCGATCCCTTGCACCAGGATCGGCTCCAGCATTGCACGGCTGGCGTAGACGCCAGCGGTATAGCCAGCGGGGCCGGAGCCGATGATCAGGGTTCTGGTGTGGCGGGTTTCGGACATGGGGGCCTCGTTCTGGCAGGACGGAAGTAAAAAGTTGATCTGATATAGCCATGGATGGCCAGGCTTGAAACCCCTTGGGTACGGGTTTTCCAATGTTCCATTGGATCGGGAATGCTGTGGCAGAATTTGCCTGCGAAATGGGACGTTGTGCCGGGATTCATGTTATGATTGTCTGCAGGCAAAGGAGAGCGAAGATGCGCATTTTGAAAAAGCTGTTTTTTGGACTTTTACTTCTGGTCGTGGCGTTCGTGATTATCGGAATGCTGTTGCCGCGTGAAGTTGCGGTTGAGCGCAGCATCGTGATTGAGGCACCTGCGTCAGAGATTTACCCGCATGTCAGTAATTTGCAAGCGACAACCGCGTGGTCGCCTTGGCTGGGGCAGGATCCGGAGACCAAACTGACCTTTAATGAGGTCGAAGCTGGTGTTGGCGCAGTGATGGAATGGGCGTCGGATAACCCGAATGTGGGCCGCGGACATATGGAGATTGTCGAAGCAGTCGAGAACCAGTCCGTCGCTGTGGCGCTGGATTTCGGAGACATGGGCACGGCCGATGCCAGTTGGACGTTTGAAGAGGCTGACGGTCAGACCACCGCGACATGGGGCATGGTGGCCGATATGGGGGCCGGGCCGATTGGCCGATGGATGGGGTTGAAGATGGACGATTGGGTTGGTGCTGATTACGAGCGCGGATTGCAAAACCTGAAGACACTGGTTGAGGGCGGATAAATCAGGGATGCCGCAAACGGTTTTTGAGATTTCCACACGCGGGCAGGGACTCTACGAGTTTACAGGTCTGGTCAAAGAGTGGGTTGCGGAACGTCAAGTGGACGAGGGGCTGTTGACGTTGTTTATCAGGCATACTTCGGCCAGCTTGCTTATTCAGGAAAACGCTGACCCTGAAGTGCAGACCGATCTGCGCAATTACTTTCACCGTTTGGTGCCACCGACCACCGATCCGTCGATGTCGTATTTGACCCATACCTATGAAGGGCCGGACGACATGCCTGCACATATCAAGGCGGCGATGATGCCGGTGAGCCTGCAGATCCCGGTGAGTGGAAGGCGGATGGTGCTGGGGACGTGGCAAGGGGTCTACGTGTTTGAACATCGCGATGCCCCGCATCGGCGGCAGGTTGTGGCGCATATGGCAGGGAGGTGAGCATGTTTGAAACCGCAGATGACTGGGTGGCGGCGCATCAGCAGGATTTATCTGATTGGTGTGCGACGATTTTTGATTATGCCGAGCCCGCTTGGCGCGAATATCGCTCGGCTGCGTGGTATGTGAAATGCTTGCGGGAAGAAGGCTTTTCCGTCGAGGAAGGCTCAGGCGGGATGCCGACGGCCTTTTGTGCCGAATGGTCGAATGGCGATGGTCCCAAGGTGGGGATGTATGCCGAATATGATGCAGTGCCGGGCAATTGTCAGGCCGCGCGCCCAGAACGCGCGCCGCGCGACGGGCTGGGCTATTTGGCGGCCGGGCACACCGATCCGCATTCGGGGTTGGGTATTGGGGCCTTGGGTGGGCTGTTGGCCACTAAGGCCGCGATGGAGAAGCATGGTATTCAGGGGGGGCTGCGGTTCACAGGGGAGCCTGCAGAGAAGGTGCGTGGCTCTAAACCAATCCATGCCGCCTTGGGGTACTATGACGGGTTGGCGGCGATGCTGTCATTTCATCCGTTTTATATGCTGCCGCTGTGCAACACGGTGCGTTGGAATACCCAATGCGGCGCGGCCTATTCGATGATTTACAGGTTTCGGTGTGAGACGCCAGAAACATGGGGTGCGCAGGATGGCACGCCGATCCCTCAAAGTCATTCTGATGTGCGGGCTCCGGGCGCCAATGACGCCTTGATGCTGATGTATCAGACGGTGCGGAACCTGCGCGATAGTATGCTGCCACATCGCGGTGGCTGGTCGGTGTCCGAAGCGATTTTGGGCATGGGGCAGGCGACGGCGGACAACTTGCCAGCCGTGCAGGCGGATATCCAATACATGATCCGGGTGCCGGATCTGGCGATGGCAGAACGGATCAGCGGGGAGCTGGACCGCATTTCCAACTCGGTCGCGGATATGACAGGCTGCGTGGTAGAAAAACATTGGGTCTGCAAATCGCGCCCCGGTTTGACCAATCATGCGATGGCCTCAGTCGTATGGGACAGCTTGCAAACTGTCGGTGCACCGGAATGGGACGCAGCAGCGCTGGATCTGGCGCGTCAAGTGCAGTTGGCATGCGGGAAAGAGGGGGCTGAGAACCCGTTGATAGACGCCTGCACGCAGATGATTTCGCCGCAGGAAGCGGAGCAGAAGTTGCGGCAATCACTGCCGCCTGAGCAGCGTAATTCCACTTCGGATGATTATACCGACATGAGCTGGCATGCACCGACGGCGCGCTTTTATATCGCACGGCCTGCGTTGCGTGATGGGCCATATCCGGCCTGGGCAATGAATGCGCTGGGTGGCATCCCGCAATTGATTGATCCGATGGTGACGACGGCGGCGCGAGTCTTGGCACATTCGGCCTTGCGGGTGTTGACGGATAAGGATGTTAGAGAAGCGGCTTGGGAGGAGTTTGAAGCACGCAGAAGCGGCGATAATTTCATTGCGCCTCTGTGCGATTATGAGCCTCCGCTCGACTTTGCCTGGCCTGAGTATGTGGAGACAAAACGCGGTCGTCACTGGCATTTGCCAGGGTAATTTGTCCAATTACCGTCTGGATGTAGCGGTGTAATTTCCCCTCTACCCAAAACCTTGCGGCTCCCCTATAGTGGCTGTGGATAAGTGGGCTTAAGCCCCATTGGGATGCAGGTAGATTAGAAAAGGGGATTGGCTGATGCGCTGCCCGTTTTGCGGAAATATTGATACACAAGTGAAAGATTCACGCCCGGCAGAGGATCACGTTTCGATCCGGCGGCGGCGGTTCTGCCCAGCCTGTGGCGGACGGTTCACCACCTATGAGCGGGTGCAGTTGCGTGATCTGGTGGTGGTGAAATCTAACGGACGCCGCGAAGATTTTGACCGCGACAAGTTGGAACGCTCAATCCGCATCGCCCTTCAAAAACGACCCGTTGAGCCAGAGCGGATTGACCAGATGATTTCGGGCATCGTGCGCCGGTTGGAAAGCCTAGGCGAGACAGATATTCAATCGAAAAACGTCGGCGAGATCGTAATGGAAAGCCTTGCCCGTATTGATACCGTGGCCTACGTGCGCTTTGCGAGCGTCTACAAGAATTTCCAGGCGGCGGATGACTTTGACAAGTTCGTTAGCGAATTACGCCCGGATTCCGTCACAGACAATTCCGAAGAAGAGTGACCCAGAACGACCAACGCTATATGGCGCTCGCCCTGTCTTTGGGGCGGCGCGGGCAGGGCAATTGCTGGCCTAATCCGGCAGTTGGCTGTGTGCTTGTGCGCGAGGGCCGGATTGTTGGGCGCGGATGGACCCAGCCAGGTGGGCGACCGCATGCGGAGCGTGTGGCATTGGATCAGGCGGGCGAAGCGGCGCGTGGTGCGACGGCCTATGTTACGCTGGAACCCTGCGCGCATCACGGGCAGACACCGCCCTGCGCCGAAGGGCTGATCAACGCTGGTGTGGCTCGGGTTGTCGTTGCGATTGAAGATACTGATCCACGAGTGGCGGGGCTGGGCTTTACCATGCTACGCACGGCCGGGATCGAGGTTGAAGTCGGCGTACTGGGCGATGAGGCGAGTCGCGATCTAGCGGGTTTCCTGCGCCGTGCGGAAACCGGGCGGCCTTGGGTGACGCTAAAGCTGGCCAGTTCCTTTGATGGGCGGATCGCCACAGCAAGCGGTCACAGCCAATGGATCACAGGCCCCGAGGCACGGCGCATGGTGCATGCGATGCGGGCTAGCCATGATGCGGTAATGGTGGGCGGCGGCACAGCGCGCGCCGATGATCCCTCGCTGACTGTTCGCGATATGGGAGTGACACATCAGCCGGTTCGGGTGGTGATGTCGCGCAGGTTGGACTTGCCGATGATGTCACAACTGGCGCGCACTGCGAAGGAGGTGCCGCTTTGGCTGTGTCATGGAGCAGATGCGGACGTCGCGCTGATCGAGGCTTGGGAAGGCATCGGTGCCAAGTTGTTGCCCTGTGCCACCCAGGGCCCGCAGCTGGATATGAGCGCGGTCTTGCAAACGCTGAGTGCCGAAGGATTGACACGGGTGTTTTGTGAGGGTGGCGGCGGAGTGGCCGCGTCCTTACTGGCGGCGGATTTGGTTGATGAACTGGTCGGTTTTACGGCGGGATTGTCTATCGGGGCCGAAGGGCTACCTGCCATCGGGGCGCAAGGACTGTCGCGGCTGGAAGAAACCAACCGGTTTAAGCTGATCGAAGCCCGCCCGATTGGCGGTGACGTCTTGCACCGCTGGGAACGTCGCTGAGCGCGACGGCTCTTAGTCTCGGGTGCCCGAGAAACGGGCTTGCCATTCTTCGCGTTGATCGTCGGTGATCTTGGCAAAAAGCACATCCGGGACGGTGAAGGCATGACCGGCGTTCAGGCTGTTGAGTGCGGCGGCAACGTCTTCAGGCCAGGTGGTGTCATCGCTGTTCATTGCTTTCAGCATTGTAGCGCTGGCGTCGGGAATGAAAGGGGCTGAGAGCACCGCGTAGAGATGGATGAGGTTCAGAGCCAGACGGATCTGTGCGGCGGCTGTTTCAGGATCTTCCTTGAAGGTCGACCAAGGCGCGGCCTCTTGCAGGTATTCATTGCCTGCGACCCAGATGGCCCGTAAATCTTGTGATGAACGTCTAACGAACTTTCTATCCATCATTTTTTGATAGCTCTCGATCCCTACAGTAAGGTCTTCGATAAGCTGCAATTCTTTAGCTCCGTATTCACCACCTGCGGGCACTACTTCGCCAAACTTTGACCGGCAGAATTTGGTGACGCGGCTGACAAAGTTGCCCAGCACGTCGGCCAGATCCTTGTTCACGCTGGCCTGGAAATTCTCCCAGGTGAATTCACTGTCCGAGCTTTCAGGCGCATGTGACAGCAGCCACCAGCGCCAGTAGTCGGACGGAAGGATTTCAAGCGCCTGATCCATGAACACGCCGCGCCCGCGCGAGGTGGAAAATTGCCCGCCGTCATAGTTCAGGTAGTTGAAGGATTTGATGTAATCCACCAGCTTCCACGGCTCGCCTGACCCCAGAATGGTGCAGGGGAAGCTGAGCGTGTGGAAGGGGACGTTATCCTTGCCCATAAATTGCGTATAGGTCACGTCATCCGCGCCTTTGTCGGTGCGCCACCAGCTCTCCCAGTCGGAGCCTTTGCCCGCGTCTTCCCATTCCTGCGCGCAGGCGATGTATTCGATCGGCGCATCGAACCAGACGTAGAAGACTTTGCCTTCCATACCGGGCCAGTCCTGATCGCCCTTTTTGACGGGCACACCCCAGTCCAGATCGCGGGTGATGCCGCGGTCTTGCAACCCGTCACCATCCGTCAGCCATTTCAGTGCAATAGAGGTAGTCAGAGTCGGCCAGTAGTTTTGGTCTTCGGGTTCGACTTTTTCCCCTTCAACTGTAAGCGTGGTCGGCTTCATCTTAGATTGAATCCAGTGCCGCAGTTCACCTCTCATTGCAGACTGGCGCAAGTAAAGGTGCTTGGTGTCACGCATCTCCAGATCGGTAGAGCCGGACACAGTGGAGCGTGGATTGATCAGGTCGACCGGGTCCAGCTGCTTGGTGCAGTTGTCGCATTGGTCGCCACGTGCGCTGTCAAAGCCGCAGTTGGGGCAGGTGCCCTCGATATAACGGTCAGGCAGAAAGCGGCCATCGGCGTGGCTGTACATCTGGGTTTCGTTGACTTCACGAATGAGGCCTGCGTCCTCCAGACGAGCGGCGAAATGCTGGGTCAGCTTGCGGTTTTGCTCGCTGGAAGACCGACCAAAGTGGTCAAAGCTGAGGCGGAAACCCTCGGCGAGGTCGGATTGAACCTGCCACATCTCGGCGCAATATTCGGCGACGGGTTTGCCGGCCTTGGCTGCGGCCAGTTCAGCCGGGGTGCCGTGTTCATCCGTGGCGCACAGAAACATCACCTCATGCCCACGCCCGCGCAGATACCGGGCGTAAAGGTCGGCTGGCAGCTGGCTGCCGACAAGGTTGCCCAGATGTTTGATCCCGTTGATGTAGGGAATGGCGGAGGTGATGAGATGCCGAGCCATGGGTTATGCCTTTGAATCTGTTTCAACGCCCCCTTTAGCGTGCTGCGGGCAGCAGGGCCAGAGGGTATCGGGATTTGCTTAGAATGCTGTGTTGTTAGCTAAGTGAAACGCGCTTAGGGTGACTAAAGATTGTTATAAGAGTGTAAAATGAATTTCATTTGTAAGGACGAAGGCGCGATCATACACTTTGCTGGCGACAACAGTTTGATTGATGGGCGGATTGAGCGCATTGATGTACGCGACACCGACCCATCTGTATCAATCCATATTGAAATCTGTATGAGACCGTCTTCCGAACATCGGAAGATTGAACTTAGATTTCTTGGCTGTAAGGAATTTGGTTTTTATTGGTCTGACGATTACTACTTTTACAACATTGAGCGAGTGAAGTTTTTCCAACGAGATGACGGCTTGCTCTACGTTTCATTCGATCCCGTGGATGAAGCCGAAACTGTTTCAGAATACGACCAGAGCTTCATTTCAAGTGCAGAGTTGCACGCTTACAGCTTCTAAGTGGCGCGAACGGTGATAAAGAAGTCTGCTCTATGTTTGTTAGGCGCTGATAAGCAGGTTTTAAATTTGTGAGACCATCTATGTAGGTAGGTTAGATAGCTTTGACGCGCGAAGGTCGTCTCCCAAAAGCCGCCTGACCGGCGATGGCAGTCAGGACGATGATCCCGCCGATGATCTCGGAGGATGACATCGCCTCATTGACAAACAGCCATACCCAGATCGGGCCAAGCACGCTTTCCAGCAGGACCAGAAGCCCAACTTCGGCGGCCGGCACGTAAGGTGTGCCCCAGGTGACAAACCCGATGCCGATACCAATGGTAAACCCACCCATGAACAGGCTGAGCCAGAGGTCATATTGTGAGACGCTTAGGCCGTTGCCCAGCAGTAGCGCGCAAGTAATGCCGATCACGACGCAGAAAATGCCGCCCATGAAGGTCCCGCCCAGCACATCGGTTTTGCGAGAGCGTCGTGCAAGAGTCAGCATCAATGCAAAGCAAGCAGCTGAGATGAAAGCGAATATATTGCCAAGGGAACGACCTTGCGTTGCGCCGCTTTGCACCATCAATCCAACGCCAATTATCGCCAGCCCCATGGCCACGAGAGTGATCTTGGTCGGGCGTTCGCCCAGCCATGCCCACGCCATCAGTGCCGCAAAGAGGGGAGAGATCGATAGAATGAACAGTGTCGAGGCAACGGAGGTATTGAGCATCGCAAAGACATAGGTGGTGAACGCGACAGAGAGGGCAAACCCCATGACCATATCATTGCGATCAAGGCTGCGCAGAAAACTGAGAGGAGACACTTTGCGCTTCAAACAAGCCATGAGTGCGATCATGCCGGCTAGCGCAGCTGAACGGTAGATTAGGATTTGAAAACCATCGGCCTGATCAATCATGCGCATTGTCAGGCCGACGAAGCTCATGAAGGTGGCACCGAGCAGGATGGTGGCGGTGGCTTGGGGTTTTGTCATTTGGGCTCGTGCTCTTCAGCCTCGTCGTCGCGCGAGGAACTGGTCAGGCGGCCAATCAGGAAGCTGGTGCGAGGTGACCAGACATAACGGGTTCGGTCGCCGCGTGTCGGGCGCGCGCGCATCCGGCCAAGACCAAAAACAATGAGTAGACCGTGCCCCACCGCGATCATCGCGAACATGGCCGGGGGGCCGAACATTTCGATCAGGTTTGAGGCCAGCAGGGGTGAGGCAATAGCCCCAATGGCGTAACAAAACATCAGAGCCGCTGATAGCTCGACCCGCTGACTGCTGTCAGCAAAGTCGTTGGCGTGGGCGGCAGAGACTGAATAAATAGGAAAAGACGTGAGGCCAAAGAAGAAGGCGGTGAGCAAGACCCCGGTTGTACTCAGATCATGCGAAAGCGCGGTCAGGATGCAGCAAATGATTGCAGCGATGGACAGAGCGATCAGCACCTTGCGGCGATCGTACTTATCGGCCAGCCAGCCGACAGGATACTGCGCTAGTGCGCCGCCCAGCACGAAAACCGCAAGGAAATAGGCGATTTGGCCCACTTCCAGCCCGACCTGTTGGCCGTAAAGCGGGCCGACCATGCGGAAGGTTGCGCTTGAAAGTGCAGCGACAACCACGCCAGCCGCCGCCAGGGGCGAACATTGCCATGCCAGCATCGGACGCAGGCGCGGGGCCTTGGGCACCGAGGGCGGGCTGGCACGCGTCAGGATCAAGGGCAGGATCGCGGCGCAACAAAACAGGGTCAGGATGTTGTAGGAAACGTAATGCGCAGGTGCGAGAACCGAGATCAGCATCTGCGCCATGAGGGATGCGCCCATGTCGACGATGCGGAACATGCCGAGGGTGCGGCCGCGGTTGTCATTGGTGACCTTGGCGTTGAGCCAGGATTCAACCACAGTGTAGCACCCGGCCACACAGAGCCCGCTGGCCATTCTCATTATGGCCCAGGCATAGGCATCGATGATCAGCATGTGCATCAGCAGGCCAAGCGCCCCAAGCGCGTTGAAGGCGGCAAAAGAGCGGGAATGACCGATGGCCCCCATCAGGCGCGGAGCCCACCAGCAACCGATGAAGAATCCCAAGAAATGCGCGGAACCCAACAAGCCGATCTGGGCTGTGGTGAAGTGCAGTGCAATGCCGGACAGGGCGTCAAGTGGCCCCACACCACCCGAGGACAACTGCATCAAGGCGATGGAGAGGAAGAGAGCGGCAAAGGAAATCAGCGTGCGCATAATGACTTAAGGATCGCAGGTCGGAAATTATTGGCCTGTGGTTATTCGACAAAGGCAGGTCGTTTTTAACCCTCTTTGTCGATTTGCGCTTGAATATTGAGCGTGATCAGATCGCCTACATAAGACGGAAAGCCGCTGGCACCGAAATCATGCCGGTTGATGGTGCCGGTCAGATGGACGACCAAGTTATTCCGGTTTTGTGCGTCGGTACCGCTTTGACGGAAGAGACCAGCATCAAGCGTGACATCACGGGTCACGCCGCGAATGGTCAGCTTGCCGGAGATCTTGGCCTTGGACAGGGAGCCAGTGATCTTGGTCGAGGTAAAGGTGATCTCTGGGAATTCCTGCGTGTGCAGGACTTGCGGACCCTTCATCGCCTCGGTGGCGAATATGAACCCCGCCTTTGCGTCATGGGCACTAAGCGTAACCGAGACCTGACTGGCCGAGATATTGCGCAGGTCCAATCGCATATCGGAGGATTTAACAGGCATTTGCCCCTTTTTAGGCGCGCCGCTGAATTCATAGCTGAAGCCGACTTTGGATTGTGCAGGATCCAACAGATAGATGTGCGGGGCGGCCTGCACGGCCGGGGTGGCCAGAGCGAGCAGGATCAGGCAGAAAGAACGTGAGATGAGTTTGATCATGCGGGGGACAGTAGGGCGCAGGTGCCGTGCTGGCGAGTCACTGTTTGTCACGCTTTTGTAATATGGGTCACGAAAAAGGGCAAAATTCATGCAGATGAAACAACTGGGTCGGACAGATCTGACGGTAAGCAAGCTGTGCCTTGGATCGATGACATGGGGGACGCAAAACACCCAAACTGAAGGGCACGCCCAGATTGATCGCGCGCTGGAGCGCGGGATCAACTTTGTCGATACGGCGGAGATGTACCCAGTCAACCCGATCTCGGCTGAGACCACGGGGCTCACCGAGGAGATCATTGGCAATTGGTTTGCGGCGACCGGGCGCCGGCAGGATATGATATTGGCGTCGAAACATTCGGGGGCGGGATTCAAGAATGCCCGTGATGGCGCACCCATTTCTGGACAGACGATTTCACAGGCAATTGAGGGGTCTCTGAAGCGACTACAGACGGACTACATCGATTTGTACCAGTTTCATTGGCCCAACAGGGGTAGCTATATGTTCCGGCAGAACTGGCGCTATGATCCGTCCAGCCAGCATAAAGCCGAGACATTGGACAATATGGCCGAATGTCTTGAGGCCCTGGAGCGTGAAATGCAGCGCGGGACAATCCGGACTTTTGGCCTATCGAACGAATCTGCCTGGGGCACGTCGCAGTGGTTGCGCCTGTCGGACGCGGGTCACGGTCCACGCGTGGCCTCAATCCAGAACGAATATTCGCTGATGTGCCGGATGTACGACACCGATTTAGCTGAGCTGAGTGTGAATGAAGATGTTGACCTGTTAGCGTTTTCGCCGCTGGCGGCGGGGTTGTTGACCGGAAAGTATCAAAATGGCGCCGTGCCCGAAGGTTCGCGCATGTCGATTGTCAGCGATCTGGGTGGACGGCGAACAGATCGGGCCTTTGCGGCCGTGCAGGCCTATCTGGATATTGCGCAGCGAAATGGACTGGAGCCGGTGCAAATGGTGCTGGCCTGGGCGATGCAGCGGCCATTCATGGGGTCGGTGATCTTTGGGTCAACCACGATGGAACAACTGGATTTGGCGCTGGGCAGTGTTGAGATCACGTTGAACGATGAAGTATTGGTCGAGATTGACACGGCGCACCGCGAGAATGCGATGCCGTATTGATTTCGAACTGGGTTCGGGGTGAGGTTGAGTCGTGCAGATGGAATCCTGTTTCGACACAGCCATAGCGAGGATGATTTGCGGTGACGCGATCCGAACACCCCACTCCGGCGGCTACGCCGCGCACCCGCGCCAAGGCGCGGCATATTCTGGACAACTACTATATTGGCCCCGCGCGTGACCCGGACGTATTGGAGATCTGGGGCTACACCGAGCATATATCTTATGCGCCGGGAGATACGGTGCAATTGCGAGTTTCGACCACGGCAGATCGTTGGGAATTGGAGGTGGGCCGAGATGGGTCGCGCTATGAGCCAAAGTTGTCCGAAGTCGGTTTGAGGGGAACACATCAGGATACGCCGGTTGATTGCTCGGTCCGAGGGTGTGATTGGGAAAGTTCCTACGACTTCTTGATCCCGGAAGATTGGCCAGCGGGGGGCTATCTGATCACACTACGAGCCGAACGGGACGGGGATCGTGTGGAGGAGCATCATATGTTTTTGCTTCGCCGATCTGAGGTCCCTGCACCTTACGTTCTGATTTGCGCAACGGGAACTTGGCTGGCCTATAATTGTTGGGGCGGATCAAACCACTACGAAGGGATCACCGGGCCTGAAGGGAATGCGTTTTCGCCGGTGGTTTCAACGCAAAGGCCGTGGACCCGAGGGTTTTGTAAACTGCCCGAAGGGGCCCCGCGTGCTGTGCCCGAAGTGCCGCATGTACCGAGGGCAATGGTGCGCTACCCCTACATGGAATGGGCCTATGCCTATGGCTACTCCAAGAAATACGCCTCAGCCGGATGGGCCGGTTATGAACGCCACTTTGCACGCTGGGCCGAGGCGCAGGGCTATGCGTTGGATTTTGCCACACAGCATGATCTGGAAACCGATCCAGATCTGCTCAGCCGATATAAATGCGCGATTTTTGTCGGGCATGATGAGTATTGGTCGGCCAATATGCGCATGACCGTCGATGAGTATACCGAGGCTGGCGGAAAGGTTGCTAGGTTTGGCGGGAATTTTCTGTGGCAGACGCGGATTGAAGACGGGGGGCACACGCAGGTTTGTTATAAATACGATGCGGAAAACGATCCGCTGGTCGGGAGTGATCAGGAGCATCTGGTGACAACCGCGTGGGAGGCGTCTCCGGTCGGTTGGCCCGGCACAAAGACTTTTGGTGTCAATGGATTGCAGGGCATGTATGCCGGATTGGGCCGGTGCGTGGGGCAAGGCAGTGGTGGGTTTACTGTGTATCGTCCGCAGCACTGGGCGTTTGAAAACGCGCAGATTGGTTATGCTGACCAACTGGGCGCGGGTTCTCGGATTTTTGGCTACGAGGTCGATGGAGTGGATTATCGGATGGAGGATGGTCTGCCATTTGTTACGGGGGCAGATGGGGCCGACCCGGCGATTGAAATTCTGGCGATGGGCCTTGCCACGCATGTTGAGCCGGATCATGGGCTATGGGGAGAGACCGTGTACATCGGGGACACCGACGCGCATTACAAAGCGCGGGTCCTGTTGGGCGAGGAAACACCTGAGGCGGTGGACCGGTCGACGCGCGGAAACGGCGCGATTGTTTCGTGGAAACGCGGTAAGGGCGAGGTGTTTACGGCGGGAACTTGCGAGTGGGTCATGGGGCTAACCCGACGTGATTGGCAGGTGGAGCAGGTCACGAGGAACGTGCTGGATCGTTTTGGTGCGTGAGAACGTGCAAAGCGCAAGAAACGGGTCGTGCGTGATCTAGCTCTGTGCGATCACGACACAATGGACGCGAACACAACACCGACGATTAACCTGACTTCTGGCCTCATGCTGCTGGCGCTAGCCGCTGTCTGGGGCGGGTCGTTTTTCTTTGCCGAAATTGCATTGCGCGAAGTGCCGCCGCTGACCATCACGCTGCATCGCGTATTCTGGGCGGTGCCGTTTTTGCTGGCGGTGGTTTGGTGGAAAGGTATTGCCTTGCCGCGATCGCCCAAAACATGGCTGTGCTACGGGGTGATGGGCGCGCTGAACAATGTGATCCCGTTTTCACTGATCTTCTGGGGGCAGACGCAGATTGAAGGCGGTCTTGCGTCTATTTTGAATGGCACGACCGCGGTATTCGGTGCCGTGGTGGCCGGGTTGCTGCTCAAGGATGAGCCACTGACCCCGCGCAAGATCGTCGGTGCTATCTTTGGCGTGATCGGCGTCGGTGTGATTATGGGGCCGGATGCGTTGACCAATTATGATCCGCGCAATCTGGCGCAACTGGCGATCCTGGGGGCGGCCTTGTCCTATGCCTTTGCTGGGGTCTGGGCCAAGCGCACTTTGGCGGGGCAGCCCCCCTTGATGAATGCGCTGGGCATGCTGGTAGGTAGCACGGTTTTGATGGTGCCGATTGTGCTGTGGGTGGATGATGTTCCATCGCTTGAGTTATCTTCTGGCATTTGGGCATCACTTCTCGCATTGGCCGCCCTGTCGACATCGCTGGCTTATCTCCTCTACTTCGCCATTCTGGTGCGGGCGGGCAGTGCCAACCTGATGCTGGTCACCCTGATGATCCCACCGTTTTCTGTCGGTCTGGGCGTGGCGTTTCTGGGTGAGCGGCTGGGGCCAGAAGCTTGGGCGGGCTTTGCGCTGATCGCGCTGGGATTGGTGGTGACCGACGGGCGGCTGTTACGTAAATTCCACCGGAGCCGTGTCGCCTAGCGAGCGTCCCATAGGCTTTGAATATGATCGGGCAGACCGCGTCCTCCGACGTGGGCCTCGCGCACTAGATGATCAAAATGGGCGGTCATGCTTTGCACCCGTTCAGTATCGCGAAACACCATATAGGTCTGGCCGATGTAGACAGCGGCCAGCAGCGGGCCGAAGATCGTGATTGGTGCTGAGAACAGGCGGCGAGCATCGTAGAGGTATATCCGCATGTTGGGATAGAGCTGTGCGGTGGTGCTTTGCAGGTGCGCAATTTGGGCGTCACGAATGCCTTCGGGCAGGCCGGAATAGTAGCCTTCGCCATGGACCAGAGATTGCATTTCATAAAGTGGGAAAACGATTTCGTAATCTGAATTGGTTTCGCGCATCCATTTCATCCGATCCTCGGAGGCACCAATCACCTGATCGGTGCTGCGGCCCAGATGCGGGGCATACTCCCATTCCAGCATCTCTCGGGTTTTGAGCATGTCGGGCAGGCCAGCGGGGACGTGGCGGATCTTGTAGCCGGCGGCCTCTTGGTGCCAGGCAAAGATCTGATCATCGATCAATGCACGTTTGGCCTGTGTCATCGAGAGCGAGCTGGCAAGGATATCGGCGGCGGATTCCGGGCGGTCCGTCAGGCCCAATAGCCAATCGGCCGAAACCCCAAGAGTTGAGGCGCATTCGCCGACAATCTGCGCGTTCGGCAGGCGCGCGCCATGATCCTTGAGTAGTTGTGAAATGGTTGATCGGTCCACGCCAATGGTGCGGGCCAAGGCGCTTTGATTGCTGCCGCGGTCTTTGATTGCCTCGGCCAGGCGGTTGCGAAACAGCGCGGCGCGGTCTCGTTTGTCGGTTTTATAACTCATATGGTGATAATAATCACAAATGCAGAAAAATGTTAACTGTATTCGGAATGCCGCCGCGGCAATTTATTCGGTAACAGAATTGTGAAGCTCACAAAGAGGTACGGAAATGGAAACGCAGCGGCGCACGCTGGTGAAGGCAGTCATTTGGAATGTGATGGGGTTAACTATGATGGCCCTTGTTGGGTTGATCATGACCGGATCGATGATGGTTGGTGGTGCGATGGCGATTGTGAATACCCTGATCGGCCTGTGCTGCTATTTCGCATACGAGCGTGCCTGGGCGAAAATTTCATGGGGACGGATTCATGGCTGATGTCAGCACTCCAACGCGTTCCATTGAGTGGCTAACTTTGGCGTTGCTGGTGTTTTGCTATCTGGGGTGGGCCATGGCCACAACTTGGCTCGCTGCGCTCTGGCTACCACTGGGCATGGTGGCGACGATCATCTTTGTGGCGTTGCATTCGTCATTGACGCATGAAGTTCTGCATGGTCATCCGTTTCGCGCCAAGTGGTTGAATGAGTTGACAGTTTTCCCCTGTCTTGGGGTGGCAATCCCCTATCAGCGATTTCGTGATCTGCATCTGCTGCACCATCAGGATTCGCGACTGACCGACCCTTACGATGACCCGGAATCAAACTTTTTCGACCCCAAGATCTGGGCGACCCTGCCGCGTTGGGGACAGCGGGTCTTGCAGTTCAACAACACCTTGCTGGGGCGGCTGACAGTTGGGCCATTGGTGGGGCAGTACGCCTTTATGCGGGCCGATTGGATCGCCGCGAACAAAGGTGACACTGCAGCGCGGAATGCCTGGCTGTGGCAGATCCCGGCGGTGATTCCGGTGCTTTGGTGGGTGGCCACTTCACCCATGCCGCTCTGGGCCTATCTGATCTGCTGCTATGTTGCCCTGTCGATCCTGAAGATTCGCACTTTTCTGGAGCACCGAGCCCATGAACGTGCCAGCGGGCGCACCGTCGTGATCGAGGACAAAGGGCCGCTGGCGTGGATTTTCCTTAACAACAACCTCCATGTCGTGCACCACATGCACCCCAAAGTGGCGTGGTACGATCTGCCTGCACTCTACGAAGGTGATCGCGAGAAGTACCTGCGGCGCAACGATGGCTATCGTTACGGTTCATATGCCGAGATTTTCCGCAAATATTTCCTCAAAGCCAAGGACCCGGTCCCACACCCCTTGTGGCGAGAGCTTGAGCCGGGAGAATAAAGCACTTTATTCGCGAGGAGATCGAAGGACGTTCTGGCCAAGCCGCGGAAAGGCGGGCAAGAAGGCCGGATGGAAGCCTGGATCTTTCTCTCAATCGCGGCCGCAGCGTTTCAAACGTTGCGATTCATGCTACAAAAGTCACTTAGCATGGGGACCCTGTCTTCGGGCGGGGCGACCTTTGCGCGCTTTGCATATTCCGCTCCCTTTGCGGCGACAGTAGCGGCTGGGTATCTGATTTGGTCCGGTGTAGGAGTGCCGGATCTGTCAGGGCGCTTCTGGTTGTTTGTGTTGAGCGGCGGATTGGCGCAAATCTTGGCAACATGGTGCGTGGTGGCGATTTTTGTGCAGCGCAACTTTGCCGTGGGCATCACGTTTAAGAAAACCGAGGTCATTCAGACCGCCTTGGTGGGCCTGCTGGTGCTGGGAGACCGGATCAGCATGGCGGGCTTTTCTGCTATCTTAGTTGGCCTTGTTGGCGTCTTGGTCTTGTCTGACCCACCCGAAGGGTCGGGTAAATGGTCAAGTCGGTTGATGAACCGGGCAGCGGGGCTGGGTGTGTTGTCAGGCGCATTCTTTGCCGTATCGGCGGTGGGCTATCGCGGGGCGACGCTGGAGATCGCCAGTAACGATGCTTTCCTGCGAGCGGTGGTGTCGATCGCTGCAGTCACAGCCTCTCAAACCATCGGGATGTCTTTGTGGCTGCGATGGCGAGAGCAAGGCCAGTTGGGCCGGGTCTGGGCGGCGCGGCGCCAGGCGGTGTGGATGGGTGTGACCAGCATGCTTGGCAGCCTGTGCTGGTTTACCGCCTTTGCTTTGCAGAATGCGGCCTATGTCTTTGCCGTGGGACAGATCGAGGTGATCTTATCGCTGCTCGCCTCGGTGCTGTTCTTTCGCGAGAAGATTACGGCGCGCGAGCTGTCAGGCATCGGCTTGCTCAGCGCCAGCATCCTGTTGCTGATCGTACTGGGGTAGCACGCGCTATTCGTCAGACTTGGGGCTATATCCACGCAGGCGGATGAACAGGCTGGCTTCGTCGTCATTCTTGAAAAACGGAACCGAAGCAGGCGGGGCCGGGTCATGTGCTTTGGCTTCAACCTCAGCCAACACCACCTCGGTGATGAAGGGCAGGTCAAACTCGCGCGCTTGAGAGAGCGGGATCCATTGCAGGTGTGACAGCTCATCACTGGCGGCGGAAAAATCATCCAGATCGCCGGAAAGATGGCTTGCGTCGAGCAGGAAGAACCGTGCATCGAACCGGCGCGGGCGACCCGGGGGAGTGATGGCACGGAAGAAGAATTGCAATCCATCGGCGGTGGGCAGAAAGCCACGTGCGGCGTAGCTCTGCCAGTCTTCAGGGATGTCGCCGTTCCAGCCACCGGATCGTCCCAGGATCAGGCCGGTTTCCTCCCAAAGCTCGCGAATGGCGGCGACGGCAAGTGCGTGCGAGAGATCTTCGGTGCTGTCTTCGAGCAAGCGGTCCGCGCACAGCGAAGGCAGGGGGCTTGATAGTGCAATGTTTGCGTCTTCTGCATCGACCGCGCCGCCGGGGAAGACAAATTTCGAAGGCATGAAGGCAGCCTTTGCGCCGCGTTGCCCCATCAGAACATGAGGGTTGCTCTCACGATCACGCAATACGATCACGGTGGCCGCATTGCGAATGGCAGTTTTGTCGATGGTCATGATGCCCCTTGCCTGTTGCGAAGAGGTTAGGGTTTGTCGGCGAACCCGTGCATGCGACGCGCCCACTGAAACGCGACAACCATCCCCTTCAGTCTGGGCAGAAGGTATAGCGAGAGCGCGACACAGCCAATAGAGAATATCGTTACCATCGTCATCGGGCTGGGGCGGAAATACACAAACACGAAGTGGATGGCGACAGCCAACAGGTGACCCACGATTAAAATTGTCAGATAGGCAGGTCCGTCATCGGCGCGTTGGTGGCTCAGGTCCTCGCGGCAGACCGTGCAGGTATCACGCACCTTGAGATATCCATTGAACAGCGGGCCGCTGCCGCAGTTCGGGCATTTACGCCGCCAGCCCTTGATCAGGGCCGGGCGCAGTTCACGTTCATGAATCGGTGCGTTGGTGATATCGGTCATGGTGGACTCGTACAGTTTGAATGGATCTAAAATAAGGGAAGTCCCCCTTAAAATAAAAGGTAGAATGCCGGGTTGCGTCCCGATGTCGCAAAATTCTGCAAAAACTTTCGAAACTGGCGACGGAAAGGGATTGCTGGTCCGTATAATAATAAGAACGGGCGATGAGGTACCGTTCAAACAACAAAAAATGGTAAAGTCCGGAGAACTGAAAATGAAAAACTCGATGTTGATGAGCAGCCTGGCAATCGCAATTGTTCTGGGTGGTGTAACACAAGGTGTCGCTGGCAGCGGCAAAGGCCACGGACCACATCATTCTTTCGAAGAACTGGATGCCAACGGTGACGGCCAGATCTCGCGCGAGGAAATGGCGGGCCACATGCAAAAACGTTTTGAAGGTGCAGACGCCAATGGTGATGGCAACCTGACCCGGGATGAGTTGGTCGAAAAGATCAAGGAGCGCAAAGCCAAGAAGGCTGAGAAATACGCTGACCACATGATTGAAAAACATGACGCCAACGGTGATGGTGTGCTGAGCACCGAAGAGATGACTGCGAAACGTGATGGTCGTTTGGAGAAGATGTTTGCCAAGGTAGACGCCGATGAAAACGGCACGATTTCCGCAGAAGAATTCGAGGCCATGAAGAAACACCACGGCAAAAAGGGTCACAAGAAGGACAAAGCCGACTCGGAATAATATCTTTATGCGCGGGGTGCGACCGCGCGCCCCGCATCCTATATGCACCACAAAGCAATGGTTGCAGGGTAAGTTTTGGCGAAGGATCTCTCATTGGCGTCGATCGAAGAATTGTCGGATGACGCGTTGCTGGTCATGTACGCCAATGGTGATCGTGATGCGGCGCGTGTCTTGACGCTTCGCTTGACGCCAAGGGTGTTCAATCATGCGCTGCGCTTGCTGGGTGACCGGGCCGAGGCTGAAGATGTGGCACAAGAGGCGATGTTGCGTCTGTGGCGGATTGCACCGGACTGGCAGCAGGATCAGGCGAAGGTGACCACATGGCTGTACCGTGTCGTGGCCAATCTATGTACAGATCGGTTGCGCAAGGCACGGCCAGTCGCATTGGATGCGGTAGAGGAGCCGGTGGATGAGGCAAGCGGTCCGGTCGAGAAGATGCAGGATCGGATCAGGGCGCAGGCCTTACAACGGGCCTTAAGCGATTTGCCTGAGCGACAACGCCAGGTGGTTGTTCTGCGCAACATAGAAGGGTTGAGCAACCCGGAGATTGCCGAGATCATGGAGATCAGCGTGGAGGCTGTGGAAAGTCTGAACGCGCGTGGACGTCGCAGGTTGGCGGCAAGTTTGAGTGATAAACGAGAGGAGCTAGGGTATGTCGACGCACACTGAAGACACGAAAGATATCTGGTTGGATGAGTGCTTTGCTGCTGCAAGACAGGACACCACGGCAGCTCCGGATGACTTGATTACGAAAATCCTTGCGGATGCAGGTACGATGCAGCAGGAATTTGCTACCCAGAGTCTGGTTGCGACTCCTGTGCGAGCGGGGCTGTTCGCCCGTGTATCGCAGGCGCTAGGAGGATGGCCGTCAATAACCGGGCTGGCGACAGCATCGCTGGCCGGAGTTTGGATCGGGATGAGCGCCCCGGCGGGGCTTGAAGGTGTGACGCAGGCCTTGGTCGGGGCTGAGGCAGTGATCGATGTGGTTGATCAGTATTATCAGGCAGAGTTTGAACTGGCGGGAGACCTATGATGCAGGATAATGCCAAAACACCAAAACCCAGTGGGCGCCGATGGATGCGGGGTGTGCTGGTAGCATCATTGGCGCTCAACCTGCTGTTTGTCGGTGCTGTGGGCAGCGCTTTCTTGAAACATGGCAAAGGGCACAAGCATCATGCGGGCTTTAGCAAGATGGGTGGGCCGTTGACGCATGCTCTGTCGCCTGAAGACAAAAAGAAAGTGCGCAAGAAACTACATGAAGCTTATGAGAAGAACGGCGCTGGCTTTCGACAGTATAAGGAAGAAAAGGCCAAGCTGATTGCTGTTTTGAATGTCGAGCCCTTTGATGTTGAGGCCGCCCGCACGCATCTTGATCAGATGCATGACGTTGTCTCAAGCCGGCTGTTGCAGGGGCGAGAAGTGTTGCTTGAGCGGCTGGTCGAAATGTCGCCGGAAGAACGTTCGGCTTTTGCCGAACGTTTGCAGAAACGTCACAAGAAATATCACAAAGACTGATCAGGCGGCGGAACGCATATCAAGAGTAACTGTGTTGCGGCCCAAAGATTTCGCGCGATAGAGCGCTTTGTCGGCGTGTTTCAACAGTGCATCTGCGGTGCAAGGGTTAGTTTTGTTGTCTTCGTGGGGGGCAAAGGTGACGCCGATACTTATTGTGATATGAATCGGCGACATCTCATCGGATAGCCTGATAGGCATTTCGCGAACTAGTCGACGCAGGCTGTTGGCGATGTTACGGGCTTTGTCTTGCGTGGCCGTTGGTAGAACGATCAAGAATTCCTCACCACCGATACGGGCGATCATGTCATGAGCATCCAAAGCACCACGTAACTTGTCTGCAACATGAGTGAGAACTTGATCCCCTGCGGCATGGCCATGTTGATCATTGATGCATTTAAAGTGATCCAGATCCGCCAACATGACAGTGAATTGCTGACCGCTTAAACGAGCGCGTTCTATTTGTTGTTGAAGGAAGGGCACCGCGTAGCGGCGATTGTAAAGCCCGGTCAGGGGATCTGTCATCGCAGCGTCGAGGCGTTTTCGCAACATTGCGCGCATTTCATCGATACGATGTTTGTCTTGCGCTTGGGAATGCAAGCGATGTGCCAATTCTTCCAGCGATGCATCGGCATCTAAGACATCATTGGCACCCAGATCCAGTAATGAGCTGGTCACGGCTGGATTGGGTTTATGCAGATATGCCAAGATACGGCAGGATCTAGTGCTTGGTTCACTGCTCAACCTCGCCAATCGGAGTAGATCCGCTTCGGGTGTGTCACTTGCTGCGATTGAAAATAGATAGATGTCGGCTTGTGGCGGAGCATCAGCAAGTGAGGTGAGGCAGTCGGGGTGATATCGCGAGATCGTATAGCAGCCAAGATCTTCCAATTTGTTATCAAGAGATGAAAGGGCGTTCGTATGAGGCGTGAATAAAGCAACTTTCAGCGGGAGCGCAAATTGCGATGACATCTCTGAAAAGCCAAATCCATCGGTTGTTTGGATGCTGTCGCGTAAATCAAGTTCTGCAATGTGTCCGCGCATGTGGTTGCGCAGGCGAGCAAGGAGTACAGGCTCATCCACAGGATGGGAAATTACGTCATCCGCACCGTTGCGGAATGCTACTAACCGCTGTTTCTTATTATAGTTTGATTGTAAAACGAGTACGGGTTGATTTTGATATGTTACTAATTTGCGAAGCCGTTTCGAGAACTCCTCTTGAAACAAATGCTCGGCGACAATGAGCAAATCAGGAGACTGGAATTGCACATGTGCAAGCAGTTCATCCGCCGTATCCACGAAGGTCACCTGATAATACGCCGCTGTCAGCTTGGCCTTGAGGAGAATTCTGCTAGTGATTGAGCCATCTGCGATCAGAATTTTTCCGGGCATTCGCTGGCCTTTC
Source organism: Roseovarius albus (assembly GCF_900172335.1). Classification (GTDB taxonomy): domain Bacteria; phylum Pseudomonadota; class Alphaproteobacteria; order Rhodobacterales; family Rhodobacteraceae; genus Roseovarius; species Roseovarius albus. The sequence continues at coordinate 255,079 of NZ_FWFX01000002.1, forward strand.
GTCTTGCTCTTTTCAATGGCTCGACTATCCATAGATTTGGTTAAGAAAACCTTTCCGGGAATTAATACAAATGAGCCTTTCTCAAGATGCAGCAGAGATGATCGGCCTGAAATGTTTGGCGTGGTTGGCAGGTGATGAAGAGTTGTTGCCAGTCTTCATGGGTACAACGGGTGCTTCTGTTGATGATCTGCGGGAAGGAGCGAAAAACCCAGAATTTATTGGTGCTGTGTTGGATTTTGTGTTGATGGATGATGCATGGGTGGAGGCTTTTTGTACTGCGAATAGCTTGGCGAATGACATGCCAATGCACGCGCGCGCGGCGCTGCCCGGTGGGGGGCAGGTGAATTGGACCTGACGGTCACAGAAATGAGCGAGAAAAGAAATGTTAACAGAAGTTGATGGGGTCTTGTTCGACAAGGACGGTACACTGTTCGAGTTTCAAGCGACTTGGGCGGTGTGGGCAAGGCAAACTATTGAGGATTTGTCGGGCGGCGATTCCGCACTTTGCACCGATTTGGCGCATACGTTGGGATTTGACCTAAACAGTAATCTGTTTACCTCCGACAGTCCGATCATAGCAGCATCGGTGAGGGAGATTGCTGAACATGTCCAGAAAGTTTTATCTGAACGCACCGTCGATGCCATAGAACAAGAGCTGGCGATCAGTGCGCAAACCGCCCCCTTGGCGCCCGCTGTTCCACTAGCAGCCTTCCTTGAAGCTTTGAAAGGGCTCGGTCTAGCGGTTGGTGTCATGACCAATGATGCCGAATCCGTGGCGCATGCGCAACTCAAGCAGGCCGGCGTTTTTGAGCAGTTCGATTTCGTTGCCGGATACGATTCTGGTTATGGTGCCAAGCCTTCCCCAGATCCGCTGCTTGCCTTCGCCAACAAGATGGAGCTATCCCCTGACCGCATCCTGATGGTGGGCGACAGCACGCATGATCTGGTTGCCGGACGTGCGGCGGGGATGAGGACAGTTGCTGTTCTGACCGGGGTTGCACTTGAGGAAGAGCTCAGCCCTTACGCAGACGTTGTATTCCCCAATATTGGTCATATCCCCGGCTGGCTGGCTGCATGACGCAATCCCCCAGTTTTGGGATCTTGCTGGCACTGATTGGCACCTTGGTGCTCACGCCTGATGCGTTGTTGATGCGCCTGTCAGGCATGGATGGCTACCAGATGGTTGGCTGGCGCGGCGGGTTGATGGGGCTGATCTTTTTACTTAGCTGGATCATCCTGAGCCGTGGGCGCTGGGCGGATATCATGCGGATGGCGACACCGTTCGGGCTATTGATTGTCGTTTGCCAGTATTTCAATGCCTCGCTGTTTGCCTTGGGCGTGTCCTGGGCCCCGGCGGCGATTGTTCTGATTGGCGTCGCGACAGTACCAGTGTTTGCGGCAGTGTTTTCATGGGTGCTGATGGGAGAGAAGGCCGGGCGATTGACCTGGATTACGATCGCCGTTGTGTTGGTCGGGGTGATGATCGCGGTGCTTGGCGGTGAGGCAGCGCATGTCAGCTTCGACGCAAAAATCATCCCCGGGGCGTTGGCCGGCCTTGGGGTAGGGGCGGTTTTGGCGATGAACTTTGTGGTGCTTCGCGCACATCCGTATCTGCCTATTTTGCTGTGCATTGGAGTCGGCGCCCTGATGGCAGGCCTGACCGGGGTTCTGGTGACAGGTCCTGAAGCGATGACGGATGGCACGGTCTGGGCGATCATGCTCGCGGGTGGGTTTGTGCTGCCGTTTTCGTTTTTCTCTCTATCCCTCGCCTCACGTTATACGGCAGCGGCCAATGTCAGCCTGATCATGCTGTTGGAAACGGTGCTCGGCCCGCTTTGGGTTTGGTGGGGTGTGGGCGAGGCACTGAACGCTAGCATGGTGATTGGTGGCGTGATCGTGGTGGTGAGCCTTGCGATCTACATCGTCTTGACCAGCCGGAATGGCCGTCAGGTCAAAGTGGAGAAATAAAAACGACGAGGTTTGTCGCAAACCGGCATACCTTTTTGGACTGAAGGTGGTTGCATAATTGAAACGCCTCTAGGAGATCAGCATGCCTCAGGACAGCAAACGCAGACGCCGCAGCGGTGGCCGGGCCGGAAACGCAGAGCGACGCGGCGCGATGGCCATTGAGCAAATGCCATGGAACCCGCCGGTTAATATCGACCGGCCAGTTGAGCCGCTCTACGAAGAAGGCGTGATGGCTGTGCATGACGGGGCCATGCGTATTCTTGAAGAGATCGGGATCGAGATCCTGAACCCTGAAGCATTGGAGATTTTCCGCGCCTCGGGTGGCTGTACCATCAAAGGTGAAAACCTTCGCATGGGCCGCGATTTTGTGATGGAGATGATTGCGAAAGCGCCTGAGCAGTGGACGATCACGCCGCGCAATGCGGATCGGACAATCACTGTTGGTGGTAACAATCTGCTCTTTGGCAATGTGTCATCGCCACCCAGCTATTGGGACATGAACTTGGGCCGCAAGGTGACCGGCAATCGCGAAATGTGCCAGAACCTGTTCAGGCTGAGCCAGTATTTCAACTGCATCCACTTTGTCGGCGGCTATCCGGTAGAGCCACAGGACATTCATCCGAGCATTCGCCACCTCGACGTTTTGTTCGACAAGCTGACACTGACCGACAAGGCGGCGCACGCCTATTGTCTGGGTAAAGAGCGGGTCGAAGACGTGATGGAAATGGTGCGCATCGCGGGCGGTTTGACAGACGAAGAATTTGAAGCCACGCCAAGGATGTACACCAACATCAACTCGACCTCGCCGCTGAAACACGACTTTCCGATGCTAGATGGCTGGATGCGCCTGGCGCGGCGCAATCAGGGCCTGATCGTGACGCCGTTCACCTTGGCGGGGGCAATGGCCCCGGTGACCATGTCGGGCGCTGTGGCGCAGTCGCTGGCCGAAGGATTGGTTGCCGTTGTTCTTGCGCAGTTGATCCGCCCCGGCGCAGCCTGTGCGATTGGAACGTTCACCAGCAACGTGGACATGAAATCAGGCGCGCCCGCATTCGGCACGCCCGAGTATATGCGCGCGACGCAGATGACCGGGCAGTTGGCGCGGTACTACAAGCTGCCGATGCGGGCCAGTGGGGTCTGTGCCGCGAACGTGCCGGACGGGCAGGCCATGTGGGAAACCTCGAACAGCCTGTGGTCGGCGGTGCAGGCGGGGGCAAACGTGGTCTATCACGCGGCGGGATGGCTTGAGGGTGGGTTGATTGCCAGCCCAGAGAAATTTGTGATGGATTGCGAAATCCTGCAGCAAATTCAGCGCTATATGGATCCATCCCTGACTGCGACGGGCCCAGATGAGATCGCCATTGATGCGATTCGCGAGGTGGGTGATCAAGGCCACTTCTTTGGCATCCAGCACACGCAGGACCGGTACGAGACCGCCTTCTACCAGCCGTACTTGAGTGACTGGCGCAACTTTGAAGCCTGGGAAGCTGCCGGCGGCGTCTGGACCGCACAGCGCGCGCATCAGACTTATCAGGATATTCTGGCCGAGTTCGAGGCACCGCCCATGGATGTGGCGATTCGCGAAGAACTGTCAGCCTTTGTTGAGCGTCGCAAGGCCGAAGGTGGCGCGCCCACCGATTTCTGATTTAGCATCATATGTTGGTTTTGAAGCCCGTCCCATTTGGGGCGGGTTTTTCTTTGATCGAGGAATCGTAAGGATTTTCGATAGATTTATAGTGATCAACTGACAGACGTTGAACCTTTGTTAATCCGGGCTTGCCACGCTCAGGCATCTGTAAAGGAGGCTGCGATGCACGGGTTGATCAACCAGTCAATTCAAGGGTTCGTTTGTGACACCTACGGTCACACAGTGTGGGAAGGGGTGATGCGGCAGATCGATCCTGGTTTTGCCGAGTTCGAGGCGATGCTGACTTATGAAGATGATGTGACCATCGCTGTGATTGATGCGGTATCAAACGCATTGGATAAATCACCTGATGATGTGCTTGAGGATGTTGGAACGTATTTGATTTCACACTCCAAGGTCAGAGCCGTACGGCGGCTGTTACGTTTTGGCGGGGTCGATTTTGAGGATTTCCTGCACTCGCTTGACGATCTGCCTGCACGCGCAAAATTGGCAGTTCCGGATCTGATATTGCCCCGCCTGGAACTGCGAGATCATGCGCCGCAGGCTTTTAGTCTCATGGTCTATCCCCTGCCCAGAGTTGCGGTTGCATTCGGACATGTGGTGTTGGGCGCGTTGCGCGCGATGGCGGATGACTACGGTGCATTGGTTTTTTTAGACCACCGTGGTCAGAGCGGAGAGGCGGAAATGATCGATATCACTTTGTTGGAAGCGGCTTTTGCCGAAGGAAAATCATTTGAGTTGGGTGTGAGGGCTTCATCATGACATCTAATCGGGCCAATCTGAATGTAGACGTGTTGGATGCTTTTTGTCCGTTGCATGTGGTTGTGAATAAATCCGGGCATATCACGCAGGCTGGCAGGGCTTTTCATAAGCTGTGCCCGGGACAGGATGCCGTCAATCGGCGGATTTTGGAGGTGCTGGAAATCAAGCGCCCGGGGCAGATCTATACTCTGGATGACCTGCTTGAGGCAGTTGGCACGAAATTGCATCTGCAAGTGCGCAACGAGCATCGGACGGAATTGAAGGGACTAATGGTGCCGTTGCCGAATGGGGGCGGGGCAGTTTTGAATCTCTCGTTCGGGATTTCAGTAGTCGAGGCGGTTTGTGACTATGAACTGACCAACGCTGATTTTGCCCCCACCGATCTGGCGATTGAACTGCTCTATATGGCCGAGGCGCAATCGGCAGCGTTGTCAGCGTCAAAGAAGATGAATTTGCGCCTGCAAGAGGCGCGGATGATGGCCGAAGAGCAGGCGTTTACCGATACGTTGACGGGGCTGAAGAACCGTCGCGCATTGGAGCCTATATTGGAGCGTTTGATCGACCGCGAACAGGATTTTGCCCTGATGCATCTGGATCTGGATTTCTTCAAAGCCGTGAATGATGTACAGGGGCATGCGGCGGGGGATCAAGTGCTGAAAGTCGTAGCCAAACGCATGTGTCATGAGACCCGCCCGCAAGACAGTATCGTCCGTACGGGGGGGGACGAATTTGTAATAGTCCTTCCCGGCCTTAAGGATGCTGCACAGTTGGATGGGTTGGCGACACGTCTGATCATCTCTATCGAAGGGCCGATCACTTTCGAAAACCAACTGTGCAAAGTCTCGGCCAGTATCGGAACAGTCTTGAGCCTGAACTACGATAGCCCTGAAATTGACCGCATGATGGATGATGCCGACGTCGCCTTGTATGGCGCGAAACGCGAGGGGCGCGGATGCCACGTAACCTATCGCACTGCGCTGAGATTGGATGATACTTCGGATCACTCTGCCGATGATCAACGGGCGGTGTCCTAGGGGCACGAACACTTAATCGCGACCGCCCCCTTGCGGCCCCCGGAGCGCGTGACTAAGACTCCGTTAGCACCTGATCAGGAAAGATCGTGACATTTAGACAGGCAGGCGGATGATGAGAGACCCAATTGATACGTATATGAATACCCTCGTGCCCATGGTGGTTGAACAAACCAGCCGAGGTGAACGAGCTTATGACATTTTTTCCCGCCTGCTGAAGGAGCGGATTATTTTCCTCAGTGGCCCGGTGCATGACGGGATGTCGAGCCTGATCGTGGCACAGCTGCTACACCTAGAGGCGGAAAACCCGTCAAAAGAAATCAGTATGTACATCAACAGCCCTGGTGGCGTGGTTACCAGCGGTCTGTCTATCTATGACACAATGCAATACATCCGCCCGAAGGTGTCCACCTTGGTTGTGGGCCAAGCAGCGAGCATGGGGTCGCTGTTGCTGACCGCGGGTGAGCCAGGCATGCGCTTCTCGCTTCCCAACAGCCGAATCATGGTGCACCAGCCCTCGGGCGGTTACCAAGGTCAGGCAACCGACATCATGATTCACGCCGAAGAAACACTAAAGCTGAAGCGCCGGTTGAATGAAATCTACGTGAAGCACACCGGTCAGACGCTGAAAAAGGTTGAAGAAGCGTTGGAGCGCGACAACTTTATGACAGCAGAAGATGCAAAAGCCTGGGGTTTGATCGATGAAATCGTTGAAAACCGGGCTAAGACGGATGACGAAAGTTAAGTGAGCGAAAGCAGACCGTTTCAGCCGGTGATTTTGCGATTGTGGTGCCGCGGCACCTGTTTTAAGCTGGCTGAGACGACCACAGGTTTGGGTCGGAAGACTCATTTATGCATTGTGCGAACGGCCCGAAAGGTAAAGTAGATGGCGAATAATTCAGGTGGCGACAGCAAAAACACCCTTTATTGCAGCTTCTGCGGCAAGAGCCAGCATGAAGTCCGCAAACTGATTGCTGGCCCGACTGTCTTTATCTGCGATGAATGTGTCGAACTGTGCATGGACATCATCCGCGAGGAAACCAAAAGCGCCGGCTTGAAGGCCAGTGATGGCGTTCCGACGCCACGCGAGATTTGTGATGTTCTGGATGACTATGTCATCGGACAAGCCGTTGCGAAACGCGTGTTGTCTGTGGCTGTCCACAACCACTACAAACGCCTGAACCACTCAGGCAAGAGCGACATCGAACTGCAAAAGTCCAATATCATGCTGATTGGTCCGACCGGATGCGGCAAGACCCTGTTGGCACAGACCTTGGCGCGCATTCTGGATGTGCCGTTCACCATGGCTGATGCGACCACGCTGACCGAAGCGGGCTATGTCGGCGAAGATGTCGAAAACATCATCCTGAAACTGTTGCAGTCTAGCGAATATAATGTTGAACGTGCGCAACGCGGTATCGTCTATATCGACGAAGTCGACAAAATCACGCGTAAGTCAGAGAACCCTTCGATCACACGTGATGTGTCGGGCGAAGGTGTACAACAAGCTCTGCTGAAGTTGATGGAAGGCACAGTTGCTGCCGTACCACCCCAAGGTGGGCGCAAGCACCCGCAGCAAGAATTCCTGCAGGTGGATACCACCAACATTCTGTTTATTTGCGGCGGGGCCTTTGCTGGTCTGGACAAAATCATCGCACAGCGCGGCAAAGGCAGTGCGATGGGCTTTGGCGCAGATGTGCGTGATAACGATCAGCGTAACATCGGAGAGATCTTCCAAGATCTTGAGCCCGAGGATTTGCTGAAATTCGGTTTGATCCCGGAATTCGTGGGCCGTTTGCCTGTGATTGCGACACTCGAAGATCTGGATGAAGACGCGCTGGTCACTATTCTGACTGAGCCTAAAAATGCTTTGGTCAAACAATATCAGCGGCTCTTTGAGCTGGAAGATACCGCGCTGAAGTTCACTGATGATGCACTCAAGGCGATTGCCGTACGTGCAATCGAGCGTAAGACCGGGGCTCGCGGCCTGCGCTCAATCCTCGAAGACATTCTGCTGGATACGATGTTCGACCTGCCGGGCATGGAAAACGTCAGCGAAGTGGTTGTGAATGAGGAAGCGGTGACATCAGATGCCGCGCCTTTGATGATCTATGCCGACGCGCAGAAAGAAGGCGCTAGCGCCTGATCCTTCAAAACGCAGCGGGTCCATAAGCGGCTGGCTGCGTTTGTCTTTCCCGGTGTGATGCAACGCTGGACCTTTCCGAACATTTGCGCCATATCTGTGACACGCATCGTCGGAGGAATTGATGGGCATTCTCAACACGCTACTACGTGCTGTGACATGGTGGAACGGCCAGACCCTGAATACGCAGCTATACACGTGGCGCAAAGGCGAGCGTGTGGGCGAAGACGAACAGGGCAATGTGTTTTACCGCACCCGTGATGACAAGCGCCGCTGGGTGATTTTTAACGGCGAGGCCGAGGCCAGCCGCGTCAGCCCTGATTGGCACGGCTGGTTGCATCACACCTTCAAGGAACCTCCTACCGACAAGCCGCTTGTCCATAAAACGTGGGAAAAACCACACGAAGAAAACCTGACGGGAACGGCACTGGCCTATGCGCCAATTGGGTCGATCCGACGTGTCGCGGCCCCGGCTGAGCGGCGTGATTATGAGGCATGGAGCCCGGAATAGTCGGGCCCTCAGAGTAGGCAGTACAATATGTCAGAAAATACCACTGAAGTCATCGTTGGCGGCGCAGTTCTTGCCATCGCAATAGGGTTTTTAGCCTATGCCGGTCAGGTGACCGGCGTCTCGGCAGCGGCCAAGGAATACCCGTTGGCGGCCAGTTTCCGCAGCGCAGATGGCGTAGATGTGGGCACCGATGTGCGCCTTGCGGGCGTCAAGGTGGGGCGAGTAACGCAGCTAAACCTTGATCCTGAAACCTATCGCGCTGAAACCGTGTTTACCGTGCGAGAGGGGATTGAAATTCCGGACGACAGTGCGGTCTTGATCAGTTCTGAAGGGCTGCTGGGAGGTAACTTCGTTGAGATCCAGCCCGGTGGATCACCTTTCTATCTTGAAGTGGGCGATGAGATTGAATTCACTCAAGGCTCGGTCAGCCTGATCTCATTGCTGCTCAAATTCGTCAGCGGTGACGATAAGGAGTCTGACGGATGAGGTCAGCAACGCTTGCTTTGCTGGTGGCCTGTGCCGCAGGAACAGTATCAGCACAACAAGAGGTCAGCACTGGCACTGGGGCCGTGTTGCGTGGGTTGGATAAACTGACCGGCCACGTCGAAGATATCACATTGGAAAATGGCGGCAGCTATCAGCTGGGCCGTTTGACAATTGCACTTGATGAATGTCGGTTCCCCAAAGGCAATGCGGTCTCCGACGCATTTGCCTTTTTGACGATTATGGACGAAGGCGAGGCAGAGCCCGCGTTTCGCGGCTGGATGATGGCCTCGTCTCCGGCGCTGAATGCGATGGAACATCCGCGTTATGACGTTTGGGTCATGCGCTGTAGCACCCTGTCCGAGGCAGGATCAAACGAGACCGAGTCTAGCGTAGAAGAGTGAACCAACGCTAGCTTGAGCAATTCTCGGTATTCGGCACGCGGGATTTCAACGGCCCCAAGGCTGGTCAGATGTTCGGTGATGAATTGAGTGTCCAGCAAAGTGAACTGACAACGGCGCAGATGGTCACAGAGGTGCGCCAGCGCCAGTTTTGACGCATCGGTCTGGCGCGAAAACATGCTCTCGCCAAAGAACGCCTGACCAAGCGCCACGCCGTAAACGCCACCGACCAGCGCTTCCTTTTCCCAGATTTCGAGTGAATATGCGTAGCCCATCTCGTGCAGCGCGGTGTAGAGCTGCCGGATTTCATCATTGATCCAGGTCTGCTCCCGATCAGCGCATCCATTTAAAACGCCGGGAAAATCGCGGTTCCATGATGCAGTGTATTCTGCCTTACGCATGCGGCGGGCGAGGGAGCGGGAAATGTGAAAGCCATCCAATGGCAGGATGCCACGCTGACGTGGATCGACCCAGAAAATTTCGGGGTCATCCTGCCCCTCGGCCATCGGAAATATGCCTGAAGCATAGGCGCGCAGCAATAATTGAGGGGTAATTTCAGGCAGTGCGTCGGTCATGAAGCATCCTGATCAGTAGTCGCACATTTGAAGGAAAACCTACCGGCCACATGCATCTGCGGCCGGTAGGGCAAAGCATCACGGCTTAGTCCTGAAGATTGGTCTCCAGCCATTTTTCGAGCCAGTGAATGTTGTATTCGCCGGTGTGAATGTCTTCCTCGGCCAGTAGGGCATCGAACAGCGGAACGGTTGTGTCGACACCATCAACGATCAACTCCCCCAAAGCGCGCGATAGCCGGGCCAAAGCGGCAGGGCGGTCACGGCCATGCACGATCAGCTTGGCGATCAGCGAATCGTAGTAGGGCGGAATCGAGTAGCCATCGTAAAGCGCCGAATCCATCCGCACACCCAGACCGCCGGGGGCGTGGAACTGGGTGATCTTGCCAGGACGTGGCGCAAACTCGGGCACCTTCTCGGCGTTGATGCGGACCTCGATGGCGTGGCCATTGATTTCCAGATCATCCTGACCAAAGGACATCGGCAGACCAGCAGCCACACGGATTTGCTCGCGCACCAAATCAACGCCGAAAATCGCTTCGGTTACCGGGTGCTCCACCTGCAGGCGGGTGTTCATCTCGATGAAATAGAACTCACCATTCTCATACAAGAATTCGATCGTGCCGGCGCCTGTGTAGTTGATCCGTGCAACAGCATCCGCACAAACTTCGCCAATTCTGGCGCGCTCTTCCGGTGTGATGCATGGGCCGGGTGCCTCTTCAAACACTTTCTGGTGACGGCGCTGCAGGGAGCAGTCACGCTCGCCCAAATGCACCGCCTTGCCCTTGCCATCGCCAAAGACCTGAATTTCGATGTGGCGCGGTGTGGTGAGGTATTTTTCAATATAAACTTCATCGTTGCCAAAGGCGGCTTTACCTTCGGACCGTGCGGTCATAAAGGCATGTTCCATCTCGCTGGCGTCGGCGGCGACTTTCATGCCGCGCCCACCACCACCGGCGGTGGCTTTGATGATAACCGGATAGCCGATCTCTTCGCCAATGCGACGGGCATCTTCCAATGTCGGAACACCGCCATCAGAGCCCGGCACACAAGGTACGCCCAGTTCTTTCATCGTATCCTTGGCGGTGATCTTGTCGCCCATGATACGGATGTGTTCCGCTGTAGGGCCGATGAAGGTCAGGTTATGATCTTCGACGATCTGCACAAAGTTGGCGTTTTCACTGAGAAAGCCATAGCCAGGGTGTATCGCCTGGGCGCCGGTCACTTCACAAGCAGCAATGATCGACGGGATCGACAAATAGCTGTCGGTGCCCGGAGGGGGCCCAATACAGACAGATTCGTCGGCCATTCGCACGTGCATTGCGTCGGCGTCAGCGGTCGAATGAACTGCAACCGATTGAATGCCCATTTCGCGTGCCGCCCGGATAACCCGCAGGGCAATTTCACCCCGGTTGGCGATGAGAATTTTATCGAACATCAGCCAGACCTTATTCGATGATCATCAAGGGTGTGCCGTATTCAACCGCTGCACCGTCTTCAACCAGAATACGCTTGACCGTACCGCCGCGTGGGGCGGGGATGTGGTTCATGGTTTTCATGGCTTCGACGATCAACAGGGTGTCGCCTTCACTGACCTGATCGCCAACGCTGACAAATGAAGGCGCGCCGGGCTCGGCCTGCGTATAAACCGTGCCAACCATGGGCGAGGTCACTGCGCCGGGGTGGCTGGCTGGATCTTCAGCAGGAGAGGCTTCGGCAGCAGGGGCTGCGGCGGCTGGTGCAGCTGCAACCGGTGCTGCGGGCGCAGCCATTTGCATTGCAACAGGAGCGGCCACTTCTTGACGGCGGCTCACGCGCACGTTCAGGCTATCGTTTTCGCCGTAGTCGCGTTTCACCTGCAGCTCGGTCAGGTCATTTTCATTCAACAGCTCGGCGAGCGCCTTGATAAAGGTCACGTCGGTTTCGTGTGTCTTATTTGGCATCAGTATCCTCGACCATAGGCGGGGTTTTGATCAGTTTGTCCCGCACATTTGTTTTGCTTCTTATAGGCCAGTCTTCCGCCCGAGAAAAGCAAGCAATTGTGGTGTTATGTGGGGTTAGATCGTTGAAATGACCATAGGGAAGCCGATTTTATTCGACATCGGGCCACTTCAAAGCGGCATGCCCGAAAGTTTGGCCACCAATTCAGGTAATTTACGCGCCTGAAACTTCTCCAATAACCGTGCGCGATACATCTCGATCGTGCGGTAGGACAGGTTCAGATCCAGCCCAATTTCCTTGGAGGTCATGCCCTGACAGGTCAAGATTGCGACCTGTCGTTCGCGGGCGGTCAACTCCACCAATGGCCGCTCGTCCGACAGGTCGGTAAAGGACCAGACTCCTTGTTGAAACGGGGCCTCGGGCGTGGTGGATTGACCCCGGACCCGGCACCAGAACAAATCGCCATCGCGCCGCTTCATAATGCGCTCGTCGTTATACCTCCCGGTTTCGCGCATGATGCTCAGACTGCGCGCGCCGATGCGGCGGTAATCCTCGATAGAAGGATAATAGAGTGCAAGCGGCACGTCTTTGTAGTCTTGCGGGGTATCGCCGAATATATCAGCAAAACGCTGGTTGCATTGCCGGATGATCCGGTGTTCCAACACTACCAGCCCCATGGGCGCATTTTCAAAGGCAAGTTCCTGCAAAGTCATACGCGCACTATGCCGCTCTGGCCAAGCGATGCCAAGGCCGCCTATAAGGGCAAAAATTGTGGGCGTGGCTTGACGGCAGGATATGGTCAGCGCAGTGTCCGCGCAAAATGTAACATTGGCCACAAGACGTTATGTCCGGGTCAACATAAAATACCGAGGTTGAACGTGGCAGGCACCCCAGCCCCCTTTGCCCCCTTTGAATGGATGATCGCATGGCGATACCTGCGCGCCCGTCGGGCCGAAGGTGGAGTCAGTGTGATGACATGGATCAGCTTGATCGGCATTACATTGGCAGTATTTGCATTGATCGCGACCTTGTCCGTGCGCTCAGGTTTTCGCGCCGAATTGGTCGATACCATTTTGGGCTCAAATGCCCATGTGACCGTCTATAATCTTGGTGTCGTGAACGAGCAGACCGGCCGGCTGGACCGGACTATCGAAGATTACACTGCCATGGCTGAACGTGTGCGCGAAGTCGAAGGTGTCACCCGCGTTGCCCCACTGATCAAGGGGCAGGTCATGGCCAATATGCGCGACCGCAACGCAGGGGTGCAAGTTTTTGGCATTTCGTTTGAGGATCTGCAGACCATTCCGCGGGTTGCAAACCCGGAAACCGGGTTGGGGGATATCGCCCGCTTCAACGAAGGCATCGCGCTTGGCTCTGGCGTGGCGCGTGAACTCGGAGTGACCATCGGTGATCGGATCAAACTAATTTTGCCGAATGCGAACAAAACAGCTTTCGGATCAACCCCTCGGATCAACGCCTACGAAGTGGTCTACATCTTTACTGCCGGGCGTTATGACATCGACAAGGTGCGGGTCTATCTGCCGTTTGCAGAGGCGCAGAGCTTTTTCAACCGCGAGGGACGCGCGGATGAGCTGGAGGTCATGGTCGCAAACCCTGAGGGAGTAGACGGAATGAACCTCGACCTCATCAAAGCCGCCGGAGAACGCAGCCAGCTCTGGAGCTGGCGTGATGCCAGCGGCGGGTATCTGCGCGCGCTTGAAGTCGAGGACAACGTGATGTTCATCATCATGGCCATTCTGGTCCTGATCGCGGCGATGAACATCACCAGCGGACTGATCATGCTGGTCAAAAACAAGGGCCGCGACATTGGCATTTTACGCACCATCGGCTTGACGCAGGGATCAGTCATGCGAGTGTTTTTCATCTGTGGAGCATTCACAGGGATGATCGGTACGGTCTGTGGCGTGATCTTGGGTTGCTTGTTTGCGGTGTATATCGATCCGATCTTTTCGGTTGTGAATGCCATGATGGGCGGTGGCGTTTGGGATCCGTCCATTCGTGGAATCTATCACTTGCCGGCCAAGCTGGAATTTGCGGATGTGCTCTCGGCAATTGGCTTGTCGCTGGGGCTGTCGTTCATCGTCACAATCTTTCCCGCCCGCCGCGCGGCGCGGCTGAACCCGGTAGAGGCGCTGCGCTATGAGTGAAGTGAAGCTGAAACTTTCAGATGTGTCCAAGACCTACAACAAGGGTTTGGAACATGAAGTGCCGGTGCTGAACAGTGCGGCGCTGGAATTGAAGGCTGGCGAGATCGTCGCCCTCGTCGCCCCCTCGGGTGCGGGTAAATCCACCTTGATGCATATCGCAGGCCTGCTGGACACGGCTGATGCGGGGCAGATTGAAATCGCCGGTACCGATATGACCCGTCTCAGTGATCGCCGCCGTACCAATGCACGGCGTCGCGACATCGGATTCATCTATCAGTTCCACCACCTGTTGCCCGAGTTCACCGCCAAGGAAAACATCGTCCTGCCGCAACTGGCCAATGGCATCCCGCGTAAACAGGCTGAACTACGGGCCTACGATTTGTTAACCCGCGTCGGCATCGCCGAGCGCGCGGATCACCGGCCTGCAGCCTTGTCTGGTGGGGAGCAACAACGCGTTGCCTTTTGCCGGGCTGTGGCCAATGAACCAAAGGTGTTGCTGGCAGATGAGCCCACTGGGAACCTTGATCCAAACACTTCGGATCAAGTATTCGAGGCGCTGGTCGGGTTGGTACGCGACACAGGATTGGCGGCGCTGGTCGCGACCCACAATCTGGAGCTGGCCGCGCGCATGGACCGGACGCTCAGGTTGGAAAACGGACAACTGGTGTCGGCTTAACCTACTTAACTTGCTGAGTCACAAAGACCCCAGCGGCCATGAGGCCTATCCCAGCAGCACGCGTGAGGGTTAAGGGCGTGACCGGAGAGCCGAACAGGCCGAAGTGGTCAATTGCAGCGGCACTGATCAACTGTCCCAGAAGGACGGCGAACACCGCGTTCCCCACTCCAAAATGTGGTGCGATATAGGTGATCGACAAGACATAAAAGGCGACCAGCACACCGGCCAAAAACAGGTGTTTGGGAGCACTGATCGCAGTAAACAAAGTGCTTGGTTTGTCGAAGAGCACCAAGACCACAAGAGCGCAGATGAACGCGATCGTGAACAGGAAAACCGCTGCACCCGCAGGAGAGCCAATTCGTACCCCGAGGGCGGCATTCAGAGCAGCCAGAATGGGGACACCGATGCCAGCGGCGAGCATGATCATCGCATAGAGGGTTGTTGTCGGCATAGCGTCCTCGTTCGTTAGAGTTTGCGGAAAGTGATAGCATCGCCTCTGCTAAAGGGGTTCAAATTTTTGACCTCGGATTTGACTTTTCGTGAAAGGCACGCCGGGATGAGTGCGTAGCTATTTAAATTTAGAGGTCGTTGATGACATTCCAGTACAAACCCGGGGACGACGTGGGCATTTTGGAAGACTGGCCCTTTGATAATCCGTTAAGCGACTATGTAATCCGCGAAGGACATCCACGCACTTCAGGGCGAATCGATGCGGGCGGTCCGGGGCACGCCAGCCGCTATGGCATATGGTGCTGTACCAAAGGCACGTTTGAATGCACTGAACAAGGTGACGAGTTGATGATGATCCTGTCTGGGCGGTGCCGGGTAATTGATCAAACAAGTGGAGTTACCAATGAACTCAACCCGGGGGACAGTCTGTTTGTGCGAGATGGTAGCCGGGTTATTTGGGAGATCATAGAAGATGTAACCAAGGTGTTCTTTGGTCAGAAGGCTGATGGGTACTGAGCGCTTATTGATCTATTGTGACATAAGAATCGTAATACTCAATGAAACATAGGGTTAATTCATTGAAAACGGCATTGGTCATTGGTGCATCCGGTGGGATTGGAGCGGCGGCTACTAAGGTTTTGGCCACAAAAGATGTGATCGTCACGGAGTTGTCGCGTTCGGTTGATGGTTTTGACATTTGCGATGAGCAGGTTGTTGTAGAAAGATTGGGACGTTTCGGTGCACCTTTTGATTTGATACTGGTCGCAACGGGCGCTTTGGAAATTGAAGGCTCGGAACCGGAGAAGACCCTAAGGCAGGTGAATGCACATGACATGACTAAGCAGTTCATGCTCAACAGCGTAGGTCCGTCATTGGTGTTAAAACACGCAATTCGGCTGTTACCCAAGGATCGTAGATCAGTTTTTGCCGCGCTTTCAGCACGGGTGGGTTCGATTGGTGATAATCGTCTAGGTGGCTGGTATTCTTATCGCACAGCTAAGGCTGCGCTGAACCAGATGATCCACACGGGTGCGATTGAATTGGCACGAAGTCACAAAGAGGCGATTTGCGTGGCGTTACATCCGGGGACTGTCGATACGGCTTTTACGCAGAAATACGTGGGACGGTACCCCGCAGTTCCACCTGAAAGGGCCGCTCAAAACCTGCTGTCAGTGATAGACGATCTGAAAATTGAAGACAGCGGAGGATTTTTCGACTGGAAGGGGGATGCCGTTCCTTGGTGACTTAAACTGTTGTGCCCGTTGTCAGATCCATGAACGCGCGAATGACGCGAACGTCCCGGCGGGTGGCCAGGTGTACCATGGTTTCGCTCATGCTAAGGGTGGTGTCACGCAGCGGAATTTTGACTAGGCGGGAATCGTTGCCAAACTCCGCTTCAGAGACAAACCCGATCCCGGTGCCTGCAGCCACCACTTCACGCATCGCTTCGCGGCCTTCGACTTCGAGTGCGGGAGTGAGTGTGATCTTTTTCTTTCGAGCCTCCTCTTCGAGTTTTTGACGGGTTTTCGATCCTGGTTCACGAAACACCAGCTGTTCGTTTTTCAGATCCTTGAGCGAAAGAGAATCGATGCCCCTGGGGAGATAGCCTTTGACACTGAATGCAGTGATTTTTGTGGCGCCTAAATCGACGGCAGTAAATTCGTGACCCGGATCAATGCTGCCGACAATGCCGATTTCGGCATTAAAAGTGCGCAACTCGTTCAGGATTTCTGTAGTGTTTCCGGTGCGTAGCGACACGAACACATTCGGATACCTGCGACGAAACCGGCTGAGGTGATCCGTCACGTGGTGGGCGGAATCAGCGATGATTCTAAGCTGCCCTTCGATGGCTGCCCCGGATTCCGAGAGATATTCTTCGACCTGCTGTTCGACTTCGAAAAACTGCTTGGTCAGCAGAAACAAATGCTCGCCTGCTGACGTCAGCTGAACGCCTTTTTTATCTCGGTGAAACAGCAAAATATCGTGGTCCTGTTCCAACCGCCTCACCTGTTCGGACAGGGCTGGCTGGGTCTGGAAAATGGCCTCGGCCGCGCGGGAAAATCCACCATATTTAGCCACATTATGAAAGGCTTTGATCTGACTGTATCGCATTTTTGTATGACACTTATATGATATATGTATTTCCTATGATGCCATACCAAATAACAATTTTACATATAAAAGATCATTGATCATTTATTCGGTATTGCGTTTATCTGGAGATGATCCGTGGAACACGTTGGTAACAAGATTGAAGCCCCTAAATTGGGTGAACCTTACTTGCTTACCCCGGGCCCGTTGACAACATCAATTGCTGTAAAGGAAGCCATGCTCAAGGACTGGGGAAGTTGGGACAAAGATTTTCGCGCTGTGACGCAGGAAATTCGCCAACGTTTGTTGACTTTGTTGGGGCAAGGGCATGAGGATTTCGATTGCGTTCCAATGCAGGGTTCTGGCTCTTTCGCGGTTGAGGCGATGCTTGGCAGCTTTATCCCGGAAGATGGCAAGGCGCTGGTGTTGGCAAACGGTGCCTATGGCCAACGCTCGGCCAAGACGATGGAATATTTGGGCCGTGATTTCGTATTGCTGGACAAAGGTGACTATCTGCCGCCACGCGGCGATGAGGTCGCGAAGATTTTGGCAGATGATCCGGCTATCACTCATGTCGTTGCGATTCATTGCGAGACCTCGTCGGGCATTCTGAACCCGGTTGAGGAAATTTCAGAGGTGACCTATGCCGCTGGTCGCAAATTATTGGTCGACAGCATGTCCGCCTTTGGCGCGGTCGAGTTGCAACCCAGCGAAGTACATTATGAAGCGATGGTGTCTTCGGCGAATAAATGTATCGAAGGGGTGCCCGGCTTCGGCTTTATCATCGCACGCAAGGATGAGTTGGAAGCGGCGCAGGGCAATAGCCATTCCCTGAGTTTGGATGTGCATGCCCAATGGGCGCATATGAACAAAACCGGCCAATGGCGTTTTACCCCGCCCACTCATGTTGTCGTGGCATTCCTTGAAGCGCTCAAAGCGCATGAAGCAGAGGGCAATGTTGCGGGGCGTGGCGCGCGCTATACCCGTAATCGCGATGTGGTGGTCGCCGGGATGCGTGAGTTGGGGTTTGAAACGTTGCTACAAAATCGGTGGCTCAGCCCCATTATCGTGACCTTTTTCTGCCCGGCAGATGAAAATTTCGTCTTCGATCAGTTTTACCAACTGATGAAGGACAAGGGCTTTATCATTTATCCCGGCAAGCTGACTGTGGTGGACAGTTTCCGCGTCGGCTGCATTGGGCAAATGGATGAACACATCATGCAGCAGGTTGTGACTGCCGCAAAGGAATCGCTTGCTGAGATGGGGGTTGCAAGCGCGGCCCCGCCGTCGGCAGCACTGGAAGAACGCGCCAAATTGGCGGCCTGATCAAAGGACCAAAGACTATGACCTTTCACTCTCCTGTTATTGCCAATGAGCGGGTTTACCCGGCGCCAAAAATTCCGGCGATTGCGATCTGTCTGGACGGCTGCGAGCCGGAATATCTGGATGTGGCCATCGCCAAGGGCTTGATGCCCAACCTCAAGCGGATGCGCGAAACCGGCACGGACCGACTGGCGCATTCGGTGATCCCGTCGTTCACCAATCCGAACAACCTGTCGATTGCCACTGGTCGCCCGCCAATCGTGCATGGCATCTGTGGCAATTACCTGATCGATCCCGATAGTGGCGAAGAGGTGATGATGAACGATGTGCGCTTCCTGCGCGCGCCGACCATCTTCTCGCAATTCTACGACGCCGGGTATCGCGTGGCGATGGTCACGGCCAAGGACAAGCTGCGTGCACTATTGGGGTCTGGGTTGAAGTTTGATGAGGACCGTGCGGTGGCATTTTCCTCCGAACGTTCGGGCGAGACGACGAAGTCGGAGCATGGCATCGATAACGCCAGTGAGTGGCTGGGCATGGATGTTCCAGAGGTTTATTCTTCGGAGCTGTCAGAGTTTGTTTTTGCGGCGGGTGTGAAGCTGCTGAAGGACTTCAAACCCGATGTGATGTATCTGTCGACCACGGATTACATTCAGCACAAATATGCCCCTGATCAAAAAGGTGCGCTGGATTTCTATGAGATGTTCGACCGCTACCTTGGGGAGTTAGATGAGCTGGGCGCAGCCGTTGTCGTTACCGCCGACCATGGCATGAAACCCAAGCACCACGCTGATGGATCGCCTAACGTGATCTATGCGCAGGATTTGATGGATGAGTGGCTGGGCAAGGATGCCGCCCGCGTTATCTTGCCGATCACCGACCCATACGTTGTGCACCATGGTGCGCTGGGGGCCTTCGCCACTGCCTACCTGCCCGAAGGCGCGGACAAATCTGACATCATTGCAAAACTGAAGGCGCGTGATGAGCTAATCCTTGTGATCGACAAGGAAGAGGCAATCAAACGGTTCGAGCTGCCGGGCGACCGAATTGGCGATATCGTGATGATTTCCGGCGAAAACATCTGCATTGGCACCTCCGAGCACCGGCATGATCTGGCGGCTCTCAAAGAGCCGCTGCGCAGCCATGGTGGCCTGACCGAACAGGAAGTGCCGTTCATCGTCAATCGGGTGATTGATCTGCCAAATGAGCCTGAGTTGCGCAATTTTGATGCGTTTTTCTACGCAACGACCGCAGCCGCGCTATAAAAGGGGATCAAAGAATGGATGGAAACATGACAAAGAGCGATATCCGCGTTGAAGGCATGCGAATCGGAGGCGAGATCGTCCATACCGATGATGTGGTTGAGGTGCTTTACCCCTATACCGATGAGGTGGTGGGTACTGTGCCCGCAGGGACGGCGGAACATGCGCGCAAGGCGTTCGAAATTGCAGCGAATTACAAGCCGAAACTGACACGCTATGAGCGCAGCCAGATCCTGCAGCGCGTAGGCGAGCTGATTGGAGAGAAACGCGACTATCTGGCCAAATGGCTGACGCTAGAGCTGGGCATTTGTCATCAACACGCGATTTACGAAACCAAGCGCGCGCAGGATGTGTATCAGTTTGCAGCAGCTGAAGCGCTCAAGGACGATGGTGAAATTTTCTCTTGTGATCTCACCCACAACGGCAAGGATCGCAAAATCTTCACCACGCGCGAGCCGGTGAAGGCGATTTCTGCGATCACGCCGTTCAACCACCCGCTCAACATGGTGAGCCACAAGATTGCGCCGTCGATTGCGACCAACAATTGCATGGTGTGTAAACCGACTGAGCTGACGCCGATGACCTGCCTGACGCTGGCCGATATTCTTTATGAGGCAGGCTTGCCGCCAGAGATGTTCCAGGTCGTCACTGGAATGCCGCAAGATATCGGTGACGAGATGATCACCAATGACAATATCGACATCATCACCTTCACCGGTGGTGTGCCGGTGGGCAAGATCATCGCGGAAAAAGCAGGCTACAAACGTCAGGCGCTGGAACTGGGCGGCAATGACCCGTTGATCATCTGCAACGACCTGTCTGATGCGGATCTGGACAAGGCGGCCACCATTGCCGTAGCCGGGGCAACCGGGAATTCAGGCCAGCGTTGCACCGCGATTAAACGTATTCTGGTGCAAGAAAGCGTCGCGGATAAATTTGTCCCATTGGTGCTGGAAAAGGCCAAGAAGATCAAATTTGGAGACCCTCAAGATCCTGCAACCGAGCTGGGCTGCGTGATCCATTCGCAAGCGGCAGAATTGTTTGAAAATCGGGTTTACCAAGCAGAGAAAGAAGGGGCCGAGATCCTTTATCATCCAGGCCGTCAGGGCGCTTTGCTGCCGCCGATTGTCATCGACAAGGTGCCACATGACAGCGAGTTGGTGATGGAAGAAACCTTTGGCCCCATTGTGCCAATCGTGCGGGTGCCTGATGACGATGAAGAGGTCATGCGTATCTCGAATTCGACTGAATTTGGCCTCTCCTCGGGCGTCTGCACTAACGATCTGAACCGGGCAATTGCCTATATCAATGGTTTGGATGTTGGTACCTGCAATATTTGGGAACAGCCCGGCTATCGCATTGAAATGTCACCCTTTGGTGGCATCAAAGACAGCGGCAACGGTGTGAAGGAAGGCGTCATTGAAGCGATGAAATTCTTCACCAACGTCAAGACCTACTCTCTGCCCTGGCCACGCTGAGGTCAGCACTCACGGTGAGAGAACGCCCCGGGCCGATGTGGCCCGGGCGCCAATACGATCAAGCGCGGTTTAACCGGCGCTGAAACAGCGAGGCGGCCCGATGTCAACCACCCATACCGAAGGCGAATCCAATACCTCTGAGGCGCGGGCGAAATGGTCCGCACGCGAAGGGGATGTCGCGACAAAGTCGCTTCTCAAGCGCGATGCAGATGTGTTCCTGCATCAGGCTCTGTCGTCGCCATGTGTCTCGACCATCGCCAAGGCTGAAGGGATTTGGATCGAAGATACTGCCGGTCGCCGGTATATGGATTTTCACGGTAATTCCGTTCACCACATTGGATACGGCCACCCGCGTCTGCTTTCGGCGATCAAGGCACAGTTGGATGACTTACCGTTTGCGCCACGACGTTTCACCAATGAGCCTGCGGTGGCATTGGCCGAGAAGCTGGCACAGGTTGCGCCCGGTGATCTGGGGAAAATCCTGTTCACTACTGGCGGGTCAGATGCCAATGAAGTGGCGCTTAAAATCGCCCGTGCAGCCACGGGTCGGTTCAAAACCATCAGTTTCTGGGATGCCTTTCACGGGGCCGGGTTTGGGGCCTCCTCCATCGGGGGGGAATCCACGTTCCGCAGCCATATCGCAGGGCCGTTGCTGCCGGGCGCGGAACATGTTGCACCATTCCATCCGACGCATTGCCCCTATGGCCACAAAACCCTGGAAGCCAGCGCCGAGGCCTGCGCCAATATGATAAACTACGTGCTCGAGCGTGAAGGGGATGTTTGCGCTGTCGTGGCTGAGCCGATGCGTGCCGTGCCAATTGTGCCACCGCCGGGCTTTTGGAAAGCCGTGCGCGCCGCATGTGATCGCCACGGGGCGCTGCTGATCTTGGATGAAATTCCCACAGGCTTGGGCAAAACCGGTCGGATGTTCTCGTTTGAGCATGATGAGATCGTGCCAGACATCGTTACCATTGGCAAAGCCTTGGGCGGGGGCATTTTACCGATTGCGGCCTGCGTGGCGCGGAAAGAATTGGATGTTTGCGGGGATTTTGCCATCGGGCATTACACGCATGAAAAAAACCCCGTAACCGCTCGTGCTGCATTGACCACCATTGAGATCATCGAAGATGAAAATCTGGTGGAACGTTCCGCTGAGTTAGGTGTCTATGCGCTGAACCGCTTGAAAGACGCACTTGGCCATCTTCCGATTGTAGGTGACATACGCGGTCGTGGTTTGATGTTCGGTGTTGAGATCGTCGAGGATCGAGAAACCAATGCGCCCGGTGTTGAAGCGGCAGAGCGGATTTACTACGCCTGCCTTGCTGCAGGGCTGAGCTTCAAAATCAGCCAAGGATCTGTGCTGACGCTGTCACCGCCTCTTACCATCTCCAAGGCCGAGTTGGACGTCGCCCTGATCATTGTTGAGAAAGCTGTTTTGACCGAGGCGGCGTGACCCCTGCAATTGTCTTGACGGTTCTGGCTGCTGCATTGCTGCATGCGGTCTGGAACGCGATGATCAAAGGGTCAGGTGACAAAACGGTTATGTTGGGCCTGATCGCTTTGGGGCATGTGGTGCCTGGCGTCGCAATGGCGTTTCTGTTTCCTGCGCCTGCATTGGAAGCGGTGCCCTATATCATTGCATCCACGGTCATCCATTGGGGATATTACTATTTCCTGAGTGCGGCCTACAAATTTGGCGACCTGTCATTTGTCTACCCGATTGCACGGGGCACGACACCGGTCATGATTGCAATGGGCGCAACGATTTGGGCCGATGAATATCTGTCTTGGCAGGCATGGGGCGGCATTTTGATTGTCTCGTTGGGAATCATAACCTTGGTGATTAAACGCAGCGGCTTTTCTGGTCCGGCGTTGCTGGCGGCGGTGATCACGTCTTTTACGATTGCGGCTTACTCTATTGTGGACGGCATTGGCATTCGGCTGTCGGGCAGCCCGTTGGGGTACATCGCATGGCTCTTTGTTGCCGAATTTATCGTGTTTGCGTTTGTGGGGTTACGCTTCGGTACACGCATGCGCGCGTTGACGCGGCGGATCGGCCTCATTGGTATTTGCGGCGGTGTGTTGTCTGGCGCTGCTTATGGGCTTGTTCTTTATGCCAAGATGTTTGCGCCGCTCGGGATTGTTTCGGCCTTGCGGGAAACATCGGTGGTCTTCGCGGCTTTGATCGGGGTGATATGGCTGCACGAAAGGCCTGTATTCCGAAGGCTCTTTGCCTCTGTGATTGTGGCATTTGGAATCATCGTTATCAGTCTTTAAAGGCAGTGTTTGTATTGCACCGAAGATGTCGGAAACCGTGTCATGAAAGACGATTCTTGATTTGCAGCGGAACAGGTTGATCTCTATAGACCATGATTGACGAAGCCCGTTCGCGGGCCGGAGAGGTGTGTATGCTGGGCTGACCCAAATCGGGGGCTTGCGGATACGTCGTCAGGAGGGGCAAAGCCCCTGTTGTGCTTTCCAGTCATTGTAAAGCTTTTGAAAAGGGAGGTCCCTGAATGAAATACGCAATGATTATTCCAGCACTGCTGGTTGGTTCCATGGCCAAGGCTCATGTTGGGCATTTGGGTGAGGTCGCAGGGCATGGCCACTGGTTGGGTGCGGCTGCAATTGGCGCTGCGATTGCCATCGGTCTGTGGGCCGGGTTGAAAGGCAAGTCGGACAAGGCGGATGAAGTCGAAGTCGATCAAGATACCGACGAAGAGCTGCAAGAGGCCTGAGTATATGACCAAAACAGGTGTGATGATCTGCGGGCACGGCTCGCGGAGCCAGTCGGCGGTAAATGAATTCGCTACGCTAGCTGAGAAACTCCCCCCCTATCTGCCCGATGACTGGGAGATGGAATATGGCTATCTGGAGTTTGCCAATCCGGTGATCCGCGATGGGCTGAACAAGCTGCGCGACAAGGGCTGTGATCGCATTCTCGCTGTGCCTGGCATGTTGTTTGCTGCGATGCATTCAAAGAACGATATACCAACAGTTCTGAACACCTATTCCACCAAACATGACGTAGACATTTCTTACGGGCGCGAATTGGGTGTTGACCCCAAGATGATCGCGGCAGCGGGTGGCCGCATTCAGGAAGCGATTGATGCGGCGAATGCAGCCTCTGGCGAAGTGTCCTTGCATGATACCTGCCTTGTGGTCATCGGGCGTGGGGCATCTGACCCCGACGCGAACGGCAATGTCTCAAAAATTGCCCGTCTGTTGCAAGAGGGGATGGGCTTTGGTTGGTGCGAGGTGGGCTATTCTGGTGTGACCTTCCCATTGGTTGAGCCATGCCTGCAGCACGTCGTGAAGCTGGGCTACAAACGTGTTGTTGTGTTCCCGTATTTCTTGTTCTCGGGTATTCTGATCGACCGGATTTACGGCTTTACCGATCAGGTCGCAGCGGAAAACCCCGGAATTGAATTCGTCAAAGCTGCCTACCTTGGTGATCACCCCAAGGTGCTTGAAACATTTGCTGAGCGGATCACTGAGCAAGTCGGAGCTGTGCCGCCGCCCAATTGTGGGACTTGTCAGTATCGCACACAGGTTCTGGCGATTGAGGGAGAAGGCGAACGCACAATCACACCTGAGCAGCGCGCGACAATAGCCGCTGAAAATGGCGCGGGTCATCCCGCCTTTGGTGATGTTCCACCGCCCACTTGCGTGATGTGCAAATACCGTACGCAGGTTCTGGGTTTTGAGGCCGAAGTGGGTGCTGTTCAGGAAAGCCACCACCACCATGTAGAGGGGCAAGGCGCCTCTGCTCCCGGATCGAACGTTGAAGATTGCAATCACTGCGACACATTCTGCACCGGCATGTGCCGTTTGTTGATGGGTGGGCATCACCACCATCATCATGATCACGACCACGATCATCACCACCATGAACACGGGCATAGCCACGATCATGACCACGGGCATCATCACCACGACCATGACCATCACCACGCCGAATACCCGCATGCTGACCACCCGCACGGGCCGGAAAGCGCCCGCAACGCAAAGGTATGACGCTGGACATGATGCGCCCTTATGAAAAAGATCCCTCGGCTATTTACGCCGAGAGCTTTGCAACCGTGCGCCGCGAGGCACGATTGGATCGTTTTGGCCCGGGATTGGAAGCACTGGCCATCCGATTGATCCATGCCTGTGGCATGGTCGAGGTGGCAGATTGGTTGGATTTCTCGCCGGATGTTTACGAATCTGGCCATGCCGCTTTGCAAGCCGGAGCACCAGTGTTGTGTGATTGCGAGATGGTCGGTGCAGGCATCATCCGTAGGTATCTGCCAGCAGACAATCAGGTGATCGTCACGTTGAATGATCCATCGGTGCCGGGCCGGGCCAAAGACATTGGTAATACCCGATCTGCCGCTGCAGTTGAGTTATGGGCAGAGCATCTTGAGGGTGCTGTTGTGGCGATTGGCAATGCTCCAACCGCTTTATTCCACTTGTTGGAATTGCTGGATCAAGGCGCGCCGAAACCGGCGGCGATCTTGGGCTTCCCAGTTGGTTTTGTTGGGGCTTCAGAATCCAAGGCAGAGCTGGCAGCACGTCCGCGGGGCTGTGAGTTTGTTGCCTTGCGCGGACGACGCGGTGGGTCGGCGATTGCCTCTGCAGCGGTGAATGCTTTGGCGGCTGGCCTACCGGAGATTGCCAAATGAGCGAAGCCTGGTTGCATATCGTCGGTATTGGCGAAGATGGGATGGACGGATTGGTTCCTGCGACCCGGGCCATTGTTGAGGCGGCTGAGGTGATTATTGGCGGCGACCGGCATCACAAGCTCTCGGATAATACAACAGCAGAGCGCGTGGCATGGCCATCACCATTTGATGCGCTGATTGATCTGTTGATTGCCAAGCGCGGCAAGCGCGTGGTGGTACTGGCCACAGGAGATCCGCTGTGGTTCTCGGTCGGTGCGCGGATTGGGCGTGAAATTGAAGCTAATGAGGTCGTCTATCATCCGCAGTTGTCAGCGTTCCAACTGGCTGCAGCGCGCATGGGCTGGTCGATGGCAGATCTTGAAACGCTGACCGTGCATGGACGCCCGGTCGAGCAGATGATTGCCTTTATCCAACCCGAGGTGCGATTGCTGATCCTGACTACGGGTGCGGAAACGCCGGGGCAGATCGCGCAGTTTCTGACCGAACGTGGGTTTGGCCGTTCTAAAATGAGCGTGTTGGCGGCGATGGGTGGCAAAGATGAAGCGCGCTTTGATGGCGTCGCGGAAAGCTGGGACCACGACGTGCCGGCTTTTAATACGCTTGCCGTCGAATGTGTAGCAGCCCCCGATGCGGCGCTGTTGCCACGTGTTCCGGGGCTTGCGGACGAGTTGTTTCAACACGATGGCACAATGACCAAGCAAGAGGTGCGCGCGGCGACCTTGGCCAAGCTGATGCCGATGCGCGGGGCGCTCTTGTGGGATGTCGGCACAGGTTGCGGTTCCATCGCAGTTGAGTGGATGCGTGGCGCGCGCTATGCCCGTGCGATTGGGATTGAGCCGCGTGCTGATCGCCGGGCGATGGCGGCAGCCAATGCCTTGGCGCTTGGGGTTCCAAAGCTGCAATTGGTCGAAGGACGCGTTCCTGACGCATTGAATGGCTTGGATGCCCCGGATGCGGTGTTCATTGGTGGTGGTCTGAGCCGCGAGACCTTTGAAGCCTCTTGGGCGGCTTTGCGTCCGCTGGGGCGGATGGTCTGCAATGCGGTCACGCTGGAAAGCGAGGCGCTGCTTTTGGAATTGCACAAGGAACATGGCGGGCAACTTGTAAAGCTGAGCGTCAACCGGGCGGAACCTATTGGTGGTCTGACGGGATGGCGGCCACTAATGCCAGTGACGCAGTGGAGCCTGATCAAACGATGAGTGAAACTGTGATGGTTGGTAAATTTTACGGTGTCGGCCTTGGGCCCGGCGATCCTGAGCTAATGACGCTGCGGGCGCATCGGTTGATTTCCAATGCTGCGGTCGTGGCCTATCCTGCTTTGGCGGGCGCAGAGAGTTTTGCACGAGCGATTGCCGCCGATGTGATTACACAAGGAGCGCGTGAGATCGTTATGGATGTGCCGATGACAGTGGAACGCGCCCCGGCACAGGCCGCTTATGACAAAGGGGCCGAAGAGATCGCATCGGCACTGGAGGCCGGGCAGGATGTTATCTGCCTGTGTGAAGGTGACCCGTTTTTCTACGGCTCTTTTATGTATCTCTTTATGCGTCTGTCAGATCGGTATGAGGTCGAAGTAGTGCCGGGGGTGACTTCGATCACAACCTGTGCGGCCCGGGCGGGCATGCCTCTGGTCGCGCGCAATGAACGGCTGACTGTTTTGCCGGGGCCTTTGCCTGAGGACGAGCTCCGCACGCGCATTGAAGGCGCGGAAAGCGTGGCGATCATGAAAGTCGGGCGGCATCTGGCCAAGATCCGTAGTGTGATTGACAAATTGGGCTTTGCTGACAAGGCCATGTATGTGGAGCGTGCAAGCCTGCCCGATGAGGTGGTGTTGCCGCTGAGAGAGGCGCCTGAAAAAGCGCCTTACTTTTCAATGATTTTGCTAACAAAAGGGGCCGATCCATGGCTGTGAATCCAGTGGTACTGGCGCTGTCGCGCTCGGGTGAGGAAGTGGCGCACAAGGTTGCTGCGCTGATCGGTGCGCCGGTGCATGGGCGCGAGGGACGCGTGGAAAAGGCCGATGCGTTTTTTTCCAACGCGCTGGATCATGCGCGGGATCTGTTTGCCGCAGGTGTGCCGGTTGTGGGCGTCTGTGCCAGTGGGATTCTGATCCGCGCCGTGGCCCCGATGCTGTCAGATAAACGTGCCGAACCGCCGGTGGTTTCTATCTCTGACGACGGATCGGTTGTGGTGCCGCTATTGGGAGGTCATCGCGGAGCGAACCGCTTGGCCACGGAGATTGCCAAAGGCTTGGAAGCCGTGGCCGCCGTAACCACGGCGGGCGATGTCGCCATGGGCGTGGCTTTGGATGAACCCCCTGTTGGATATCGTCTGGCGAATCCTGAAGATGCCAAAGGCTCGATGGCGGCGATGTTGTCGGGTGGCGGCATTTCGGTCGCTGGCGAAAACATCTTTGACCTTGAGAACAGCGGTGATTCTGTCGAACTTTGCGTGACCGAAGCGCCTGCCGAATCAAGTGAAGCGCGTTTGGTCTATCATCCTCAACGCTTTGCATTGGGCCTGGGTTGTGCGCGTGGCTGTGACAGCGACGAGCTGTGGACGCTGGTGCAGAAGAGCATGGCGGCAAATAACATTGCGGCAGGCGCGATTGCTTATGTGGCCTCGATAGATCTGAAAGCAGATGAAGTGGCGATGAATGACGTGGCCCGTCGTTTGGGCGTGCCGTTCCGCTTGTTCACGGCAGATGAATTGGAAGCGCAGGCTGGCAAATTGGCGAATCCATCCGATGTGGTTTTTGCTGAAGTGGGCTGCCATGGCGTCTCTGAAGGAGCGGCGCTGACTTGTGGTGGTGTCTTGGTCGTTGAGAAACAAAAAACCGCCAATGCGACCTGTGCGATTGCGCGGGCGGATGAAGTGATCACCGACATGCCGGGCCGTGCGCGCGGTCGACTATCTGTCGTGGGCATCGGTCCAGGTCAGGCAGCGTGGCGGACGCCGGAAGTGTCGAAGCTGGTGTCCGAGGCGGAAGAACTGGTCGGTTATGGCCTGTACATCGACCTGCTGGGACCGCTGGCCGCTGGCAAGGAACGCTCTGACTTCCCATTGGGCGGAGAAGAGGCGCGGTGCCGCTATGCACTGGAACAGGCCGCCAAGGGCAAGAACGTGTCGCTGGTTTGTTCGGGTGATGCCGGCATTTATGCAATGGGCGCATTGGTGTTTGAATTGCTGGATCGCGGTGAAGACGAGCACGGTGTCTCGGATGCGGCGCATCGGGTTGACGTCGTGTGCTCGCCGGGCGTGTCAGCCCTGCAAGGGGCCGCAGCGCGGGCCGGGGCACCCTTAGGGCATGATTTCTGCACCATCAGCCTATCGGACCTTTTGACCCCGCGTGACGACATCATTCGGCGCTTGCACGCGGCAGCGGAAGGGGATTTTGTGATCGCTTTCTACAATCCGGTTTCAAAAACCCGTCGGACCTTGTTGGCGGAGGCCCGTGATATCTTGCTGCAGCACCGCCCGGCGGATACGCCGGTAATGTTGGCTAGCTCACTCGGGCGACCAGAAGAATATATCCGCTATCGCCGTTTGGATGCGCTGGAAGTGGATGAGGTGGACATGCTGACCGTGGTGTTGATCGGGTCTTCTAACTCCCGTCTGGCGCAGCTGGGCGAGGGACCACGGATGTTCACACCGCGCGGGTATGCCCGCAAGATTGATGGTGATTTGGCACAACAGGCGTGATGGGGTCGGGCGCTCGTTGCCGGTTTCGGCAACATCGCCCCGCCCACAATCCCGCAATGGAGAGATGAGATGACGGTATTTTTTATCGGAGCAGGTCCGGGCGATCCGGAGCTTTTGACCAAGAAGGCAGAGCGGATCATCGGGGAATGCCCGGTCTGTCTGTACGCCGGGTCTTTGGTGCCACCTGAAGTCGTGGCTTGCGCGCCAGACGGGGCGAAGGTGATGGACACGGCACCAATGACGTTGGATGACACACATGCCGAGATCAAGGCTGCACATGATCGGGGTGAGAACGTCGCTCGGGTGCATTCGGGCGATCCGTCGCTTTATGGCGCGATTGCCGAGCAGATCCGCCGCTTGCGGGCGGATGGTATCGATTATCAAATCATCCCGGGTGTGCCGGCTTATGCAGCGATGGCGGCGGAAATGAAGCAGGAATTGACCATCCCCGAGATCGCACAATCGATCGTGCTGACACGGATGTCGATGCAATCAACCTCGATGCCCGAGGGCGAAACACTGGAAAACTTTGCCCGGACGGGGGCGACGCTGGCAATTCATCTTGCGGTGCGCAACATGCGCGAGATTGAGCGAGTGCTTGTGCCACATTACGGTGAGGATTGCCCGGTGGTCGTAGGATACCGTGTGGGGTGGCCCGATCAGATGCTGATCCGCGGCACGCTGAGTGATATTCGCAAAAAAGTGCGTTCTGAGAAGATCACCCGGACGGCACTGATCATGGTGGGACCTGCCTTGCGTGAAATGCAGGATTTCAAGGATTCCGCGCTGTATGACCCGTCGATTCCGCATGTATTACGACCGGTGACGGGTGTTGATTTGGTTGAAGATCACAACACTTAAGCCGATTCTTTTGCATCACGTTCTGCCGGGAGCGGTTTCGGCAGAATGCTCTATGATCCGCGCGGGGTGCGGTCATTGCGGTCGGATGGGAAACAATTGTTACTCAAAGGCAGTCTCTTTGGGGTTAAATTGTGGCAGTGCTCGCAATTTAACGTGATTGTTACACCGTTCTGCGACATCATTTATGCATTGTAGTGAAAGTGATGTGAACGATGATGAGTTTTTTGCCAAAGGAAATTTCCGAAGGATTGGAACGCGCTCGCAAATTGGCAGAGCGGAAGAATACCAAGTTGAAAATCCACGTCGATGGCAAATCCTATAAAGTAATGTCGGCTTGGGAAAACGGTTTCGCTTTGGAGCCGAGCATTCTTATCAGGGGACGTGTGGCGCTTTATGATGGGGAACGGTTGATTTCACATTGCCTGATCGTTGCCTCGGAAGAGGGAGACGGTGAACGTCGGTTTGAATACAAGCGCATCACCGAGGCGGTGGAAGAACAGCCTTTGGATTTTTACCGTGCGCCGGATGCACCGGTGGCGTTGATTACACAGCACTAAGCTTTAGGGGCGAATGACCACGACCGTACCATCAGGCGTGATGCGCCAAAGCTCTTCGATCTCAGCATTGCTGACCGCGATGCAGCCTGCGGTCCAATCTCCTGAGAGAGTAACATCATCTCCAAATTGATTTGGCTGGCCATGAATGAAGATGTCGCCGCCGGGGGAAACACCCGCGGCTTGCGCTCGTAAGCGGTCCTCTGGTTGTGGATAATCAATGCCCAATGACAGGTAAAAGGCGCTTTCCGGGTTGCGACGATTGATGGTGAATGTGCCCTCGGGAGTTTTGCCGTCGCCTTCACGAAATTTATTCCCTTCGGGTGCGAAGCCAAGGGCGATGTCATAGCTGCGCAGGGCGTCATCGCCGCGATAGACCGTCATCGTGCGGTCGGATTTGTCTATCTCGATGCGGTCAATCTGGCCCGTTAGAGGTGGCAACGGTGGGACGGCTGGTTGCGGGGCGAAGCGGATCCAGCCGATCAGGGCAAGCAAAACAATCACGCCACAGGCTATGGCATAGAGGATTGCCCTGATCAGCCGTTTAATCATTGCAGATCGGCAAAGGCCGTCTGTAGCCGTTCCAGCGCCTCTTGCAACAGCGGGCGTGGTAGCGCGATGTTGAATCGCAGGAAGTTTTCACCGCCTTTGCCGAATTCAGCACCAATGCTTGGGGCGACTCGCGCCTCTTGCTTGACGCGTTTCGTGACCTCGGCCATGTTCATGCCGGTGTTGGTGAAATCCATCCAACTGAGGTAAGTCGCCTGCATGGGCATCGGAACCACGCCGGGTATCTGGGCCATGCCATCAAGGAACATGCGGTGGTTGCCGTCGAGATAAGCGGCCAACTCATCAACATAGGCCGCGCCGCGTTCGCTGTAAGCGGCTTGCGTCAGAACCTTGCCAAACAGGTTTGGTTGAATATTGAGCGCGTTGACGAAGGACTTAAAACGTTCTCGCAAACCGGCATCCGGGATGGTGACACTGCCCAGACGTACGCCGGCGGTGCTGAAGGTTTTTGAAGAAGCGGTCAGTATGACGCTATGTGCGGCCGCATCAGGTGCGGCATTCAACATGGGCGTGTAGGTTTGACCCGGGTAAACCAGATCATGGTGAATATCGTCCGAGACCAGCACCAGATCATTGCGCGCACAGAAAGCGGACAGGTCGCGCAGTTCATCTGGCGTCCAGATGCGGCCGGCCGGGTTATGAGGCGAACAGAACAGCACCACCTTTTCCTTGCCAGTCAGCGTGGCTTCAAGCCCCTCCAGATCAAGCTGGTAGACGCCATTCTCAATTGGCATCGCCCATTGTTTGGGTGTGCGGCCTGCACGCAGAACCTTGGAGGTGAATTCGTGATAGACGGGCGTGAACATGATGATTTCGTCGCCGGGTTCACTATACACATTTATGCATAGCGCAATCGCATTGCCCAAGCCGTAGGTGTTGGTGATCCAATCGGTTTTGATTTCCCAGTTGTGGCGGGCCTTCATCCACCAGGCGACTGACTCCTTGAGTTCATTCTCGCCGGTGAAATAGCCGTAATTGGCCAAATCGACCTGTTTTTTCGCCGCTTCCTGGATAAAATCAGGCGCTGCGAAATCCTTGTCGGCGATCCACATCGCGATGCCATCGGGGGCCGAGACGCCGGTAAAGGCGGCCATGCCGTCCCATTTGGTGCTATTGGTGCCGTGGCGGTCGATGATGTCGTCGAAACTCATGGGGTACTCCGTATTGATCGGCGGCAAGCTAACCGATTGCAGGACAGGTGCAAGAGGCGTTGCGCAAATGTGAGCAATCCCCTACATGAGCGATATGATTAGGCCGATTTTGATCCACCCCGACCCGCGCTTGAAAAAGCTGTGCGAGCCCGTTGCAGACATCACCGATGAGCTGCGCGCGCTGGCGGATGACATGTTGGAAACGATGTATGACGCGCCCGGTGTCGGGCTGGCTGCACCGCAAATAGGCGTGTTGCAGCGCCTGTTCGTGCTGGATTGCGCGAAGGACGACACCGAAGAGCCGCAGCCTATGGTGATGTTCAATCCTGAAATTGTTGCCTCTTCGGAGGAGCTGAATGTCTACGAAGAGGGATGCCTGTCTATCCCCGAACAATATGCCGAAGTGACCCGCCCAGCCGAAGTTGACGTGTGTTGGATAGATCGTGATGGAAACGAACAGAAAGCTACCTTTGATGGTCTGTGGGCGACCTGCTTCCAGCATGAGCTGGATCATCTGAATGGTAAGCTGTTCATTGACCATTTGGGGCCGATGAAGCGTCAGCTGATTACGCGTAAAAGCCAAAAGTATAAACGCGAAAAGGCCCGTGGCTGATGGTGGTGCGCAAGTGCCTGCCCTGGCCGGATAAACGTCTGCGGACCAAAGCTGCGCCAGTGGAGGCGATCACCGATGAGGTGCGTGCTGTGTGGCAGGACATGATCGACACGATGGAAGCCATGCCAGGTGTTGGCATGGGCGCGAACCAAATCGGTGTGATGCAGTGTTTGGCAGTTGTGGATGCGAGCGTTGAGCGCGGCCAAGTCGTGCGTATGGCCAACCCTGAAGTGCTGCATGCCAGTATCGAGTTGCGCCCGCATGAAGAGGCCAGCCCCAATTTGGTTGGGGTTTCGGCCGAGATCAAACGCCCACGTGCGGTTACGGTGCAGTTCATGAATGATCAGGGCAAGGTGGAAGAGCGCGACTTTGTTGGGCTCTGGGCCACCAGCGTGCAGCATCAGATCGACCATCTGAATGGCCGGATGTATTTCGACCACCTTAGCAAGGTGAAGCGTGACATGTTGCTGCGCAAAGCAAAAAAGATGGTGGGGTAGCACCCAACCTATGGGGGATGGCATGCGAATTGTCTTTATGGGAACGCCCGACTTTTCGGTGCCGGTGTTGGATGCATTGGTGCAAGCCGGGCACGAGATTGCCTCTGTGTATTGTCAGCCGCCGCGCCCGGCGGGTCGCGGCAAGAAAGACCGCCCAACCCCTGTCCATGCGCGTGCTTTGGAACTCGGGCTGGAGGTGCGGCATCCGGTGAGTCTGAAGGGCGAGGTTGAGCAGGCAGAGTTTGCTGCGCTCAATGCTGATGTGGCCGTGGTTGTCGCCTATGGGCTGATCTTGCCAAAGGTGATTTTGGACGCACCGCGATTAGGCTGCCTGAACATCCATGCGTCGCTCTTGCCGCGCTGGCGTGGAGCGGCGCCGATCCATCGGGCAATTATGTCGGGGGATGCACAGACCGGTATCTGCATCATGCAGATGGAAGAAGGGCTGGACACAGGGCCGGTATTGATGCGGAAAGCAACGGACATCGGTGCTGAAGAAACCACAGGGCAATTGCATGATCGATTGTCCGATATGGGGGCGGCGTTGATTGTTGAAGTGCTAGAGCAAATTGATGCCTTTGCGCCGGAGCTCCAGCCCGAAGACGGCGTGACCTATGCGGCCAAGATCGATAAAGGCGAGGCGAAACTCGATTGGAGCTGGACCGCTGCAGAGGTGGATCAACACATTCGCGGACTGTCGCCGTTCCCGGGGGCTTGGATAGAACACGAAGGTGAACGGTTGAAGCTGTTGGCATCGCGTGTGTCATATGGATGTGGTGCGCCCGGAGTGGTTTTGGATGACCAGTTGAGGGTCGCCTGTGGCCGAGGTGCGGTTCAGATTTTGCGCTTGCAACGCGCAGGGCGTGGCGCGCAGGATAGCGAAACGTTTTTGCGCGGGATGCCTTTGACCAAAGGCGCGCGTTTGTAAGCGAGGGTTGGCATGTTTCTGCATCTGTTTGGCACTGTGGTGATCGCAGGGATCGTGGGCTACATCTCCGAAAAATCCCGCTTTACCAACAATGGTTATGTCCCATCGATCATCATTTGCGTCGGTGGGGCGTTCTTGTTCTATTTCATCCGGATCATGTTCGGAGTGAAGTTTGGCGCACCGGGCGTTGATGCGATACTATCATCCATAGGTGCGCTGATCATTGTGCCGACGCATTGGCGCAAGCGCAAATAAGGAGGCGGGCATGTCTGTCATTATGTTGTTGATCATCGGGGCTGCCGCTGGGTTTTTGGCAACCCGCCTGATGAAAATAGAGACCGGAATTCTGCCGACCGTGGCCATTGGTATGGCCGGCGCTTTGGTGGGTGGTTTGGTGCTGCGGTTGTTGCTCAGCGCTTTGGGCGCATTGTCCGGGCTGGTCGGAGCCGTGCTAGGGGCGATGCTGCTGATCTGGCTCTGGCAGACTTACATGAAGTGAGTGGATTACACCCGTGGTGGGCGGCTGCGGTATGTTGGTAGCTGCCAGCCCATCAACATGGATCCCGCGCGCAGGCCCCAAGTGACCACGGCGCAGCTGATCATGACATAGGTCATGTTGTTGGTGAAGGCATGCACCCAAAAGCCGGTCAACGATCCGGCAAAGGTTGCGGTGACGTACAGCTCGCCTTGTTTAAGGACAAGCGGCACTTCGTTGCACACCACATCGCGCAAGAGCCCACCCATGCAGCCGGTCAACATTCCCATCAAGACAACGATCATCGCGGGTTGCTGCATGTCCAGCGCCAGGATGACCCCGGCGGGCACGGCGATTGCTAAGGCAAAGCTATCCAGCCAAAGCAGCCAGCGATAGCGGCTTTCAACCATGGGCGCGGTGAAAAAGATCACGATTGCAGCGGCGCAAGCGATCAGAATGTAGTTTGGATTCCCGATCCAGAACACAGGATCACGATTGAGCAGTACATCGCGGATCGTGCCACCCCCAACCGCAGTAAGGCAGGCGATGAAAGCAAAGCCGATCAGATCGAGTTGGGCGCGGCTGGCGACCAAGGCACCCGTTAAGGCAAAGACCAGCACAGAGGCATAATCCAGAAATGACAATGCCGTCATTTCGCAGCCTTCTGCGGTTTGAATGGCTCCATTCCTGCCCGGGCGAGCTCATCGGCGCGTTCATTTTCGGGATGACCTGCATGACCTTTGACCCATTCCCATGTCACCGAATGGCGGGCTTGGGCGGTATCAAGCTGTTGCCAGAGCTCAGCGTTTTTCACGGGCTTTTTGGCGGCTGTTTTCCAGCCGTTTTTCTTCCAACCGTGGATCCACTTGGTGACGCCATCTTTGACATAAGAACTGTCGGTGACGACGGTGATGATGCTGGGGCGTTCCAACGCTTCCAACGCACTAATCGCCGCCAAGAGTTCCATCCTGTTGTTGGTGGTCTCAGGCTCACCACCGTTCAACTCGCGCTCCTTCAAGATTTCGCCGTCCTTGGATGCGCGCATCAACACGCCCCAACCCCCCGGGCCGGGATTGCCAGAGCAGGCGCCGTCTGTGTAGGCAAAAAGCTTAACCATGGGCTTCGATCACGATCCAACCTTCGGGATTCCCAGCCAGGCCTTCGGCCTTGCCGAGCCAATGGTTGACCGGATTCAGGCCTGCGTTTCTAAGCAGTGCTTCGAGCTCAACTTGTTCGTAATATTCATAAAAACGATCCAGTTTGTCACGTTTGCCACCGCTACCACGTTTCATACCGATGAAGAAAACGCCACCTGGGCGTAGTGCCGTGGCAATGCGAAACAAATGGTCGGGCAAGTCCTGACGCGGAGCGTGGAGCAAGCTGAAATAGGCCCAGATACCGTTGTAAAGGTTCTCACCGCTGACGTCTTCAAATCGGCCAAGCTGCGCTGAAACGCCTGGGATTGCGGCTGCGTGTTCTATCATCGATTCCGACGCATCAAGTGCACTGACGATCAACCCCGCTTCGGCCATCCGTCTGGCATAATGGCCTGCTCCGCAGCCCAGATCGAGCACATCTCCACCATCAGAACAGGTCGCAATGAAGTGGCGGATCATCGGGTCCTTGGCAGCCTCTTGATCCATCATTGCGACGTAGTCGTCGGTTTGCCGGTTATAGACAGCGAGAGTGCGGTCGTCGCTCATGCGATCTCTCGCAGTACACGTGGAACCTTGAAATGCACGCGCTCTTGAGCCGTTTCGACCAACTCCACATCTACGTCATAACGCTCACGGAAGGCGTCAATCACTTCGTTTACCAGAATTTCAGGGGCGGATGCACCGGCGGTTATCGCGATGCTCCGAATCCCTTCCAATGTGCGCCAGTCTATATCGCCTGCGCGCTGGACTAATTGGCTGTAATTGCAACCCGCCTTGGAGGCAACTTCAACCAATCGGCGTGAATTGGATGAGTTTGGGGCGCCAACAACCAGAAGCGCGTCGGATTTGGGGGCCACGGCTTTTACGGCCTCTTGCCGGTTGGTGGTGGCATAGCAGATGTCTTCCTTATGGGGGCCTTTAATGGCGGGAAAACGGGCCTGAAGGGCTGCGACAATATCCTTGGTGTCATCAACCGAAAGCGTGGTTTGAGTTACAAAGGCCAGTTTTTTTGGATTACGTATGTCAACTTTGGCAACATCATTCACGGTTTCGACCAACAACACTTCGCCATCCGGCAATTGCCCCATTGTGCCTATGGTTTCCGGATGGCCGTCGTGGCCGATCATGATGATTTGCAAACCCGCATCGAAGTGACGCTCAGCCTCGATATGAACCTTGGAAACCAGCGGGCAGGTGGCATCAACATAGACCATATTGCGGCGCGTGGCTTCTGAAGGGATAGATTTTGGGACCCCGTGTGCAGAGAATATCACAGGACGGTCGTCAGGGCATTCATCCAGCTCTTCGACAAAAACAGCGCCCTTGGCCCGCAGGTCATCCACCACGTATTTGTTGTGCACAATTTCATGTCGCACGTAGACAGGTGCGCCCCATTTCGTAAGCGCCATCTCGACAATTTTAATAGCGCGATCAACGCCAGCGCAGAACCCGCGTGGCGCAGCTAAATACAATTTGAGCGGTGGATTGGTCATGAGAGCCTCCTGTCTGGGCAGAGGTAAGCTGTCTTGCCGCGCACGTCCAGAGCCGAGGTGCCGCAAATGAAAACGCCCGCTGAGTGTGCGGGCGTTTTCATGATGGTTTTGGCAGAAAATCAGCCTAAAGCGCTATGGCTTTCAAGTTGTACGTCACGCTCGCCATGATTTTCACGCGGCGGACGTCCTACGACCTCGCGCAGGCCTTCAAGCTCGATGAAGTTGTCGGCCTGACGGCGCAGATCGTCCGAAATCATTGGCGGTTGGCTGCGAATGGTCGAGACCACCGAAACGCGGACACCTTGACGCTGCAGGCTTTCGATCAATGGGCGGAAATCCCCATCGCCTGAAAACAGCACAATGTGGTCAACGCGAGGCGCGAGTTCCATCGCGTCAACAGCTAATTCGATATCCATGTTGCCTTTGACTTTGCGGCGGCCTTGGCTATCGGTGTATTCCTTCGCAGGTTTGGTAACCATGGTGAAGCCATTGTAATTCAACCAATCAACCAATGGGCGGATCGGGGAATACTCGTCATTTTCAAGCAAGGCGGTGTAGTAAAACGCACGAACAAGTTTACCGCGGCGCATGAACTCTGTCCGGAGTAGCTTGTAATCGATATCAAATCCAAGTGCTTTTGCAGCGGCGTAGAGATTCGACCCATCGATGAACAGCGCCAGCCGTTCGTCCTTGTAAAACATTAAAACATCCTTCCAAATTCAAAAATCTATTCGCCGAAAAATTATTGAGTGGTTATAAAAACGAACAGATTTGTTTGGTTAAGCTAGAATTTCAGGTGCTATTATGCAAGAGGAGTGATCCTGAGCAAAAGGATAGGTCGCGGTGGGTGAATTGCAAGAGTTTCTGATCGCCTTTGGTGGGAACCAAGATGAAGATCCGGAAAAAATTATAAATATCATTAACTTATCAATTTTCGAACTCGAAAGTTCAGGTATCGTTCTGGATGCAATTAGCCGGTTTTATCGAACACCTTGCTTTCCAAAAGGTGCAGGTAATGACTATGTGAACGCTGCGGCACGATTTCATTCAGGTGAAGCGGCTGAAAATGTGTTGGAAAATTTACATCGAGTCGAGGCCCGTTGCGGTCGCGAACGTGTGCAACGTTGGGGAACGCGCAGCTTGGACCTGGATTTGATTGCTGCAGGAAATCAGGTGCGGCCAGATGCTCAGATTCAAAAAGAATGGATGGACTTACCGCTCGAGGACCAAATGAAGATCGCGCCGGAGCAGTTGATCTTGCCACACCCCCGCATTCAAGACCGTGCATTTGTTCTCGTTCCGCTTGCAGATGTTGCGCCGAATTGGATCCATCCCTTAACCGGTACTTCAGCCTCTGAAATGCTTGCAGCCCTCCCAGAAGAGCAAATTTCAGAAGTGGTTCCTTTGTGAATTCTGCCCTTGTAAATCCTGTTTGATGGCCTTAAATATCGCCTTTCTAGAATTGTCTGCCCTATGGGAGAGGTCCTGATGGCCCGCGTTACCACAGAAGATTGCGTTGATAAGGTTCCAAACCGGTTTGACCTTGTGATGCTTGCTGCGCATCGCGCACGTGAAATTTCGGCCGGAGCGCCACTGACCGTGGATCGTGACAACGATAAAAACCCGGTTGTTTCCCTACGCGAGATCGCAGAAGAAACCCAGTCCGCCGAGGATCTGCGCGAACGCCTGATCGAATCGAATCAGACCCAGATCGAAGTGGACGAGCCAGAAGAAGATTCTATGGCTCTGTTGATGGGTGGCGGTGAGCCAGAGGCACCAGCCGAAGACGACATGTCCGAAGAAAAATTGCTCCGGGCGTTGATGGAAGCTCAAGGTCAGGGCTGAACCTGACCCAAAGGTTGGGGTGCAGGCCGAATGATTGCCGTAGAAGACCTGATTGAACTGGTCCGGGCCTATAACCCAAAAACAGACGAAAAGCTCATTCGCGCGGCCTATGACTATGGCCGCGACATGCATGAAGGCCAGTTTCGCCATTCTGGTGAGCCCTACTTCAGTCACCCCGTTGCTGTCGCCGCAATTCTGACAGAACAGCGGTTGGATGATGCGACCATCATTACAGCTTTGTTGCATGACACGATTGAAGATACACGTGCATCCTACAACACAGTCGCCGAGCTTTTTGGAGGTGAAGTGGCTGACTTGGTTGACGGTGTTACCAAGCTGACCAACCTGCAGTTGTCCAGTACCGAAACCCAGCAGGCCGAAAATTTCCGCAAACTATTGATGGCGATGTCAAAGGACATGCGGGTGATCTTGGTCAAGCTGGCTGACCGGCTGCACAATATGCGTACGATCAAGGCTATGCGTCCGGAAAAGCAGCTCAAGAAAGCACGAGAAACCATGGATATCTTTGCGCCGTTGGCTGGGCGCATGGGGATGCAATGGATGCGTGAAGAGCTGGAGGATCTGGCATTTCGGGTGATCAATCCAGAGGCGCGCGCCTCGATCATTCGCCGCTTTATCACACTGCAAAAAGAAACTGGCGATGTGATTGCTCGTATTACTAATGATATGCGTCATGAACTTGATGAAGCGGGGATTGATGCTGAGGTGTTTGGCCGCGCCAAAAAACCCTATTCGATTTGGCGCAAGATGGAGGAAAAAGAGATGGGGTTTTCCCGTCTCTCTGACATCTATGGCTTCCGGATCATCACTCGCAGGGAGCGCGATTGCTACGGCGTTCTCGGGGTTATCCATCAGCGGTGGCGTGCCGTTCCTGGTCGGTTCAAGGATTATATCAGCCAGCCCAAGTCCAATGGTTATCGCTCCATCCACACCACAGTCAGTGGCCGAAACGCCCGCCGGGTAGAGGTGCAGATCCGAACCCGTCAGATGCACGATGTGGCCGAAACAGGCGTCGCCGCGCATTGGTCGTACCGAGATGGTGTGCGCAGCAAGAACCCTTTTGCCGTTGATCCGGCCAATTGGATCGCCAGCCTGACCGAACAATTTGACGCTGAGGATGATCACGCCGAATTTCTTGAGGCCGTCAAGCTCGAGATGTATGCAGATAAAGTGTTCTGTTTCTCCCCAAAAGGCGATGTAATCAAATTACCGCGTGGGGCGACTCCGATTGATTTTGCCTATGCGATTCATACCCGAATCGGAAATGCTTGTGTTGGCGCCAAGATCGACCACATGCGCGTACCACTTTGGACACGAATCAAGAATGGTCAATCGGTTGAAGTGATCACGGCGGATGGTCAAACACCGCAGGCGACATGGCTGGACATTGCGACAACAGGCAAGGCGCGCTCGGCCATACGTCGTGCATTGCGGGAACTAGACCGGGATCGCTATATAAAGCTTGGTCGCGAATTGGCACGTTCTGCCTTTGAACATATTGGTAAAAAGGCGACAGACAAGGCGTTGGATACCGCGTCCAAGACACTACGTTTGAAAGATAGAGACGAGGTGTTGGCGCGGCTTGGCAGTGCGGAACTTACGGCACACCAAGTGTTGAGCTCAGTCTATCCGGATTTCGCGCCTATCGAAGGGGCCGAAGTTCGGCTTGACCGTGCTGTAATTGGGTTAGCTGCAGATCAGAGTTTCAAAAGGTCGCATTGTTGCCAGCCATTACCGGGTGAGCGTATTGTCGGCATCACTTACCGTGGTAGCGGAGTATGGGTGCACGCGATTGATTGTGAAGTGCTGTCAAAGTACGAAAATCAGCCCGAGCGATGGCTCGACTTGCATTGGCACACCGGTACACACCCTCCTGTCTATGACGTGTCGATTGATGTCACTATCGGGAATGATGCGGGCGTGTTGGGGCGTGTATGCACGTTAATCGGAGAACAAGGTGCGAATATCGCCAATCTGGCTTTTCTGGATCGCAAGACAGACTTTCACCGTGTCTTGATCGATGTTGAATTGCGTGATGCCGAACATTTGCATGGCGTCATGTCTACACTTGATGCAGAAAGCGATGTAGCAGCCGTAGAGCGCCATCGAGATCCGAATCGGCTCGGGGATGAGTGAACCACGTAATTAGTCAGGAGTCCTAAATAAGTGGTCTTCAAAAGACGCGACAAACGTCCCCTGTGGAAAGTGGTTACAGATTTTGTGTGGCCAAAGGGCGGCTGGACGCGTGGTTTTCACTATGTAAAGCACCGATTGCGGCGTTTGCCTGATCCACCGCATCGTATTGCGCGTGGGATTTTCTCTGGCATCCTTGTGACATTCACACCATTTTTTGGACTGCATTTCTTCCTCGCGGCGGGGCTCGCATGGCTTATTCGGGGAAATATCGTTGCCTCGCTGTTATCGACGTTTGTCGGAAATCCGCTGACTTTTCCAATTATCGTTACGGTCAGCTTGCGCTTTGGTCATTTTCTTCTTGGACAACCAATGCCGACGGAAGTTGATGAAGGGCTGGCACGGATTTTTTGGGAAGCCATCAAGGAATTGTTTTGGAATATCTGGGCTGGGCTGACTGATGCGTATGCCGATTGGACACGTTTGGCAGATTTTTATCACGAGATATTCTTGCCTTATCTCGTCGGTGGGATCATCCCGGGATTGATCGCGGCCTTTATCGGGTATCATGTCAGCCTGCCATTGATCCAAGCCTATCAGAAGCGTCGCAAAGGCGCGTTGAAAGCTAAATTGGCGGCCTTGAAGGAAAAAGCCTCCTCCAAGGCTGACGGGCGGAACAAACACGACTAGGCTGCACGAGAATCGGACTTCGGCTGGGAAGGATAGAACATGCAAGGTTTAGGCAAGCTGCGCCTGGGTATAAATATTGACCATGTGGCGACGGTACGAAATGCACGTGGGGGAGAGTACCCCGATCCCGTTCGTGCGGCGAAACTGGCAGAACAAGCTGGTGCAGATGGGATCACCGCCCACCTGCGTGAAGATCGTCGCCATATCTCCGACACTGATATTGATGGGTTGATGGAAGCGCTGGACGTACCTTTGAACTTTGAGATGGCCGCCACAGATGAGATGCAGGCGATTGCCCTGCGCCACAAACCCCATGCTGTTTGTATCGTGCCCGAAAAGCGCGAAGAACGCACCACAGAGGGCGGATTGGAAGTCGCGCGCGAAGAAAATAGATTAGCGCATTTCATCGCGCCTTTGCGTGAAGCTGGCAGCCGGGTTTCCATTTTCATTGCCGCAGACAGCAAACAGATTGAAGCCGCGCATCGGATCGGTGCGGAAGTCATTGAACTCCACACTGGGGCTTATTGCGATGCTCACGCCGAAGGTCGGTTTGAAGAGCGTGATCAAGAGTTGAAAATGCTGCGCGAGATGTCTGCATATGCCCATTCCTTGGGGCTAGAAGTGCATGCCGGGCATGGGCTGACGTATGATTGTGTACAACCGATTGCGACTTTCCCAGAGGTCATGGAGCTGAATATCGGCCACTTCCTGATCGGTGAAGCCGTCTTCCGTGGCTTGACGCCTGCCGTGCAGGAGATGCGCCGTCTCATGGACGACGCGCGCAGCGGCGAATATCGGTCTGCCGTATGATCTGGCTTCGTTATGCAGGCGTGTTTTTAGCTGCGGCCTTAGGCACTGGGCTGATTGTCTCTATGCTCAATCAAAACATGTCTGGTCAATTGGGGTCGGCGGCACAATTGATGGTGCCTGCGATGATCGCCGCTCTGGTTGAGGGGCAAAATTGGGCGAAAAAGCGAAAAGCCAAGCCGAATTCGTCGCAGGTTTGGGGGTTTGCCTGGATAGGGGCCGCAATTGCGACAGGCTTGAACGTTGTTTTGGCCTACGGGGCTGGGGCGCTGTTGCCGGAATTTGCCAAACTGGCGATCGCACCCGCCTTGTCACAGCAATTTATCATTTTGCTTGGCATCTACGCGGGTGGTTATCTGATCTGCAACTGGTTCTTCTACAGGTTGGGCGCTGGCAACCAATTAACTCTGATGCAAGATCGCGACAAGTCGAAGTGATGAGGCACAGATGATTTTGGGAATCGGGTCTGATCTGGCGAATATCGAGCGGATCGCAAAGACAATTGAACGCTTTGGCGACCGGTTCAAGAACCGTGTCTTTACTGAAACTGAACGCGCCAAGGCCGAACGCCGGCGTGATGTGGCCGGCACCTATGCTAAGCGTTGGGCCGCAAAAGAGGCCTGCTCCAAGGCGCTGGGCACGGGTTTGGCCATGGGGATCTCGTGGAAAGACATGGCTGTTAGCAATCTGAAAACAGGCCAACCGGTTATGCAGGTGACCGGCTGGGCTGCGGATCGCTTAGCTGAAATGACACCGGATGGATATGAGGCGATCATCCATGTGACGCTGACGGATGATCATCCTTGGGCCCAGGCTTTTGTTGTCATTGAAGCGCGGTCAAAATTACCGTGACCTTCAGTCACAAATCAGTGCAAGCCTGTCTGCTTGACACCCGCTGCCCCACACCGCATGTAGCACCTGTATTGGGGACGGAGATTTTCGATGGCGAGTAAAGAAAAAAAGGGTGGCGCTGTACTTGAAACGATCAAGACGGTGTTCTGGGCATTGATCATTGCCGGTATCTTCCGCACAGTCTTTTTTCAGCCTTTTTGGATCCCTTCCGGGTCGATGAAAGACACGCTGCTGGTGGGGGATTTTCTGTTCGTCAATAAGATGGCCTATGGCTATTCTTATGCCTCTTGCCCGTCCATTCGTATTCAGCGCCTAGGCATAAATATTGACGCTGAGGATATCTGTGGTTTTCTGGACAGCGAAAATACCCGCATCTTGGGGAGAGAGCCCACACAGGGTGATATCATCGTCTTTCGCCATCCGGTCACCGGCGCTGATTTTATCAAGCGTCTGATCGGCATGCCCGGAGACCGTGTGCAAATGGTCGACGGTGTTCTGTTTCTCAACGACGAACCGGTGGATCGCGAAGAGGCCGGAGTGTTCGAAGAGGTGTACGAGGCGCAGGGTCCTATTGGTGCGCGACCGCGCTGCGAAAACGGTGTGATCGGCCAAGGTGCGATTTGCCGCAAAAGTCGCGAGCGGGAAACATTGCCAAATGGCGTCTCTTACGACATTCTAAACATCGGAAACCAACGCTCAGATAATACAGGTGTATACACGGTTCCAGAGGGGCATTATTTCTTCATGGGGGATAACCGCGACAACTCGACCGATTCTCGTTTTCC
The DNA here is from genome assembly GCF_900172335.1 of Roseovarius albus. Lineage (GTDB taxonomy): Bacteria > Pseudomonadota > Alphaproteobacteria > Rhodobacterales > Rhodobacteraceae > Roseovarius > Roseovarius albus. Next base: position 299,788 of record NZ_FWFX01000002.1, read on the forward strand.
GCAGACGGTTGGCGGAGTTGGGTTCGTGCCCTTTGAAAATCTGGTCGGCCGTGCTGATCGCGTGGTCTTTTCCTCGGCTGGACGATCGATGCTGTATTTCTGGACCTGGCGCAGTGATCGCTTCTTCAAGAGGTTGGATTGAAACTATCCGCAGAACTCAAGGCCTTTGAGGTCCGGTTAGGGCATGAATTTTTCCAGCCCGAGTTGTTGGTGCGCGCGGTGACGCATTCGTCGATGTCGTCGCCAACACGCGATGATAATCAGCGGTTGGAATTTCTGGGGGACCGGGTGCTTGGTTTGGTGATGGCCGAGGCCGTTCTTGAGCATGATCAAGCCGCCAGCGAAGGACAATTGGCTCCACGGTTTAATGCACTGGTGCGCAAGGAAACCTGCGCTGAAGTGGCTGCCGAAATCGATTTGGGGCGCGTTCTAAAGTTGGGTCGTTCCGAAATGCTCTCAGGGGGACGTCGGAAACAGGCGCTTTTGGGCGATGCGATGGAAGCGGTGATCGCTGCTGTTTATCGTGACGCTGGATTCGAGATCGCGAAGAATACCGTTTTGCGCCTTTGGGGGGATCGGGTGAAAACCGTCAAGGCGGATGCGCGTGACGCGAAAACCGCCCTGCAAGAATGGGCGCAAGCGCGTGCATTACCACCACCAGAATATATTCAGATTGCCCGATCTGGCCCCGATCATGCGCCCCAGTTCACTATTGAGGCGCGTCTGAAGTCAGGGGAACACCAAAGCGCCTCAGCCGGATCTAAACGGCAAGCTGAGCAGGCTGCAGCGCAGGCACTTTTATCAAGCTTAAACTGATCAGGCGACGCGAATGTAACCGGCCAACCCGGTTTTCTGGTGTTCAATCACATGGCAATGAAAGGCCCAGTCACCGGGGTTGTCAGCAACCAGTGCGATGTCCACCACCTCATCCTTTAGCAGCAACAACGTGTCGGTGAAAAGCGGTGGAAGGTTCCGCAGGTTTGATCGCAAAGGAACAAAGGCCAAGCCATGTAAATGGATCGGGTGCAGGTTGGGGGATTCGTTGCGCAGGCGCAGGATATAGCTGCGGCCATAGTCCAACGTTGCCAGAGGGCCAGTACCTTCGACTGCATCCCCCAGCCACGGGGTGCGATTAATGGACCAGAACGTGTAGCCGAGCGATCCGCAATATCCATCGTTTGGAGCTGTGCCCTCCGGGCTCCAGCCAAAGATAAATTCATGGATTTGGGCGGCACCCAAGTCGGGAATTGCCAATGGGTTTTGGGGTAAGGCGGGCAGATCGTGCAGATCTCGTTTAAGATCGACACCAACAGATCGAAGTTGCGTCATTGCGCGCGCGGGCGCTCCGGGGAACTTTGCCAACAGCGATACGAATTGCCCCTCTCTTGTGGGCATCTTGATGGCAAAATCGACCCGCTGTCCAGGACCGAGTAACATTGGGTCGTCGGGGGATGGGAGCTTTAGATCGATGTTTACCGGATGCCCGTCCCACGCAACGATCCGGGCATCTGTCGTATCCAGATGCAGCTTGTAAATACGGGTGGTATCGGTGTTGAGCACACGCAACCTGATCAACCCGCCACAGGGGTGGTCGTAACTGGGCGAGTGCTGCCAGTTCGCGGTTTGAACGTTGCCAAATGTCCCAGCCCGCGCTGCGCCACGTGCGGTGTAGGATGGCAAAAGGCTGCCATCATCATTAATTCGGAAGTCGCGCAAGTTTACCACCTGATCTGCATCGAATTCAGGGTCGTTCGCCTCTTCAATGATTAAGGCTCCGGTCAGGCCATGCGCCATTTGTGACATGGTCATGCAATGCGGGTGATACCAATATGTACCAGCATCTGGCGGAGTGAATTCGTAGACGAAGGTCTCATCCTGCCCGATGGGCAACTGCGTGAGGTAGGGAACACCGTCCATCTGATTTTCGATGCGCATGCCGTGCCAGTGCATGGCGGTATAATCGTGGAGTGTATTCTTGACCGCCAGACGCAATGGCACGCCTTGTCTGCCGTATATGACGGGCGGTGGTGCATCTGGCGATAGGCTGACCAGATCTTGGGTGGGTTCTGCGCCAAACTGATAGCTTGCCGGTTGAATCGTTAAATCGTGTGCGATTGAGGTTGCGGCCCCCTGCGATGCGCGTGCCAGGCAAGCTGTGCCTGCGATTGCGGCGGATCCCAGCAGGAAAGAGCGGCGTTTCATGGCCGTATCCTCGTTGATGATGTGGGTAGGCTGCTGGCGTCTGGCTGGCAGGGATTTAAGAGGGGTACGGTGCCCAACGTACCCGCATATTGTGGCATGAAAATCCAAAAGGGTGCAATGTGTGTTCGTGCCGCATTGCCAAAAATTGCCCTCTGGCAGGCGTAAGCAAACTGATGTAGGGCATAGCGCTTAACACAGGAGCCGAAAAGATGAGCACACGCGCCGGATTTATTGCCCTGATCGGAGAGCCGAACGCAGGTAAATCCACGCTTCTTAACCGGATGGTGGGGGCGAAGGTCAGCATTGTGACGCACAAGGTGCAAACTACGCGTGCGCGCATTCGCGGTGTGGCATTGGAGGGCGATAGCCAACTGGTATTTGTTGACACGCCAGGCCTGTTTCGCCCACGCCGCCGGTTGGACCGTGCGATGGTTGCTGCTGCTTGGGGGGGCGCGGCGGATGCTGATGTAGTTGTGCTGTTGGTTGAGGCGCATCGCGGGATCACCGAAGGCGTGCAAAGCATCATTGAAGGTCTGGGCGATGTCACCAAGGGTCGCAAAGTTGCGTTGGCGATCAACAAGATCGACCGTGTGAAAGCCGAAGACTTACTGGCCTTGACGGGCAAGCTGAATGAGCAATTTGACTTTGCCGAAACATTCATGATTTCGGCCGAGAAAGGCCACGGGGTTGACGACTTGCGCAAGTGGTTGGCGGAGCAATTGCCTGAGGGGCCGTGGCTCTACCCTGAAGATCAGATTGCCGACCTGCCATTGCGGATGATCGCGGCCGAAATGACTCGCGAAAAGCTGACCCTGCGTTTGCATCAGGAATTGCCGTATCAGTTGACGGTTGAAACCGAGAGCTGGGAAGAACGCAAAGATGGATCCGCTCGGATTGATCAGGTGATATATGTCGCACGAGATGGCCATAAGGGTATCATCTTGGGCCATAAGGGCGAGACGATGAAAGCCGTCAGTAAAGCCGCGCGTGAAGAGCTACAGGAGTTTCTTGGCCGTCGTATCCATCTGTTTTGCCAAGTCAAAGTTCGCCCCAATTGGCTCAACGAGGCCGAGCGTTATTCCGAGATGGGACTAAATTTCAAGGATGGCAATGCATGAGCCGTTTGACGGCGGAAATTTGGGTGCAAGCCTATATGACACGGTTGCGCTTACATGAAATCCCGGCCTTTGTGGTCTCGCATGGGGACGACACGGCGGGGGCTGTGCTGGTTAAATTGAATACGCTGGACGGGCAGGCGCAGGCGTATCAGCGCAGTTTTGACCTGATGAGCGGCGAGCGTCAGTGGATCGTGCTGTCAGAAGGTATCGAATCCGAGGTGGATGAGGCGATAAAACGCCAACGGGGCTTCGACCCTGATCTGTGGGTGATCGAGGTCGAAGATCGCGATGGCCGTCACTTTCTGGATCAACCCGGGTTGGCGGACTAGCGGTTATTCCACCTTGATGACTTGCCGTGCCAGAATGTCCTGATTGCTGACATCCAAAAAGCGCAACTCATAAACTCCGGATGCATCAGGCATCTGAATTTGAACGGACGTGCCATCTGCGATCTTTATGGCAGAAATCCAAGTGAAGATCGCTTGTTCCGCCTTAGCCAGAGTGATCCGCTGATCCGCGCTGTCACTTTCTACCGTCCACGACACATCTATTGTTGAACCCGCAGCGGCATTTTCGGGTGCAGTCAGGCTTGCGCCTGTTTCAAGCGCGGCTTCGGCAGGCAAAACCTCAACCGTGTGACGCGTGATGACCCGATTGTTGGCATTCAGCATATACCTTAGCTCATATAGCCCCGTGGCGGATGGCACTGACATATCGTGCTCGGACTGAGATCGAACCGAGAAGTAATCGACATAAGTGCTGTCGTCGGTTCCGATTGGCACAAGATTGATATAGTCGCGTTTGTTCACCGCGCCGGACCATTTCACCCGCAATGTATCGCCAAGCCGAATCTGATCAGGAGCGTCTATCGTAACCTCGGGCAGGGTGACTTCGAATGCATGGCTCGCCATTGTTTTCGCGCCTTCGCGTAGAACATAGCGGACCTCGTACATGCCGGGATCACCCGGCACCATGATATCATGCTCCGATCTTTTGTTCACAGTGACGTACGTGCCAAATTGCCCGTCATCTGCGCCCATTGGGACGATGTTGATGTAATCGTTGTTGGCAACGGCACCTGTCCATGAAAAGCGGGTGTCGGCCCCTGCAAGGGCGGTTGCCGGACCCGAGATGGTGATTTCAGGCTCCGTCACCTCGATGGCTTGGCTGGCCATGGTCTTTGCCCCTTCACGCAGCACATAGCGGATTTCGTACATGCCCGGATCGGCCGGGGCTTTGAGTTCGCGTTTGGCGGCGTTGGAAACGGTTTGATAATTGCCGTAGGTGCCTTCCTCGGCGCCCATGGGAACGATGGTGACATAATCGCCCTTATCAACGGTGCCGGTGTAACTCACCTCGAACGGCGCGCCAGTGACCACGGATGCAGGGGCGCTGACCGTGACCTCGGCCAAGGCCACCTCTACCGGGGTGCTGGCCATAGTTTTAGCGCCTTCACGCAGAACATATCGCACTTCGTACATGCCGGGATCTGCAGGAGCCTTGAGGTTCTTTTTGTCTTTATCATTGACGGTCTGGTAGTTGCCGTATGTGCCCTCATCCGCGCCCACCGGTACGATGGTCACATAGTCGCCCTTATCCACCGCATTGGTCCAGCTGACCTCAAAAGACTGGCCGGTCAACACGGTTTCTGGCGCGGCAACGGTAACCTGCGCTTCGGTCACCTCAACTGGCGTGCTGGCGAGGGTTTTAGCCCCTTCGCGCAGTACATAGCGGACCTCGTAAAGGCCAGGATCTGCGGCGGCTTTCAGCGTGTTCTTGGATTTGTCGCGCACAGTGATGTAGTTGCCATAGGTGCCTTCATCGGCCCCCACGGGAACGATGGTGATGTAGTCACCTTTGTCCACTGCGCCGGTCCAGCTCGCTTCAAACGTAGCGCCACGCACAACGGTTTCAGGGGCAGAAACGGTGACATTGGCATCAACCACTTCGATCGGTGCAGAACCAAGGGTGGTCTTGGATTTGCCATCGACATAGCGCAGCTCATAAAGGCCAAAGTCTGCCGGGGCACGCAGGTTTCCCTCGCTCTTCTTAGCAACCCGCAGATAATTCCCGTAAACGCCTTCATCGGTGCCGACAGGGACAATGGTGATATAGTCGCCATCATTTAGGAGAGGGGCCCATGAAACCTTGAACTCTGATCCGATGATCGCAGAATCCGGCCCGCTGATCGTGACCTTCGCCAGTTCCGGTTCTGGTACGGGCTCGGGTTCTGGCTCAGGGGCGGCGGCAGCCACGGCTGTGCTGACGGTACTGAGCGCTGTTTCCAGCTCGCTGGCATTGCGTGCTGACAGAAACTCACCGCCGGTCTTTTCCGCGATGCACGACAGAGATGCGGTATCTTCATCGCCACCAAGGCCAAATCCGACAACATGTGCGGTGAAATCCACGCCACGCTTTTCAAGTGCTTCTGCCAGGGCGCAGGGATCGCGTTCGCAGCTTTCCAAACCGTCTGAGATCAGCACGACCGTCGCGGGCTCATCGGTGTAAGACAGGGCGACGGCGGCCTGTTCAACCGCCTCGGTCAGTGGGGTTTTGCCGGTGGGTGTGATGTTATTGATCCGGTCCAGTATATTCCCCCGAGCCCCAGCGCCAGGCTCAACAAGCGTTTCAATATCCGTGCAATCCCCACGGCGGCGGTGGCCATAGGCCATCAAACCGACCTGTCGGTCATTGGCCCATTCGCCGAGCAGTTTGTCCATGACGCTGCGGGCGATTTCGATTTTTGCTGTGCCATCGATCTGGCCCCACATGGAGTTGGAGCCATCAAAGACTACCATGACATTTTCATCGGCCGAACTGGCGACAGCCCAGGATGACAAAGCACTGGAGCAGGCAAGGGCGAAAGCGGTGCGTTTAAATGGCGTCATGAATTCCTCGAAAATGCTAAAAATATCTACGAACAGTGAACCACAATTGAGAGGCATTTTCCATCATTTGCGTCTGGTCGGCTTATGTCGGGGCTTGGCAATCCGGTTGGGCTGGTGTCGAATGGGGAAAACGGCAGGTCGTCGAGAGGATCCCGGCGCATGGAATGGCGCGATACAGGCATATTGCTATCCAATCGGACGCACGGGGAAAACGCTGCGATTATCGAAGTGTTTACACCGACACGTGGCCGCCATGCCGGTGTGGTGCGTGGGGGGGCGTCACGCAAGATGGCGCCAGTATTGCAGCCCGGGGCTCAGCTTGATCTGACATGGCGCGCGCGGCTGGAAGATCATATCGGGACATTTCACGCCGAGCTGCAGCAATCGCGCGCCTCGCAGTCGATGAACGACCGTTTGAGCCTTGCAGGGTTGAATGCGGTGACGGCGTTGCTGTTGTTTTGCCTGCCAGAGCGTGAGGCGCATGAACGACTGTATGAACGTACGCAAACTTTGATGGACCTCTTAGGGCAGCGCGACGTGTGGCCCTTGGCCTATTTGCAGTGGGAAGTGGCGTTGCTGGAGGACATGGGGTTCGGTCTGGACCTCTCGACTTGTGCGGTTGAAGGGGCGCAGGCCAATGATCTGAGCTATATCTCTCCCCGCACGGGCCGGGCCGTCTCGCGCAAAGGGGCGGGGGACTGGGCGGATCGTTTGTTGCCATTACCACCTTGCCTGATGGGGCATGGCCCTGCGCCCGATTCCGAGATCGTTCAGGGGTTCGAGGTGACCGGGCATTTCCTGCAGAACCATCTGGCACCTGAGATTGGCAATAAGCCTCTGCCGGATGCGCGGCAGCGTTTTGTTGATCGTTTTACGCAAAATCACTGCGCCTGAAACACCAATTCGCGCCCTGAATCATTGCTCAGGATAAGCGTTGGAGCGGCGATTTCAGACAGCGTCATCTCGGACAAGGCGGTGAGATATTGGCCCTCAAAAGTGAGTTCCGGACATGCCCGCTCTGTGCTGCTGATCTGTTCGGCCTTGAACCAGGGATAAGGCGCAGTTTGCTTACCGCTGTAACTGTTGCAAGGGCCAAGCCCGGTGAGCGCGCCGTGAGAGGGAAAGGTTAGGGTTGTTCCGGCGGGCACAGATTGTCCGTCCATTTCCAACAAGGCCCACGTTGTATCAGCACCGCCATAAGCAGTTAAGGTTTCATCGCGGCTACATTTCGACAGAAAAACCAAACTCAAAGTGGCCAGAACACGGATCACGGTCATCTCAGTGCTAAAACCAAATCAACCAGCGAGCCGATAGAGTCCTGATCCGATACTTCGCCCCGGCTTGGTAGCGAAGCCATACCTATGGCCGCCGAATAGAGGATTCGCGCCATTTCAGGATTGCTGATGCCGGTTTGGCTCAACAATCTTTCCTGTTGTTCGAGGCGGGTCGTGTCCACTTGCGAAACCGCAGCTTTGCATAGGGATTTGCCTGACCCCAAGACCGAATCGCATCGTCTGCGTCCGATGTTCTTTCGACAAGACTCTGCAGGTAGTCTCGCAGTTCCGAGACCGGGTTTTTGCTGATGTCCTGTACAGGGCAAATTGTTCGTTCGGTCCAATAAGACAAAAGCCTCTCGTGAAAGGCGTGAACGTCTTTGAAATGCAAATAGAATGAGCCCTTGGTCGTGCCTATCCTTCGCGCCAGTGGTTCGGCCTTCAATAAGTCTGGACCGTCTGAAATGAGAGCTGCAAGCCCGGCCTCTAGCCAGTCCTCTACTCCAAGACGGTGCTGTTTGTTCTGCTGCATTCCTTCTCAATACGGGAGCGAATGGTGCCTCGCAACCAAATGTATGAAAGCTTTGAATGTGACTATCGCTAACCTGCACATTGAGGCAGGATGACCGCATGAGTAGCGGTCTGTCCCATATTACCTTCATGGTCTCTGACTTGGATCGGATGCAGTTGATCTTGGAGAAGGTGTTCGATGCGCGCTGCGTGTACAACAGTGGCGCAAATCAGTTTTCGCTGTCCGAGGAGCGGTTTTTCCTGATCGGCAACGTGTGGGTCGCTACCATGTTGGGAGAGCAACTGCCCTCACGCACGTATAACCATGTGGCCTTTCATATTGAAGAAGATGAGTTCGAAGACCGTCAGGCACGCATCGAGAGCTTGGGTCTTGATCTGCGCCCGCCGCGTCCTCGTGTCGAAGGGGAAGGGCGCTCGCTTTATTTTTACGGGCCCGACAATCACCTGTTCGAGCTTCACACCGGGACACTGGCGCAAAGGCTGCAACGCTATGCACAGTCGCCAAGGGGGTAACGCTTGATCTGGTGGAAAAACCCATTGTCATCCTCGCCTACGAGACTGATGGCATCAAGGATCAGAGATCCGGTGAAGGGCGTTATCAAGGGCTCTAGACAAGACTGCACTGTGGGGATCTGTGCCTTTGGCATCTTACCTGTCAGGGTGATGTGAAAGCGGAAACCTTCCATCACATGCGGATATCCCCATTGTTGCAGGCGCTTTTCTTGTTCCGCAGAAAGTTTCACTGAACGGCGGCGCTCCAATTCAGCCTCGCTCATAGGTGCGCGAAAACCGTCGAACTGCTGCACTACATCGGCGGCAAAGTGATTGATCGGACTGCTATCACCCGTTGGTGTGAGAGCAAGAAACCGGCCTAGTGGTACTAGCGCGAGCCCTTCGATTTGCAGTGCAGAAGTTTGCTGTGAAAACTGCGCCAACTCTTCTGAGAGCTGAGATTCCGTCCGGCTATCAGCAAGGCGAAAGGGGGGCTTGAGAGTTGCGTGCAACCCGTACTTGCGGGGTGAATTGGTCAATTCAGATAGGGTGATTGGCAGGTTTTCGCATCTGAGCTGGGGATGCACACGCCCTTGCGTGATATTCCAACCCAACCAAGCCGCGCCGAAAGCCGCGAAGTCACCTGGTGGTGGAATGTAGTAAAGTGCATAGCGTTTGAACCGCATCTGGTGCCTTTTGAATTGATCAGGTTGTTCACCTCTTCGCACAACTTGGTGCGCAGGCCAATGATATGGGCGGATCTGTTTTGACAAGTGACGGTGCGCCCCGCATAACCAGAGCACGCGCCACCCAATTTGAGGCCAGATCATGACCATCGCCCCACTGTTTCCTTTGACGCCTGCCCCCGAAGTGCCGATCAGCGGCGAAGATCTGAGTTATCCAGTGCGGCGTATTTTCTGTGTTGGTCGAAACTATGCAGCGCATGCGGCGGAGATGGGCAATGAAGTGGATCGTGAAGCGCCGTTTTATTTTACCAAATCACCGTCAGCCATTTGTCTGACAGGGGCAGAAATCGCCTATCCACCGGGTACGCAGGATTGCCACTATGAAATGGAGTTTGTTGTGGCCATAGGTGCGTCAGCCTTTCAGGTAAGCCCCGAGCAGGCGAAAGATGCAGTATATGGCTATGCCTGTGGTATCGATCTGACTCGGCGTGATTTACAGGCCGCAGCCAAGGAGAAACGCCGCCCTTGGGACATTGGCAAAGATTTCGAGAATGCGGCCGTGATCGCGCCAATCACTCCGGTCACGCGTTTTGGCGATATCGCTGATCAGAATATCGCCTTGCAACACAACGGGCAGGTCGCCCAGCAGGCGCAGCTTTCGGATATGGTATGGTCTGTGCCCGAAGTAATCGCGCATTTGTCGGGCTTCTATCATCTCGAGCCGGGGGATCTGATTTATACGGGCACACCGGCGGGTGTAGGGCCGGTTACGCCGGGCAGCCGTTTACGCGGCATCATCGAGGGGCTGGACCCTGTCGATCTGACGATTGCACTGGCATGAATTTGGCATCGAGGGCGCAATGGCGTTAAAGCGACTGACGTGGTTGGAGCATTTTCCCATTGCGATGTTCACCATCACCATGGGGTTGAGTGGGCTCGCAATGGCCTTGCGAGGCGCCGAGCAAGTGTTTGATTGGGCGGGTGTTTTATCAACCGCAGTCTTTGGGTTCACGCTTGCGTTGTTTTGCCTGTTCATTGTTTTTTACCTGATCAAACTGTCCGGTTGCGTTCGTTCGGTTTGGGAAGAGTGGAATAATCCCGTGCAATTGGCGCTGTTCCCATCGATGTCGATTTCGCTTTTGCTGTTATCTGCTTTGATGTTGGACACATGGACCGGCTTGGCGCATGTGATGTGGATGCTGGGCATGGCGTTGCAGGGTATCCTGACCTTGGCCGTCATTTCTGGCTGGATCAGTTCCCGGGCATTTCAGCATGGGCATCTCAGTCCGGCGTGGTTCATTCCGACGGTGGGCAACGTGATTGTCAGTTTTGCCGGGGTGCCGTTGGGCTATCTTGAGATCAGCTGGTTCTTTATTTCGGCGGGGCTGATGTTCTGGCTGATTCTTGTCTCTCTGGTGATGAACCGGCTGATTTTTCATGATCCGCTGCCCGAACGATTGCAACCTACACTGGTGGTTCTGATTGCTCCTCCGGCGCTTATTTTTTTGGCGTGGGTGCGGTTAATTGGGGGCATCGATGCGTTTGCTCATATCTTGCTGAATGTGACCTATCTGTTTGTATTGATTGTCACAATCCAACTTCCAAAGATGCTGCGCCTTACCTTTACCCTCTCGTTCTGGGCACTGTCCTTTCCCATCGCGGCGGCCACGAGTGCAAGCTTTGCCTATGCCGCAGCGACAGGGTCCAATGCGCATCGGTTGATTGGGCTGGGGTTGCTGCTGGCGCTTTGCGTGATCATCGGGTTTTTGGTGTTCCATACCGTGCGTGCAATTGTATCTGGCAAACTTTTTACGCCTGATTGACCGGATTTCGCTTCGGATTTGAAGCGAGCCTCTCCAGTTCGGCTGGGTAAAAGTTTTGTACAACTTGTAGGTTTTACACCCCAGTTTTGTACAAAACTCGTTTTGATAAAAAGCGAGACCGTCTGTGACAACCGCGGACAGGAGAGAGCGTTTTTCGGTGAGGTGGACAGAAGGTGCCCACCTCGGATCGGCTTTAGCCCAGCAGGCGGCGGGCGATGACCTGCGCCTGAATTTCGGCGGCGCCCTCGAAGATATTCAAAATACGCGCGTCGCACAGGATGCGACTGATAGTGTATTCGGTCGCAAAGCCGTTGCCGCCGTGGATCTGCAGGCCGTTATCGGCTGCAGCCCAAGCGACGCGGGCACCCAATAGTTTGGCCATGCCAGCCTCAAGGTCGCAGCGGTGGCCGTGGTCTTTTTCCCAAGCGCTGAAATAGGTCAGCTGGCGGGCGATCATGATCTCGACCGCCATCATCGCCAGTTTACCGGAGACGCGGGGGAATTCGATCAGGGATTTGCCGAACTGTTTGCGGTCGATGGCATATTGCATCGCGACGTCCAGCGCCGATTGCGCGACGCCGATGGCGCGGGCGGCGGTTTGGATGCGGGCGGATTCAAAGGTTTCCATCAGCTGTTTGAAGCCTTTGCCTTCTTCCCCGCCAAGTAGGTTTTCACCTTTGACGTGGAAGTTATCAAAACCCAGTTCGTATTCCTTCATGCCGCGATAGCCCAGAACCTCGATCTCGGTGCCGGTCATACCTTGGGTCGGGAAGGGGTGTTCGTCTGTGCCCGGCGTTTTCTCGGCCAGCAGCATCGACAGGCCGCGGTGGTCGGAGGTGTCGGGGTTGGTGCGGGCCAGCAGGGTCATCACATGGGTGCGCGCGGCGTGGGTGATCCATGTTTTATTGCCGGTCACTTTCCAGTCGCCGTTTTCATCCTTGACCGCGCGGGTGCGCAGGCTGCCGAGGTCGGAACCGGTGTTTGGCTCGGTAAAGACGGCGGTGGGCAGGATTTCACCGCTGGAGAGTTTGGGCAGCCAGTTGGCTTTCTGCTCGTCCGTGCCACCGCAAAGGATCAGTTCGGCGGCAATCTCAGACCGGGTACCCAGAGAGCCAACACCGATGTAGCCACGGCTGAGTTCTTCGGAGACCACAACCATTGATGCCTTGGAGAGGCCCAGGCCGCCAAACTCCTCAGGAATAGTCAGGCCAAAGACGCCCATTTCGGCCAGCTCTTCGATGATCTCCATCGGGATGAGTTCGTCCTTGAGGTGCCAGTCGTGGGCGTTTGGAATGACCTTGTCGACCGCATAGCGGCGGAACTGTTCGCGGATCATTTCCAGTTCTTCTTCCAGACCGGTTGCGCCGATGGTGATCTCGGCGCTGCGCTCTTGCATCAGTTCAACCAAACGGGTGCGGGCGGCCTGCGAGTTGCCCTGCGCCATCAGGGTTTGCACCTCGGGACATTGGAAGCCGCCAAGTGCATCCCAGCCAAGGCCCAGATCCGCTAGTCGTACGACCTCGCCCTGATTCATCGGGATGCCGCCAGCGATTTGGTGCAGGTATTCGCCAAAGCCGATCTGCAGGAGAAGCTGTTCGACCTCGCCAAACTTTCCATCCGCGTCCAGTCGTTTCGCCCAGTTTCGCATTTGACGCAGAGCTTCCACATAGGTGGCGAGCCATGCCAATCCATGTGTAGCGTTCTGATTTGCTTCCATTGCTGCGCCAGCGACACGCCCATCGACGGTTACTAAGTCGCGCAATTTCTGCTTTGCAGCATCGAGCACGGATTCAGCGGGTGGCACGGCGGCTTCGACCAGTGAAATCAGGTTATCGAGAACAATCGGCTGGGTCATGGGGGCGTCCTGTCTTGGCGGAAAGTGAATCACAATTCCGTCCTAGCTATTTTGCACCTGCAGCGCAACTATTATGCATAAGAGTGCGTCGATTTGTTCAAATCTTGCGCGATGAAAATTGTGCTGCACACGTCAGGCAACCTGATATGTGTGGCATATGGAGATGTTGTTTGGTCCCGAAGCGCTCTGGATTGTGAGCTTTTGCTGTCTGGTTGCAATGGTGGCCGGGACGGTCAAGGGCGTTGTCGGGTTTGGCATGCCAATGGTGCTGATTTCGGGGTTGAGTACGGTGATGCCACCGGATCTGGCGCTGGCCGGATTGATCCTGCCGACACTGATCACCAATGGCTGGCAGGCCCTCAGGCAAGGGGTCGCTGCGGCCTGGGAATCAGTTCGCAAGTACCGCGTGTTTTTATTGGTGGGGCTGGTGTTCTTGCTCGGCTCGGCGCAGGTTGTTCGCGCTGTACCAAGTCAGGTGTTGCTGTTGGGGATTGGGGTGCCAATCGTAGCCTATGCGCTGACCTCACTTGCTGGGCGTCCGTTGCGCTTGCCCGCGGGGGCGGGTGCGCGGACAGAGGCAGCGATTGGTGCTGTGGCCGGATTCTTTGGCGGCATATCAGGTGTTTGGGGTCCGCCAACAGTGGCGATGCTGTCGTCGCGTGATACGGGAAAAACCGAACAGATGCGCGTGCAAGGTGTGATTTACGGCCTTGGCGCAGTCGCGTTGGTCGTGGCGCATGTCTCCTCGGGCGTGTTGAACCGTGATACAGCCCCTTTTTCGATGATTCTGATTGTTCCGGCGATGGTGGGCATGTGGATTGGGTTTCGTATTCAGGACCGGTTGGATCATGCCACGTTTCGCAAGCTGACGTTTTTGGTACTGTTTCTGGCGGGGGCCAATCTGGTGCGCCGGGGGCTTTGGGGCTGATGAGGCGCACAGGCGATGTGCGGGGATGCCGACTGGTTCTGATGCGATGATGGGTTAGGTTAGAGGCAACCGTATAAGCCAAGGAGCCTTAGCCATGAGCTGGAACCCGATGTTGGAGCCGCACCATTCTGATGCTGGATCGCTGGACGATATTGAAACCGTGATTATCCCGCGTGCGCGGGATCTGGGTGGGTTCGAGGTGCGGCGCGCTTTGCCTGCGCCGCAGCGGCAGATGGTCGGGCCGTTTATCTTTTTTGATCAGGCGGGACCGGCAGAGTTTGTGACTGGCAAGGGGATCGACGTGCGTCCACATCCGCATATCGGGCTGGGGACAGTGACTTACCTGTATAAAGGTGAATTTGAGCACCGCGACAGTCTGGGCACGCATCAGATGATATATCCGGGCGAAGTGAACTGGATGGTGGCTGGGGATGGCGTGACTCATTCCGAGCGTACCAGTCAGGCCACGCGCCAGAGTCCGAGCAGCCTGTTTGGCATTCAGACTTGGGTGGCCCTGCCGGAGGATCACGAGGAACGCGCGGCGAGCTTTGAACATCATGGAGAGGCGGCGTTGCCGTTTCTGGAGGCTGAAGGCAAGCAATTGCGCCTGATCATGGGGCGCGGCTGGGGCGAGACGGCCCCGGTCAGCACGTTTAGCGATATGTTTTATGCCGATGTGGTGCTGGAGGCGGGGGCCTTGCTCCCCTTGCCGGATGACCATGAAGATCGTGGGGTTTATGTGACTTCGGGATCGATTGAGATTGCAGGCGAGGTCTTTGAGGCCGGGCGCATGATGGTGTTCCGCCCCGGTGACGCGATCACCCTTATGGCGGGCGAGCAGGGCGCGCGGCTGATGGCGCTGGGCGGTGAGACGCTGAACGGCCCGCGCCATATTTGGTGGAATTTTGTGGCCTCATCTCGTGAAAAGATCGAAGCCGCCAAGGATGCCTGGGCGCAGGGGGATTGGGAGCATGGACGGTTCCAGCTGCCGCCGGGGGACGATGCGGAGTTTATCCCGTTGCCGTGACGCGGCCTATCGTAGCCAGACAGGTGGGTTGCCAATTTTTTCGACGAGGAAATCAATGAAGACCCTGACTTTGGATGTCAGCACATTTGATTTGGGATAAACCAGCCAGATGGCAGAGCTGTCTTTGATTTCATAATCGGGCAAGACTTGGACCAAAGACCCGTTTTGCAGTTCGCGGTACACGCTCCACATTGAATTCATAGAAATACCAGCCCCGGCGACGGTGGCCAGACGCATGCTGGCCCCATCATCGCAAGTCACACGGCTGGAGGTATCGGAAGGTGGAAAGCTGTGATCTTGCATGTCTCCCGCCTCGGATAGTTTTCGTTGCCCGCTGCTCATGAAGGTGAGGATTTGGTGACTGGAGAGATCCTCGGGTGTGGTTGGGGTGCCGTGCCGCGAAAGGTAGGTTGGAGAAGCGCAGAGGATCCGGGGATCATCTGCCAGTTTGCGGGCCTTCAGGCTGCTGTCTTCGATGGCATAGACGCGCAGAGCTAGATCGAAGCTGCCTTCGATCAGGTCCATCTGTGTGTCAGAGAACTTGAGCTCAAGATTGATGCCGGGGTAGCGTTCAAGGAATTCGGGCAGAAGAGGTACGATGAAAAGTTGCGCGAATGTGCTGGAGGCGGCAAATCGCAATGTGCCGGTGACGTCTTCATTGCCGTGGCCAAGTGCGGCAAAGGCGGCGTCTTCTTGGGCCAGTATTTCTTTGGCATAGGGCAGGAATTCTGCCCCTTCAATCGAGAGGGAAACCTTTCGGGTGGACCGATGAAGCAGGTCGGCACCGACTTGATTTTCAAGTTTTGCCAACCGTGCACTTGCAACGGCCGGAGCCAAGCCAAGTCTGCGCCCGGCTTCGCTGATGTTCAATAATTCAGCTGCCATGACGAAGAGTTTGAGGCCTGCTGTATCCATTATTATATCCAAATTACGAATTCTAAACCAATATTATGGGAATTTATTTATTTTATGTAGCTAATATTTTGCGCAGCAGATGCCGAAGACCTCGCCTGCATCTAACTCAGCGCCTCGGACATAAATCGTACCGGAGTCGTTTCAATGCTTGGGCAGATATAAGGATAGCTGCAATGAAATATGAAAACTTCACGACCTTTGACGTCGTTGTGAAAGATGCAATCGCCACGGTGACTTTTGATTTCGGTACTGTGAACGTTCAGGGTCAGGAAATGTTGGCGGACTTAAATAGCCTTGCTATGCGGCTTGAGCGCGACCGAGAGAC
Source organism: Roseovarius albus (assembly GCF_900172335.1). Lineage (GTDB taxonomy): Bacteria > Pseudomonadota > Alphaproteobacteria > Rhodobacterales > Rhodobacteraceae > Roseovarius > Roseovarius albus. The sequence continues at coordinate 315,852 of NZ_FWFX01000002.1, forward strand.
AAAGGTTGTTGTGTTCCAGTCTGCCAATCCGGAAATCTGGGTTTGTCACTATGATACGGAATTGCTGAAAGATATGTCGACGGAAGCCGTATCACGTGACGAGGCGCAGCTGCTGGACCTGCAATCAGTTTGTGAACGCATCAGCAAGGTGCCACAGGCCACTATCGCGAAACTAGAGGGTTTTGCGCGCGGTGGTGGGCATGAGCTTGCTCTCGCATTGGATATGCGGTTTGCCGCGCGCGGTAAGTTCAAGTTCATGCAGATGGAAGTCGGAATGGGTATTCTGCCATGTGGTGGTGGCGCTTCACGTATGGCGCGCCAAACTGGTTTGGGTAGAGCGCTGGAAATCATTCTGAGCGCACGAGATTTCGGTGCTGATGAAGCTGAAGCAATGGGAACGATCAACAAAGCGCTAAATCCCGATGAAATTGGTGCATACGTTGATGACCTGGCAAAACGCATTGCCCAGTTCCCGGCTGAGTCAATTAATGCCTGCAAGCAGATGGTATATGAGTCCATCGACAAGCCGATTAATGAGGCGCTCAAGGCTGAGGCTTATTGGCTGTATCAGGCAACCAGTAAAACCGCAGCCATCAAACGGTTTACAATCGCTGATGAACAGGGACTGGAACACGAGATCCAAAACCAACGTAACTGGAATGAGCTTGTTATGAAGGTTCAGGAAATCAACAACTGAGTTTGGTCATTTAGACGGGTTTCGCCTGTGAGTTGGTGAAACTCGTTTTGGCCGCGATGATGGTACTGATCAACTTGGTTAAAAAAACACTCTCCACGCCAGTAGGGATAATGAAGAGTGTCTTTGTGACGATCAGGGATGCGTTTGATGAAAGCATGCGTTTCGATAGCTCCAGTCAGCAAAGACTATTCGCTTTCGGCTTTGGCAATATCACCTGAATCCGCACCGGCGGTTAAATCGGCGTCCGAGAACGCCTGTGTCTCGGGCAGTTCCAGATGCAACGAAGAGGTGTGGTCAATTTCGATTTGCCCCGTTTCCAACGTGTAATCCAGTACATGCCCTCCGGTTTGGCGGTCTTCGGAGATGAAATGCAAATGATATCCGGGCACGCCGATTCCGACGGCGTAGTTTGGGCAGCGGAAACCCAGGATTGTTCCAGTTACATCGCTCAATTCGAATTCAGCCTGTGACTTAACAACCTCTAACAGGGGTTTGTATGGCCGTGTCTGGCGCCAGACGTTTCGATATTTGATATGTCCGATCTGCCCAGTGAAGCGTACAGCGTAAAACAAATTGTGTGAAGCGGCCAAGGCATCAAGCCCGTCTTCGAAGGGGCCTTTGTGTATAGGGTTGTCCAGCGTTAGTGAAAAATCTGGTTCAAATTCGATGACAGCAGCGTAAGGGGTCAGGGCGTTATCGTCGGCCACCTCAGCCTTGCCGTCTCCTGTCAGGCGGTATGCGACGCGGTCTATGACGATCATTTCCCCATCGAGCGCATTGAATGTGCCCAATCCAAAGTCTCCATGTTTGAGCAATTCTCCGATTGAGACATTGCCATCGTATACGCCTTGCATCACGGCGCTGAGAAGCGATGTCTGGTAGTATTCATGCGCGCTGTCATGCGGTTTGAATTCTGGTGCTTTATGATGTGTGGCGATCGCTTCAGCGAATGTCAGTTCATGGTCGGGATGCATCGTAGAGCCTCGTTATGGATCAAACCATCTTAATGCGTTTCAGAGGGTTGCGCATATGTTTGTTTAAAGTAAGGAAATTGACGGTATCGGTTATGGTCATGATGGGCATTCGATTTCAATTGTAGTCGTGTTAAAACCACATACTGTGGCGAGTACAAGCCAAGCATTCGGAGACCAAAATGATTGAACGCGCCGACTATGTTTCTCTTAACGGCCTCGCCATCGCTGGGATGGCAAAATCTAAGGATATGATGTCTTCGATTGATGCGCGGTTGAGGGCCATTGTCGAACTTCGTGTCTCGCAAATCAACGGCTGTGCCTACTGCGTTGACCTTCATACAATGGAAGCGCGGCAAGCCGGTGAAACGCAGCAAAGGCTTGATTGTCTAACGGTTTGGCACGAGGTGCCGTTTTTTGATGACGCGGAAAAGGCCGCACTTGCTTGGGCGGAAGCCGTTACCTTGATCGCTGAAAGTGGTGCATCGGATTCTGTTTATGACGCTTTGTCACCGCATTTTTCCGAAAAGCAGATTGTTGATCTGACACTGATCATTGCGCAAATGAATGCCTGGAACCGTTTGGCGATCAGTTTTCAACATCTTCCAGACGCTAGGCCGGAATAAAATCATTTGTGGCAAGTAGTGGTCAACAGGATATCAGCAGGAGCAACATTGGAAAGTTGCGCCTTATGTTTTGTACGAAGGGAAGCAAGGGACATTTTATGCCACTTTTAAAGATTGCTTTGATCGTGTGCGCAGTCGCCTACTTAGTGGCTGCAGCGGGAATGTTTTTTCTGCAACGCCAGCTCCAGTATTTTCCGTCGCAGAACAACCCCTCGCCATCGGCGGTTGGTCTGTCTGGCGTCAACGTCGAGAACCTTGTGACCTCCGATGGGGAAACGCTTGTGATGTGGTATGCAGCTGCGGTCGAAGGGCAACCTACACTTCTCTATTTCCAAGGGAATGCTGGCGAAATCTCAGATCGTGCTGATCGGTTCGCCGCCTATCGTGCAGCGGGGTTCGGCGTGGCCTTTCTATCATGGCGTGGCTTTGGCGGCAGCACGGGAACGATTAGCGAGACAGGTTTTCTGATCGATGCTCAGACCGCATATGAATGGTTGATTGCGAAAGGCATCGCACCTGAAACCGTCGTCGCCGTCGGTGAATCCTTGGGGACGGGCGTGGCTGTGCAATTGGCTGCTGACCGGCAAGTTGGGGCTGTGGTGCTGGGTGCACCCTATGCCGCAGCAGTTGATATCGCGAAAAGTCGTTATCCTTGGTTACCTGTGCGGTTTCTGATGAAGGATCAATTCCATAGCATTGATTTCATCGGTGCCATCACGGCTCCGATTCTGATTCAGCATGGCACCGAAGATCTGGTTATCCCATTTGCAGAAGGCCAACGGTTATACGAGGCGGCCGTGGCGCCCGCGATATTCAAGGCGTTGGAGGGCAAAGGACATGAGGCACTGTATCAGCCAGCGACATGGGGTCATGAGATCGCATTTGTGCAAGATGTCTTCGGACCCTGATTGAAAGAAACCTGCACATGCGGGTATTCGAAAACTATTGAGTAGCGGGCTGCAACACGGAGAATGGCGCTAAAGTGTATACTCAGGATTAAAACGCTTCTGGCTTTGCCTCGCGTGCCATGTGGTCCAGTACGGCGTTGACGAATTTGGGCTCGCGGCCTTCGGGGTAGAAGCTTTTGGCGATGTCGACGAATTCCATGATCACCACCTTGGGCGGGGTATCAGCCTGCGTCATCTCGGCCCCGGCGGCGCGGAAAAGCGCGCGAATGGTCGGGTCGATCCGGTCGATGGGCCATTTGGCGACCAAAGCGCGGTCGGTCATCTGGTCAATGCTGGCCTGATGGTTGACCGCGTCTTCGAGCAGTTTGGTGAAGAGGTTAACGTCACCTTCAACCATATCGGTGTCTTCATCCACCTCGGCCCCGAAGCGAAAGTCAAGAAATTCAAGGCGCACCTTGTCCAGCGGCTGGCTGGAATGCTCCATCTGGAACAGCGCCTGCACGGCATAAAGCCGCGCGGCTGATTTCATCTGCCGTTTCTTGTTGCCCGAAAGCGGTTTGACTGCGTCGCTCATGCCTTTGGCGTGTCCTCTGTGCTGCCTGCCAGCTGGTATTCATCGGGGGTGGGTATGAAACCCACACCCTTGCGCTGACCGCCCCACTTACGGCTGAGTGCGATGAGATGCAAGGCCGCAGCAGCAGCGCCAGCGCCTTTGTTCATACGAGTCGGATCGGCGCGCACTTCGGCCTGTTCACGGTTTTCCACGGTCAGGATGCCATTGCCGATACACAGACCTTCGAGACCCAGCAGGGTGATGCCGCGCGAGCTGTCGTTGCAGACGGTTTCATAGTGGGTGGTTTCACCGCGGATGACGCAGCCAAGGGCGACATAGCCGTCGTAATTGCTCAGCTTTTCGGCCAAACCGATGGCAGTCGGCACTTCCAAAGCGCCGGGCACTTCGATCAGATCATAGGTGCCACCGGTGGTCTCAATCTCGGCCACAGCGCCCTTGATCATGTTATCGGCGATGTCGCGATAGAACGGGGCGACAACGATCAGCAGTTTCACCGGCTTATCAAATTCAGCGCGGGGCAGGGTGTATTCGGTTCCAGCCATGGGGTTATCCTTCGGTGATGCGGCGGGTGCCGACGATTTTGATGCCGTAAGCATCAAGGCCCAGATACCGGGTGTCAGGGCTGTCAGTCAGCAGGATCAGCTCGTGCAGGCCTATAGTCGACATGATCTGTGCGCCAAGGCCGGTTTGCTTGATGGTGCGGGGGCCTTCGTCGTCTTCGATCTCGCTGGAGAGTTTTGGACGGGGCTGGCGGAACAGGAAGACCGCACCGCGACCCTCAGTCGCGATGATGTCCATCGCATTGGAGAGCTTGCCGGAGTCGTCGTTGAGGCCAATGCCAAGTACATCCTCAAGCGCGTTCAGGGCATGGGTCCGAGACAGAACCGGTGCGCCATCGGCGATGTCGCCTTTGACCAGGACAACATGTTCGGTGCCGCTGATCTGATCCGCAAAGATCCGCATCTCCCAGTCGCCGCCATGCACAGAGTTTACGGTCTCGCGACGAACTTCGCGTACCAGATTGTCGTGCTTGTGGCGGTAGGCGATCAGATCGGAAATGGTTCCGATCTTGAGGCCGTGTTTTTGGGCAATTTCAATCAGCTCGGGCAGGCGCGCCATTGTGCCGTCTTCGTTCATGATTTCGCAGATCACGCCAGCGGGCGCGCAGCCTGCAAGGCGCGAGATATCAACAGCCGCTTCAGTATGGCCGGCGCGAACCAGGACGCCACCGTTTTTGGCCCGCAGCGGGAACACGTGGCCCGGTGTTGCGATCTCGGCCGACGTGTTTTGCTCATCGATGGCCACGGCAACCGTGCGAGCGCGATCTCCGGCGGAAATGCCGGTGCTGACACCTTCGCGGGCCTCAATCGAGACGGTGAAGGCGGTTTCGTGACGTGAGGAATTGTTCACCGCCATCATCGGCAGGCCCAGTTGGCCTACACGCTCGGCTGTCATCGGCAGGCAGATCAAGCCTCGGCCATGGGTAGCCATGAAGTTGATCGCGGCCGCATCGGCATGTTCGGCGGCGATGACAAAATCGCCCTCGTTTTCGCGATCTTCGTGATCGACCAGAATATACATCCGCCCAGCTTTGGCCTCGGCGATGATTTCTTCGGTTGTGGCAAGCGCCGTGCGCAGCCCCTCTTCGATGGGGCCAGGTGTTTCATATGGTATAGTATCGGACATGGGTGCCCTCTTGGCTGTCAGCGTTAGCCCGTCTATCGCAGGCGTGGCATGAAGGCCAGAGGGGATGTGAAAATCGACAAGCGCGGCAACGCAAGTTGGGCCGGGCTATTGGCATACATTTGATTATGCACTTTGTGGGCGAATGATTATGCACTTTGTGGGCGAAAAACAGCCGTCGAAGTGACACTGGGTTATGTCTGTTTCGTATTTCCTTGAGACTCGTTAATCTTGTGCTAGCTTGATTGCCATCACTGCAGAAGAATTGATCTATGCCGAAACTCATACGCCTTTACATTATTAATGCTGCCATTGGATTTGGTTTGGCGGCTGTGTTTGTTGGTATGCTGCTGTGGTTCAATATCGCCAATCTATGGCATTTGATCAGTACATCTGACAAAGGGTGGCAGGCCTTGCTGATATTGTGGGTTGCAAATGGTATTGTGTTTGCCGGTGTGCAATTCGCAATTGCAGTGATGCGAATGAAAGATGACGATGATGATGAGCCGCGCGGCGGGCTGCGGCAGCATGTGCTGAGACATGAGCCAGCGCGGATTCCCGTACGCATCGACGATCGCAAGGCGAATCCATTTACGGACAAGCGTTGAGTTTCTGACCTCCGTTGAGGTTGGACTGTTTTCAAATGCAGCAGAGTGCGGAGTAGATAAGTCTACGTCGTGCACAGATTATGTGGGCTGCTGTGGGAGGTCTTTTTGAACACAATTTTAGAATTTATTACTGCCACATTCGATCATTGATTTGCACAACTCTCGGCAAACTGACGCCACATTCTCAACGTCTCCTGCAGCCTCGTTATCTGCAAACTGGGTGGGTTGATTAAATGTTGATAGAAGTTGAAAACCAAAGAGCTAAGGGTGCCAGGACAGGTACGCTTGCCAACATGGGCCTTATGGCTAAAGGCTTTGCGAAGTTTGCAATTTGTGTCATGGCTCCGGTATTGTTTTCTGCCGGCGCTGCGAGTGCGGATACCGCGGGAAGAATCCAACCAAAACGTCAGATGGCAGCTCCGTCAGGGGCGGTTGAACTTTGTGCGCGTTACGCCTGGGCTTGCGCCAAAACGTCTGGCGGGGTCAAAATCAGCGCCCAACAAATTTCGACAGTTCAAAAAATCAACCGCAAAATAAATCAATCTGTGCGCAGTGTGCCGGATCAGCGGCAATATCGCAGCAAAGATGTCTGGGCTTTGCCGACACGGGCCGGCGGTGACTGCGAAGATTATGCATTGGCAAAGAAATTGAAGCTTGTGCAGATGGGCTATGCGCCGCAGGAGCTTTTGATCGCGACAGTCGTCCACAAAAGGCTAGGGCCGCACGCTGTCTTGGTCATGCGAACCGATTCCGGAGATTATGTTTTGGATAATCTGACCAATCGAGTATTGCCATGGAACGAGACCGACTACTTCTTTGTTCAGATGCAAGATCCCCGGAATCCTAAGGGATGGGTTGGCGTCTTTTTAGGTTAAGTTTGCTTATTGGAAATTTGCACCACTGCTATATATACGAGTGCCCCCAATGCAGAATTGGAGGCACTGATCTGATTCGACAGCTAGACAGCTAAAAGGTTCAGAAAATCAGTTTTAGTCAAAGCCCCCGCCCGTTGGGCCGCCATTAGGATCGTTTGATCCCCCGCCAGTCGGTCCCCCACCAGTCGGCCCCCCACCAGTCGGTCCAGCACCGGTTGGTCCGCCGCCAGTCGGTCCGCCGCCAGTCGGTCCACCGCTATCATTTCCACCATTGCTGCCGCCGGGATCACCGGAGCCACCCCCGGTGGCCGCAGGGGCAAAATCGGCCAGAACCGTGGCCAATGCTGGACATGCCGAATACAGTTCCGACGCCACATCACCAAAATTGCGTGAGCGTTGCAGGTAGCGCAACAAGCCCTTGGTGACGGTTTGACATTCGCAAAGCTCGGTTACATCGCTTACTGACTTTGCAGTTTGAACAGTGCAGGCCGTTTCGGCATGTGCTGACAAAGGTGCCAAGCTGAGGATGATAGCACCGGCAATTCCGGAAATGCGGCTCGATTTGATACAATACATTTTGGTCTCCATTTAACCTGTCGATGACGCTTGCCTGTCTTTCTGCGCCATTACTCATCACCCAGATAACACTCTACATGTATCTAAAATTTGCCACAATTTGCAATGTTATCGGGGTAAGGAATACCTCTATTGGGTGCTTTTTGGCAGTAATAGTGTGAATTACAAGTAATAGTTTCCGTATTCTCGCATAATGATGGAGTTCCTGTGCCTAAAATATGGCGTGAAAGTGGAGGGTTTGGCTGAGAATCATCGAGCCACTCTCGCCGGATTTCGAGCGCGGCTTTTTAGGGGGCGGTGCCGCCGGTTTCGAGTGAAATTTAAAAGTGGTGTGGCGGGCCCGCACGCAGCCGTTTGGTTATCTCATTCCCGAGGACCTGTATATACAGGTGGGCGCCGGGTAACCGAACCAGGGCCCGGACAGAGCCAGCTCCCTCGGAATTGCTTAAGGCCACCGGAATGCAACCGTAGACGAGAAGGGCAGCACCCGCCACCGGCCTTACCTAGTGTCTGAATGTCCGCGGGGCAAGGGGTTGCGTTTGTTCATGATTTGTTCATAATTGAGTGATGCAGAACATCAGGTCCAATGCCGAGCAACCCGGGCAGCTTTTGGCGCGTGGTGTTTGCCGTGGTTTACTGGGTTATGATTTTGCGTGCGTGACCGAATTTACGCCGGAGCGGGGGCGGCGTGTAGATGTCATGGCTGTAGGACCGAAAGGTGAGATTTGGGTCGTGGAATGCAAATCATCGCGCGTGGATTTCCAATCCGACGGAAAATGGGAGGGGTACCTTGGTTGGTGCGACCGGTACTTTTGGGCGGTGGATGCGTCGTTTCCCGTTGAGTTATTACCAGAGGATACCGGGCTTTTGATCGCTGATGCTTATGGGGCAGAGATTGTCAGGATGGGGCCAGAGAGTAAGTTGCCTGCCGCTCGACGTACAGCGCTTATACGCAGATTCGCCCGCCATGCCGCACAGCGCCTGCAGGCAATCCGTGATCCGCGATTATGAATTGCGCGCTTCGGTGGCGGCCACGGCCGCGAGAATCTCATCTGCGATTTCACGCGCTTCATCGGGATCAAAGTCCATCGGAATTTCGATGCCCTGAGCCTCAATATACAAACGAATCATCCCCTGATCGGTCGGGCCGATCTGAAGGTTGGCTTCGATATTGCTTTCTTTGTTGATCCCCATGGGTGTCTCCATCCTGATAAAGGGCTGGTAGACATTTTACCTGAAAATTACAAGCAGCCACAGGATTGACTCGGAGGCAAATTTCCTGCGAAATTGGTGATTAGTGCCCTTGCATTCATCGCGCGGGCCGGGTAAATCGCCCGACAGTGCCGCCTTAGCTCAGTAGGTTAGAGCGCCTGATTGTGGATCAGGAGGTCCCCCGTTCGAGCCGGGGAGGTGGTACCACTTCCAAACATCTGAAGATACTTTTACTGCCCGGCTTCGACTTGAATTGTTTGTTGCAGCTGTCCGGACACCCGGTTGTAAATCAGGATCTGGTTGTCTTTTGTCACAACGGCGTACCAACCATCCCCTTGGGTGAAGGCCGCCGCTTCACTGCCATCTGGTAAGGTGATGGTTTCAGGAAGCTCGGTTGCGCCAATGTCAGAGAAGCGGATGACAAACAGGGCGGTGATCACTATGAAGCCGATAATCATCGTCGCCGACAGGATTGTGACCAGCAGGCGCAGATATTTTACCATCGCCGGGTCGACCGGCTGAGATTCAGGATTATCCGTCATGGGCGAGGCCCCTCTTTCGTTTCAGATCGCTGCCGATCCGCCTGCGCGCCTTGATAAGGCGCTTTCACGGGATGTGCCAGAGGCGGTATCGCTTTCGCGGACCCGGCTGGCCAAGCTTCTGAGTGACGGGGCTGTTACCGTAAACGGTGTGGTTGCCTCGAACCCAAAGGCGCGGGTGAATGAGGGGGATTCGATTGAGATCTCTGTGCCCGAGGCACGCGAAAGCCATATCGAGGCTGAGGATATCCCGCTTGAGGTGGTTTATGAGGATGACGATCTGATTGTTGTCAATAAACCAGCGGGGATGGTAGTGCATCCGGCCCCGGGTAGTCCGAATGGGACACTGGTCAATGCTCTGCTGCATCATTGCGGTGAGAGCCTGTCTGGCGTCGGCGGGGCCAAACGGCCCGGTGTGGTGCACCGGATCGACAAGGATACCAGCGGATTGCTGGTGGTGGCCAAATCAGATGCCGCTCATCATGGTTTGGCGGATCAGTTTGCGGCCCATACAATTGAACGCAAGTATCAGGCGCTTGTCTATGGCGTGCCAGATGTGGCGCATCCGCGATTGCGCGGCGTGCGTGGTGTGGGAATGGAGCCGGGCAATATCATCCGCATCACCACAAACCTGAGCCGTCACAAGATGGACCGGCAAAAGCAGGCGGTTTTGTTCGAAGGCGGTAAACATGCCATAACCCGCGCGCGGGTGGTTGAGGCATTCGGCCAACCACCTGCGGTGGCGCTGATCGAATGCTGGCTGGAAACCGGACGCACGCATCAGATCAGGGTGCATATGGCCCATACCGGGCATGGGTTGATCGGAGATCCAGTCTATGGTGGGCGGCGCAAAATTTCGGCACGTGCTTTGCCCGAAGGTGCTGCGGACGCTTTGAGCGGTTTCACGCGGCAGGCTCTGCATGCGGCCGTTTTGGGGTTTGAGCATCCTGTTGGTGGAGAGCAAATGCGGTTTGAGGCGGCTTTGCCCAAGGATATGCAATATTTGCTGCAGGTTTTGCACGGATAGAGGCCATTTTGGCGATTTCTTGCGGAAATTCCCTGCAATAATCCGCACAGTTTCGTGTAAGATCTGACATAGATCTCGTAATGCGCCATGGGCGTATTCATATAATTTTAAACAATTTGGTTCAGTGGCTTGAAACGGACGTCACTCGTTCCTAAATAGAATGTTAAGCCAATATACATTGGAGGGACAGAGCATTGAGTAATTATCAGAATCTCCCGGCGCCGACGCCAGAAGGTGGGTTGAACCGCTATATGCAGGAAATCCGTAAATTTCCGCTGTTAGAGCCGGAAGAAGAGTACATGCTGGCCAAGCGCTGGGTCGAAGAGCAAGACAGTCAAGCCGCGCACAAGATGGTCACCAGCCACCTGCGTCTGGCGGCCAAGATTGCCATGGGCTATCGTGGCTATGGATTGCCGCAAGCCGAAGTGATTTCCGAGGCCAACGTCGGCCTGATGCAGGCTGTGAAACGGTTTGATCCCGAAAAAGGCTTCCGTCTGGCGACCTATGCCATGTGGTGGATCCGTGCCAGTATTCAGGAATATGTCCTGCGCAGCTGGTCAATGGTGAAGCTGGGCACAACGTCGGCGCAGAAAAAGCTGTTTTTCAACCTGCGCAAAGCCAAGTCACGCATAGGTGCGTTGGAAGATGGCGACCTGCGCCCCGAGAACGTCAAGCGGATCGCGCATGATCTGGGTGTGACCGAGGATGAAGTCATCTCGATGAACCGGCGGATGTCGGGTGGGGATGCTTCGTTGAATGCCACGGTTGGCTCTGAAGGCGAAGGCACGATGCAATGGCAGGATTGGCTGGAAGACGAAGATGCCGATCAAGCAGGCGATTATGAAGCGCGTGACGAGCTTGAGGCGCGGCGCGAGCTGCTGGCCGATGCGATGAGTGTGCTGAATGATCGAGAGAAGGATATTCTGACCCAACGCAGGTTGAGCGATCAGACGATCACACTGGAGGATTTGAGTGAATCCTATGGCGTCAGCCGCGAGCGTATTCGGCAAATTGAAGTGCGCGCGTTTGAAAAGCTACAAAAGCGCATGCGCAGCCTGGCTCAGGAAAAGGGCATGCTAAGCGCAAGCTGACGCCTTGGCGATGCCATAGAATCACGGTAGCCTCTCTCCGTCCCCGGAGGGGGGCTTTTGATTTTCAGGATATACGGTACGCACAAACATGTTTCTTCTCACGATTGCCAAACGCGGACTTATGATCAGCCTGTTTGTGGGCTTGGCGAGTTGTGGCCCGCGTTATTCTGCGCAACGCGCAGCACCATCACCGAATGCGACGATTACACCGGTCTATGTGGCGACTGGACGGGCCTTGGATCAAACAGGGCCTGCCTTTGGCGCGCGCCGAACGGCCGGGCTGAACTACTTCCGGGCTGACGTGTCGATCCCGCCGTCGCATATACCTGGTCATATTGAGGTGCATAAGGGCGAGGCGAATGCGGATGAGCATTTTGTGGTGACGGCAACACGGGTCTACGAGACAGAAAATGATTTTCGCGCACAGGTGATGCGCCATGCTCCGAACCGCGAAAGCATTGTGTTTGTGCACGGCTATAACAACACGTTGTCGGAGGCGATGTTCAGATCTGCTCAGATCAAGCATGACTTTGAGGCCAAGGATCCAATGGTCTTGTTTTCGTGGCAATCTGCAGGGAATGCCAAGGGCTACATCTATGACCGTGACAGTGTGCTGTTTGCGCGCGATGATCTGGAGGGCCTGCTGCAAACGCTTACGAAGGGAGGCAATGACAAGGTGTTTTTGTTTGCCCATTCAATCGGCTCGCATCTGGCAATGGAGGCTCTGCGACAGGCAGCATTGAGGGGGGATCAGCGGTTGTTATCGCGGATCAGTGGTGTGGTGTTAATGTCGCCAGATTTGGATATAGATCTGTTTAAAAGACAAGCCGCTGCGATCGGCGAATTACCTCAACCATTCTATATTTTCACCACACAGGATGACAAAGCCCTGGGATTGGCCGCCTTTGTGACTGGTAAGAAACCTCGGCTCGGACTACTTAACAGCACCGAGGAAGTCGAAGGTCTTGGCGTAACAATTATCGATTTTACCGCCTTGGAAGAAGGTGAAGGCGGAAATCACGCTGTGCCAGTCAGCTCACCGGCGGCTATTTCGGTCCTGCAGGGGATCGGACGACAAGCTGAATTGGGAACGAGCGGGTTCTCGCAATATTTGGCGCTTGAAGCCCCTCTGAACTGAGAAGGAGTGACGACATGGCAGGTGGTTGGGCCCGCGATGGGGCGGTCAGCGAACAGATCGAGGCGTCGATCTCAGATGAGCTTGCACGGATGAAGGCTCAGAGAACCCCGGTTGGTGAGAGCCTGACGCATTGCGCCGAATGTGAAGAGGAGATTCCCGAAGCGCGGCGTCAGGCCTTGCCTGGGGTCAAGCTGTGCATTGACTGCGTGCAAGAACGCGACGCTGCGTTCAAAGCACGTGGTGGGATCAATCGGCGCGGCTCAAAAGACAGCCAGTTAAAGTAGTTCAGGGTGTCTACTCCTGCATCAGGCAAACTCTCATCTAAGTTTCTGTGCAAAACTCAGATTGCAGCAAAGTTATACGCTTTCCATGGATGAGGCACTTTTCTTATTTTTTAACCGATTCAACACTGACGAGCTGGATCAAGTCTTTTTGGTTTTATCCAGCGAATATCTGAAATCGGTTCCGTTTATGCTAATCGTCTGGGCGCTCTGGTTCCTATCTGGAACGGACGCGCAACGAACGATGCGCCGAGAGCGCTTGACGGCCGTTTTACTGGCGACGATACCGATCATTGGCATCACGCGGTTTTTGGCGAACAACCTGCCATTCAGTTTGCGCCCCATTTATTCCAACATCGCCGGACTTCAGCTTAGAGATGATCAAAGTGTCGAGTTCATGGATGGATGGAGCTCTCTTCCATCAGATCATGCATCGCTCTTTTTTGGGTTGGCCGTAATGATATTTCTGATCAATCGACGCTTTGGTGTTTTTCTCTTATTCTGGGCTGCTTTTGTTGTTTGCCTGCCTCGGGTGGTGACAGGGTTGCACTGGCCTTCTGACATTGTTGTGGGCGCACTGTTGGGGGCTGCGTTGGGCGTCACTTTATTGGGCCCGATGACGCAGATTGTGCGACAGGTTCAGCTTGTTCCATTCTGCGAGAGGCACGAGGCCTTTGCCTATCCGCTGTTGTTTTTGGCGACTTACGAGGTAACCCAGATGTTTCAAATGACCCGCTACATTGTCTTCGCACTCGGCGGTTGATGCCGCAATTGAAAAGTGAGCGGGGGCATTTCACCGCTCACTTTGTTGCCGGGCGTGCTTATCCTTCCATCGCTTCCAATTCATCGATGAAGCGTGAGATCATGCTGAGACCTTTGTCCCAGAATTTGGGGTCTGAAGCGTCGAGACCGAAGGGCGCGAGTAGTTCTTTGTGGTGTTTTGAACCGCCAGCGCGCAGCATGTCGAAATACTTGTCCTGGAAGCCATCGGGGTTTTCCTCGTAGACGGCGTAGAGCGCATTCACCAGCCCGTCGCCAAAGGCATAGGCGTAGACATAGAAGGGCGAGTGGACGAAGTGCGGGATGTAGGCCCAGAAGCTTTCATAACCTTCCATGAACTCGAACACAGGGCCGAGGCTTTCGGCTTGGACCGACATCCACAAGGCGTTGATGTCATCGGGCGTCAGTTCGCCTTCACGGCGGGCGGCGTGGAGTTTGCATTCGAAATCGTAGAACGCGATCTGACGGACAACCGTGTTGATCATGTCTTCGACCTTACCCGCGAGCAGGACCTTGCGTTCCTGATCGTTGGCGGCACCGTCCAGCATTTTGCGGAAGGTCAGCATTTCGCCAAAGACACTGGCGGTTTCGGCCAATGTCAGGGGCGTGCTGGAGAGCAGTTCGCCCTGATCAGCGGCCAGCACCTGATGCACGCCGTGGCCCAGCTCATGCGCCAGTGTCATGACGTCACGTGGCTTGCCCAGATAGTTGAGCATCACATAGGGGTGCACGTCGGTGACGGTGGGGTGGGCAAAGGCACCGGGGGCCTTGCCGGGTTTTACACCCGCGTCGATCCAGCCTTTATCAAAGAACGGTTGCGCGATCTCGCCCATGCGGGGATCAAAGGCGGTGTAAGCCTCCATCACTGTGTTTTGAGCGCTGGCCCAGTCGACAGTTTTGGTGTCTTCAATGGGCAGCGGTGCGTTGCGGTCCCAGACTTGCATCTGGTCCAGGCCAAGCCACTTGCGTTTCAGCTCGTAATATCTGTGCGACAGCTTGGGGTAGGCGGCGACAACGGCGTCACGCAGGGCCTCGACCACTTCGGGCTCAACATGGTTGGACAGGTGTCGCCCGGTTTGCGCCGTGGGCATGCCGCGCCAGCGGTCGATGACCTCTTTTTCTTTGGCAGTGGTGTTGTGAACACGCGCGAAGGTGCGGATGTTTTCGCCCAGCACACGGGCCACTTCGCGCGAGGCGGCCTCGCGGGTGGCACGGTCTTGCTCGGTCAAAAGGTTGAGCGTGCCTTCGAGGTTCAGTTGCTCGCCGTTCACTTCGAATTCCAGCCCGGCGATGGTTTCATCGAACAGACGTTCCCATGCGTCGCCGACGACGCCCATGTCGTGCAGAAACTTTTCCAGCTCATCGGAAAGCTGGTAAGGCTTCATTGCGCGGATACGGTCCAATACAGGCTTGTAGCGAGCAAGGTCCGTGTTTTCAGCGTACATCGCTTCGAGCGCGTCTTCTTCCAGACGGTTCAGCTCGAGCGAGAAGAACACCAAGGGCGTGCTGAAGACAGTAACCTTTTCCTGGCAATCGGAGAGGAATTTGGCGCGTTCTCCATCGGTTGTCTGCTGGTAGTAACGCAGCCCGGCGAAAGACATGACGCGCCCGGCGATAGTGCTGATCTTCTCGTCGCGCTGGATGCATTCAAGCATGCCTGCGGCATCGAGTGTGTCGAGCTTCCCTTCATAGTCGGCGGCGAATTCAGCGCAGGCCTTTTCCAACCACTCCAAATCGCGCTCCAGCTCCGGTGCGTCTTCGCCTGAGTACAGATCGCTCAGATCCCATTCCGGCAGATTGCCAAGGTCTTTGCCCCCGGCAGTGGCGTTGGCGTCTTTGACAGGAAAGGGAAGGGTCAGCATGGGATACCTCGGCTTATTATTTGTTGACCCAGACATATTGTGCCGGTGCGGAGGGAACAAGGGCCGGGCTTGTCATTTATGTGGTGCAGCGTAGGGTGCACGAAAACAAGTGACGGGAGAAGGCACAATGCGGTTTGTGAGATATGGTAAAGCCGGGGCGGAACAGCCCGGTGTCCTGGATGCGGATGGGCGGGTGCGAGATCTGAGTGGTGTAGTGACAGATCTGGCGGGTGATGTTCTGGCTCAGTTGCCAGTTGCTGATCCAGAAAGCTTGCCTTTGGTGCAGGGGGAACCTCGTTTGGGGCCGCCTGTAGCAGGCGTGGGCAAGTTCATCGGGATTGGGCTGAACTATTCGGATCACGCCGCCGAGGCCGGGATGGAGCCGCCAAAAGAACCGATTGTGTTCATGAAGGCGACGTCATCCATCAGTGGTCCCTATGATCCTGTGCTCTTGCCTCGGGGATCAGAGAAATCGGATTGGGAGGTGGAGTTGGGCGTGGTGATCGGTAAGCCGGCCAAATACGTTTCGAACGCAAAGGCATTGGAGCATGTTGCGGGCTATTGCATCGTGAACGATGTGTCTGAACGGGCGTTTCAGATTGAGCGCGGTGGTCAGTGGACCAAGGGCAAGGGATGCGACACATTTGGGCCGATTGGGCCGTGGTTGGTGACACCGGACGAGGTTGGGGACCCGCAATCTCTGGACATGGCGCTGGATTTGAACGGCGCAAGAGCGCAAACCGGCAACACCGCTTCGATGATCTTTTCCGTTGCCGAGATTATTTCCTACCTGAGCCAGATGATGAGCTTGCAGCCGGGTGATGTGATCGCCACGGGAACCCCGCCAGGTGTGGGCATGGGCGCTAAGCCACCGCGCTATCTGAGCGAAGGGGATGTGATGGAGCTGACGGTTGCTGGGCTGGGCCATCAACGTCAGACGGTTGGCCGGGATATATAGCTGCTGCTTTGTCGAAGTGGTCACAAAGCCGTCGGGTGATGTCGGCACGTACTTCGGGGGTATCCATCAGAACTTCGTGGTGGGCGCCTTCAACAACATAGAGCGTGCCATTGGGCCAACGCGCCATGCGGTCCTCGATCCGGGGGATATCAACTATGGCTTCGAGCGAGCCATAGAAAGTAAAGCACGGCAAGTCGGGTGAGGGCTGCTTGTGCAGCCAGCGTGTGACTTTCAGTGATTCGATCAGCCATCCCATGCTTGGTCCGCCAAGACCAAGGTCGGGCTGCGCGCGAACCTGATCGATCATGTAATCATACATCGGGCGATCATTGGTTAGCTTGTTGTCTTCAAAAGCCTCTTCCAGCACGTAGCTGCTTTTGGACGTACCGGGAGTGAAAAGATGCCCAAGGCCGGTTTTTTGCGCCAGCGTCGAGAGGGTCCAGGCCACAGGCCGCATCGGGGTTGAGATCGAGATGCCCCACATTGGACCAGAGAAGGCGCAGGAGGCAACCTGCAGGCCCTTCATCACAGCCTGCAACCCGATACCGCCGCCCATGGAATGCCCTAACAGATGCCAAGGCTTAGGCAGCTCAAGTTGTTCGGCCATCTCAATAACAACGTCGATATCTTTCAAGTAATCGTCGAACTTGATGACATGACCGGACATCGGATTGCGGGTCAATCGGTCAGCCAGTCCCTGACCGCGCCAGTCGATGGCAATTGTGGCATAGCCACACTTTGCGAGATCATGGGCGGTGCCACTATATTTTTCGATATATTCGGTGCGGCCGGGAAACAGCAAAACGGTGCCCTTGGCCCCGTCTTGTGTCCAAACGCCCGCACGAATGCGCACCCCGTCTTCGGTCTTCAGCCAATAGGCCTGCCCTTGGTCAGGCCCATCTGTGATGTCCGTATAGAGGGGTGCGATTTCCATCACGACAAAACGCTGCCTAGCTGCATTGCCATGCCCATGTCACCATCAACGGTCAGTTTGCCGGACATAAAGGCGCCGGTTGGGTTCAGGTCGCCTGACAGGATGGCCTGAAAGGTTTCGGCGTCTGCGGTCAATGTAACATCCGCGTCGCCGTCTTCGGCGCGCACGCCGTCACCATCCAGCATGATCGCGCCTTCGCCTTCGATCATGAATTTGGCCGATCCTGCAAAAGAGCCGGACAGCTTATCGTTCAGGGCGTCGACGGCAGCGTTTACGATGTCGCTCATGGTTATCCTCCTAAAGTGATCAAGCGGGGGCTATGATTCCCGCTGATCTGCGCTAAAATCATACATGTTATGAGCGCACAAACCTGCATATACAATTGTATCGTCACGGCATTTTTGACGATAGTCATAAATTGCTTACCTGCGCAGGCTGAAAATGCAGCATTGAACCGCATGTTCGCCCTATTGCAGGAGGCAGAGCCGGATGAGGCGCGGAAAATCGCTGATGAGATTGAGTTGGAATGGTCGAAATCGGGATCGCCCGCGATGGATCTGCTGCTTAAACGTGGCAATGACGCGCTTGAAGTGGGTGATTCGCAAGTTGCTATCGAGCATCTAACGGCTTTGACTGATCACGCGCCGGATTTTGCCCAAGGCTGGCATATGCGGGCTGTGGCCTATGCGCACGCCGGACTGTACGGGCCAGCCGTCGCAGATTTAGAGCGCGCATTGGCACTAGAGCCCCGGCATTTCAATGCGATCATCAGTCTTGCTGTGGTTTTGGAGCAGGTGAATAAGCCGGAACTGGCCTTTGAGGCCTATAAGCAGGTACAGGCTATACATCCGCACCAAGAGGACGTAACCACAGCGCTGGAACGTCTGGGTGGGACACTCGGCTCGGACCTTTGATCAACACTCCTTTGGTTCAAACGGAGAACGCCAATGGGCGAGCAATCGCGGGTTCTGGCCGTTCTGGGCCCGACCAATACAGGGAAAACGCATTTCGCGATTGAGCGCATGCTGGCGCACCGGACTGGCGTGATCGGATTGCCGCTGCGTCTGTTGGCGCGCGAGGTCTATGACAAGATCGTTTCCCTGCGCGGGCCATCAGTTGTGGCGCTGGTCACCGGCGAAGAGCGCATTGTCCCTGACAGGGTCAAGTACTGGGTCTGCACCGTTGAGGCGATGCCCGAGGGTATGGGCGCAGATTTTGTTGCGATCGATGAGATTCAGCTGTGTGCTGACCCGGAACGTGGCCATGTGTTCACCGACCGTTTGCTGCGCATGCGCGGGTTGCTGGAGACGCAGTTTTTGGGTTCGCACACGATGCGCAGTGTGATTGCGGCCTTGGTGCCGGGCGTGGAGTTTGTTGGCCGTGAACGGATGTCGCAGCTTTCCTATACCGGCCCGAAGAAGATCTCAAAAATGCCTGCACGCAGCGCAATTGTTGGGTTTTCTGTTGATAATGTCTATGCCATCGCCGAGTTGATCCGCCGCCAAAAGGGCGGGGCTGCGGTCGTGATGGGGGCCCTTAGCCCGCGGACGCGAAATGCGCAGGTCGAGCTCTATCAAAACGGCGACGTTGATTATCTGGTGGCGACAGACGCCATCGGCATGGGCCTCAATCTGGATATTGACCACGTCGCGTTTTCGTCGTTGACCAAGTTCGACGGTCGTCGGATGCGACTGCTAGCTCCGAATGAGTTGGGTCAGATTGCGGGCCGGGCAGGGCGCGGGATGAGCCACGGCACCTTTGGGGTGACGGGGGAAGCGCCGGATTTGCACGCTGAGGTCGCTGAGGCCATTACCGACCATCGGTTTACCCCGATCCGCAAATTGGAATGGCGTAGTGCGCAGCTACAGTTTGGCACTGTGGATGCGTTGATCAATTCGCTGGAACGAAAATCAGACAACGAGCTGTTGACCAAAGCACGCGAGGCGGATGACTTGGGGGCGCTCAAGTCGCTGTCACAAGTTTCAGATGTGACGGTCCGGGCGCGGGATGGTTCTGCGGTGCGATTGCTGTGGGATGTGTGCCGAATCCCTGACTTCCGAGGCATCAGTCACGCTGAACATGCCAGCCTGCTGGAGCGGATTTTCTGCGATCTGCACGAATACGGGCGCGTGGCGGATGATTGGTTTGGTCGGCAGGTGCGCAGATTGGACCGAACGGATGGCGATATTGACACATTATCGAAACGATTGGCGTATATCCGCACATGGACCTACGTTGCGCAAAGAAAAGGCTGGGTTGACAATGAAACCCATTGGCGAGAAGCCACTCGCGCTGTAGAAGACCGCTTGTCAGATGCGCTGCATGGGGCGCTGACGCAAAGATTTGTGGACCGGCGGACATCCGTGCTGCTTCGCCGGCTCAAGCAGAAGGAGGCCATGGTGGCCGAAGTAAACGACAAAGGTGATGTGACGGTCGAAGGTGAATTCGTTGGCCGTCTCGAAGGATTCCGTTTTATTCAGGACAAAGGTGCCGCCGGGCAAGAGGCGAAAGCAATCGCTCAGGCCAGTTTGCAAGCACTTGCGCCGCATTTCCATTTGCGCGCGGACCGTTTTTACAACGCACCCGATACCGAAATTGATTTCACCGAACAAGGTGGCCTGATGTGGGGCGAGCACGCGGTTGGCAAGCTGACCGGAGGCAGTGACGCGCTCAAACCGCAGGTTGTGGCCTTTGTCGATGAGACAGCTGGGACTGAGGTTGAAGAGAAGGTGCAGCGTCGCCTACAGCATTTCATCGACCGCAAGATTGCCACGCTGTTCGAGCCGCTGTTAAACATTCAGCGCGACGAGGAACTCACCGGATTGGCGCGCGGCTTTGGCTTCCGCCTGATCGAAAACTTTGGGATCGTGCCCCGTGGTATGGTTGCCGAAGACGTCAAAGCACTGGACCAAGATGCGCGCGGATTGTTGCGCAAGCATGGTGTGCGCTTTGGGCAGTTTACGATCTTCATGCCCTTGTTGCTGAAACCCGCACCAACGCGGTTGCGTCTGGTGTTGTGGGCTCTGTCGAAAGATCTGCAAGAATTCCCAGAATCTCCACCACCAGGTCTGGTGACGGTTCCGGCTCAAACCAGTGATGCCAAGCTGGCAGGCTATCACAGCATGTCGGGTTATCGCGCGGCTGGTGAGCGGGCGATTCGCATCGATATGTTGGAACGTCTGGCAGATATGCTGCGTGGCCAAGACAGCCGTGGTGGATTTGAAGGCACTGCTGACATGCTGTCGATTACCGGCATGACATTGGAGCAATTCGCCGATCTGATGCAGGGCCTTGGCTATAAGGCCGAAAAAGGCGAGCGCGAGAAGGCGAAGGCCACGCCTGCGCCAGCGGCAGAAGCTGAGGTTGCACCTGCCGAGGGCGAAGCCGCAGATGTGACTGCTGTAGAAACGCCAGTTGCTGAAGCTGCTGTGGCCGAAGAGGCTGGTTCTGAGGTGGCGGAAGCCCCGGTTGTTGAAGAGGTAGCTGCAGAGGTGGCCGAAGCTGCGCCTGCGGCAGATGCCGAGCCAACGATTGAGGTGTTTTATACCTTCACATGGGGTGGCCGTGCCAACCAACAGCAAAACCGGGGGCAACAACGTGGCCGTCGCGACAATGCGCAGGGTGGCAAGCCCAAAGGCAAAGGTCAAAAGCCCAAGGGCAAAGGCCGCCGCGATGATGGCCCACGCCAATTCCAGGCGCGCCCTGCGAAAAAGGAAAAGCCGATTGATCCGGATAATCCGTTTGCAGCCGCACTGATGGGGTTGAAGGACAAAGGGTGATCCTGAATGGCGGAAGCCAGCCCTAAGATCCGGCTTGATAAATGGCTCTGGCAGGCGCGGTTTTTCAAAACCCGCAGCCTGTCGGCCAAAGTCATCTCGGGCGGGCATATGCGGGTCAATAGCCAGAAGATTGCCAAACCGGCCTACGCTGTGGGGCCGGGGGATGTTTTGACCTTTCCGCAGGCGCGGGATGTGCGGGTGATTAAGATCAAAGCCATCGGAGAACGGCGCGGTCCGGCACCCGAAGCGCAAGCGCTTTATGAGGATCTGGACCCGCCAAAACCGCGTGAGAGGGATATTGTTCCGCCTGCGCCGCGTTATGAAGGACAGGGTCGCCCAACCAAGCGGGAGCGGCGGCAGCTTGATCTCAAACGATCAGACCTGCTTGATTGATTGGTTCGGCTGGATTAGGTGAGGCGCAAGCCGCTTTGGATTGAGAGACTCAGATGACTTATGTTGTCACAGAAAACTGTATCGCCTGCAAATATACCGACTGCGTCGAGGTGTGCCCCGTCGACTGTTTTTACGAAGGTGAAAACACGCTGGTGATCCACCCCGATGAATGTATTGACTGTGGGGTCTGCGAACCCGAATGCCCAGCCGATGCCATCCGCCCAGATACAGAGCCTGACATGGAAAAATGGGTTGAGTTCAATCGCAAATATTCCGAGATGTGGCCAGTGATCATCTCCAAGAAAGAGCCGATGCCTGACGCGGAAGAGCGCGACGGCGAAGAGGGCAAGATGGAGAAGTATTTCTCTGAGGCGCCGGGCGAAGGCGGCTGAACCGATTCGTTTTGATAAAATAGTGGGTATCGCGAATTATTGTGTTAGCCACTTGAATTAAAACAATAATCACCCAATTGGATCCCATGTTTCGGCAGACCCAATTTTGTGATATGATACCATCATAAATGAAGTTTACTGCCTGATATCCATTTGCCCTTAAGATCTGTTAAGGGGATGGATTTCTTTGCGTCTGAATGTTCCGCTCACCGGTCAGATTGACCCAAGAGATGTATGTTTTACACGTTGAGTGGGCGAAGCCACTGAAGGAAAACCTGAATGAGCAAATCGAAAAAGTCCGAGTTTCGTCCCAATGATTACGTTGTCTACCCTGCGCACGGGGTTGGGCAAATAGTTTCGATTGAGAAACAAGAGGTTGTCGGGATCGAACTGGAACTGTTTGTGATTTCCTTTGAGAAAGACAAGATGACCCTGCGGGTGCCGACCAACAAGGCAACCGAAATTGGCATGCGTGGCCTGTCCAGCCCTGATGTGATCTCCAAGGCGATGACCACACTGAAAGGCAAAGCCAAGGTCAAACGCGCCATGTGGTCTCGTCGGGCGCAGGAATATGAACAAAAGATCAACTCGGGTGATTTGATTGCGATTGCCGAGGTTGTCCGCGATTTGCACCGCACTGATGACCAGCGCGAGCAGAGCTATTCTGAGCGTCAGCTGTATGAAGCGGCTCTTGAACGGCTGACCCGCGAAGTCGCGGCTGTGAACGGTGCAGACGAAGTGGCCGCTGCCAAGCAAGTTGGTGATGTTTTGATCTCGCGCGCTGCAGCTGCGTAAGCGAAACACATTGAATTTAGAACCGCCGTGCGCCATGGGGTGCGCGGCGGTTTTTTTACGCCACGAGGCTGAACAGAATGGCGATTTCGCTGATCTGTTGGGTGGCACCCAGAATGTCACCCGTCTGACCACCAATCTTATTTCGGGCGACCAGCCCCACCGCGACGGCGCCTAAAATGGCCCAGAAGACTGCGCCAAAGACTGACATGCCCGACATCAGAATCGCCAAGGTCACAGCTATGGCAAAGGCTGCGCCCGCTGTTTGTATTGATGACTGGCCCACGCTGTGAGAGAGTCCCGACGCGCGTGCATTTGGCAAGACGGCCATTACCGCAACCATGGCCGCCCGTGACAGGCAGGCGGAGGTGGCGATGAACAAAGCCGCAACGACAGGGTTTTGAGACAGAAGCAGGCAAATGGCAGCCCAACGCGCAGCCAGTGACAAGATCAGTGCCAGCACACCGTACGCGCCGATCCGGCTGTCCTTCATGATTTCCAATCTACGAGTTTTGTCCCACCCGCCCCAGAGGCCATCCGCCGAATCCGCAAGGCCGTCTTCGTGCAACGCGCCGGTGGTAACAATTTGAATCGTAAGGCAAATCAATGCAGCCAAAGGCGCAGGCAGGCCAAGCCATAGGGTGAATAAGGCGGTGCAGGCGGACGCGGCCCCAACCGCTAATCCAACCACAGGATAGGCCCAAGCCGATTGAGCGATGCGATTGGAATCAACAGCGCTGAAGGGTAGGCGGGTCAGCAGATTGAAGGCCAGAGGCAGGTCAGATTGTGCAAACAGGGCGTCGTTTTTTGTCATGTAAGAGGCCCTTTTTCGGCTGCTCAAAGGATGGTCTTGCGATACACAGGCCAGGCGCAACATGCAATGAGAGATAAAATGGTAAATGAATTCAATACTCTGGCAGAGTTTTCCGACCTGTTGCGTGGCCTGCCTATGCGGGATGAGGCTGCCTTGACGGCAGCAAGGGCGCGTGATGGCGTTTTGACAAAACCCCCCGGTGCCCTTGGTCGTTTGGAGGAGTTGGCAGCCTGGTATTGTGCCTGGCGGGGCGTTGAGCGGCCACAAGTCATAAGTCCGCAAGTAATTGTTTTTGCGGGAAATCACGGCGTGACAGCACAGGGTGTATCCGCCTTTCCCGCGGAAGTGACCGCTCAAATGGTAGCGAATTTCGAGGCGGGTGGCGCGGCTGTGAATCAATTGGCCAAGGCGGTTGGGGCGCGGATGGATGTGCATTCGTTGTCTTTGGAGACCCCGACGCAGGATTTCACCACTGGTCCAGCGATGAGTGAGGCGGAGTTTGTCGAGGCGTTGCAGACCGGTTGGCAGGCGGTTGACCCCCAAGCGGATCTGCTGGTTGTTGGGGAGATGGGCATTGGCAATACCACCTCGGCCTCGGCTATTTGTCAGACGCTCTATGGTGGGGAGGCTGCCGAGTGGTGCGGGCGTGGGACCGGGCTGGACGAGGCTGGTGTGACGCATAAGGCGGATGTGGTTGCGCGTGCCGTGAACCTGAATAAGCCCAACATGAATAATGGCTTAGAGGTCTTGCGCTGTCTGGGAGGGCGCGAGCTGGCGGCGATGGTCGGGGCGATGGTGCGGGCACGTACATTGCGTATTCCACTGGTTCTGGATGGATTCATCTGTTGCGCGGCGGCGGCCTGTTTGGAGGAGACGCAGGCGGGTGCATTGGATCATACAGTTGCCGGGCATGAGAGTGCGGAAGCCGCGCACAAGACCCTGCTCGCGAACCTGAAAAAGCAGCCCTTGCTATCACTAGGGATGCGTTTGGGCGAGGGTTCGGGCGGGACCTTGGCGATCAGCGTGGTCAAGGCGGCGCTGGCCTGTCATTCGGGCATGGCAACCTTTGCTGAGGCGGGCGTTTCTGACGGGTGATTTGCGTACATGTGGTACCAATTACCCCCCTGTTTGGTACACAAATGTACTGTGGCAGCTATGATTTGATTTCCCCCTTGGTCGGGCTAGGTCTGCCCGCAAGGGAGGAACAGGATGAAACAAGTTTTATGGGCCGGGATTTTGGCGCTCTTGGCCGTGTTGCCTGCACGTGCGGATGAGGCGGCAATCCAGTCGGTGATCTCATCCCAGATCGAGGCGTTTCTGACGGATGATTTTGAGCGCGCCTTTGAATTTGCCAGCCCGACCATTCAGGACATTTTCAAAACTCCGGATCAGTTTGGCCGCATGGTGCGCGAAGGCTATCCCATGGTCTGGCGTCCGGCGGATGTGCAGTTTCTTTCGGTCGATGAAATCAACGGCGTCTTGTGGCAAACCGTTTTGGTACAGGACGGGCAGGGCAATGAATTTCTGCTCGGCTATCAGATGATCGATGGCCCCGAAGGATGGAAGATTAATGCCGTTCGTATGAAACCCCTCCCGCTGGGCGCAGTTTGATGTGATGATGTCTTAATCTCTCGCGTTCGAGGATTCTTGAAGGCGCGCTTTTAAAGTTCCAATGATCTTTTGAGCAATCTCGATGTTATCTGTTGACAGGCCTTCGGAGAGCTCATTTACCCACGGAACTTGTAATGCGATAGCTGCTTCGAAAAGTTCTTGACCTTTTGAAGTGAGGACCACCAGATGCGCACGTTTGTGATGCGGATTTGACTGGATCTCGACAATTTCTTCTTTTTTCAGCTCGTTTACGATGCGCTGAACGCCTTGTCGGTGAACCCCCATGGTTCGGGCGTGCCAGGCAACTGATTCTGGTTGTTCGGCGTAGGCAATTGCCCCCAAGATCTGCCAGCGCGCACTGGTTAATCCAAGCTCTGCAACGAGTCGATCGCCAGCGAGTTGCAATCGGCCATTCAGCCTAAATACGTCCAGAATAAGCGTTGTCACGGCTTCTCCGGCCTCTGTCCATTGTTTGTCTGTCATGAGGTATGTGTATTTAGTTGACAACGTATTGTCAAATTATGTAAAGAGTCAATTGTGACAACATGTCACCATATATCGTCACTCACGGAGTAAGACTGATGGTCAATTTCAAACCTCTCGATCCCGAGTTCCCAATTGAGCAACAACTGGGCGTCGATACTGGGCCCGTTGTTTTGGTGAACCTGTTCACGATTGATCCTGCCGATCACGACGCGCTGATTGCAGCTTGGAAAGATGACGCCCTCTGGATGAAGAAGCAGCCAGGCTACATCAGCACGCAAATGCATAAAGCCGTTGGTGATAGTGGCATGTATCTGAATTATGCCATTTGGGATTCTGTTGCTGATTTTCGTGTCGCCTTCTCGAATCCTGAGTTCAAAGAGGCGCTCAGTCACTACCCATCCAGTGCTGTCACAGCCCCGCATCTGTTCGAAAAGATCGCCGTGTCTGACTGTTGCACGGCCTGACGGAACGGTGAGTGAAAGATCTTTGAGGAGGATACCCACGTGATGATACGTATTCACCCGATTGCCGGTGTTGTTGGATTTTTGACGATCCTGACGTTTTGGGCGTCCACCTTATATGTCGAACTGTTTGGAACTTACGCAGATGTTGTGGCGGTTAAGTTGATGGTCTTGAAAGGTCTCTGGCTGTTGATCCCTGCGATGGCAATCGTTGGGGCGTCAGGCATGAAAATGGGGCATCGGCGTAAAGATGCGCCTGCGCGGGCCAAGAAAAAACGTATGCCTCTTATTGCGGCCAATGGTTTGCTGGTTCTTGTTCCTGCCGCGATTTACTTAAGCAGCAAAGCGAGTGCCGGATCATTCGATTTGAGTTTTTACGTTGTGCAGGTGATCGAGCTTACGGCCGGGGCTTGCAATTTGGCCTTGATGGGTCTGAGCATCAAGGACGGGCGCGCGATGGCGAAACGGCGCAGGGCTGCTGCGAAGTGAAGCGGGGTGACGCGGTGGTCAGTTTGGCCAACCGTAAGCCTCGGGTGTGTTGCCATGGGATTTCAGGTGATTTAGCCGATCAAAAGCCTCGCCAAAGCTGGGGCGGGATGTGGTTGTGACGGGCCAGATCACCAGTTGGGGGCCGGAAACTGTTTCGAACCATTCGTGTTTGCGGCTCAGGAAGTCGCCGTGCAGAGTTTCAAAGGTGTAATCTTTGAGTGTCTCGGCGTTTTCCCAGACGGACACGGTGGCGGATGTTTTGTCGTCAAAGCCGAGATCTTGCAGTTGCTGGGTGGCCTCGGCATCTGGGATGCGCCAGATGAAACCGGGATGGGCCTCGGCGAGGGCGTAAATCTGAGCAAGCGCATCCGAGAATTCAGCCATGCGCGGATCGTCCAAAGGATAGCGCATTTTGCCCCAGTTCATCTGTGCGATTGCCATTTTGGACCTCCGGTGATCTGTTTCCAACTTAACAGTTCTGTCCATAATCGCATAGCGGGGGATCAGTATGAATGAAGTCACAGGTGGCTGCCTTTGCGGAAAGGTGCGTGTGCGGGCCGTGGGCGCGCCGAAACGGGTGGGCATTTGTCATTGTCTCGACTGCCGCAAGCACCATGGGGCGGTGTTTTATGCGGCGGCGATCTTTGCGCAGGACGCGGTGGAGGTCACGGGTGAGACCCAGAGCTATGAAGGGCGGCACTTTTGCCCCGGCTGCGGATCGTCGGTTTTTGCCCTTACAGGGGATGAAGTTGAGGTGCATCTAGGGACATTGGATGCGCCGGATCAGTTTACGCCGAGCTATGAGATTTGGGCGGAGCAAAGCGAAGGGTGGCTTCCGGAGTTCCCTGATATGAAGCGATGCGGGCGAAACTGCGGGAGCGAGAGCTAAGGCGTGTTACTCAGCCCGCCCGTAGAAACCTTGGCGTTCTTCGGGTGAGAAGGTGACATCGGGTTGCTCGAAGTATGAGAACACGGCGATGACACGTGAGGTTTCGCCCTGAACCGTGGTAACGCGGTGGGCGGTGTTGCGGCCGCGGAAAACGTTGAGCGTGCCGGGAGAAAGGGTAAGGCTTTGAACCTGATCGTCTTGCACCTGCAACATCTGCGCGACGCCGTCATAGTTAGGGTCATCCTTGCTGCGCAAGTCGGTGCGGTATTCAAACGCGCCGCCATGATCGGGGGACTGCAGTAAAAGTGTTGTGGTGAATTCAGAGCGGTCGAAGTGCCAGTTAAGGGTCTGGCCTGCGTCGTAGGACATCACGTTGACCCGCGCCATGTGGTCCTGCATCGGATAGAGCTTCGGCATGTCCATGGTGGCGGCGAGAAACTGTGCAAACTCGGGCCACTCATACAGCTGGATGAGGGCGCTGTGCGGGATCTGGTCGGCGCAGAGTGTTCGGTTCGAGGTGCGAAAGCGGGTGAGGGCCGGGTGGTCGGCGGGAAGGTCGGGCAAGGACTTCAGGAAATAGATGTTGTGCTCGCGTTCGTGCAGGAAGGCTTCTGTGTCGAACTGTGACGCCATATCCAAGGCTTCTTGTGCCGCCACGGTGGGGTGCATCAGGCCATCAAGGTTGAACATGCCCTGTTCGGCCAGATCTGTGCGGCAACGCGCGACCAGAGCCTCCCATTCCGGAGTTCCGGGGCGATCAATGGGAAAAGTTTCGAGATCAAGAATGTCACGCATGTTCGAGCCTCCTGTCGAAGCCACCATTGTGAATTACAAAGCTGTTGCCAAGAGGGATTTTCACATGGTCAGAAACCGTGAGGTGTAGCTCAGTCTGGCTTGCGTGCGGTGATGATATACGCGGACGTTGGGAAAACGGCTTCACCTGTTGGCGACGCGTATTTTGACAGCGTTGCATCGGATTTCATCAGGATATCGGCTATTTTCTCGTCGGTGAGGTGGATATCGAAGAGAGGCAACCAGCCGCGGAGTTCGACTTCGACCATCGTTCGGGTGTTTGGAAAGCTCGCCTGTTCTGTTCTGGTTTCAACGGCAATATTTTCATACCCGACTTGCGCCAACCAACCTTCAACGTCTTCGGGGTGACCCAGACAGAATGGTATTTTCACGGCGTCTCCTGCCTTTGATGAGACATACTGGTCCAACAGGGCGACGATATCTTTGTAGGCAGGGTTTTGATCAATGGAGTGCCAAATCGCGATTGCCAAATGGCCACCTGCCCGGGCGACCCGGAACATTTCTTGTAGTGCTTTCAAGCGATCTTGAAAAAACATGATGCCGAACTGTGAAATTACACAGTCGAATGAACCGTCTGCAAAAGGCAGATCTTCTGCGCTACCCAAGATCCATTCAATGTGAGGTTCGACCTCCCTTGCGGCTGCGATCATCCCTGGTGCTGGGTCAACGCCTACAACGCGACCAGACGTGCCGGATTTCTGAAGTGCGGCACGGGCCAGGACCCCTGAACCACAGGCGACATCCAATACGCTTGATCCTGCGGTGACCCCAGATTTTTGCAACAGATGGCCGGTCCATTGCGAGAACAGGGCGGGCACAAACAGCGATTCATAATCCCGGCCAGCTTGAAGTTCTTCTTGTGTTACGGTGCCGGTCATATGTTTCACTCCACAAGATCATAGTGTTTGATTGTTCGGCTTTCGACGAGCTCAGCTTCGGCCGGATCGATATGTGGCGATTGATAATCATCGCCAACAAAAGCCTTGAGTGACGCGAGATCTTTCCATATCATCACGAAACTGAACTCATTCGGGCTGTCTTTTCGGGGGGCACCGGGCAAGACCTGCACGATTCCATCAGTCCCCTGCATCAGCGGGATCGCTACATTATGGAAGAATTCACCGAATTCAGATGCTTTGCCTTGTTTGGTTGTGACCTGAAAAATACGCATAATCATAAAACGTCCCTCCCAACGGTTGGGTTGTTGCTTGAATGACTACCTTGTGCACGTTCTATACCACATCTAGGCGAAAAAGTCGCGTAAACGCCTGCGCAGGTCCTTTGTGGGACAGGTGAGGATTCTTTTGGAGTAAATCACCTGTCGCTAGATAACGACGCGAGATTCAGGACTTGCGGTCGCTTTTGGCTGCGATACATGCGATATTAGCAATTTGCGCTGGGGTGATTTATGTAAGGCTCCGGCAATCTGCAACGGAAGGCATGGGCCATGAACATACACGCATCTGAGCTGGAAAAACAGCGCGAGCGCGAAGCGGCAGAGGCCGCGCTGGCGCTGTTGCGAGAGTGGGCCGAAAATGCCTCGCCCGAGGAAGTTGCTGATCTGGACCCGACGGTGGCCCGGTTGTTGCCAGATGCGCCCTTGCCGAATTATCCGCAGATGCACCGAGAGTACCCTGAGGACTTCGTGCCGGATGATGCCTATCGCGCCTTAATGCCGGACCTGCAGAATGGACCGAGCTCCCTGATCAAGGGCGCCAAGCAGCATTTGCAGCATGTGGGGATTTCCAATTTCCACCTGCCGATCCGGTTTCATACCCGTGATGCGGGGGACCTGACGCTGGAAACCTCGGTCACCGGGACGGTGAGCCTTGAGGCCAGCAAGAAAGGCATCAACATGTCGCGGATCATGCGCAGCTTTTATAAGCATGCACAGAAAACGTTTAGTTTCGATGTGATCTCGGACGCGCTGGATGATTACATCGCCGATCTTGGCAGTGTGGACGCGCGGCTAATGATGAAGTTCCGTTATCCGGCTGAGGTTAAATCCCTGCGCTCTGGGCTGGTGGGGTATCAGTATTACGATATAGCGCTGGAGTTGGTCGATGCCGGCGGTGTGCGCCGCAAGTTCATGCATTTGGATTATGTCTATTCCTCGACCTGCCCCTGTTCGTTGGAGTTGAGCGAACATGCCCGTGAAACACGCGGTCAGCTAGCGACGCCACATTCGCAGCGGTCGGTTGCGCGGATTTCGCTGGAATACAGTGGCGAGGATTTCCTGTGGTTCGAAGATGTGATCGACATGGCACGGGAAATGGTGCCAACCGAGACGCAGGTCATGGTCAAGCGCGAGGATGAACAGGCCTTTGCCGAGCTGAACGCGGCCAATCCGATCTTTGTCGAAGATGCGGCGCGTTTGTTTTGCGAGCCTTTGTTGAAGGACAAACGCATTGGCGATTTTCGCATTGTCGCCAGCCATCAGGAAAGCCTGCACAGCCATGATGCGGTCAGCATCCTGACAGAAGGGCCGACCTTTGCGTCTGACAGCATTGACCCCAAACTGTTCTCGACCTTGTTCCACGTTGGTTAATCAAAGGGTGACCGGCTTGACAGCGCTCTGTTAGCCGGACAAGGGTCGCTTCATGTTGGATATTCGCCCTATTGGATATGTGATTGGCCTCGCTCTAGTAGCGTTGGGCCTGACCATGTTGATGCCAATGCTGGTGGATATTGCCGAAGGGCGCGACCATTGGGATGTGTTTGCACAAAGTTCTGTCGGAACGGTACTAATTGGCGGGCTAGTCTCGCTGAGTTGCAAAAACGGGGTGCGCGAAGGGCTAACCCTGCAACAAACCTTTTTGCTGACAACCGGTGTTTGGGTGGTTTTGCCCATCTTTGGTGCGCTGCCTTTCATGCTGGGTGAGACAAATTCGGATGTGACCGATGCGATTTTCGAGGCTATGTCGGGGCTGACGACCACCGGGTCAACAGTGCTGAGCGATCTGGACAATCTGCCCAAGGGTATCCTGCTTTGGCGCGGGATTCTGCAATGGTTGGGCGGCGTTGGTATCGTTGTCGTGGCGATGGTGTTCTTGCCAGAGCTTCGGGTCGGAGGGATGCAAATCTTCCGCTCGGAAGGGTTTGATACGTTTGGAAAAATCTTGCCGCGGGCCACGGAAATTGCCTCGCATATCTCGGTGATCTATCTGGGACTCACGCTAGCCTGCGTGCTGGCCTACATCATGAGCGGGATGAGTGCCTTTGACGCTACGGTGCATGCGATGACTACGGTGGCGACGGGGGGCTTTGCCAATTATGATGCGTCATTCGGGGCGTTTGGCATGGCCAGCGAATATGTGGCCGTGGCCTTCATGATGCTGGCGGCACTGCCGTTTGTGCGATTTGTGCAGATGACGGCGGGGTCCATTCAGCCGCTTTTGGCTGACCGCCAGATTCGGGCGTTTTTTGGGACCTTGGCGGTGCTGGTTGGGGTGTTGACAGTCTGGCAGGTCTGGCAGGCGGGGGACTGGTCAGAACTGGCGTTTCGCAAAGTGCTGTTCAACACCGTGTCGATCGTCACCGGGACGGGTTATGCAAGTGCCGACTATATGCTGTGGGGGGCTTTCCCGATAGCGGTGTTGTTCTTTGCTGGCTTGATCGGGGGGTGCGCGGGATCAACTGCCTGTTCAGTGAAAATTTTCCGGTATCAACTGCTCTTTGCCTCGATCAAGGTGCAGTTACAGCGGATCTATAGCCCGCATGGGGTGTTTACTCCGCGCTATCAGGGACGTGCCATTGGCGATGATGTTCTGAATTCGGTTATGGCGTTTTTCGTGTTCTTCATCCTGTCGCTGGGTGTTCTATCCGTTCTGCTAGGATTGACCGGATTGGATTTCATCACGTCGATT
The DNA here is from genome assembly GCF_900172335.1 of Roseovarius albus. Classification (GTDB taxonomy): domain Bacteria; phylum Pseudomonadota; class Alphaproteobacteria; order Rhodobacterales; family Rhodobacteraceae; genus Roseovarius; species Roseovarius albus. The sequence goes on from NZ_FWFX01000002.1 coordinate 347,977, forward strand.
TCTGGCGCGGCGGCAGCCCTGGCCAATATCGGGCCTGGGCTAGGAGATACCATTGGTCCGGCAGGGAATTTTGAGCCGCTGAACACTGGTGCCAAATGGATGTTAACCGCCGGAATGCTGGTGGGGCGGCTGGAGCTGTTAGTGGTTTATGCGATGTTCACGGTTGGATTCTGGAGAGCATAGGCGGAGTGATTGAGCTCACTTTGGTTTTTTACGTTTTGTGCGACGGTTGCTATTGGTCTCATAGGTGTTTGCCATACCTGCAGAGACGAGGCCGACGTCACGCACCTCTGATTGACGCGGGCGGGCTTTAGTCTTGGCATCTTGTTGCTGTTCAAGAGCGTCTTGCTTCATCCGGTGACGGGTGGCGAAGATCAGAACACCGATGATCAGCAGGACGGCGATCACCGCCAGAATTTCGTAGACGTTGAAGAAGATGTAACGGAACATGGGGTCTCCGTGTGGGTTGCGGGGCGGCTCACGCCCCTTTGAAATTGACGCTGCCCTCAAGTTCGAGAGACTTTTGCGCGGCTTGTTGTTCAGCCAATACGCGGCGACGGCGACCATATTGGGCGACACCAATGCCTGCGAGGATCACCAATGCACCGGGGATGAGCCCGGGGCCAGGATCTTCGCCCAAGAGCAGCATGGCGATGCAGATTGCGGCCAATGGCGAAAAGGAGGTGGCAAGTGCCACGTCGCCCGCACTGGCGTGTTTGAGGCCGAGATTCCAGGCGAACTGGCCGATGATTATGACGATGATGGCGTAAACCCAGATCCATTTTAGCACGACAGGTGCGAACAGGTCCTGAAAATGGTGTGGGCCGAAAAGGTACATGGCCCAGGTGAAATAGACGATGGTGCCCAACACGGTGCGGAAGATTGAAAAGATTCCCAATGGCACGCCTTGCAAGCCGATGCGCGTGACCAGCGTTGAGGCGATGAACGACAGCGTCGCCAGTACGGCGGCGACCTCACCTTTGCCGAGCGAAAAGGATGCACCGCCATCCTTGAGTGCGATGATCAAAACCGCGCCGACCAGCGCAATCAACCCTCCCGCGAGTGCCCAAAGATCGAGTTCTTCTTTGAGGAAAAATGCGGCGGCTAGTAAGAAGAGCGGCGGGTCGATCCGGCCGATCAGAACCACATTGGTGACAGTGGTGTATTCGAGTGCAAAGAAGAACAGTCCGGGGGTCAGGGCCGAGGAGAGCACGGCAGAAGTGGTCAGGAACATCCAATCGGTTTTGCTCAGGCGCCGGAGGTTTTCCATCGTCCAGTCGCGCCAGAAGAAAAACACCATCGGGATGAGCGAGATGAGAGAGCCAAGAAAGAGCAAATTGCAAAAGGTGATGGCGTTGCGACCATGCACTGGGTTTTGCCGCCCGATGTCTGTCAGTAATGTGATGATCGAATTGGATGAGGCATAAATCAGCACCGCCACCCAAGCCAAAGTCACGCCAAACCAGGCGGTGGCCTTGGGGGTCGGGATATCACTGACGCTGGCCATGGCGGCGCTCGCTTCTCTGTCTTTGGATTGCAACTGTGCAACCATAATCTGACAGGAAAAGCGTTGCTTCAAATCAACTTGCGGCACAAAGACGTGAGGAGGTTGTTGCAACGTTGCGCAGTGCTGCAAGATTGATAGCAGCACGCTGCATTTTGACAAAATGGCCTTTCCAAATTTTCAAATTGAAGCGCAGGTTTTGCTCCGAACGCATTCAACCTTTGCCGGTAAGAAGACATGTATATATTTTGGGTTGGCAAAAGAGATCTAGCCGAATTTGAAACAACTGATTTCAGGTTGGGGGTTATGCCTGTGAAATCGCCGAGGGCACCCTTTGCTGCGCGCCCTCGGGTGTGCTTTCGAGCCGCTAACCGCCTTGGTTACGTTGCAGAGAGCTTAGCACTTGATCAATTGAGAAACTCGCCGGAGTCTGCCGAGGCGGATAGTCAACAAAGGTTTGCAAGAACTCTCCTACAAATACCTGTGCTGGTACTAACAAATACAAGCGCTCAAAACGCCATTGAATATAAGCAGACGCCTCTTCCTGAGCCCGTTCAAAGGGGTCGCTGTACAGATCGATAAGCTTTGGGACACGCAAGGGAACAAATGGCTCTTCCCAAACATCGAATCCTTCGGCGCGTTGTTCCGCAAAAACGAGTTTCCAACGATTATACCGCAGATTCACCAAGTCTCCTCCATCTGAGAAGTAGAAGAACTCTTTTCTCGGGCCTTCTTCGGTTTCACCTTTGAAGTACGGAAGGAAGTTGTAACCATCGAGATGGACGGGCTCGTTACTTTCACCAAATGGAGCCTCTGTTAGCATGCGCTCTTTCATATCTACATCGCCCTGCGATGCCATGAAGGTAGGAAACCAATCCAAATGGCTAATGATGTCGTGTGACTTGCGACCTGGCTCAATAACTCCTGGCCACTTTAGCAAAAGAGGTACACGATACCCGCCTTCCCAATTGTCGTTCTTTTCTCCCTTGAATGGTGTTGTGCCACCGTCAGGCCAAGAGAAAACTTCGGCACCGTTATCAGTAGAGTACATTACGACGGTGTTGTCTGCGATACCAAGTTCTTCGAGCTTGTCGAGGAGCTGGCCGACCATGCCGTCATGTTCAACCATGCCATCAGGGTAGACGCCTAAGCCGGTAACGCCTTCGCTTTCTGGTTTCAGATGCGTGTTAATGTGCATCCTTGTCGTGTTGTACCAAAGAAAGAAGGGTTTATCTTGATCAGTCGCACGTTCCATGAAGTCGATCGCACCGGCAGTGACTTCTTCGTCGATGGTTTCCATTCTTTTGCGTGTTAAAGGGCCAGTGTCTTCGACTGAGCCGTCCGCATTCGAACGAATGACGCCGCGAGGGCCGAAATTCTCCCTAAATGCGGGATCTTTTGGATAGTCAACACTTTCGGGTTCTTCTTCAGCGTTCAAATGATATAGATTGCCGAAGAACTCATCAAATCCGTGGTTCGTGGGTAAATGCTCGTCTCGGTCACCCAAATGGTTCTTGCCATATTGACCGGTCATGTAGCCTACGGATTTCATATATTCCGCAATTGTCGGGTCTTTTTCGGACATTCCTTCTTTGGCACCAGGCAGGCCCACCTTTAGCAGGCCCGTCCTGAATCCTGACTGCCCGGTGACGAATGACGCACGGCCAGCTGTACAGGACTGTTCACCGTAAGAGTGAGTGAATAGCATTCCTTCATTTGCAATTCGGTCGATATTCGGGGTTTCGTAACCCATCATGCCCTGATTGTAGGCGCTGATGTTCCAATACCCGACGTCGTCACCCCAAATAATAAGGAAGTTCATCGGCTTTTCTTCTTGGGCGATGGCGCCGAAACCGACGATTGATAATGGCGCGGCCAATGCCAGTCTTCTCAACCACTTTGAACGTAATCGCATTTATTCAGTCTCCCTTTTTGGTGTTAATGTGTCCTTTATACACAAAAAGCTGTTCAAGGGATGAACTTTGCAAATGATACGTGAATAAGCCTTTGATTGGTCATGAAAATTCAGGTTCATTCATCAGAATATAAAACATCCGTGTGGCCCTCATTACGATTCTTCGCAAATGTGGCTTCGTTCAATGCGCGGATGGAACATTTTGCCTGCGATATAATAAAAGGCAGTTTGATAACTTTCGACCGTTGGGCAGCGTGTTTACTTATGAGCGCGCAACTGGCTACGGCCGATCTGGATTCATTTTGCGTTTGATCACGCCGGATCCCATAAAAGCCCCGTCGATGGGCATGGTGACACCACTGACGTAGGCGGCGTCGCGGCTTAGGAGGAAGGCGGCGACATTTGCGACCTCTTCCGGGGTGCCATAGCGGTTTGCCGGGATGCGCGCGCAATAGCTTTCGCGGGTTTCAGCGTCGTGCATTTTCTTGACCAGCTCAGTCTCGATGGCCCCGGGGGCCATGGCGTTGACGGTAATTCCAAGCTCGGCCAACTCAACCGATAGCACGCGCGTCAATGCGTGGACCCCGCCTTTGCTGGCGCCGTAAGCTGCGCGGCCTGTGCCGCCGCGCTCGCCTGCAGCAGAGCCCATCAGGAGGAGGCGCCCGTAGCCTTGAGCGGCCATGATCTCGGCTGCGGCTTTGGCGCAGAGGAAGGTACCCGTGAGGTTGATGCCGATGATCTTGTTCCAGTCCTCAAGCGAGGTTTCCAGAATGGTTTTCTCGATACCGATACCAGCGCAATGGGCCAGGCCATCAAGGCGTTTGTGGACTGCCTGTGCAGTTTGAAACATCTTCTGGACAGATGCAGGGTCAGAAATGTCAGCACAGATTGGTGTGGCGGCATGTCCTTGATTTGTCAGCTCAGTTGCGGTTTCGACAGCGGCATCGCCATTTCGATCCGCGATTGTGACCGCTCCGCCGCCTGCGGCGATTTTATGCGCAATCGCACGCCCGATGCCGCTTGCCCCACCGGTGACCAAAACATGCTGACCTTCGAAATCTGACATCGCGCCCTCCATTGCTTACATTCAGAGTGACACGGGAATCGTAATCGACCTATCCAGCGCCGCCCATCATGTGCCCAAGAGCGACATTTGGGGGCACTTGGGTGGATGCCGTTGCGCGTGAGGTGAGGTTACTCTCCCCAGCAACTGACCAGAACGGTGATGTGGCTGGCTTTATCGGTCAGTTGTTCAGCAGGGAGCTGCGTGGTCTCGTTGGCCACGTCGGCATTGATGCCCGCGGTTGAGAGGAATTTTTGCAGGGTTTGCGCGTCGGTGGCGAGGCTTACGTTTTTGGGGAGCCGTTTGCCTGTTGACGGCTGGGGCAGAAGCATCCCAACAACGCTGCCGCCAGCATCCAGAACAGGCCCACCAGCATCACCTTCGAGGGCCGCCAGTTCAAGGCGCTTGAGGTGTGGCTCACCATTCAGCCCGCGCACATCGGCCAATTGGCCAAAGGTCAGGGTGGGTGCGCCCAGAATGCCGCCATAGGAATAGCCAGCAACTGCGATATCTGAATGTAGGCGCGGCGCGCCCTGACTAAATGTGGCATAGGCGCGGGGTGCTAGATTTTCACTGGGGCGCAACGTGGCCAGGCCCAGATCGGTGTCATGGCTGACAATTTCGGCTGTGTAGTCGTTGTTGATGGTCAGGCGGTTACAGCCGGTGGCAAATTCAGCGCTGGTAACGATTGTGCCACTGCCATCGACAAAGAATCCGGAGCGCGAGAAAACTGGTTTGCGGATCTTGAGGCCGGAGACCAGATCGATATCTTGGACTTCGTCATAACCTGCGGCCGGATCCAGAACGCCGTCGATGCGGGTAAAACTGTCTTGTATGATGCCCAGCAGGCGGGTGCGGCGTTCTTCATCACCGGCCGGCCATATCAGGGTAAAGCCCTTGATCTCACCATCCTTGAGCCAGGCTTGCGTATGTGAGATGGCAAAGGCGCTTTCACCGATCAGGGTGAAGCTGTCTTTGGTGAGCTGGCGCGGGCCGTCTTCGGGGACGATTTCCAGCGTTTGCATGATGTCATACAGTCCGGCAAGGGTTGAGGTGCCGCCTTCCTGGCTGATCAACAGAATGCTGGCGTCGATGTTGCCAGAGGGTCCATAGTGCGCGAAGGGCGGATCGTATTTTGACAGTTCCACCACACCAAGGGGGAGTTTGATTTCGATCCCGGTTTCTTCGTTGCGGACTGTTTGGATGTCCAACCCTTCGAGCACGGCATAATACTGGCGCAGCAATTCGGCGCGTTGGCCGGTGGTCAGGACGCCGGTGTCGTCAAAACCGCTGGCCTCTTGCCAGCGGGCCATGGAACCCCGGGTGCCACGACCAAAGGCGGCATCAACAGTGCCGCCATAAAACCCGGCCCATTTGAGGGCGGTCTGAATTTCGGCACGCTGTTCGCGGGTCAGGTCGCGCTCGCTGGCGCGGGCTTGAGCCGGGGATTCATCGGCCTCTTGTGGGGCGGGCAGAATGATTGTGGCGGTGTTGTCGGGCAATTGGGTGACGATATCCGACTGCGGCGCGACCTCGATTACTTGTTGGCTGAGGGCGTTGGCCCCCACCGGCCAGAACTGGCGCTGATAATCCGAATTGCGTGTGATGTAGCTATCGCGGGGAATGAGACCTTGCGCACGCAGGTTGCGCAGCACCTGACTGGCGTCATCCTCGCTATAGGGGCCAAGGGCAATACCGTACCAACCGCTGCCAAGGGCAAAGCCGTTGATGTCCTGCAATTGTCGGGCATAGTCACGGATACGTTCCTGCGCCTCCGAGAGGCTCGGCTGAGCTTCGATCTGGACCCAGGATTGCTGTGCCCAAGCAGTAGGAACAGCGAAAAACAGAGCCATCACCAAAGAGTAGAAAATGCGCAACATGAAAGGGCCTTTGCCAAAATTTGCCTCGAAACAGCGATTGGATCACCATTGCGCGTCCTTGTATCAAATCCACAGCCGAGTGCACCTAAAATATACCGGTGAAATAGTGCGGTTCACGCAATTGACCCTTGCGGTTCACGGACGTAGGTAAGGGCGGCAATTTCATGGGTGAGGTCAGAGGATATTATGGCGGACAAAACCGGCAAACCCCGCAGCTTTCAGGACATCATTCTGCGGCTTCAGACTTACTGGGCTGAAAAGGGCTGCGCTGTGATGCAACCCTATGATATGGAAGTTGGTGCGGGAACGTTTCACCCGGCCACGACCCTGCGGTCTCTGGGCTCAAAAGCCTGGGCGGCGGCCTATGTGCAACCCTCGCGCCGTCCGACCGACGGGCGCTATGGTGAAAACCCGAACCGGATGCAGCATTATTATCAGTACCAAGTACTGATCAAACCTAGCCCGCCCAATCTGCAGGCGTTGTATCTGGGATCGCTTGAGGCGATTGGCGTCGATATGGAACTGCATGACATTCGCTTTGTCGAGGACGACTGGGAAAGCCCAACGTTGGGTGCCTGGGGTCTGGGCTGGGAGGTTTGGTGTGACGGCATGGAAGTCAGCCAATTCACTTATTTCCAGCAAGTTGGCGGACATGACTGCCACCCGGTGTCCGGCGAGCTGACTTATGGTCTGGAACGTCTGGCGATGTATGTATTGGGCGTTGATCATGTGATGGACATGCCGTTCAACGACCCGGACGCGCCAATTGCGCTGACTTATGGGGACGTGTTCCGCCAGACCGAGCAGGAATACAGCCGCTGGAACTTTGATGTAGCCAACACCGAGGTGCTGCTGCGCCACTTTGAAGAGGCTGAGGCCGAATGCGAGGCGATTCTGGCACAAAAGTATGACGACCCCAAGACCGGCAAGCGGATCGTGATGGCGCACCCGGCTTATGATCAGTGCATCAAGGCCAGTCACATGTTTAACCTGCTGGATGCACGTGGGGTGATCTCGGTGACGGAACGTCAAGCCTATATCGGCCGAGTGCGGGCGCTGGCCAAGAAATGCGCCGATGCCTTTGTGCAGACCGAAGCCGGGGGATATGCCGCGTGACCGGCAAGATCCTTGCAGCAATGATCCTGATCGCGGCCTTGGCGGCTGGGGTGGGGATGTATTACCTCCAAGTCTACCACTTCTATGAAGAGGTTGAGGGCAATGGCACCTCGGACGTGCAGGTCACTGCGCTGACGAGTGGCGCGGCGCAGGCTATTGCTTTCGCCGATTTCGAAGCCATCGATTCGGAGAGTTCGCCCATTCGCTATCGGGCCTGTTTTACGACGGATCTGTCGTTGGATGACCTGAAAGCGGATTTCACTCCGTATCCGGATGCGGTGCCACTGACCGCGCCGGGCTGGTTTGACTGTTTCGATGCAAAAGAAATCGGCGCAGCATTGGAAGCGGGTACCGCGCAGGCGTTTTTGGGTGTGAAAGATATCAAATACGGCATTGATCGGGTCGTGGCCGTGATGGACGATGGGCGCGGCTTTGTTTGGCAGCAGATCAACCGCTGCGGCGAGGTGGTGTTTGACGGCCAGCGCGCCCCGGAAGGATGCCCGACACCGCCCAAGGTTTCCGGCCAGGATGGCTGATGCGATCACCATATCGAACTTTGCCACCTTCACGCTGGGGATGTTGGTGTACTTTGCCGGGGCAGCACTGACGCGGCGCTGGGCGATCCTGCGCGAGTTCAATATTCCTGAACCAGTGGTGGGTGGTATCACCGTGTCGCTGTTGATCTGGGCGTTTTACATCCTGACCGGCACCGAGGTGTCTTTTGATCTGACGGTGCGTGACGGATTGTTGATTATCTTTTTCACCACCATCGGTTTGAATGCGCGCCTGTCCGAGCTGAAGCGTGGTGGCAAGGCACTGGGCATCCTTCTGGTGCTGACAGTGGTCTACATCGTGATTCAGAATGCAGTGGGCCGATTGGGTGTTGGGTTCTTCGGTTTGCCGGAACAGCTGTCGATCATGTTGGGCTCGGCCGCGTTGATTGGCGGGCATGGTACGGCGATTGCCTGGGGTCCGGAGCTGTATGAGCAGTTTGGGATTGCCGAAGGGGCTGAGGTCGGGCTGGCAGCGGCCACCGTGGGCTTGATTTTGGCTGCTTTGATTGGTGGGCCGATTGCGCGGTTCCTGATCAAGCGGCACGATCTAAAGCCTGAGAATGAAGATGCCGACCCAATCGTCGGGCTGGATTATAACGAGGCGGGTTCTGCGCCGCTGAACTATGTCGGGTTCATGGTGACGCTGATTACCATCAACCTGACCGTGATTGCCGGGATGGCGCTGAACGAGGGCATTGCCGAAACCGGGCTGAAGCTGCCCGACTTTGTGCCCTGCATGATTCTGGGCATCGCAGTCGCCAACCTGAAACCAATACTGCTGCCAAAGGTGCCTGCCGTGGCGGGCACGCCGGTGCTGGCACTGATCTCGGAATTCTCTTTGGCAGTGTTTCTGTCGATGTCGCTGATGAGCATGCAGCTGTGGACTCTGGCGGAACTGGCCGGGCCGCTGTTTGTGGTTCTGGGCGTTCAGGCCGTGGTGGCCGTCCTATTCTGTATCTTCGTGCTGTTCCCTGCAATGGGTCGCAATTACCGGGCGGCCGTGTTGGGCGCGGGTTTTGGTGGTTTTGCGCTGGGGGCGACGCCGACAGCGATTGCAAATATGACGTCCGTGACCAAACGCTATGGCCCATCACCGGTTGCCTTTCTGATCCTGCCGCTGGTATCAGCTTTTTTCGTGGACTTGGCCAATGCGGCCATCATCCAAATCTTTCTGTCTTTCTAAGGGTGCAAGATGCCTGACCTTCTGATCGAACTGTTTTCCGAGGAAATCCCGGCCCGCCTGCAGGGCCGTGCCTGCGAGGATCTGAAAAAGCGCGTGACCGATGGTTTGGTTGAGGCGGGGCTGACTTATGCGGGTGCAGCGGCGTTTTCGACACCGCGGCGGCTGGCGCTGACAGTGCAGGGCCTGCTGGCGGAAAGCCCGACCACCAAGGAAGAGCGCAAAGGCCCACGGGTTGATGCGCCGGAAAAGGCCATCGAAGGCTTTTTGCGCGGGGCAGGGGTGAGCCGCGATGATCTGGAAGTGCGCGACGAGAAAAAGGGTCAGGTCTATTTTGCCGTGATCACCAAGCCGGGACGAGCCGCGTCTGGGATTGTGGCGGAAGTGCTGGAAGATACCATTCGCAATTTCCCATGGGCCAAATCGATGCGCTGGGGCGCGGGCAGCCTGCGCTGGGTGCGACCATTGCATTCAATCCTGTGTATCCTGAGCGATGACGCGGGCGAGGCCACTGTTGTGCCGATGGATGTGGATGGGATTGCCGCAGGTGATACGACTGAGGGTCACCGGTTCATGGGCAACGGGCGATTTGCAGTTACTGGCTTTGACGACTACCGCGCCAAGCTGAAGGCGGCGCATGTGATGTTGGACACCTCCGAGCGGGCTGAGGCGATCTGGCAGGAAGCGACCAATCTGGCCTTTGCGCAGGGGCTTGAGGTGGTTGAGGACAAGGGCCTGCTGGCCGAGGTTGCCGGGCTGGTTGAATGGCCGGTGCCGTTGATGGGCAACATTGACGATGAATTTCTGGGGCTTCCCCCTGAAGTTTTGCAGACCTCGATGAAAGAGCATCAAAAGTTCTTCTCGGTCCGCAATCCGAAAACCGCGCGGATTGAAAAGTTCATCACCGTGGCCAATCGGACCACGGCGGACAATGGCGCGACCATTCTGGCCGGGAATCAAAAGGTTCTGGCGGCGCGCTTGGCGGATGCGAAGTTTTTCTGGGAGAATGACATTCGTGTCGCCGAAGCCGGTGGTCAGCCGTGGTTGGATGCGCTGGACAATGTGACCTTCCACAACAAGCTGGGGTCGCAAGGGGAACGGGTGGCGCGGATTGCGGCGCTGGCGCGAGAGCTGGCCCCGGTTGTGGGCGCGGATGCCGATCTGGCCGAGGCAGCGGCGAAATGGGCCAAGGCCGATCTGTCGTCGGAAATGGTTTATGAATTCCCTGAACTGCAGGGCCTGATGGGCCGCTACTATGCCGCCCCCGCCGGACATGGGACTGAGGTGGCCGATGCCGCGCAGGAACACTATTCGCCACTGGGGCCGTCAGATGATGTGCCCTCGGCCCCCGTTTCTGTCGCCGTGGCGCTGGCGGATAAGCTGGATTTGTTTACAGGTATGTGGGCTGCAAATGAGCTTCCAACTGGCTCGAAAGATCCGTTTGGTCTAAGAAGGAGCGCTATTGGACTAATTCGCCTGATACTAGAGAACTCTTTGCGTGCGAATATCAAAGGGATTTTAGAAGTATCGTTCAATGATCTTGTTGAGGTTACTGAAAATAGCGTGAGAAATGCTGTGAAAGGCGCTGCTAAAAGTTATCCAGCTGAAACAGAGTACTTTGAAAATGTTATGCAGGAAGAGCTGGAGAAACTGCGAAAAACTGTTGAAGCCCGCAGAAACAGCCTCCTTTCCTTCTTCCATGACCGGCTCAAGGTCTACCTGCGCGATCAGGGCATTCGCCATGATGTGATCGATGCCTGCCTTGCGATGCCGGGCAATGATGATCTGACGTTGTTGGTGAAACGCGCGCGGGCGTTGTCGGACTTCCTGAAAACCGATGACGGGGAAAACCTGTTGCAGGGCTATAAGCGCGCCAACAACATCCTGTCTCAGGCCGAGGAAAAGGATGGCGTTGAATATTCCTATGGCGCCGATCTGAAGTACACCGAGGCTGAGGAAGAAAAGGCGTTGTTCAACGCGCTGGCCGGGGCCGAGGGCACAATTGCCACGGCGATGCAGGCGGAAGATTTCGCCGGGGCCATGGCGGGCATGGCAGCGCTGCGCGCGCCGATTGATGCCTTCTTTGAAGCGGTGCAGATCAACACCGACAATGATGTCGTGCGCCGCAACCGTCTGAACATGCTTAACCAGATCCGCCAGATCTGTTTGCAGGCGGCGGATCTGACCAAGATCGAAGGTTAGGAAAACCGCGCTATCCACAGCGCGCAGCGTTTGGCGTCGCGCGCCTCGTAGGCCGCGATGGCTTCGGCTGGGGTAAGGTTGAAGTTGCTTTCGTTATCCTCGCCAAGGGCGGTCAACAGCATCGAATACCACGCCGTCACGCCGCCGCGCGGGGGCGCGTCAAACACCGGAAACTCTGGATCGCCACCTGCGTCGCTGAGCCATGTGTTGGCCAGATTGGCGTTGAGCGCCATGGAGCGGGCGAGGCTAACGGCATCCGTTTGACCGTTCTCAATCGCCTGTACAGCCTGACCCCGGGTTTCAAACCCGCCAGTGGTGGCGATGGGGATCGAGGTGAGGGTTTTGGCGTGTTCCGCGAAGGCGATGTAATAGGGCCCGGTTGAGGACACGCCATCCGAGCTGGAGGCCGCGCCGGGGAAATAGGTGCCGCCGCTGATGTCGATCAGATCGATGGAGGTTTCATCGATGGCGCGGATCACTTGCAACGCGTCTTCCTCGGTCAGCCCACCGACGAGTTTGTCAGTGGAGTTGATCTTGATCCCGATGGGGAAGGCGGGGCCGACGGCGGTGCGGACCTCTGCGATCACCTCGTGAATGACGCGGAAACGGTTGGCGACTGATCCGCCGTAAGCATCGCTGCGTTTGTTGAACAGGGGCGACAGGAACTGGCTGAAGAGGAAACCATGCCCTGCGTGGATTTGCACTCCGGTGAAGCCGGCTTCTTGGGCGAGCTTGGCCGCCTTGGCATAGCCGGCGGGCAGGGCTTGGATGTCATCCCGCGACATGCCTTCACTTTTGAGCCCTTCAACATCCAAGGGCGATGGCCCTTTGGGCGTGCTGATTGGCCCATGCGACAGTGCCCCGGCATGACCAAGCTGCGGCCAGATATGCGTGCCATTGGCCGAGCCACGTTTGGCGAGCGCCTTAAGGGCGGTCATGTTGATACTGGGCGTCAGAACGAGATTGCCGGGTTTCTCAGGGTAAAGTGGGGAAGTTTGCACCTCGCCGATCAGGGAGAGGGCCGCGCCGCCTTCGGCCCAGCGTTCATAAAGCCGGATTTGTGCCTCGGTCGGGTTGCCTGCGCCATCGCCAAGCGAATCGGACATGGAAGATTTGATCAGACGGTTTTTGAGGATCGCGCCGCTGGGCAACTCTAAGGGGCGATTGAGGATGGAGGCGTTCATTTTGTTCTCCTTACTGTATATTTCGATATTTCGATATTTAATTTCATTCTTGCATGGTTGTGGTTGTTTAGACTTGGCAGTGTTGCGGGGTTACAAGAGCTCTTTTTGAACCGCGTCGAAGAAGGCTTTGATGTTGTCCTCATCCCGGCGGTAGAAGGTCCATTGTCCGTGGCGTTCAGCGATGACAAAGCCAGCTTGTTTCAGTAGGCCCATGTAGTTCGAGATCGTGGACTGGGATAGGTTGGCCTTTTCCTGAATATAGCCAACGCAGACGCCTTCGAGACCTTCATGTTCCGGCAGGGCGGGCGGGAAATTCGACCGGTCCTTGAGCCATTCCACGATCTTGCGGCGCACGGGATTGTTCAGCGCGGATATCGATCTTTCTAAGTCCATATATTTAGATATCTCGATATTATGGTGTATGTCAATAGGAAGCTGCCTGCGTCGATACTGTTACCAAATTGTCATGGTTTTCCTTGCCTTGTCGATGTGGCGGGGTATGCTGCACTGACAGAAATGGAGCGCCGCAGTGCAGCAATTCGACGAGCATACTACCCTGATCACCTCTGAGGCGCCAATGGCGCCAGAAACTCACGGTGGGCGGGCGAAATGTTTGCAGCGTCTGGTGCGGCTGGATCTACCCGTACCGGAGGCCGTCGCGTTATCCTTCAAGGCGGTACACGGAATTGCCGCTGGCGAGATGCCGGATATGGACCGGATTCTATCGCCCTTTGGTGATGCTCCATTGCTTTGTGTGCGACCGTCCTCGGAAGACCCTGATTGGGGCGGGCCGGGGGCTGTGCTCAATATCGGGATGAATGACGACCGGTATAAAGAGCTGTCCGAGCAGATGGGCGAGGAGGCTGCGGCGACGCTGTATCTGAGGTTTGTGCAATCCTTTGCGATCAACGTCGCGCGGCTGGATCCGGATATGCTGGACGATGTTTCGGATGATCCGATCGAGGGGCTGCAAGAGGCGCTTGACGCCTATGAGGAAGAGGCCGAAGAGCCGTTTCCGCAAGACCCTGCAGTGCAGTTGAAAGCGGTGTTGCGATCAATGGCACGGGCCTGGGAAGGCACCACGGCACGGCTGTTGCGTCAGGCCAAGGGTGCCCCTGCCGATGCCGGTTTGGGGCTTGTAGTACAGGACATGATTTTTGGTTTGGGGCGCGGGGAATGCGGATCAGGGGTGATGCAACTGGTCAACAGTGAAACCGGCGTGGCCAAGATCACCGGTCGGTATCTGAGCCAAAGTCAGGGGCGTGATGCGCTTACGCCGGGGGCGGAGTCGCTTTATCTTGAAATAGATAGACGAGGGCCATCTTTGGAGGAACTTGCTCCCGAGGCATTTTCAGACCTCAAAGCCCATACGGCGCTGATGCGGCATAAGCTGCGCGAGGAAATGCAGGCTGAGTTTACCATTCACAATGGTAAGGTTTATTTGCTGGATGGAGTGAGGGTTGCACGTACGGCGCGCGCCGCGGTGGCAATTGCCGTGGCCTTAGCCGAGGATAAGATTATCCCCAGAGAAGAGGCTCTGATGCGGGTGGAACCACGCGCTCTCAATGAGCTGCTGCATCGCCAGGTGGACCCCGAAGCACCGCGCGATGTGCTGGCCCGTGGCATTGCGGCCAGCCCAGGTGCCGCGAGCGGTAAGATTGTCTTTACTGCCAATGAAGCACAGGCGGCGGAATCGCGTGGCGAGCCCAGCATTTTGGTGCGCCGCGAAACCAGCCCCGAAGATATTCGCGGGATGCATGCGGCAGCGGCGATCTTGACCGAACGCGGTGGCATGACGAGCCACGCGGCGGTGATCGGGCGGGGCATTGGCCTGCCCTGTGTGGTGGGGGCATCCGAGGTCCGGTTTAACACCAAGAAACGACATCTGACGTTCCCTGATGGGACGGTGTTGAGGAGCGGTGATGTGATCACCGTGGATGGCACCAATGGCGAGGTTCTGGCCGGTGAGGCCAAAATGCTGGAGACCGCGCGGGACGCGGCCTTGATGACACTGATGATTTGGGCCGATGAGGTGCGCGATATTGATGTGCGTGCCAATGCTGACACCCCCGCCGATGCCAAGGTGGCGCGCGGCTTCAAGGCGCAGGGCATAGGGCTGTGCAGGACCGAGCATATGTTTTTTGAGCCTGAGCGCCTAACGGCGATGCGCGAGATGATCTTTGCCGATTCGAGCGAAGACCGCGCGGCGGCGTTGGAGGTGATCTTGCCGATGCAGCGGGCGGACTTTGCCGATCTGTTTCGAATCATGGAAGGGCAACCCGTGTGCATCCGGTTGTTTGACCCACCGTTGCACGAGTTTTTGCCAACTGATCGCTCCGGCCACCGGGCGCTGGCCGAGGCGCTGGATCTCCCCTTGTCGGATGTGACACGGCGGGTTGAGGCGCTTGGCGAGTATAACCCGATGCTTGGGATGCGCGGGGTGCGGTTGGGGGTAACTGTGCCCGAGATTTATGAGATGCAAGCTCGTGCGATTTTTGAAGCCACGATCGAAGCCAGCCGCGATGGTGAGCCCGTGGTGCCTGAAATCATGATCCCGCTGGTGTCCGCCCGGCGAGAAGTGGAGCTGGTGCGTGCACGTGTCGAGGCGATTGCTGCGGCTGTGCGCAGTGAAACCGGAGAGGACTTTACTTACCGTTTGGGTGTGATGGTTGAGACACCCCGTGCCGCGTTGCGGGCTGATGACATCGCTTCGCAGGTGTCGTTCCTGAGCTTTGGGACCAATGACCTGACCCAGATGACCTATGGCCTGTCGCGCGACGATGCCGGGCGTTTCATGTCGGATTACGTGCGTCAGGGTGTCTATCCTGAAGATCCATTTCATCTGCTTGATACCGATGGCGTGGGCGAATTACTTAGGCTGGGCGCAGAACGGGGCCGGCGCGTGAAACCCGAGGTGACCCTGTCGATCTGCGGGGAGCATGGTGGTAATCCCGAATCGATTGCATTCTGCCGCGAGGTAGGATTTGACTATGTTTCGTGCTCGCCCTTCCGGGTTCCGGTGGCGCGACTCGCTGCCGCACAACTGGCAATCAAAGATCGGATCAGCTGAAAATAAATCAATTTGCGCAACATATGGCGCAATTGCGGCGAAAATCTGGCTGATTGTTTCTCATTCGA
Organism: Roseovarius albus; assembly: GCF_900172335.1. Classification (GTDB taxonomy): domain Bacteria; phylum Pseudomonadota; class Alphaproteobacteria; order Rhodobacterales; family Rhodobacteraceae; genus Roseovarius; species Roseovarius albus. The sequence goes on from NZ_FWFX01000002.1 coordinate 363,713, forward strand.
GAACGCTGGAAGCGAAAGACTCGACTCAACGCCCTTCAATGTCTATTTGGCCCGGATGTTTGCGGCGCAAGCCGTCTGGGATTGGGAATAAGATCATGCTTCGCTTTGGCGCAGTACTACTCTTGTTGTTGTCTGGTGTAACGGTTCAGGCCGAGACGCAAGACCATCGCTCATATGATCGGGCGCATTCAGTGATGCGGTCAGCCTTAGTGAAGGGCTGGGCCAGAAATCTTGCTGCACGGGAAACCGTGGCAGAAAATATCGAAATGGAATATACCCGCAAATGGCTGGCATCCCAGCCGGAGGTGAAAGGCGATGCTGAATGGGCGTGTCTTTCAGAGGCGCTGTATTTCGAGGCACGCGGTGAAAGCGTGAAGGGGCAGTTCGCTGTGGCCGAGGTGATCTTGAACCGGGTCGATAGTGCCAATTATCCTGACACGGTTTGCGGTGTGATAAATCAGGGTACCGGCAAGAAGTATCAGTGCCAGTTTACCTATACTTGTGATGGCCACAAGGAAGTGATCCATGAGCCCAAAGCCTATAGCCAAGTGGGCAAGGTTGCGGGGTTCATGCTGGGCGGTGCTGAGCGTCAGCTGACCGATGGCGCTACGCATTATCACACCAAGGCGGTGAACCCACGCTGGGCGCGCAAGTTCCCACGGACAGCCACCATCGGCGTGCACCACTTCTACCGTCAGCCGACCCGGCTGTCGAAGAACTGAAACGAAACAAAACGCCGCGTTTTTGTAGGATTTGCATAATCGCGGTTGACTCGAGCGTCGCTGCGAGTAAAAGGCAGCTTCAGAGAATTTCACAGGTGGGAAGACCACCTGCTGCAGGAGAATGAAAAATGGCTAAGCCGACGACAATCAAGATCCGTCTGAATTCGACCGCAGGCACGGGCCATTTCTATGTCACCAAGAAAAACGCTCGTACCATGACCGAAAAGATGGTTGTTCGTAAATACGACCCGGTTGTGCGCAAGCACGTCGAATACAAAGAAGGCAAGATCAAGTAAGATCTGTCTTTCTGGATTTAAAAAACCGCTCCATCCGGGGCGGTTTTTTTGTTTTCTATGCGCTAATGAGCTTTGGGGCGCTCGGTTGGTTGCGATCTAACCGATGAAGCCACCGGATTGCCGAGCCCACAGGCTGGCATAGAGGCCCTTCTGAGACAGCAGTGCATCGGGTGTACCATCCTCGACAATGCGACCCTCGTCCAGCACAACGATCCGGTCCATCTTGGCGATGGTCGACAGGCGGTGGGCGATGGCGATGACTGTTTTACCTTCCATTACGTTGTAGAGCGTGTGCTGGATCTCTGCTTCGACCTCGCTGTCGAGCGCAGAGGTCGCCTCGTCTAAGATCAGGATGGGCGCGTTTTTCAAAATGACTCGTGCAATGGCGATGCGCTGCCGCTGGCCGCCTGAGAGTTTGACGCCGCGTTCGCCAACCTGCGCGCTGTATCCTCGATGCCCCAGGGGGTCTCGCAGATCTTGAATGAACGCATGCGCTTCAGCGTGTTTGGCGGCGTTAATCATTTGTTGTTCGGTCGCGTCTGGTTTGCCATACAGAATGTTGGCCCGCACTGATCGATGTAGGAGTGAGCTATCCTGCGTCACCATGCCAATTGCACTGCGAAGGCTATCTTGGGTCACCTGCGCGATGGGCTGTTCGTCGATCAGAATGCGCCCGTTCTCGGCATCGCGAAAGCGTAGCAAGAGATTCACTAAGCTTGACTTCCCTGCACCAGAACGGCCGACAATACCGACCTTTTGCCCTGCGGGAATAGTCAGGTTTATATGGTCCAGTCCACCGTGGTTTTTGCCATAATGATGACTGAGGTTCTCAAACCTGATCTCGGCCTGCTTCACATTCAGCGGCACTGCATCAGGGGCATCTAACACATCCTGTGGTCTGGCAATCGAGCGCAGGCTTTCACGGATCACACCGGCGTGCTCAAACAGCTCAATGGTGACCCAGACGATCCAGCCACTCATGCCGTTCAGGCGAATAGTCAGTGCTGCTGCTGCCGCAACCTGACCGACGGTAATTTCTCCATAAGACCACAACCAAATGGCCGGGGCGACAACCCCAACCATCAACATGCCGTTGATCAGATTCAGACCAAACTCCAGTTCGGTCATGATTCGCAAAAACCGCTGAAACCGCAGGCGCAACCGTCGCATGGCCGAAAGGGCGTATTGCTCTTCACGGTTTACATGGGAAAACAGCTTGACCGTTTCGATGTTGGAATAGGCGTCAACTACTCGACCTGTGACGAGAGATCGGGCATCTGACCATTTCTCGGACGCCACAGCGACGCGCAAGGCTGTTTGACGCACGAACAGGACGTAGACGATTAGCCAGAGGACAAGTGGTATCGCTAGCCTGATGTCGACGTCACCCAATATGACGATTGCACCAAACACATAAGTGAGCGAGAACCAGATCCCTTCGAGCGTGAGATAGGCGCTGTCTTCGACGGCTGGTCCGACTTGCATGACGCGATTTGTCAAACGCCCGGCGAAGTCGTTTTGAAAGAAGCTGGAGGATTGTCCCAACAGATGCTTGTGGGCGCGCCATCTGGCCTGCTCTTGCAGGTTCGAGGCCATGGCTTGCCCCAGCAACAGGTGATTCAAAGCGAATAGAATGGGCCGTAGAAAGAGGATAAAGAGAGCTGCGGCAATAACTTCGACCTTGTGAGCCTGCCAGAACGTCGCGGGGCCTGCATCAGTCATCAAGTCGATCAGCCTGCCCGAATAGAAGATCAACCAGATCTCCATCAAAGCCACGACAAAACCGATCAGGAGAAACCAGGGGAGCCATTTGCGAAATGGTGCAAGTTGGGACTGGAGGTAAGCCCACAGCGTCGCAGGAGGGGGCCCTGCTGAAGCAGGCGCAAATGGGTCAATAAGATTTTCGAATTTATGAAACATGATGCCCTCCAACGGGCGCAGAAATGGTGTGATGAGTTGTGGGAGGCGCAAGCCACCCGTCAGGATCGGCGTGTCAGCCTATGCTTGGGATCCTGAACAGTCTCATCAACATCACTCCTTCATGAGTCGTATTATGATTATCAAAGAATAAATGAATTGTCAGTTTTTAAATATGATTGGGTTTTGCTTCTGGGTGGTCGGATCTGGTTCTCAACAAAAAAGCCCCGCCCAATAACATTGGACGAGGCTTTAGAAGATAATGATTTGAGTGCTGTTATTCGCGGTTGCCCAGCAGTTGCAGCAGCATCATGAACAGGTTGATGAAGTCCAGATACAGGCTCAGGGCGCCCATGATCGCAGCTTTGCCCAGCCACTCTTGGTCGCCAGCATGGGCCATCTGCAGGTAGGTGACCTTGATCTTTTGCGTGTCGTAGGCGGTCAGGCCAGCAAAGATCAGAACGCCGATCACAGAGATCGCGAAGGCCATCCCCGAAGATGCGAGGAAGATGTTCACGATTGATGCGAGAATAATGCCGATCAACCCCATGATCAGGAAGGCCCCCATTGGCCCCAGATCACGTTTGGTCGTGTAACCATAAAGCGACAGGCCAGCAAAGGCGATTGAGGTGATCAGGAAAACCTGAACGATGGATTCACCCGTGAACACTAGGAAGATCGAGCTGATCGAAACGCCCATCACGGCGGCAAAGATGTAGAATACGGTTTGCGCGGTGGCGGCTGACATGCGGTTAATACCTGCGCTGAAGCCGAAGACAAAGATCAGCGGGGCAAACATCACGACCCATTTCAGCGGCGACATGTAAAGTGCCGAACCCAGTGACGTCAGGTACTTGTCAGCACCGATTTGTGCGGCCGCACCAGATGGGTCGCTTGTCACTGCGAGGCCAGAGAGCGCCCAAGCTGCAAGGAATGTGATCAACGTACCTACGGACATTGTGCCGTAGACTTTGTTCATATGAGCGCGTAGCCCTGCATCAATCTCGGCAGAACGTGCGCCGGCCGTTGTCCGGATTGTGTCGAATTGAGCCATTAAAGCCTCCGATAAGTTAACTGACGAAGCCCCCGACAGGGGCTTTGCCGTTAATATCGGGTAGTCTGCGCCGGTTTTCAAGGATTTCTGGACGGTTGAGTGCGCAAAAGACTGTTTATGCTTTCCAATTGCTTGGCACATCCCACGGGGCGCGTTTTGCCTCGGCTTGCGCCTCGGTGCGGCTGACTCCGATATCATTCAGTGACGCGTCGTCCAGTTTGCTCAGAGCGCGGCGCTGACGATAGAGGGAGACGAGCGTGCTGAGACCACCCCTGCGGGTTGGTTGCAGACGGGCGGTTGGATGTGTTCTTGACAGAAGTTCCATTGTGTTTCCCTTTTATGAATGTGATGGTTCGGTGTGAACTCATCTTTTCTGTTGATGTATATGGGGGAAAGATTTACATTATGGAAATGAATGTTTGTTCGATTGATCATCAAGGAGTGTGATGAATGCGAAATCTGGACATGACGACGCTTCGGTCTTTCATGACGGTTGCTGACCACGGTGGGGTCACACGGGCTGCCACAGTGTTGAACCTGACCCAGTCAGCGGTGTCGATGCAGCTCAAGCGTTTGGAAGAGTTGTTGGATGTGGAACTACTTGATCGTAGCAACCGGACCATCGCCCTGACGGCGGCGGGAGAGCAGCTGTTGGGCTATGCCCGCAAGATTATTCAACTGAATGATGAAGTGGTTGGGCGGTTAACCGATGACCTTTACGAGGGCGAACTGGTGCTGGGTGTGCCGCATGACATTGTCTACCCGGTGATTCCGCGTGTGTTGAAGACATTCAACAGCGTCTTTCCCCGTGTGAAGGTGGTGCTGCGGTCTTCCAGCACAATGAAACTGCATGAAGCACTGACTAAAGGGGAGGTGGACCTAATTCTGACCACCGAAGGAACGCCAAAGCAGGGTGGAGAAACTTTGGCCGAGGTGCCGCTGCGCTGGGCTGGGACGGTTGACGGCCAAGTATGGAAGCGACGTCCGTTGAAGTTGGCGTTTTGCAATGTTTGTATTTTCCGCCCCATCGCAATCCGAGAATTGAACGAGGCGGGTATCGAGTGGGAGCTTGCGCTGGATGCAGATGATGATCGGTCTGCTGATGTCTTGATTAGCGCAGATCTGGCCATTGGGGCAATCTTGGAAAGCAGCATCCCACCACATCAGGTCGCGATCCCAAATAATTCGGGCCTGCCGGACTTGGGAGTGCAGCAAATCAATATGTACCATGGGGCAAACCCTGATCTGGCACAGCAGCAACTGGCCGACTTGCTGCGGCAGGCCTATCTGGGCGGTGCGGCGCCAACTTTGCTTAGGTCGGCGTGACCACCACTTTGCCGGTGGACTTGCGCTGACGCAGCAGCTCCAGCGCCTCATCCGCCTGTTCCAAAGGTAGGACATGGCTGATGTGCGGCCGCAGGTGGCCCTGGGCGTACCAGCCAAACAGAGTGCACATGCTGTCGGTCAAGACCTCGGGGCGGAATTTCAGATAACCGCCCCAATAAAGGCCGATCACGTCGATGTTCTTGACCAGCAAGTGATTGGCTGGGATTTGCGGCACATCTCCACTGGCGAATCCTATAGGAATGACGCGGGCGCCGGGGTTGCAGGCCCTGAAGGCGGCCTTGAATTGCTCGCCACCCACTGGATCATACACCACATCCAACCCACCCAGAGCTTTGCAGGCCTCGCGAATGTCTTCGGATGTGGCATCGATCAGATGATCAGCCCCGGCCTGGCGCGCGATCTCGAGCTTGTCAGCGCCACGGGCACAGGCAATGACGCGCGCCCCCATCAGTTTGCCGATTTCCACGGCTGTCAGCCCAACCCCCCCAGCGGCACCTGTCACAAGGAGCGTTTCGCCGGGTTGCAAGCGTGCCTTGTGATCCAAAGCAACGTGGCTGGTGCCATAGGCAATCTGGAAACCTGCCGCGTCATTAAAGCTCATGTTATCCGGCAAGGTCACGCAGCGGTTTGCCGCGAAGCAACCGTACTCAGCGAGGCCCCCTTGGCCAGCATAAACGGCGACGCGCGTGCCGACAGCAGGACCATCAGTGCCAGGGCCAAGGGCCTCAACCGTACCGGCGATTTCAAGGCCAATGATGAAGGGTGTGGGTGGGGTATCTTGATACTTGCCCTTGATCATCAGGAGATCGGCAAAGTTCAGACCGCAGGCGGCGATTTTGATCAGCACCTGCCCAGAGGTCGGTTGCGGTTTGGGAAGTGTTGTGAGCGAGGGAATCGCTTCGTGCGACTCGACTTGAAATGCGCGCATTTGGGGCCTTTGGTCAAAAAGTGGTCGAAAAACGCGGATCACGTTTAAAGGGAAATGTCAAAAAATTGTTACCGTACTGGCAACAATAATCATAAAAACACGGTATTTTCCATGCCCGTAGTGATTGTAATCCTGTATAAGGGACCCGTTATTCGAGAGCGATATTTCTTGAGTTTTAACGAATGAATGGTATTTTTGAACTACGTTGCAGGGAGGCGCAACGCTGAATGACACTCAAGGTCGCGACGACTTACGGGGCCTGAAAAATTAGGAAGAGGATAATCGTATGCCGCATCCGGTTGATGTACATGTAGGGAAGCGTGTTCGACACCGTCGCTGGCTGGTTGGGATGACCCAACAGCAGCTGGCCGAAAGCGTTGGCATCAAGTTTCAACAAATTCAGAAGTACGAAACCGGGGCCAATCGGGTCAGTGCGTCGCGTCTTTGGGATATTGCTGATGCGCTTGATGTTGATGTGAGTTTCTTTTTTGAAGGACTGGAAACTGAGGAAAAATCGGGTGAGTCTGGCTCGGTTCCGGCGGATCTTCTTGGCGACAAGGAAGCACTAGAGTTGGTGCGCTCCTACTATGCCATTCCAGAAAACCAACGCCGCCGCCTTTTCGATCTGGCGCGGGTTCTGAGCGACGTCGCTTGAGGCACCGCTGAATCCGTTCTACTGAGAGCGTGAAGCGCAATCAGGGGGCGGGTATGAATAGCGACAAGATCATAGAATCAGCACACGCGATGGCAGATGCCGCGCGTGTTGCTGTTTTGCCTTACTTCCGGTCCGCCAACCTGAATGCCGAAGACAAGGGCGTAGGGGGCTATGATCCTGTGACAGAAGGGGATCGCGCGGCAGAGCGAGCCATGCGGGATGTCCTGGCGCAACTTCGTCCACAGGATGGGATTCTGGGCGAGGAGTTTGCCAACAAACCCACAGAAAGCGGTCTGACCTGGGTGTTGGACCCAATTGATGGCACCCGCAGCTTTATCGCAGGGGCACCAACATGGGGCGTGCTGATCGCTGTTTCAGATGAAAGTGGCCCGATATACGGCATCATTGATCAACCTTACATCGGAGAACGGTTTGAGGGCGGATTGGCGCGCGCCAAGATGACCGGGCCGCACGGGACAGGTGCGTTACGGGTACGGGGCAGTCGTCCGCTTTCGCAATCGATGCTGTTCAGCACCTATCCGAATTTGGCGGACGACACAGACACAGAGGCGTTCAACGAAGTTTCGGCGCAGGTTCAGCTGACACGCTTCGGGATCGACTGCTACGCTTATGCGTTGGTCGCTTCGGGGCAGATTGATCTGGTGATCGAAAGCGGTCTGCAAGCCTATGACATCCAGGCTCCGATCGCGGTGATCGAGGCGGCAGGCGGGGTCGTGACTGATTGGCAGGGTGGCAAGGCGCATAACGGTGGCCGGGTGGTGGCAGCTGCCGGACCAGAGCAGCATGCCGCGGCGCTGGAGATTTTGTCGAAGTATTAAGTTTTCCAGATCACGGGATCGGGAGTTTTCTTAAGGTTAAGGGTGAAGTGATCGCCAGTTTCTGTTAGTAAAAGTGGAACTGCAGCAAGGTTTTGGCTCGGTAGCCCCTTTCGAAAGCGTCCCGCCATATCGTAATGCGCGCCGCAACAAGGGCAGAAGAAACCCGAATAATCACCCATTTTCGCATGAGTTAAGCACCCTCGCCATGTACACATCGCCCAAACGGCGAGCCATCTGTGACTATTGGTTCTGAGTGTATCGTAGGCCGGAAGGCCGGGTTGTTTTGCTGCCATCCGCAGCTTTTTATCTGGCCAGTCCGCGTAGTTGTCTTGCGCGAGCGCCTCGGAAATCTGCCGGTTCGAGCGGTGCCAGATGTAGAGGGGCTGGTCGTCAATTTTCAATAGATTGACTTCGCCCTGAGCAAAGTCATCAACCTTGTAGAACCTGTCGCGCCACGTTCTGCGTGCGGTGATATCAGCCGTAGGGGCGGTCGCGTTCATGAGTGCGGCACAGGAATACAGCGCGCCGCCAGCCATTGTCAGGCTTGTGGCGATATAAAGGAAATTACGGCGTTGCATGTTTTGCCTGTGCGTTCAGTGGTGTGTTCACCCACAGGTTATCCCGCCACGTTGTGCGCGACAACGTGGCAAATGTGCCTGACTTCAGATCAGGTGACCTTGTCGCGGTTTTGCGGCAACAGGAAGATCGATGTCGTCAGCAGGCTAAAGATCAGCTCGTAAACTTCCCACTTCCGCGACACATCGATAGAGGCGATGATTAGGCTGGCCAGAATGGCAAAGAACGTGTGGCGCATGTCGGGCACAGGCACGACAAGACGGTTGGCCAGATTGCGGATCTTTTCAAACCGTTTGTAAAGAAAAGGTAGAACTGCCAGATACAGCAAAATCACCGTGGTCAACACCGAGCCGAACAGGGTCTTGGCCAGATGCATGTCGCCAAACGGCGTTGGAATGATCATGTTGTGTAGGTTAGTCTCAAACTGCTTATTGTTCGCTTCGAAAAACTCATTCGATTCCCAACCAAAGATACGCTGGCCCCAGGAAATTTCTTCGCCTGCTGCCATGAAGAACAGGAAGGCATAGAAAAGGGTCAGACCGGCCGCAAACAGGCGTTTCTTGGCCGACAGACTGGCGGCGTTCTTTATCAGGACAAAGGACGAGATCAGCAAAAACACGGCTGTTCCATATTCAACGAGCTTGTCTTCGGCGGCAAATGTCAGGCTAAAGTATTCCTTGTCCCAGAAGTAGACGCCCAAAGTGGCAATCAATGTCACCACAATCAGCCCCATCAGGGCCCGGTCAATTTTAACGAGGTTTGTCATCTGGGTGTCCAAGTCTTTGCAAAGATTGTCAGGAGATAGGCGAGGGGGGTGTTTGGTTCAAGCGGTATGGGCGAAAATTTGCATGTCCGATGGTAGAAATGACAAACCCCCGAAGCGGATGCCCGGGGGTCGTCTTATTTTGTGTTGGTCGAAACCAAGAAATGAAAGAGCTGCTTAAAGCATTCCTTCGCGCTGAGCTTTCTTACGTGCCAGTTTACGGGCACGGCGGATCGCTTCTGCTTTCTCGCGCGCTTTTTTCTCGGACGGTTTTTCGAAATGTTGCTTAAGCTTCATTTCGCGAAACACACCCTCGCGCTGCAGTTTCTTCTTCAGGGCGCGGAGCGCCTGATCGACGTTATTGTCGCGAACACTAACCTGCATGTGGTTTTCACCACCTTTCTAAGTTTGAATTGCAAAAAATTGCAGGAACTCCGCTCTATACCAAGGGGAAGTTTGCTTGTCTAGTGGCCGCACAGGCAGGCGAGCTCGCCTATACGAAACGTGCAACAAGCTAGTGTCATGAAGACCTTGAGGATTTTCCCGGCAGTTTGCTGCTCTGCCATTGTGCCGGCTTGGGCGATGGGCCTAGAATGGCGCAACCTTTCTGGAGGCCGGACATGAACACAGAATCAGACCTGAAGACAGAATTGCTGGACGCGGCCAAGTTGCATGTGCCGTTTGACGGGTGGAGTGCGGACTGTTTCGAAGCGGCCTGCGCGGATATAGGCGTCGATCTGGCGACCGCTCGCGGCATCTACCCGCGTGGGCCGGTTGATCTGGCACTGGCTTATCATGACGCTGGCGATGCGCAGATGGAGGCAAGGCTTGAGGCCGAAGACCTGAGCGAACTACGCTTTCGAGATCGGATCGCCGCGGCGGTGCGGTTCCGGCTGGAAGCAGTGGAAGACAAGGAATTGGTGCGGCGGGGCATGACCCTGTTTTCCCTGCCGCATCACGCGGCAGACGGGGCGCAGGCGCTGTGGCGGACCTGTGACAAGATCTGGAACGCATTGGGCGATACCTCGGATGATTTCAATTGGTATAGTAAACGCGCGACTTTGTCGGGCGTGTATGGCTCGGTTGTCCTTTACTGGTTGGGAGATGAGAGCGAGGGCTATGAACGCACATGGGAATTTCTGGATCGCCGGATTGACGATGTGATGCAGATCGAGAAATTCAAAGCCAAGGCGCGCGAAAGCAAATTGATGTCCACCGTATTGGCCGGGCCGATGGCGGTATTAAACAAGGTCAAAGCACCGAATGCGCAACATCAGGCAGGCATGCCGGGGCGTTGGAACGGGCGGAGTTGAGGAGAGCAGAATGAGTGAGACAATGCGGGCGGTAGAGATCACCACACCGGGTGGGCCAGAGGTGCTGGCACTGACCGAGCGGCCAATGCCGCAGGCTGGCCATGGTGAGGTTGTCATTCGCGTTGCCTGGGCCGGGGTCAACCGCCCGGACGCGCTACAACGCGCTGGGCTTTATGCGCCGCCGCCAAGTGCCAGTGATCTGCCGGGGCTCGAGGCCTCGGGGGAAATTGCCGCCGTTGGGGCGGGGGTGAGCGATTGGTCCGTGGGCGATCAGGTTTGCGCTTTGCTACCCGGTGGGGGATATGCGGAATACGTGACCACGCCCGCGGCGCATTGCTTGCCAATTCCTGAAGGGTTGAGTCTCAAGGAAGCGGCTTGCTTGCCCGAGACGTTTTTCACCGTTTGGTCGAATGTGTTTGGCCGAGGTGGATTGCAGGCTGGCGAGCGGTTTTTGGTGCATGGCGGATCGTCGGGCATCGGGACAACCGCGATTCAATTGGCCAATGCCTTTGGGGCGCGGGTGTTTGCCACCGCAGGCTCGGATGAGAAATGCAAAGCTTGTGTTGATCTGGGGGCGGAGCGGGCGATCAATTATCGCGATGAGGATTTTGTCGAGGTCCTGAAGGCCGAAGGTCGCGCCAACCTGATCTTGGATATGGTCGGGGGCAGTTACTTGCCGCGCAACGTCAAGGCGTTAGCAGACGAGGGGTGCCTGGTGCAGATCGCATTCTTGCAGGGGCCAAAGGTTGAATTGAACTTTGCCCAGATCATGCTGCGCCGGTTGACGATCACCGGCAGCACGCTGCGCCCACAAAGTGATCTGATCAAGGCTCGGATTGCCGAAGACCTGCGTGCACAGGTCTGGCCGCTGATTGCAGCGGGCAAGATTACGCCGGTGATGGATTCAGAATTCCCTCTGGAAGAGGCCGCCGCTGCACACGCCCGCATGGAGAGCAGCGGTCACATCGGCAAGATCGTGTTGAAGGTGGCCTGATCCGGTGGCTTTCGTGCACCTGACCCTTTCTGCGCTAGTGGTGCTGAGCCTTGTGCTCAGCGGTTGGGCAATCTGGCGCGATCAACCACCGGTATGGCGTTTTGCAATGCCCGCCACCGTTGCCATTGAAGGTGCGCCGCTGTTTGAGCAGGTGTTGAATTACGCCGCTGCCGAAGGGCAGGCGCATTCGCCGGGGATTGTCTTGAGTGAAGATGGCTTTTCAGTGCTGTGGTTCGAGGGCTCGGAAGAGGCCCAGGCAGATGTGGATATTCACGGTGTAAAGGTACGCAAGGTTGACGGCGCATGGCAAGCCAGCGCGCCGGAACCGGTTGTGACCCGGCAGAATCTGGCAGCAGCGTTTGAACCAGGGCAGATTGTCATCACGCTGGGCAATGTCATCGAAAATGAATCCGTTCGCGATGCGCTCTATGTCACCGCTGTTTCCGTAGGTGGTTGGGCGATGGCCTCGGTCGCGGATGTACGCATGCAGGATGGTGTCCCCACCAAGGCGCGCAAACTGAATCTTTCTCCAGTGATCAATAGGTCTTTTCTAGTCAAATCACCAACGGTGGAAATGGCGGATGGCTCGCAGGCCTTGCCCGCCTACTTCGAGATGGGCCCCACTTATGGTGCCTTCATTCGTACGGCGGCCGATGGCCGCGTTCGCGATCAGCGGCGGATGGCGGGGCAAGGCACCAAGCCGATCCAGCCGATGGTGGTGCCGCTGAGCGAAACAATTGCAGTCGCCTTCCTGCGCGATTTTGACCGCAGTAATGTGGTGCTGATCAGCCGGACCGAGGATGGCGGGCAAAGCTGGTCGGTGGCCGAGAAAACCAAGATCTTCAACCCGAGCGCCCCGGTTGCGGCCATGCCGGTGGGCGACGGACAGATTTTGGCGGTGATGAACAGCGATGCCGAACGTGGTAACCGGTTGCAAATGATGCTGTCGGATGATGAGGCGCGGACATGGCGTGTGATCCATGAAGTGGAAAGCGGCAAGGGCGCGGCGCGTTATCCGATGCTACGGCGGTTGCCAGACGGAGAGATTGCACTGGCTTTCTCGCATTATGACAAACGCGGCGTGCAGCTTTATATCTTCAACGAATCTTGGGTAATGGCGCAATGACCGGCATGGTGACACAGTTGTGGATGGCGGTCCTGCTGGGCTGGCTTGGATTCGTTGCGATTAGTTTTATGACCGACACACAAATGGCGGCCATCGCTGGATTAGCCTTCGGGATCTCTTGCGTTGTGATGTTACGTGAAACCGTTGTCTTGCGCGGGTTGGTGGCTGTGTTGGAGCCGGTGGGGGTGATCCTGCCCGTACTTGCGTTGCGGCATGTGGCTGGCAAGCTCGGGGTTGAGATTACCCCTCTGACCACGGTTGAGCTTTTGGTCTTTCTTGCCCTTTACATCGCGTTTCTACTGACCGCCTTCGACGTGATCCCGGTCGAGGCGTACCGGCTTGGCTATGCCCCCGTGCCAGTGGCCGTTATGGTGTTGCTGGCCTGCGCCTACGGGGCGGCGACGGGTAACTTGCTAGTGCCTTTGGTGGCCGTGGTCGGGCAGTTATTGTGGGTGTTGGGTTGGGGAAGCAGCAATTGGTTTGACCATGTGCTGCATGTGCTGCTGGTCCCGGTTATCTTTGCCACTCTGATCGGGCGACTGTTTTAGGTTTTGAAACTGGGGTAATGAGCTTCGAAATGCGCGCGCATGGCAGCCAACCCATCCTCGAAGACTTGCCCGCGTCCAAAGCCGACGCGGAAGTGATTATCGGGAATGTCTGACAGTTCCGAGGCGTAGATCGATCCCGGCAGCAAGAGCACACCGCTTTCTTGTAAAATCTCGCGGCAAAAGATTTCGCCATCGCCTGGCCCGATGTAGCGTGGAAAGGCCACGCAGCCGCCCTTGGGGCGCGCCCATTCGACCAGACAGGGGAAGTCGGCAAAAAGCGATTCTAACGCGACAACGTTTTTGCTGAGCAATTGCTGGTTTTCAGCAAGGATCTGGTCACGGGCTTTGAGGGCGATCAGCGAAAGCGTTTCGGATGGGGCTGAGTTGCAGATCGACAGGTAATGTTTATAGCGTTCAACCCTTTGCAACAGCTCCTTGTCCTGCGCTGCGATCCAGCCAACGCGCAGCCCAGGCAGGCCGTAAGCCTTGGACATGACGTTGAGCGAGATGCCACGCTCGTAGAGGTCCGCGATCTGCGGCATACGATCATCAGGGTTCAACTCCACTCCGCGATAAACCTCGTCACTCAGGATCCAGATCCCATGCTTGCGGCAAAGCGCGACCAAGGCCTCAAGATCATCACGGGCCATCAGCATGCCCGTTGGATTGTGCGGGAAGTTGAGCGACAGCAATTTGGTGTTCGGGCGAATGGCTGCGCGCAGATCATCCAGATCCAACCGCCAACTGCCGGGCGTATTGTCCTGGCGTAGTGGCACACCGGTGACCTCGCAAACCGACAGCGGTATGGTTTCTGCGCTTTGATAGTTTGGCGTGGGGACAATGGCGTGTGATGCGGCATCCAACAAAGTCCTCGACACTGTATAGAGCCCTTCACCTGCGCCCGCGAGGCAGAGGATGTTTTGAGCGTCCATCGTGTCGTATGTGTTGGCGATTTCCGCGCGCAGCGCCGGGGCGCCCCAGGTTTCGGTATAGCCCAGCCATTGCGCCTCGTACGTTGCACGATCCTCTTCTGAGGCCAGTGCCAACAGATCGGTGGCAGAGCGGCTTTCGATATCCGAGGCGGTCATATGATGGCGGGCTTTGAATTCCCATTCAGAGAAAAACACCTCTAACCCGAAATCACGCATGGGGCGGGGATTTGTCATTTCTCTTACCTCTTTTGGGGCCAGCCTATAGATTGCCGTAATCTGCTAAGGAAATCATCTGATGGCCGAGAAATGCGCATCTTTCAACGAGCAATCCTTGCTTGTGCCTCGACCGCATGGCACTGGCTCTAAATCTCTCGACAGACAAATCCGAACCTCTTGAATATGGTGTTGACGGCAGGTGACAGTGATCATATCGCGTTTCAACTCCGGATTGGCTTTAACAAAGGCGTCTTCGACGACTGAAGCAGGCAGTTTAACTGGTTCTTTCAGTTTTCGAAACACACCCGGTTTTGCGATGGATTCAAACGCTCGGCGCGACAGGTCATAGTAGGTATCGGCAGGCAGATCGGTGCAGCGCCCGTGTTTCTTCCATTGGTACCAGGCGAGACCGGAAGAGCCCATGATATCCACCATGTTCCGGGTCATTGCGCGCGATGGTGGGCGCTGGGCCGTAGGGCAGAAACTGGGCCAGCCACGGTGATACTGGGGCCACAGACCATGCAAGGACCAGCCAAGGTCAGATTCACACTGCTCCGCATTGCGCGCGTCACCTTCGAGTTCGCACCAGTTCGGAGACCAGCTGAGTGCCAGAACGTAATAGTCGAATTGACCCGCCCGTTCACCATCCGCTTGGGCCGCTGACGTTACCAAACTGGCCAATAAGGATATCAACAAAAGCACTCGCATGTTTTATCTTTCCATTTACTCTTTGGCGCACTATATAGCGCTGAAGTTCCCCGACAATGGTAACTCGTTCCGTGCACCGGAACCGCCGCGAGGCGACGGGGAAGATATGCGTTAAGGAGACCTGAGAGATGGCAAAACCGCTTATGGCCAGAGCCACGGCTGTGTGGCTGGTGGATAACACGACAATCAGCTTCAAGCAGATCGCCGATTTTGTCGGTATGCACGAGTTGGAAATTCAGGGCATTGCAGATGGCGATGTGGCCGTTGGTGTGAAGGGCTTTG
The DNA here is from genome assembly GCF_900172335.1 of Roseovarius albus. Taxonomy (GTDB): domain Bacteria; phylum Pseudomonadota; class Alphaproteobacteria; order Rhodobacterales; family Rhodobacteraceae; genus Roseovarius; species Roseovarius albus. Next base: position 378,929 of record NZ_FWFX01000002.1, read on the forward strand.
ATCCGGTTGCCAACAACCAGTTGACCCAAGATGACATTGAAGCGGCGCAAGACAGCCCGTTGTTCAAGCTGAAGCTGAAGTTCAATGCTGCCGCCGTCGGTGAAGAAAAGCGTCGAGGTCCAAGGTATACGCCCCTGTCCAAGCGCCAAGACCGTCCGGCCTCGATTCTGTGGCTGGTGAAGTTCCACCCAGAACTGGCCGACAGCCAGATTTCTAAACTGGTGGGCACCACCAAGCCAACCATTCAGGCGATCCGCGAGCGGACCCATTGGAACATCGCTAACATTCAACCCATCGACCCGGTGGCACTGGGCCTGTGTAAGCAATCCGAGCTGGACACGATGGTGCAGAAAGCCGCAGCCAAACGCGCCAACGAAGGCGGCACCATGGACGACGAAGAGCGTCGCAAACTGCTGAGCACCGAGCAGAGCCTGGGCATGGAGGCAGAGCCTCGTATTCCAACCGCGATCGAGGGTTTGGAAACCTTCAGCCTGAGCGGATCGGATGATGATGACAAAGAAGACGAGACAGGCGACATCCTAGATGCCGACAGCTTCTTCAATCTGCCAGACAATGGCGATGAAGACGAGCAGCCTTAAGTCTATTTTCATGTGATTTGAGAGCCCGGGGGTTTCCCCGGGCTTTTTATTTGGATCAGAGTGATTTCCGCGCTGTCAGAGCGGCGCTGATGGTGCCGTCATCCAGATAATCCAATTCACCGCCAATGGGCACACCTTGGGCCAGCGAAGTCAGCGTCACACGCTGCTCCAGCTGATCGGCGATATAATGTGCAGTGGTTTGGCCATCGATGGTGGCGTTGAGGGCCAGAATGATTTCAGTCACGTTTTCCGTGTCTACGCGAGTGATCAGTTGCGGAATGCGCAATTGTTCCGGGCCGACCTGATCAAGAGCTGAGAGCGTGCCGCCCAGTACGTGGTAGCGGCCGTGAAACACCGCCGCGCGCTCCATCGCCCAAAGATCGGCAACGTCTTCAACCACGCAGATCTGTCCGTTGCCGCGTTTTTCCGAGGTGCAAATGTCACAAACATCGGTGGTGCCAATATTGCCGCAGCGCATACATTCGCGGGCGCTGACGGCGACCTGCTGCAGCAGATCGGCCAATGGGGTCAGCAGCAGCTCGCGCTTGCGGATCATATGCAGCACTGCACGACGCGCCGAGCGGGGGCCAAGCCCGGGCAGCTTGGCCATCATGTCGATCAGGGCGTCAATGTCGCGGGTGCTGTTCATACTTGATCAGAACGGCAGTTTCATGTCCTTAGGCAGGCCCAGATCTTCGGCAATTTTGCCCAGTTCTTCCTGCGAGCGTTCAGCCGCTTTGCTTTGTGCGTCTTTGATGGCAGCCAGAATCAGGTCTTCGGCAACCTCTTTGTCGTCTGGGCTGAAGATCGATGGATCAATGTCCAGGCCTTTCAGTTCGCCCTTGGCTGAGGCGGTCGCCTTAACCAGACCTGCGCCGGATTCGCCGACAATCATGATGTTGTGCAGCTCTTCTTGCATCTGACCCATCTTGGCCTGCATGTCCTGCGCTTGTTTCATCATCTTGGCCATATCGCCAAGTTGGCCCAATCCTTTAAGCATATCTTTACTCCGGCTCTGTTCCGTTGTGTTTGAGCCTAGATACGGGTGCGCGCGCATAAGAACAAGGTACAGCAGTGCGAATATAAAAAGGGGTGGGAAAATCCCACCCCAAGGTACGCCTTCAAGAGTAAGCCAGGTGACTTACTTTGGAAGGAGCACTTTATCGATGACGTGGATCACACCATTCGATGCAATAATGTCGGCCGCTGTGACGTTGGCATCATTGACTCGCACGCCGCTACCGTATTTGCCGACACGTCCATCCACGATCACGTTCTGACCTTGCACGGTTGGCACGCTCAGGCGCTCGCCCAGCACCTGATCGGACGTTACAGCGCCGGACAGGACGTGGTAGGTTAAGATCTCGGTCAGCTTGTCTTTGTTTTCAGGCAGCAAGAGCGACTCGACTGTGCCTGCAGGCAAGGCGGCAAAGGCATCGTTGGTTGGTGCGAAAACCGTGAAAGGCCCATCGCTTTTCAAGGTGTCGACAAGACCTGCGGCCTGCACAGCAGCCACGAGTGTTGAGAAGTCATCGTTGCTTGCAGCAATATCTACAATATCTCCCGGTCCATCTGCCTGAGAGGCGCAGCCTGCAACAAGCGCAGATAGGGCCACAGCAGCGGCAGTTTTGGCGAAAAATCGTCTATTCATAAGGTAGTCCCCCTTGATGTGATATGCGCTGAATACGCGCCGAGAGGAGGGCTGGATCACTTTTCAAGCGTAATGGGGGATAGATGCTTAGTCTTCTTCGAAGGGATCCCACTCATCTTCGACCTCTGGCAGCGCTTCAGCGAGGGCTTCGAAGGCCTGTTCTTGCGCGGTTTTCACGTCGATGATTTTGGCTTTGGGAAAGGCAGCCAAAACTGCCTGCACCATTGGGTGTTCTGTGGCTTCGGCTTTGATGGCATTTGTGACGGCATCGCGCTTCTCGGCGATGGTTTCCGCGCCGCCTTCGTTGACTACTGAGACCGCCCAGCGATTTCCAGTCCAACGCTGCAATGCTGAGCCAAGACGTTGGGACAAGTCCGCTGGGGCATTGCTGGTTGGAACAAATTCGATACGGCCGGGTTGATAGGCCGCAAGGCGCAAATTGGTCTCGACCTCGACCAGCAGTTTGACATCGCGATTGGAACGTATCAGCTCAACCACATGTTCGAATGTCGGGTAGTGTGCTAGCGCTGCGCCGACTTGCGGCGCCAACGCAGTTGCCTGACCAGTCGGGCCAGAACCACCAGTGGGGGCTGCCGTCGTGCTGGCGGCATAGTTTGATCCGCCTCCGGAAGGTGCCCCGTTTGGAGTGGCTGGGGTGGGGCCGGGCGCGGGTGGTGGAAGCGTATCTTGCAGCTTGCGCATCAGATCTTCGGGCGCGGGCAGGTCGGCGACATGGGTCAGGCGGATTACGGCCATTTCAGCCGCCATCATCGCATTGGGGGCGGCGGCGACCTCTTCCAGTGTTTTTAACAACATCTGCCACATGCGGGTGAGGATCCGCATCGGCAGGGCTTCGGCCATCGACTGACCGCGCTGGCGCTCATCCGGGCTAATGGTTGGATCTTCCGACGCCTCGGGCGTGATTTTCACCACGCTGACCCAATGGGTGATCTCGGCCAGATCGCGGAGCACCGCCAGCGGGTCAGCCCCATCGGCATATTGCGCGCCCAGTTCGGTTAGCGCCCCCGCAGCATCGCCCTTGAGGATCAGGTCAAATAGATCAAGCACGCGCCCGCGATCCGCTAGCCCCAGCATGGCCCGCACCTGATCAGCGGTGGTTTCCCCGGCACCGTGGCTGATTGCCTGATCCAACAGTGACGTCGCATCCCGGGCAGAGCCTTCGGCGGCGCGGGTGATCAGGGCGAGAGCGTCATCGGCGATTTCGGCATTTTCCGATGTAGCGATCTTGCGCAGCAGGGCAATCATCACTTCGGGTTCAATCCGGCGCAGGTCAAAACGCTGGCAGCGCGACAGCACGGTGACCGGAACCTTGCGAATTTCTGTGGTGGCAAAGATGAACTTCACATGCGCAGGTGGTTCCTCAAGCGTCTTGAGCAGCGCGTTGAACGCGCTGGTCGAGAGCATGTGGACTTCGTCGATGATGTAAATCTTGTAGCGAGCGGAAGCCGCACGGTAATGCACCGAATCGATGATTTCGCGGATGTCATTCACACCGGTGCGAGACGCAGCGTCCATCTCCATCACGTCAACATGCCGCCCTTCCATGATGGCAGTGCAATGTTCGCACTGTCCACATGGGTCGGTGGTGGGACCGCCATTGCCATCGGGGCCGATGCAGTTCATCCCCTTGGCAATGATCCGTGCTGTGGTGGTTTTACCGGTGCCACGGATGCCGGTCATAATGAAGGCCTGCGCGATGCGATCGGCGTCAAAGGCGTTCTTGAGCGTGCGCACCATCGCATCCTGCCCGACAAGATCAGCAAAGGTTTCCGGCCGGTATTTACGGGCAAGGACCTGATAGACGGGCGTGTCGGACAAAGGGGCCTCCGAAGCTGTTAGAATCCGTTGTCGCCACAGTAGGCGGAGCTAGGACGGAGGTCCAGCAGGGAGATGGCGAATCCAGGGTCCGAATCTAGGGCTAAATATTCAAGCTGGTGTTTGTCTTAGTACGATCCATGGTGACAAAGGTTTTGAACTTGCGAATGTTGTGATTGCTGAAAAACAAGCGCTGAGTCAGGTCTTCGTATTCAGCCATGTCACTGACAATCACAATCAGAACAAAATCTACCTCGCCGGTCACGTAATAGCATTGCTGGATTTCAGGGGCCTCAAGGAACGTCTCTTTGATCTCGTCAATTTTGCCGCCGGTTTCGGCTTTTAGTTCGATCTCGACAATGATGGTTAGGGGCAAGCCAACGCGGGCCGGGTCTACAATGGCGGCTTGTACGGCGATGACACCGTCTCGTTGCATGCGTTTGATCCGCCGCTGCACGGAGGGGGCCGATAGATTAACCTGTTCGCCGACCTCACGCTGCGGGGTGGTGCTGTCATTTTGTAAAATCCTGAGAATCGCCAGATCAAAGGAATCCAATTCGGATGAAAAAGTTGATCGCGACATCGATCTCTCGTGCAAGTTTGTTTCGTTGATTGGCTGATAATAGAGCACAAATATCGAAAGTGGTGAACTATTTTTGCGCAAACTCAATCAGGAGCGCAAAATGAACGCCACCTTCAAAACCACAAATGTTTCATATTTCCTAACCAAGGCAAGTTTTTCGAATGAAGGGGTGAACACCCTGCCAAGCGAAGGCTTTGATCGGGCCGAACGCGAGATCACCGGTTGGGATGGGTATGCCAAGACGCCACTGGAGTCATTGGAACGTTTGGCTGAGCAACTGAATCTCCGTGAAATCTATTACAAAGACGAAGGTCCCCGGTTTGGGCTCGGCAGCTTCAAGGCGCTCGGCGGGGCATACGCGGTGCAATGTGTTCTGGCCCGTGCGATTTCCCAGAGGGTGGGCAAAGACGTGTCTTTGGATGACATTCGCAATGGTATCTATGCAGAGCAGGCGGCGCAAATCACCGTCACCTCTGCCACCGATGGAAACCATGGCCGTTCCGTTGCCTGGGGGGCGACTCGGTTTGGGGCGCAATGCCGGATCTATATTCATGCTGAGGTCAGCGAACACCGCGCCGAGGTGATGCGCGGTCTTGGTGCCGAAGTGGTGCGTGTAGATGGCGACTATGACGCCAGTGTTGCGCAGGCCCGGAGGGAGGCCGAGGAAAACGGATGGCTGGTTGTATCAGACACCTCATGGCCCGGATACACACAGCCCCCGCTGGATGTGATGGCCGGATACGGAGTCATGGCACGCGAAATCGTGCGGGATCTGCCGACCCCACCGACACATGTATTCCTGCAAGGTGGTGTTGGCGGGCTGGCCGCCTCTGTCGCGGCAGTGTTTCAGCAGGAATGGGGGGCTAAGGCACCACAGGTGATCATTGTCGAGCCTGAGCTTGCGCCTTGTCTGTATGCCAGTGGGAAGGCAAATGCGCCGACATTGGTTGAGATTCAGGAAGAAACGCTGATGGCGGGCCTGTCCTGTGGGGAGCCATCTGAATTGGCTTGGTCCGTACTGGCAGCGGTGTCGCGCGGGTTCATGACCATTCCTGAAAGTGTGGTTGCCCCGGCTGTGCGTTTGCTAGCCAATGGAGATGCCTCACAAAGCGCGATTAACGCAGGAGAAAGCGCTGTTGCCGGGTTGGCAGGGGTGATGTGGGCGGCCTCTGATCCTCAAGCAAGAGAGGATTTCAACCTCGGCACAGGTTCACGTGTCGTTCTGATCGGCTCTGAGGGCGTGACCGATCCGAACGTTTTTCAACAAATCATGGCAGGTGAAATCTGAGCCCTCGTGACATCAGGCTTTTCCAATCCCTGCGCAGCTTGGTATAATTGATCCAAGGTGTCCAGGAGGTATGAGTATGAAACTGCGCGGGATTGGCCGAAGCCGCAATATCGAAGACCGCCGCGGAAGGCGCGGCGTTGGCAGGGCCAAGATTGGCGGCATTGGCCTGCTGTTGTTGCTTGCAGTTGGGTATTTCACCGGTCTGGATGTGACGCCACTTCTGGAAGAGCAGGGCGGGCAATCCAACGCCTCGCGCCCGATCTCAGCTGAAGAGGAGCGTGCTGCCGAATTCTCCGCACAGGTCCTGACCACGACCGAGGCGGTCTGGACTCAGATCTTTGATCAGCAATTGGGGCGGCAATATCGCCCGCCGGTGATGGTGCTTTACTCGGGTGTGACACAAAGCCCTTGTGGTGGGGCATCCGGTGCAACAGGTCCGTTTTACTGCCCTGCAGATAGCAAGGCCTATCTCGATACCGAGTTTTTTACCACCCTGTCACAACAATTGGGCGCACGCGGGGATTTCGCGGCGGCCTACGTGATTGCCCATGAGGTGGCCCACCACGTGCAGAATGAGCTTGGCATCCTGCCCGAGGTTCATCGTGCTCAGCAGAGCGCCACGCAGGTGCAGGCGAATGCTTTAGCTGTGCGATTGGAATTGCAGGCCGACTGCCTGAGCGGGGTGTGGGCCCGTGCGGTCGGTAATCTTTTGGAACCCGGTGACCTGGAAGAGGCGGTGAATGCCGCACAGATGATCGGGGACGACCATCTGCAACGCCGCGCAGGACAAGTGCCACAACCGCATACCTTTCAACACGGCACATCTGAACAGCGCGCGCGCTGGTTTGCCACCGGCTACCAAAGCGGGATGGTGCAGGGCTGCGATACCTTCAACACGAACCAGCTTTGAGTATGGAACCTTTCGCAATTCATGCCTTGCCTGTTGGTATTGGGACATTGGCGCTGAGCCCCTTGCCAGGACGTACGGGTGACTACCTTGCAGATATCAAGACGCTCAAAAAGTGGCGACCCAACCTGCTGATTTCCTTGACGGAAGGCTTTGAGATGTCCCAGGCAGGGGCCTCGAGCTTAGGGCAAGACGCGCAGACCTCGAACTGTCGGTGGGTCCACTTTCCGATCAAGGATTTCGGGACCTTCAGAGACGCGGACAAACGCACATGGGAAGAAGCGCAGCGTCTGGCTCTGGACACACTCGCCTCTGGTGGTCGTGTGCTCGCCCATTGCAGAGGGGGCTGTGGGCGCTCCGGTATGATCGTGCTGCGCTTGATGATCGCGGCGGGTGAAACCCCAAGCAAAGCACTTGCGCGATTGAGACAAGTGCGTCCCTGTGCGGTGGAAACTGAGGCGCAGTTGAATTGGGCTAATCCCGCTCAATAAAATCTGCGAGGCGATGCCGTAAGGCAAGATACTGAAACCTATTTGGTCCAGACACCACTATTACGGGATTCGTCGATTGTGATGGCGATCGAATCCCCAATACTCGGAGGCGTACCTTCCAAATTTTTGGTTCTCAGTTGAAGCGCTCCTTTGTTCCAATTCGCATCTACAATTTCGACTACAGATATTGACTCGGTGTTTTCATTGATCAGCGAGGCATTTGGTGGATCCGTTCGGAAATCTCCATTTTCGGCCCAGCCGTTGTCGACTGCCCGGGCTATGTCAACAATTTGCACTTCTCTGGCGGGCCGGTCTGTAAATGCAATGCCGGTTGGTCCGGTCTCTAGCGTAAAACCCTCCGTAGTTGCTGCGCTGACCGTACCATGGAGAATGATCAGCCAGCTTTCATCTTCTTCTGCAATAGCTGTCTCGGGTGCGGTCGCGATTGAGAGGAATCCTGTAACAATGATGAGTTTGAGAATCCGAATTATAGCCATGAGATGTCTCCAAAAATTTTCAAAATGTATTTGGCCTGCGTCAAACGTTTGCGGATAGGACTGTAACATAAAATATGGGAAACTCGGTATTTCCAGAGGAGGGCATTGGTCTTAGCCCCGCCATTCTTCTTGGGGCACTTTGAGCAGCGCGTCCAAGATCCATTGCCCGGCGCGGCCTAAGGCATGCTGTTCTGTCCACACCACGTCGATGCCTTCAATCTGGTCACTGTGTTGAAAGTCGTAACGCAGTTCGGTCAGTTCTCCAGATGCAATAAGGGAGTGGACAACAGGTAACGGGAGTTCGGCCCAGCCCAAGCCATGCAATAATAGGTCGATGATCATGCGCGGGCTTTCGGCATACCAAGGATCGGCATAGTGCAGCTCTCCTATCAGGCCGATGGTATCGCGAGAGCGGCTGCGCAGCACGATTTGGCGGTACTGGCGCAGGTCTTTGTGCGCAACTGTCGCAAGGCTGGCCAAAGGATGTGTGGCACGACAAACCGAGACCATGACTGAATGCCCAACACCGTGGAAATGAAACCCGGAGGGATAGCCTTCCTGCTCGGTCATCAACCCTAGATCGGCACGGCCCTCCTTCAAAAGAGTTGCCGTGTCATTCGGGCCGGTGGTCAGCATCTCAAGCGAGACATGAGGAAAGGTTTCAACAAACCGACCTAAGACATCGAGCACCGGGCTTTGGTTTAGGCCTTGTTCGATGGCTAATGTCAGGCTGTCTTCGATGTCTTCACTCATAGAGGTTGCCTTTGCCATGAACTCACGATTGCCCAGCAGGATTCCCTTCGCATGGGGGAGAAGGGTTTCCCCTTCTTTGGTGAGGGTGGGCGAACGGCTGCTGCGATCGAATAAGGTCAGGCCGGTGTCAATCTCAAGATTGGCGATGGCCGTGGAAATGGCGGATTGTGCCTTACCCAACTGCCGTGCTGCGGCCGAGAATGAGCCGAGCTCGGCGGAAAGGACAAAGGCTTGCAGGCTATCGTGCGATGGCATACCTTACCTATCTGAAATTTAGATACTTACCAACTATTATTATCCGCTATTCGAGATATAAAGCAATGCAACGATGGAGGAAACCATGTCAGAAACGGTTGCATTGAGAACGGGAAAAGACCGGATGGTCTATGCGGTATCATTCGAAGTGATCCTGATGATGCTTTTGATCCCGGCAGGTGCAATGTTCTTTAACAAGGGCTTTGCTGAAATTGGCCTGCTGGGAGTGATCCTGTCACTCAAGGCCATGCTGATGCATCTGATCTACAACTGGGTGTTTGACCGCATTGATGCCCGTTCGGGCCGCACAGCCAGCGAACGCTCACATCTGGGACGGATCGTGCATGCCATGGGATTCGAGGTGACGTTGATGTTGACCTCACTGCCGATCCTGATGTGGTTTTTGCAGGTTACCGTGTTGCAGGCCTTGGCGACGGATGCCGTGGTGACAACTTTTGTGGTGGGCTACACGTATGTCTTTACCTTAGTTTTTGATCGTCTGTTTCCAGTTATCCCTAAAACTGGGGTGTGCGAGGCTTAGTTCGATCCAGTCCTGATATCGAGAATGGCTCAAGTATAGATGTTGCGAACAAGTACCACGAATAAGCTTGGGCAAATTTACGGGCATTTGGGAAAGGGATTTCAAGTCGGGATATGTGCCCGGTAGAATTCCCGTTGGTCGATCGTACGTCCATCGGGCAGCTGGCCATCGCTGGTCTGCCCATCTGCTGTTTCGCGGCGCACCAACGTTCCACATTGATCGACACAATAGACGGCTGCCGGATTGGCCAATTGGGCACCCTCATTGGCCCCGTGGCATCCTGACAAGGTGAGCATCGGAAATATGCGGTTGTGATTGTTCAAATCGCGGCCCACAAAGATACTGGTGAGCTGTTCATTGAAGCTCGTTTTCTGTCAAGGCGAGAGGTGTCAAGCCTGAGCGCGCTCCGCACCCTGCATGATGGCATCACGTAGCTTCTTCTCAAGTGCTTTTTGCTTGGACTCTGAGTAGAATTTTAACCCAAACATATCCTTGACATAAAACGTATCGACTACCTGCTCGCCGTAGGTCGCGATGACGGCGGAGTTGATGTAGACGTTGTTATTCGCGAGCGTGCGAGTCAGATCATAGAGCAGGCCTGGGCGGTCGCGTGTGTCGACCTCGATCAGCGTGTAGATTTCCGAACCCTCGTTATCAAAAGTGATATGCGTCGGTACGCGGAAGGCGCGTTCGCGTTTTTTGATCTTGTCGCGGCTTTGCATCGCGTCACGAGCGACGACCTCACCTTTGAGGGTCTTGTTGATCATCTGGCTCAGGCGGGGCAGGCGCTCTGCCTCGTAGGGGTGGCCATCGGCGTCCTGTATCCAGAACACTGCCGTGGCATAGCCGTCCTTTGAGGTATAAGTGCGCGCATCAACCACATTAGCCCCAACCAAGGCCAGCGCCCCGGCCAGACGCGAGAAAATGCCGGGGTGATCCGCCAGCGCAAAACAGGCGCGGGTGGCGTCGCGGTCTTCGTCAATGGCGAGATCCATGCCAACCGAATTTGGCTTCAGATCACGCAGTAATCGGGCAAATATGATGTGAGCAGTGACATGCAAACCCTGCCAATAAGGCGGGTAATGACGGGCGGTTTCAACCTTCAGGTTCTTTGCGTCCCAATCCTTTAGCGCTTCGCGGAGGTTGCGCTTGGCATCTGACCCCCGCTGCTCGCGATTGAGCGCTTCCAGCCCACCTTCAAGTGCCCTGCGTGTCTGCGCATAAAGCGAGCGAAGAAGTGTGGCTTTCCAATTGTTCCAAGTGTTTGGGCCAACACCGCGAATGTCACACACGGTCAATACGCACAGCAGATCCAGCCGCTCTTTTGTTTGCACTGCCTTGGCAAAATCCCGCACCGTGCGGGGGTCTGCGATATCGCGTTTTTGCGCCATATCTGACATCAGTAGGTGGTAACGCACCAACCATTCAGCGGTGTCGACTTCGGCGGGTTTTAATCCCAAACGGGGGGCCACCTTGCGGGTGATTTTTGCGCCAAGAATCGAATGGTCTTCCTGTCGCCCTTTGCCGATGTCATGCAATAGTAGCGCGACATACAGAATGCGCCGGTTTACGCCGTCATCTAGAATCGAGGAGGCGATTGGCAATTCCTCGATCAACTCGTGGCGCTCGATCTGGGCCAGATTGCTGATGCACTGGATAGTGTGCTCATCAACGGTATAGTGGTGATACATATTGAATTGCATCATCGCCACGATCAGTTCAAACTCGGGGATAAAGGCCGAAAGCACCCCGAGTTCATTCATCCGGCGCAGGGCCCGTTCGGGGTTGCCATGTTTGAGCAGCAGGTCCAGGAACAGCTTTTGCGCCTGTGCATCATTTCGTAGTTCATCGTCGATCAGATGGAGATTGGCCGTGACCAAACGCATCGCATCTGGATGGATCAGCAGACCCGTGCGCAGCCCTTCCTCAAAAAGGCGCAACAGGTTTAAACGGTCTTGTAAAAACGTGTCCGGATCTGCAATGGCGATGCGGCCATGCACCTCGGCATAACCGGGTTTTAAGCGGCGTTTGCGGGTTAGTAACCGCTGTAGGATGGGTTGTGATTTGGCGTGCGTGGCTTCCAACTTGGTCAGGAAGATGCGTGTCAGATCGCCCACTGATGTGGCGTGGCGGAAATAATCCTGCATGAAATGCTCGACCGCCCGCCGCCCAGCAATATCCAGATACCCCATGCGGTCGGCGACCTCGACTTGGAGGTCAAAGTTGAGCTGTTCGCTTGGCCGGTTGGTGAGCAGATGTAGATGGCAACGTGCTGCCCAGAGGAAGTTCTCAGCGCGCGTAAAGGTATCAAACTCTTCTTCGGTGAAAAGGCCGAGCGCAACCAATTCGGCAATGTCGTCGACGCGATAAAGATACTTGGCGATCCAATAAAGCGACTGCAGATCACGCAACCCACCTTTGCTCTCTTTCACGTTGGGCTCAACCATGTAGCGCTGGCCGCCCTGCTTTTCGTGGCGGGCTTCGCGCTCTTCCAGCTTGGCCTCAATAAACTCGCGCTCAGTGCCGGTAAATAGCTCTTCACGCAAACGCGCACGCATGGTTTCGGCAAGGTCAACATCGCCGAACAGGAAACGTTTTTCTAACAAGGCGGTGCGAATGGTAAAATCACTTTCCGCGAGGCGCAGGCACTCTTTCGTGGAACGGCAGGAATGCCCGACCTTAAGCCGCAAGTCCCACAGGATATAGAGCGTGCTTTCAATCACGCTTTCTACCCAGGGGGTAACTTTGTAGGGCACCAAGAACAACAAATCGACATCCGACTGCGGCGCCATTTCCCCGCGACCATAACCGCCCACAGCGTAAACCGCGATGTGTTCGGCTTCGGTCGGGTTCGGATTTGGATGCAGATGTCTGGTGACGTAATCAAGCGTGGTCAGTAAAATACAATCGGTCAACCAGCAATAGGATCGCACTACCGGGCGTGCGGCAAGCGGGTGCATTTTGAGGGCCTCACTGATCGCCTTGCGCCCAGTTTTGAGCTGGGTCGCGAGTATGCCAGTCAGAGCATTGCGTTGCGCCCCGGCATCGTTCCCTGCAGCCTGCAAGGCTTCTTTGATTTGTGAATGTACGACATCGGCATCGAAAATATCTCCGGCCGGACAAATCAGATCATCCGGTCGGGGCAGGAGCGTTTGCAACAATTGTCAGACCTTCTGTCTTTAGAATCCAGCACCGCTGAAGCTGCGTGGCGCAGGTGAGACGACGACGACTTGGTTATTGCGGACGGTCGCCACTGCAAGGCCGCGCTCGTTGGTGCCATCTTTCAGCAGGCGAAACACGCCTGTGACCCCTTGGAAGCCAGCACCCTGTGTCAAGGCCGAGGTGGTCAACGCATCGCGCTTGCCAGATTTGACCAATGCACCAACTGCGGCAACCCCATCATAGGCAAGGCCACTGATGGCATGAGGTGTGTTGCCGTAGGCGGCTTCAAATCGGCTGCGATATTGTGCGGTGCGAGATGGATCAGGCATCGCAAACCAACCGTTTTGGACCCCGGACAGAGACAGAGTCTGTCGTGGCGTATCCCAGCGGGACAAGCCGATATATTGCATCGCGTCAGGGCCAAGACCGGCTTCGGGCAACATTTCTGAGAACAATGGCAACGCACCAGCGGCATTTGCAGTGGTAAAGATAGCATTCGTCTGGTTGCTCTGGACGGCTTGTTTAATCGCGGGGACTGCCGAAACCACGCCGGATTCAGAGAATTCATACTGAACAGCGCCTGCAGCTGTCGCTCCGTTGCTGGCAATTGCTTGTGCGATTGCATCGCGGCCCAGTTGCCCAGCTAAATTGTTCGCGTAGACTGTCATGATCCGGGATTTGCCTTGGCTTACGGAAAAATCCACCAAGCGATCAGCGGTGTTCTCGAATGTCTGACCCAGAACAAAAAGGTTGCCGCCAGCAATGGTTGGGTTGTTTGAGAACGCCAAAACATTAACGTCTTTATTTGCGACAGCCACCGCAACCGCGTTCGCGGAAGATGCGTGCAGTGGGCCAATGATGATTTTGGCGCCCTCATCAATGGCACGCAACGCGACCTGCTGTGCAAGTCCAGCCTGACCCGCGGTTCCGTAGACGCGCAAGTCTATTTTCACGCCGCTCAGATCTGAAACGGCCAATCGCGCGGCGTTCTCAAGGTCTTTGGCGAGAAAGGCCTCGTTCGACACGGCCGAGCCATGCGGCACCAAAAGGGCGACTGCAACAGGGGCATTCGGGTCAATCGAAGGGCCGTTGTTGCTTCCGACGCCAGCAGTTTGGCAGGCCGCCAATACAAAAGCAGGCAACAGCAGCGCGATTCGGCGCAACATCTTGCGCCCGGTTGTGAAAACAGCAAACATAAGACCCTTGAAACTCCCTCGTGGTGGCAGGCGTACATTTTCCTGCTTATCTGAGGCTAATAATAAACGTCATAGAAGGCGGGTCCAGTGATGAATCCCGAAAGTAGAAAACTGGCGTCAGGTTTGTACCTGATTGCCACGCCGATTGGTACGGCGCGCGACATCACGCTGCGTGCGCTCGATATTCTGACCTCTGCAGACTTGCTTGTGGCGGAGGATACGCGCAGCCTGCGCAAGCTCATGGAGATTCACGGAATACCACTTAGGGACCGCAGAGTTTTGGCCTATCATGACCACAATGGGGATAAGGTGCGGCCACGCCTCATCCAAGCATTGGGACAAGGAAAATCAGTAGTTTACGCCTCCGAGGCGGGGACGCCCATGGTCGCCGACCCGGGGTTTGATCTTGCGCGTTCTGTTGTGGCTGAAGGTCATTCTTTGATCTCTGCACCGGGTCCGTCTGCCGTGATCACGGCGCTGACACTTGCTGGCTTGCCGACGGACCGGTTTTTCTTTGGCGGGTTCCTGCCCACGGCTTCGGGCAAGCGCAAGACTGCGCTGGCAGAACTGGCGCCGGTCACCGCCACACTTGTGTTTTACGAATCACCCAAGCGTGTTGCCGCCATGCTGTCGGACGCGGCTCAGGCGCTGGGCCCAACACGGCGGGCGGTTGTGTGCCGCGAATTGACCAAGAAGTTCGAAGAGGTGATGCGCGGGACTTTGGGTGAGCTTGCCGAGCTTTGCTCTGAGCGACCATTGAAGGGTGAGATCGTGGTCTTGATTGATCGCGGGGATAAAGAAGTTGTTAGTGATTCTGATTTAGAAACAGCCCTGCGTATGGCATTGCAAACCCTGTCGGTTCGTGATGCTGCGAATCAGGTGTCTGCGCAGTACTCTTTGCCGCGCCGGAAGGTGTACCAGCAGGCGCTGGCCATGTCGAAGGAGGCGTAATGCCGAAAAGTCAGCCAAAGCCAAATTGCGCGACCATAGAAGCGCGCGCCCAACGCACCGGCGCGACGGCGTTTCTCGCGGGGTTCACGGCAGAGGATCAGGTTGCCGCAGTCTATCAACGGCGTGGCGCGACAATACAAAAGAGGCGTTGGCAAGGGCAGGGTGGCGAGATTGATCTTATTGTGCAAGAGGGTGACGTTTTTGTATTTGTCGAAGTGAAGAAGGCGCGAAGCTTTCAAGCTGCCGCAGCGCGTTTGCATCCCAGACAGATGCGACGCATTTACGGGGCCGCCTCCGAATATCTTGAGCTTTTACCCAAGGGCGAGCTGACATCCTCACGGTTCGATTGTGCCGTGGTCGATGTTCAGGGACACATCAAAGTGATCGAAAACGCGTTCGGACATTTCTGATTTGCACTCGGGCCGTGGATGCCTCATGTAAAGCGGGCAAGACTTCAAGCCCGGGGGCCGCCTATGAAAATCGCCTTTCAAATGGATCCGATTGAATCGGTCGATATCAATGCCGACAGCAGCTTTCGTCTGGCTGAAGAAGCGCAAGCGCGCGGGCATGAACTGTTTTACTACACGCCTGACAAGTTGTCCTATCAGGCAGGCCGGATCACTGCGCGGGGTTACCCAATGACGGTGCAGCGCGTTCAGGGAGATCACGTTCACTTGGACGGAGAGGCCGAGGTGGATCTGACTGACTTTGACGTGGTCTGGCTGCGTCAGGATCCGCCGTTTGACATGTTCTATATCACGACCACCCACCTGCTGGACCGTATTCACCCCGAAACACTGGTGGTGAATGATCCGTTTTGGGTGCGCAATTACCCTGAAAAACTGCTGGTATTGGATTTTCCGGACCTAACACCGCCGACGACAATCGCGCGTGATCTCGACACAATCAAGGCATTCAAAGAGGAGCATGGAGATGTCATCCTCAAGCCGCTATATGGCAATGGCGGTGCAGGCGTATTCCGTTTGACCCCAGAGGACCGAAATCTGAGTTCTCTGCATGAGCTGTTCACCGGATTCAGCCGAGAGCCATTGATCGTGCAGAAGTTCCTGCCCGATGTCTCGAACGGCGACAAGCGGGTTATTCTGATTGATGGCGAGCCGGTGGGGGCGATCAACCGCGTACCGGCCAAGGGTGAAACCCGCTCGAATATGCACGTTGGTGGCCGCCCGGAAAAGATCGAACTCAGCGCGCGTGACCGTGAAATCTGCGACCGTATTGGTCCGCTGCTGAAGGAGAAAGGTCAGGTCTTTGTCGGCATCGATGTGATCGGCGATTACCTGACCGAGATCAACGTAACTTCCCCCACCGGTATTCAGGAACTGGAGCGCTTTGACGGAATCAATGTCGCCGCACGTATTTGGGAGGCGATTGAGGCCAAGCGTACATGAGCCTGATGCGGCCTATCTTAAATGGTTTGCTCAAGACGTGCGCAAAGCCATACCTGAGATGGGAGCAAAACTTGCATCGCCTCGCGCGCTCATTCGAGTGGCAGGCAAGCTTTTTGTTTCCAACTCCTCGCGGCGTTCAATGCGAAAGCAAGTCACTTCAATACGATGGACGGCAATTGGAGGCGACGCATGTAGGTGTTGACAGAGAGCAATCAGGTCCGCTCATTTTGTATATCCATGGCGGGGCATTCGTTTGCGGATCGGCCATTACACATCAATCTATGGTTTCTCACATTTGCCTAAAAGCTGGTGCGCAGGCTTGTTTGCCCAATTATAGGCTCGCAACCGCCGCCCCATTTCCCGCCGCTGTGGATGATGTGATTTTGGCATATACGGCTGTAATGGCCCATCCCGGAGGTGTTGTTTTAGGTGGCGATAGCGCCGGTGGAAATTTGGCGCTTGTACTCTTAGGAGAGATCCTGAGACAAAAATTACCGAAACCTTTGGGGTGTTTTTGTTTTTCCCCAGTTACTGATTTAGCATTTTCTGGTGAAAGCTTCTCAAGCAATGCGTCTTCGGATTCATTGATTCCAATAACGCGTGCGGAGGATATGCTTAATCTTTACGTCGGGACATTTGATCCGAACTTGCCAACACTGTCGCCTCTTCAGGCCGATTTCAAAGGGGCACCGCCGGTTTGGTTAGCAGTCTCGGATCAAGAAGTTCTGCTAGACGACACGCTTCGAATGGCACAAAAATTGCGAGCTGAAGGTGTGAATGTGACCGAAATTGTCGAACGAGGTCTGCCGCATGTTTGGCCTATTTTCCAAGCTTTTTTACCAGAAGGGCGCGCGACTTTGCAGGTGGTTGCGGATTGGATCAATTCTCTTTCATCGCCGAAATCCGATAGCTAATCGCCTCGGCCACGTGCTGTTTCCGGACATCCACGGATTGATCTAGATCGGCGATGGTGCGCGCCACGCGCAATACACGATGATATCCCCGCGCGGACAGGCCAAATCGCTCTGCAGCCTTGGTTATCAGGTCTCGGCCTTCAGGATCAGGTGTTGCGATTTCATCCAATGCGTTGCCTTCGACGTCGGCATTGAGGCGCGTGCCCTGAAAGCCATCAAAGCGTTCCTCTTGGACCGCTCGCGCTGCGGCCACGCGCGCGGCAATGTCTGTGCTGTGATCGCCCGATGGAGGCAAATCCAGATCCGCAAAGGCCACGGGAGGTACTTCAATGCGTAGATCGAACCGGTCCATCAAGGGCCCGGAAATACGACCCATGTAGTCCTCGCCGCACATTGGAACCCGGGCGCAGGCGCGCGCGGGGTCAGACAGGTAGCCGCATTTGCAGGGATTTGCAGCCGCCACCAACAAGAAACGACAAGGGTATTTCACGTGGGCATTGGCCCGGGCAACGATCACCTCGCCGGTTTCAATCGGCTGTCGCAAGGTTTCGAGCACGGGGCGGGAAAACTCTGGAAATTCATCCATGAACAGCACACCATTGTGAGTTAGGCTGATTTCGCCCGGACCGGCCCGGCGCCCGCCACCGACAATGGCGGCCATCGAGGCCGTGTGGTGCGGCTCGCGAAACGGGCGCGTGCGGTTGATTCCGCCTTCATCAATGAGTCCTGCCAACGAGTGTATCATCGAGGTTTCCAAGGCCTCTGCGGCGTTAAGCGGTGGCAAGATGCCCGGCAGCCGGGCCGCCAGCATGGATTTGCCCGAGCCGGGAGCTCCAACCATCATCAGATGGTGCCGTCCTGCTGCGGCGATTTCGAGCACGCGCTTGGCACGCTCCTGACCTTTAACATCGCGCAGATCCCTGCCCGCATCGTCTTGGACAACTTCACCGGGCGTCGAGGGGGGGAGAGGGGATTGCCCGGTGTAATGCCGGATGACATCCGCCAAATTCATGGCTCCAATCACCTGTGCCGCGTCAACCCAGGCGGCCTCGGCGCCCGACGCTTTGGGGCAAAGCAAAGTCCGGTCTTCCTGTGCCGCGGCAAGGGCGGCGGGCAATGCGCCAATCACGGGGATCAAAGTGCCGTCGAGTGACAGCTCGCCCAGCGAGGTTGTGCTTTCAACCGCATCCATAGGGATGATTTCAAGCGCAGCCAGCAGCGACAGAGCGATGGGAAGGTCAAAGTGGCTGCCCACTTTGGGCAGGTCAGCAGGACTTAGATTGATGGTGATGCGTTTAGAAGGCAGGGCGATGGCCATGGAGTTCAACGCCGTGCGCACCCGATCACGCGCTTCGGATACGGCCTTGTCTGGAAGGCCAACCAATGAAAAGGCGGGCAGGCCGGGGGTGACGGCGCATTGCACCTCGACCTGTCGGGCCTCGACCCCCTCGAAGGCGACTGTATAAGCGCGTGCAACCATCACCCCACCTGCCTCGTTCAACGTGGTTAATGCTAGAACGGTAGGGTTTATGAATGGTTAATATTCGTGCTCAATAACTAGATGGCAATATTGTCTATCAGGCGCACACCTGCCAACCAAGCAGCGGCAAAAAGCCGTGCAGGGTGAGTTGGCGCGGACAGTAAACGCAGGTCATCATTGGCGCGGATTTCAAGGTATTCTACTTTGTTGAACCCGGCGTTCTGCAGTCGGTTGATCGCCCGCTCTTGCAGATCGACAAATTCCTGACCAGCCTGTACGCCCTCAACAATGTTTTCCATTTCTTCAAAAAGAAGCGGCGCTTTGACACGCGCACGGTCCGACAGCAAAAGGTTACGAGACGACATCGCCAACCCGTCAATTTCACGGATGGTCGGGCAGCCATGTACGGTGATCGGAATATCCAGGTCTCGCGCCATACGACGCACGATCTGAAGCTGCTGGAAGTCTTTTTCACCGAAGAAAGTGTCTGTCGCCGAAGTTTGTCGGAACAGCTTGCTGACCACCGTGGCAACACCGTCAAAATGCCCCGGACGCATGACGCCATCCATCACATCAGTCAGGCCAGAAACCGAGACCGTTGTTGAAAACCCTTCGGGATAAATCTGATCCACATCTGGGACATAAACAGCATCAATGTTGAAACGCGCCAGTTTGCGGGCGTCATCCTCTTCGGTCCGCGGATAATTCTTCAGATCATCTGGGTTGTTGAACTGTTTGGGGTTCACAAAAATTGTGGTGATCACCCTATCACAGGTTTCTTTCGCCGCTTTGACCAAAGACAAGTGCCCATCGTGCAATGCGCCCATTGTGGGAACCACACCGATGGTTTCCCCGGCGTTTTGCCATTCCGAAGTGACCGCGCGCAGCGCGGGCAAAGTGCGCAAAATTGGTGGTGTCATTTGCCGGGGGCCTTATCCGCAAAGGTATGTTCGGGAGCGGGGAAGCTGCGCGCGCGCACTTCCGTGGCGTAGGTTTTTATAGCCTCTTCGCCTGCAGTACCAAATTCGGCATAGCGTTTGACGAATTTGGGTTTGAAAGTTGTGAACAGGCCCAGCATGTCATCGACAACCAGAATTTGCCCGTCACAGCCCGCCGAGGCCCCTATGCCGATGGTTGGAATGGCAATCTCGGCGGTGATCTGATCAGCCAGTGCCGCCGGGACCTTCTCTAGAACCACGGAAAACGCGCCAGCCTCAGTTACCGCCCGCGCATCCGCCAACAAAGCCCCAGCTTGGCCATCGCGGCCCTGCACCTTGTAGCCGCCCAAGGTGTTGATCGACTGCGGAGTCAGTCCAATATGCGCCATCACCGGAATGCCGCGTGCCACCAGAAAAGCGATGGTCTCGGCCATGT
The DNA here is from genome assembly GCF_900172335.1 of Roseovarius albus. GTDB lineage: Bacteria > Pseudomonadota > Alphaproteobacteria > Rhodobacterales > Rhodobacteraceae > Roseovarius > Roseovarius albus. Next base: position 398,816 of record NZ_FWFX01000002.1, read on the forward strand.
GCTGACCACCTTCTAGTTTTATCGCGGCCGCCCCGGTTTCACGCATAATGCGCGCAGCGCTCCGAAACGCCTGAGTCGGGCTTTCCTCGTAGCTACCAAATGGCATGTCGATCACTAGCATGGATTTGTCCAATCCACGTGCCACTGCCTGTCCGTGCATAATCATCATTTCAAGGGTCACACCCAACGTAGAGGGCAGCCCATGCAACACCATACCGACACTGTCACCGACCAAGACAAAGTCGCAATGCCCATCCATCATCCGTGCCATGGGTGTGGTATAGGCGGTCAGGCTGACCAAAGGCGTGCCCCCTTTGGCGGCCCGGATGTCCTCGGGCAGGGGGGCAGTTTTGCGGGCCGTGGCGCTCATGTTAAATCACCGTCTGATGCTGCGTTGCAGCGTTAAATAGCAAGTCCTGAACAGGAAATCTATGACGGAGTTGATTTTCCAGCCAGACGTTAATCCAATTTTTAGTGCGTAATTTTTCAGAGGACGTTTTCACTTGCTTGAAGCCGGCTAATCTTGTTGCATCATGTTTTATCAAGGACTTTGTCTCGGGATCTGGAAGGACCTAATTTGAAGACATTAGTAATTGCGCTGCTTTGCTGTCTGGCTGTTCCGCTGTGGGCGCAAACCGTCGAAGTCAAGAAAACCGACGTGGAAAGGCTGCTTTTGGAATGGCAGGCCAACGTGCCGATTCGAGATGAGCTTATTGCGCTAGGATTTTCTGGGGAAAATCTTGATCTTGCCTCTGCTCACATTAAAAATATCAACAGCGACCCTTTGATCATCAGCCATATTGCTGACCTGGTGATCTCAGCTTATCAGAATCCTGAACAAATCGTCGTGCAACCTGATGGGTTTATTCTGCCTCTCGTTGATCAAGGCATGGGGCATCTAACCACGACTGAGTTGGTCTATTTTTATAAAGTTGAGCAGGCGATTCTGAATGCATTGCCTCGTCGCACTTGTGGGCGATTGGTCACCGGTAGACTATCTGCAGAACATTACAATAGATCAGTTGCAACGACTGCGGCGCGTTTGAACACAGCTGCGCTTAGGGAGTATTATCGCTTACAACACAAGGCAGCACGATTGGGCGTGTCGCACAGCCCCGTAATTTTGACGGATCAGCGTCGCGCGCAGATTGAGGGGAATATCAGGCAAGGTGTCGAAACCCGCCTTGTCGGGCGCAAAGACGAGAAAAAATTGAAGCGCGGGCTGAATGACCCGAAAAGTGCGAGCATTTCACAGGCCTGTGTATTGGCGCGCCTCTACATCCAAGAGGCCTTATCGCAGACCGGAAATGATTTGAGGGACGCTATGATGTTTCTGAGTTTGCCATGACTGCTAGGTTACGCATACCAAACAAACAGGCGAGGCACTTGTGGCTTTGGACTAACGGCCTTGCAGGCACACCGGTTGGGCCCTTGGATGTCATGGGCATCGTTCGCGATTTGGGTTTTGTTCAGATTGATACCATCCGGAATATAACGCGCGCGCACAATCATATCATCTGGTCGCGCAATCAGAATTACCGCGAAGGTATGCTATGGGATCTGCTGGCCAAGCGTGAATTGTTTGAACATTTCACCCATGATGCCTCACTCATTCCAATGGATTTCCTGCCGGTCTGGCAGCGGCAGTTTCGTAGGTTGGGCGCGAAGGTGGCGCAGAGCGATTGGTATCAATCAGGCCTAGGGCAGTCAGAAATACAATCCATACGGAAGCGTATCGAAAGGGAAGGTGCCTTATCAACCCACGCCTTTGAAACCAAGGTTGATCGGCGTGAAATGTGGGCCCGCCCGCCGCATAAAAAGGCATTGGATCAGATGTGGTACGCGGGTGAGCTCGCCACTTGCTATCGCGAAAATTTTGTGAAGTTCTATAATCTGGCAGAGCGGGTTTTCGCTCCACTCCCTGAAGACGTGGGATGTGATGCTGATCACATACTTTCCCTTTGTAATCATGCGATTGATAGGCTCAGCATAGCATCAACGGGCGAAGTACAACGCTTTTGGGAGGCGATGTCGGCGCAAGAGGCCAAGGCTTGGGCATTGCAGCAAAGTCTCGTACCTGCATTGGTGCAGGGGGCAGATGGACAGTACCGTGAAACATGGGCTGCACAAGATATCGAAACGCGCCTTGAAAACTTGCCAACCCCAACCATACGCTTGCGTATATTGAATCCATTTGACCCTGCCATACGTGACCGCAATCGTCTTGAACGCCTGTTTGGATTTGCCTATCGCAACGAAATGTTCGTGCCCAAATCTAAACGCCAGTGGGGTTACTACGTATATCCTCTGCTCGAAGGGGGGCGCTTTGTCGGACGGATCGAACTAAAGGCGGACCGTGCGCAAAACTGGATGAGGGTGATCGGCTTCTGGCCCGAGGCGGGGGTGAGTTGGGGTGCAGCCCGGTTGGATAAGCTTGATGCGGAACTGCGTCGTTTCGCGCGCCTCGCAAGTATTTCCGAAATCGATTGGGCGGTCCCCCGCCCCAAACAGAAAGGGCAGGTGTCATGCGCCTGAACGGAAAAACGGCCGTTGTGACTGGCGGTGCCAGTGGCTTTGGCGAGGGTATCGTACGCAAATTTCTGAACGAGGGAGCGGAGGTTGTCATCGCGGATATCAACGGCGATGACGCGAGAGCCAAAGCGGAGGAGCTCAACACCCAGCACTGTCAGGTGGATGTCTCAAACTCCGACAGCATGGCCGCCATGGCTGATTATCTGAGGGAACATTGTGGTGTGCCCGACATTGTGGTGAACAATGCTGGCGTTACCCATCTTCCGCAACCGATGGAAGAAGTCAGCGCAGAAGACTTTGACCGCGTTTTCGCGGTCAACTGCAAATCCGTCTTTTTGGCTGCACAGCTATTTGTTCCGGTAATGAAAGCCCGCAAGAGCGGCGTGTTCCTTAATATGGCTTCCACTGCAGGGGTCAGCCCGCGTCCCAATCTGAACTGGTACAATGCCTCAAAGGGATGGATGATCACCGCCACCCGCGCGATGGCCGTGGAACTGGCGCCCTTTGGCATCCGTGTAAACGCGCTCAATCCGGTTGCCGGGGAAACGCCGCTTTTGGCATCCTTCATGGGGAAAGACACCCCAGAAATGCGCGCGAAGTTCCTGTCGACAATCCCCATTGGGCGGTTTTCCACTCCGAACGACATGGGCAGCGCTGCTGCCTTTCTCTGCAGCGACGAGGCGGATATGATCACGGGCGTCTGTCTTGAGGTGGATGGGGGACGTTGCATTTGATGAAAACGGCCTGTTCATTCATGAGCGAAAGCATTAAGGCGGAATTAGGAACAAATTTGACCGTGTTGAGGGAAAACAAGTGAAAACAGCTCTGATTACTGGTGTTACAGGACAGGACGGGGCGTACCTGTCGGAATTTCTGTTGAATAAAGGCTATCAGGTACATGGCATCAAACGCCGAACCTCTTTGTTCAACACACAACGTATTGATCACCTGTTCGAAGGCGAGCCAGGTAAATCTGGCCAGTTTCAGCTGCATCATGGTGACATGACAGATAGTTCCTCGTTGACCAACGTGATCAACAAGGTTCAACCAGACGAGGTTTATAACCTCGCGGCGCAAAGCCATGTCGCCGTGTCATTTGAAGAGCCTGAATATACTGCTAACTCCGACGCGATCGGCGCATTGCGAATTCTTGAAGCAATCCGCTTCCTCGGCCTGGGTGAGAAGACCAAGTTTTATCAGGCTTCTACATCCGAGCTGTATGGTCTGGTGCAGGAAATTCCACAACGTGAAACCACGCCATTCTATCCGCGCTCTCCCTATGCTGTTGCGAAGCTCTACGCCTACTGGATCACCGTCAACTACCGCGAATCCTACGATCTTTATGCCTGCAACGGCATCTTGTTTAATCACGAAAGTCCGATTCGTGGCGAAACCTTCGTGACCCGTAAAATTACACGCGCTCTGGCCCGTATCAAACTGGGCCTGCAGGAAGAGCTGTTGTTGGGCAACATGGACGCCCTGCGCGACTGGGGACATGCCCGCGATTATGTACAGATGATGTGGCTGATGCTGCAACAAGACACACCAGAGGATTTCGTCATCGCCACCGGCCAACAATATTCCGTTCGCGAATTCGTGACCCGAGCCGCCGAAGCGCTGGACATGAAGTTGACGTTCGAGGGCGAAGGTGTCGATGAAGTTGCGCGCGACGAAAACGGCAAGGTCGTGGTCAAGGTCGATCCGCAATACTTCCGCCCTGCCGAGGTGGAAACCCTGCTGGGTGATGCCACCAAAGCACGGGAAAAGCTGGGTTGGACGCCTGAGACCCCTTTCGAAGAACTGGTGCGAGAAATGGTTGAATCCGATCTGGCAGAGGCAAAACGCTTTGGCTGATCGTCTGTATTCGCTCGAAGGTAAACGGGTTTATGTGGCCGGCCATCGCGGGATGGTCGGCTCTGCCATTGTACGTCGATTGGAGCAGATGAATTGCGAAATTCTGACCGCCACTCGTGCAGATGTTGACCTGATCCGCCAATCAGAGGTTGAAGCCTGGTTTGAAGTTCAAAAACCAGATGCCGTATTTCTGGCAGCGGCCAAAGTTGGCGGCATTCTGGCCAATAACAGTTTTCCTGCTGATTTCCTCTATGACAACCTGATGATTGAGAGCAATATCATCCGTTCCGCGTTCGACAGCGGCGTGGAAAAACTGATGTTCCTTGGGTCCTCCTGTATATATCCTAAGCTGGCTGAACAGCCGATGCGCGAAGATGCGCTTTTGACTGGCCCGCTCGAGCCGACCAATGAATGGTATGCGATTGCCAAAATTGCCGGTATTAAACTGTGTCAAGCGTATCGTAAGCAGCACGGCGTTGATTACATCTCGGCCATGCCAACGAACCTTTATGGCACCGGCGACAACTACAATCTGGAAACCAGCCACGTATTGCCCGCACTTGTGCGCAAGGTGATCGAAGCCCGCGAAGCTGGTGACAAAGAGATTGTCATGTGGGGCACGGGCAGCCCGTTGCGCGAATTCATGCACGCCGATGATCTGGCGGACGCACTGATCTTCCTGATGGAACGCTATTCGGATGCGCCGCACGTCAACGTCGGATCTGGTCAAGAGGTTTCAATCAAGGAACTTGCGGAACTGATTGTTGAGCAGGTTGGCTTCAAAGGCGAGATCGTGCACGACACGACCAAACCCGACGGCACCCCGCGCAAGTTGATGGATAGCGCGCAGCTGCTGGGCATGGGGTGGGAGCCGAAAATCCCGATGGCCGAAGGTCTTGCTAAAACCGTGCGCGAGTATGAAGAGATCGCGAGCCGATCTGAATAAGGCCACATCGGGAATGAAATTCCGGCGCAGGCTTTACAGTTGTCGCCGGAATTTTCGACTAGCCTTGCAACTCTCGAAGCACATCTTGGGCGGCGACCGTTGGCGTTTTTAAACCTTTGGTCACCTTATCCGAGGCGGTTAACAGTATGTCTTTAGCCTCAGGTGTTTGCAGCAACGCAAGTAGGCTGTGGCGAACCTCTTCCTCGAACCAATACCGAGCTTGCTGGGCGCGGCGGCCCCCAAAGTGACCGGTTTCGTGGCGCCAATCGGTGAGCGTGGTCATTTCGTCCCAGACGGTCTTTAGTCCCTGTTCTTCGAGTGCAGACACCATCATTGCTTTGGGGAAATCTTCGGGATCCTGCGGGCGTTTACGCAATAGACGCAAAGCGCCGGCATAGTCCGAACATGTGCGCGTGGCCGCAGGTTTTAGATCGCCATCGGCCTTGTTCACAAGGATAATATCGGCCATTTCCATAATGCCTCGCTTGACGCCCTGCAGTTCATCGCCGCCGGCTGGGGCGAGTAAGAGCACGAAGAGATCGGAGATTTCGGCGACTACAGTTTCAGATTGGCCGACGCCAACGGTTTCGATAAGGATGACATCAAATCCGGCGGCTTCACAGAGGGAAACGGCCTCGCGCGTGCGACGGGCTACACCACCTAGATGCGATTGACTGGGCGAAGGGCGTATATAGGCATTAGGTTCTCGGCTAAGGCGATCCATGCGGGTTTTGTCACCGAGAATCGAGCCTCCCGAGCGCGAGGAACTTGGATCAACGGCCAAAACGGCCACACGCAGATCCAAACTGGTGAGCATCATGCCGAAGCTCTCAATAAAGGTCGACTTGCCCACACCGGGCGTGCCGGATAGGCCAATTCGGATGGCCTGACGACCAGAGTCTTTTAAGGTTTCGATGAGTTCGCCAGCCTGAGCGCGATGATCCGGGCGGGCGCTTTCAACCAGCGTGATCGCACGAGCCAGTGCACGGCGGTCGCCGTTGAGGATTTTGCTGCTCAGCTCGGGAATGTTCATGCCTGCGACCCATCGTCAGAATTGTTCCGTCTTATTGCCTTGGGGCTTGGGTCTTTGTCCAGTGGGATAATTGTCCTGAACCTCTGGTATTGGGGGCATCTATCCCGGATAAGTCGGGGTATGATCGAAACCCTACCCATCCATGATGTCCTTGATCCGTTGATCGATTCGCTGCGCGCCAGTGGGCGTGCCGTTCTGCAAGCCCCACCGGGAGCAGGCAAAACTACTGTTGTGCCGCTTGCCATCTTGCAGGCCAAGGTGTCAGACGGGTTGATCGTTATGCTGGAGCCACGCCGTCTGGCTGCCCGTGCTGCCGCCGAGCGTATGGCACAGACCTTGGGTGAGCAGATCGGAGATACAGTTGGTTACCGGATTCGTGGAGAGGCGAAGGTTTCGAATAAAACACGTATCGTTGTGGTTACTGAGGGAATTCTGACCCGGATGATCCAATCTGATCCCGAACTAAGCAGGGTCGGGACAGTGATCTTTGACGAATTTCACGAACGCTCTTTGAATGCGGATCTGGGACTGGCTCTCTGTCTGGAAATCACTGATGCCCTGAGAGAGGATCTGAAACTGCTGGTCATGTCCGCAACCTTGGATGCTGAACCTGTAGCCCGATTGCTGGGTGATGCACCTGTAATTGCATCGGATGGGCGCAGTTTTCCTGTTCAAACGCAATGGCTTGAACGACCGTCTCGAAAAGAGACGCGGTTTGAAAACGCCGTCGCCGATCTGGTGCATCGGGCTGTGCACGAAACGGAGGGCGGCATTTTGGTATTTCTGCCCGGAGAAGGCGAAATCAGACGGGTTGAAGCGCTGTTGAAAGGCCGGTTGCCAAATGAGGTGGCTTTGCGCCCTCTTTTTGGGGCGATGGATTTCGCCGCTCAGCGCGCTGCGATCACGCCAGCGCAATCCGGTCGCAAGGTGGTCTTGGCGACCTCCATTGCTGAGACGTCGTTGACCATTCAGGATATTCGCGTGGTCGTTGATGGAGGGAAATCCCGAAGGGCGCGGTTCGATCCGGCCTCGGGTATGTCTCGACTGGTGACCGAGTCTGTAACACGCGCGGAAGCGACGCAACGCGCCGGCCGCGCCGGCCGCGTGGTGGAAGGAACGTGTTATCGGTTGTGGAGCAAGGGCGAAGAGGGGGCCTTGCAGGCATTTCCCCCGGCAGAGATCGAAACGGCCGACTTGGCAGGTTTGGCGTTGGAATTGGCGGCTTGGGGAGCAGGACCAGAGGAATTAGCCTTCCTTACCCCACCTAACCCGGGCAGCTATGCCGAAGCGCAGGATTTGTTACGCCATTTGAATGCATTGGATGTGGATGGGCGCATTACGGAGCATGGGAAAGTTCTTTCCGCTTTACCGTTGCACCCGCGTTTGGGGCATATGCTGGTGGTGGCCGGACCTGAGGCGGCGCCGTTGGCGGCGTTGTTGGCGGATCGCGATCCATTGGGTCGGGGGGCACCGGTGGATTTGGCGCTTCGCTTGTTGGCGGTGCGGGATTTCAGAGGGTTTTCAGACCGTCATTCGTATCTTGCCAATCGGGGTGGTGTCGAGCGAATCAAGCAGGAAGCGAAGCGTTTAGTTAAACAGTCTAAATCAGCTGTAAAACAAGAGCTTAGCGATGCGGAAATGGCAGCGCTGGCTTATCCGGATCGCATCGGATTACGCCGCAAGGGTGATGCTCCTCGTTATGTTATGTCAGGTGGAAAAGGCGCGATAATACCGGATGGAGACCCCTTGTGTGGGGCTCGGTTGATCGTGGTGACGGAGCTGGATGGCAATGTGCGTGAGGCGAGGATCAGGCAGGCGATCCAAATTTCTGAATCCGAAGTGCGCAGCCTGTTTGGAGAACAGATCGTCTGGAATGAGGTCTGCGAATGGTCCAAACGGGACCGGCAAGTTATTGCACGTAAACAGGAAGCTCTGGGGGCGGTGGTTCTGGCCGATCAACATTGGCGCGATGTACCCAGTGATGTGATGGCACAGTCGATGCTGGCGGGCGTTAAGGAATTAGGGCTGAGTTGGAGTGCAGCGGCGGAGCGATTTGCCAAGCGGGTCGAGCTTGTGCGTGAGGGCGGTGAAGACCTGCCAGAGATGACCGAGGCGGCCCTGTTGGAGACGCTGGAGGATTGGCTGCTTCCGTACCTTGAGGGCGTGAAAACCGCGCAAGATTGGAAGCGGTTTGATATGCTGGAGGCGCTGCGTGGACGGCTGTCGTGGGAGCAGATGCAACGATTAGATCAAGCGGCCCCGGCGCATTTTACTACACCGTTGGGGCGTAAAATACCGATTGAATACGGTGGGGTAGATCCGGAGATCAGTCTGCGCCTGCAAGAGATGTTTGGCCAGACCACACACCCGGTGGTGGGGAAAACACCCCTGCGGGTAACGCTGTTATCTCCCGCCGGACGGCCGGTGCAGACCACGATGGACATCCCCGGGTTCTGGGCCAGCAGCTATGCGGATGTGCGCAAGGACATGCGCGGGCGATATCCCAAACACCCCTGGCCCGAGGACCCGACACATGCCGATCCGACCCTGCGGGCGAAACGGCGGAGATGATGGGGAAAGTTCGTACGACTTGTACAAGTTGTACGGGGGGTTTGTACAAAACTCCCGTGGCTATGTTGGGAACTGTTAAACTGTGCGCCTGCGGCGCGCAGGTTTTCTCGTTGTCTGCTTTTGGCCTCCGCCTCGGGTTTGCCCCCGGCGGAGGTATTTATGGTCAGATGAAACGGGCGGGATGAGAGGTGTTTATCGGTCGGGGAAAAACCCACCACCTTTGTGCGGAGGGCAGGTGTTGGATGGTGGGTTGAAAACCCACCCTACGGCGTGATGAGTTCATGAACTTGCCAATTTGCACAGGGCGATTGATAATATCAGTCCTGCGGTAAGAGATGACCGTTTCGCCATCAAGCGTGTACCATGAGGCCGAGAACCTGGCGTGCGAGGCGATGGCCAGCTTGTCTTCGGTTTCTTCCATGCGATCCGAAGATTGCTGAAAAATCGCCGTGCCGATTTGGGAATCTATTTCATCAAATCTTTTATCAGAAATCTTGCGTTGATCATCAAATTCATGACGGTTGTATGAATCCAGTGAGAGAAGCGCGTGCAGAACGTCCTGTTTCGTTACACTCATATCTAATAACCTTTCATGTAAAATACACGTTCTGAGAACTTCTGCGGGAAGGCATATTCAAAATCCGGTATGAGACCGTTTTCATCTTTGTTGCTCGGGAAAGCTGTATAAAAACTCTTGTTCGGCGTCAGTGCGACGGGCAGGCGCACGGGTATATGCCGGGTGGGGTCATCTCCTGTAAACTCGAACCACATGCCGACATAGCGCACATCAGCGCCAAAAACCTCGGGGAACGCTTCAGGTTTGACCTGATACATTGTTTCAAGTTTGCTTTCATCTTCAAAGGCTACCATTACCGGCAAGGCTGTTGGCCCCCCCGGATGCGCTTTGACGGTGTAACGCCCTTCGAGCGTCCGCAGCATGGGAAAATCTTCCAACCTGCCATTTGCGTTCATTCCAAACGTTTCAAGAAGTTGGGCAGGCCAAACGCCACCATTTGGGCGCCCATTAGAGCCGATCCAAGCATTCAACACATACACCGTCCCGCGCCCGGGTAGATCTAGAATCACCGCCTCTGCGTTGCTTTTGATGTACATCTGGCCACTGTGTCCGGGTATCCACCGGATCCCCATCACCGCGGAACCTTCAACAATCTCACCGGCCACATCGGCCTGAATGGTCACCCGGATATTGCGGGTGACCGTTTTAGAGAACGGCCAACACCCGGCAAGAAGTGTCGCCATACCGGCGGCTGACCCACCCAGAACCATACGACGAGTCGGTCGCGTCCAGTCACGGCGCACGATGGGTGATTCAGAAGTCATGAAGTCCGAGCATTTGACAATATCAGTCCCACCATGGACCGTGGTGTTGGCCGTCTTCGCCCAAGCGTTCAAAGCCGTGGTAGCCGAAGAAATCGCGCTGGGCCTGGATGATATTGGCGGTGCCAAAGCCTTGGCGCATGGTGTCGAACCAGTTGAGGGCGGATGAGAGCGCCGGGATGGCGTGGCCGCCAGTGACAGCGGCGCTTACCACCGTGCGCAGGGCGGGGATGGTGCGGGCGAGGGTCTCGGTGAATTTGGGCGAGAGGATCAACTGGCTGTGTGGGGGCTGATCGGCAAAGGCCTCGGAAATATCATCGAGCAGGGCCGAGCGGATGATACAGCCTGCGCGCCAGATCTCGGCAATGCGGCCCATGTCGAGCGCCCAGTCGTATTCTTTTGAAGCGGCATCAAGAATGCGAAAGCCTTGCGCATAACACAGGATACGGGCAGCGAGGAAGGCATCTGCGAGCACTCCGGGATCAACGGTGAACCAGTCGCGTGCGCCGCCGAAATGGTTTTGCATCTCTTGTCGGGTCTCTTTTTCCGCAGACCACGCGCGGGCGCCGACGGCAGCCTCGATCATATTTGTGCTCTGACCCATGCGCACCGCCTCGACCACGGTCCAGCGACCAGTGCCTTTTTGCCCGGCGGCGTCTTTGATGACATCGACTACTGCGTGACCGCTGAACGGGTCAGTGTATTGCAGGACCTTGCCGGTGATTTCGACCAAATAGGATTTTAACGGGCCCTTATCCCATTCCTCAAACAACTTGCCGATGTCCGAGGGCGGCCAAGCCGACCCGTAGCGCAGAAGACCGTAGAGCTCGGCGATGACCTGCATGTCAGCGTATTCGACGCCGTTATGCACAGTCTTCACAAAATGACCCGCGCCATCGGGGCCGAGGTGATCGACGCAAGGGTTATCCTGATAGGTGGCGGCGATAGCGCGCAGGATGGGCCGGAGCTGGTGCCAGCTGTGCTCGGTTCCACCCACCATCATTGAAGGGCCGTGGCGCGCACCTTTTTCTCCACCGGAGACGCCCATGCCGACAAAGTGAATGTCTTTGTCTTTCAATGTCTTTGATCTGCGTCGGGTGTCGTGGAAATTGGCGTTGCCGCCGTCGATGATGGTGTCGCCGGATTCAAGCAGGGGCGTGATCTGATCGATCATCATGTCCATTGGTGCGCCTGACGGAATCATGAACAGGATCACGCGCGGGGTTTTGAGGTCAGCGACGAAGTCTGCGAGCTTGTTATGCGGATGCAGGCGCGCGGCAAGATCGCCTGCGTCAGCTATGAACGGCGCGATCCAGTCTATCTCTCGGTTGGTGACGGCCACTTCAAAGCCATGACCCGCCATGTTCAGTGCCAGTGCGCTGCCCATTGTTCCCAATCCGTACACACCGATCTGCGCTTGTGTCATGACCCCTCCGACACTTGATACCGAGATCGCAGGCTACGCGTTGAGGCGGGATTTGCAAGGGCTGTGCGTCAGGTTCACAAGCGGTGTCCATCGGACTATTGGAACAAGCGGATTTTTGAGTATCCGACGTAGAGCGACTTGGAATTCACACAAGCAGCAATAAATTGTGATCGCCTTATAGCGAGGTGTGAGGCGGAAACGGGATTGTCCCGGGCGGTTGACTGAGGTTTACTTAGGGCATGGCAAGAAATCTTTCACGGCGATTTGTTTTGGCCGGACTGCTTGGCAGTGCCGGATCCATGGCGATGGGCGAAGCCCCTGCAACATCCTTACGACCGCAATTGCGGCCAAAAATTCGAGCGCGGCGACCAAAGGCCAGTGCGATCGAAGAGATTATTTCGAGCGCCAAGCTGGGCGGGCAGGTGTCTTGTTCGGTTGTTGATGTGGAAACTGGTTTGGTCCTAGAGGGGCATGACGCCAAACTGGCGCAGCCTCCGGCGAGTGTGACTAAGGCCGTTACAGCGCTCTATGCCTTGGACGTGCTGGGTGCGGGGTATCGGTTTGAAACGCAACTGGTGGCATTAGGCCCGGTTGAGGCGGGCGTGATCAAAGGCGATCTGGTTCTGGCTGGCTCCGGGGATCCGGTGCTTGATACAGATGCATTGGCGCGGATGGCGACCAACCTGAAGGAAGCCGGAGTGCATGCGGTGGAAGGAGATCTGCGTATTTGGGATGCAGGCATCCCGTATAAGGCGATGATCGATCCTGAACAGCCAATAGAGGTGGGTTACAACCCGGCTGTTTCTGGCCTGAACCTTAATTTCAACCGCGTTCATTTTGAGTGGAAGCGTAGCGGCAATGGTTATGCGATCACGATGGATGCGCGATCAGGTAAGTACAGACCGGATGTTTTATCGGCGCGAATGAGTCTTTCGGACCGCAAAGGGCCGATTTATGCCTATTCGGACGGCGGCACCTACGACAGCTGGAGTGTGGCGCGCCGTGCACTGGGAAATGGTGGTGCACGGTGGATCCCGATGCGCAAGCCGAGAATTTACTCGGCTGAGGTGTTTTCACATTTTGCCCGGTCTCATGGGATTGTGCTGAAGATGGGTGCGCCGTTGGAACAGCCGCCTGACGGCACGGTTCTAGTGCGTGAGCGCAGTGAGCAGTTGCTGGAAATCCTACGTGACATGCTGAAGTACTCAACAAATCTGACGGCCGAGATGGTAGGCATGGTCGCTACAGCCAAGCGCGTAGGGCATCCGCTGGACCTGCAGTCCTCGGCACGAGAAATGAGCCTGTGGGCCGAGGAAGAATTAGGAATGGAGGGGACCGATCTGTTGGATCACTCTGGCCTCAATCCGAACTCGCATCTGACGGCGCAAGGGCTGGCGCGTGCGCTTGCACATGTGAAGGAAGAAACTCAACTGGTGCCAATTTTGAAGAAATACACGATGCGGGATGCCAATGGCGCAAAGGTCGCCTCACATCCCATCAAAGTGGTGGCTAAAACCGGGACGTTGTATTTTGTAAGCTCTTTGGCTGGCTACATGACGGCGCCGGATGGGCGGGAGATGAGTTTTGCGATTTTCACCGCGAACGAAGAGAAACGCAGCCAGTTCGACCTGTCGGTCGGCACACGCCCGCCGGGAGCGTCAAGCTGGAACGGGCGTTCAAAACGATTGCAGCAGAAGTTGATCAACCGCTGGGGTGCGGTTTATGGGAGTTAAAGGGCTGGCTTAAAGCGTCGAGAATGGAGGAGTTAAGCCAGAGGTTTTTGTCGGTTCAGTTGGGTTTGACAGCCACCAGAACGACATCGAGCTCGTCTTCCAGAGCTTGCAGTTTTTCGAGCTTGTCTTTGGAGAGAGACACGGAATCTGCGTCAACACTTGCCAGTGCCACGACCGGGCTGCCGATTTCCTTTTCAAGGCTTTGAATGGCATCGAGTTTATCGGCTTCGAGCGAGGCGATAGGGTAGAGCATGGCGTTCTCCTTTTTGCAGATGTCTTAGAGTATAAACAACTTTTCAGTCGTTTGTCACATTTGACCCTGCCATAGCTATGTGAATGGCAGATGTCATCTGAACGTAGGCTGAGTTCGTGTTTTTGAAATGCGTAAAATTAGTCGTTGTGTTGGGTTAATCAGCAGCGTGTAAATAGTTGGCAAAACACAAGCTCAACGGACGACTTTCTTCGGGAGATCGATTGGAGCGCAGGAGCCGGTGACGCATGTCTTTGGTATAGCGCGCACTGGCGCGATAGTCGGATGTGCTGATGAAGGCTTCAATCGGGCTGTGGGTTTCGTGCCAGAATTGGGTGTATCCGATGACATATGCTTTGAGGGCGATGGTGCAGGGTATCGGCTCTTCGGGGCACACTCTTTCGCAAAGGTCGCGGACCGGGGCCAATCTGACGTCAGTTTGCGCGAGGTGCATGAGCCTTTGGTGAAGAGGCGCATCTTGCAAGATAGAAGCCGGATAGGTTGGATGTTTGCCGTTTTTGTGGCCGCTGAGGAAATTCGACGGCCTTCCCCAATCGACAAATTCCTGTTCGGTTTCTGAGAAAATCGGGGCGTCGATCAAGGCATATTCTTGAGCAAGTGGCCCATTTGCCCCGCCGGGAATGATATCGTCTGTTGATTGGTGTTGTTGAAGTAACGCGCTGGAGCGCAAGTACATGGCGACCCACGGTTTCAGTGCTGCGTTGACCTGCCCCTTCTCCGCGAAATGGAAGATTGTGGCCCAGTCGCTCTTGTTCAACAGTTTGATATACCCGTGGCCCTGCATGTAAGTTTCGCCATGGTTCATAAAGTATGTCAGCGCTTCGCGGTAGTTTTCTTCGTGGTAGGTATTGGACAATGCCCAGGCTAGCGGGTGGCGATCTTGTGCGACGGAGAGCCAGCTTTTGCCAAGCTTTCTCCCTTTCTTTGGGGCCCGCAAAGCAAGGCGTTCCTCCCTGCTCAGATCGAAAAGCGTATGGGGCGCGTAACCTGACAATTGACCAAGAAAGATCTGCGCCGCGAGGTGACCATTTTGAGCAAGGTCTGCGAGGTCCCTGAGGGCTGGTTTTTCATCACCGTTAAGCCAGTCTTTGAGAAGTGATCGAAATGTTGGGTCATTCGCACCATCGATTTTGATCTCTTGAGCTTGGATCGAAGGGCTGAGTGTGAAGATCAGGACGCAGAAAATCACAAGTATTTGTTTCATAAAATTCATTGGGAGCGTCTTATCTGTGGCGATTAATTCGCGTTGACAGGTGGATCAGGCTCTCAGAACTTTTCACGCCTTTGGTTTCGCCGATCTGATCGAGGGTTTTATCCAGATCTTCAGTGGTTTGGGCCTCGAGCTCGACAATCATGTCGAAGCGGCCTGAGGTGGTGTAAACGGCCATCACGTTCGAGTGGGTATCGAGTTTGGCCAGAACGGCGGGGGCGCTGCGGGGCTCGATCGCCAGAAGGACGGTGGCGCGCAGAGGGGCGCGCATGTTCTGGTTCAAGCGCACGGCGTAGCCCTGAATGATGCCGCTTTGCTCTAGCCGGTCCAATCGCGCCTGCACCGTGGTACGGGCCAGATCCAGACGTTTGGCCAGTTTGGTCACGGGCATGCGTGCGTTTTCCTGCAGCAGCGCGATGAGGGTGCGATCAGTTTCGTCTATTTGCATGTTTGCGCCTTCATTATGCCGATGTTGCGCATCATATTATGCAGCCTGCCGGGAGAAATCGACCCCAAATTTCCCGACACTGGGAGTGAGGCAAGCAAAAAGGTTGTTAACGATGCGCGATATTCCCCATTGGCCGGACCCGATTTCCCATTTGAAACGGCAGCAGCCGGATGAGGTTGCATTGTATTTCAGCCCGGCGCAGTTGCAGGCGACAGCGCAGAGATTTTTACAAGGCTTTGACGGCTTGGTGACCTATGCGGTCAAGGCCAATCCGGGGGAAGAAGTGCTGGCCAATCTGGTGGCGGCCGGGGTGAAGGCCTTTGATGTGGCGAGCCCCGAAGAAATGCGTGCAGTGCGTCGGGTCAATCCGACTGCGATTTTGCATTATAACAACCCGGTCAGATCACCAAAAGAAGTGGCTTTGGCCGCTGAATTGGAGGTGGCGTCATATTCAGTGGATTGTGAACGCGAATTAGACAAGATTGCTGCGGTTGCGCCGGGTGTAGAAATTTCGGTTCGTTTGGCGTTGCCGATCAAGGGTGCTGTTTATGATTTCGGTGAGAAATTTGGTGTCGGGCCTGAGCGGGCTGCTGCCTTGCTAAGCCGTGTGGTGGAGTTAGGCTTTGTTCCCGCGGTGACTTTTCATCCGGGGACACAATGCGCCAACCCGGAGGCCTGGGGGCAATATATTTCGGTTGTGGCAAAAGTGGCTGCGCAGGCAGGGGTGAAATTGGCAAGGCTGAATGTCGGTGGTGGATTTGCGGCGCACCGTGTTGGCGATGCACCTGATCTGGAGGCCATCTTTGACCATGTTAGCGCTGAAGTGGACCGCTGTTTCGGTGCGGATGCGCCAATGCTGGTCTGCGAGCCGGGGCGGGCGATGGTGGCCGAGGCCTTTACGCTGGCAACGCGGGTGAAAGCCATTCGGGACGGCGGAGCCGTGTTCATCAACGACGGCATTTATGGCGGCTTGAGTGAAGGGCGTGACATGATGATGGTGGACCGCATTCGTGTGGTGAGACCTGACGGTGCTTTGCGCAAGGGTTCGCGTGAGGGCCGCGTCGTCTATGGGCCAACCTGTGACAGCATTGACCGATTGCCGGATCCGGTGCTGTTGCCCGAAGACATTGCCGAAGAGGATTACATCCTGTTTGACGGCATGGGGGCCTATTCCAAGGCGATTGGCACAAGCTTCAACGGCTATGGCCTAAGCGAGCCGGTGACGGTGGTAAATTTGCAAAGGCACTGACAAACGCGCGTACGCGGCGATCACATTCTGTAAAGTTCTGTCATATATCGTGCATCTATGAGGCCTTGAAACGATTGCTCACGGCAAGTTTCATAGTGCGTGTAGTGCATAGGCCCTCTTTCGTCCTTATTTCTATGGTAGGATGAATTTTGCGATTGAATGAACATGAAAGGTGCTGCGTATGACCTGGCGCCAGTGGTCAAAAACCATACTGGATGTATTCCGCCCCGGACGGCGGCGGGGGCAGAGCGCTTATGCGCGCTCACGCGGACAGGTCAGCCATGTCATTATTCTTGATGGGACGATGTCCAGTCTGAGCACAGGCTGCGAAAGCAATGCGGGGCTGGCGTATAAGCTGCTGAGTACAGTCGCTGGAGCAGAGTTGTCGCTATACTATGAAGCCGGCATTCAGTGGTGCGATTGGCGTCGCGCCCCGGATGTGATCACCGGCAAGGGCATCAACCGGCAGATCCGGCGTGCCTATGGCTATCTGGCCAGCCGCTACCGTCCGGGGGACAAGATTTATCTGATGGGGTATTCGCGCGGGGCCTTTGCCGTGCGGTCCTTGGCCGGGGTGATTGACCGGGTCGGGCTGCTGCGCGCAGAAGAGGCGACAGAGCGGAATATTCGAACCGCTTACCGCCATTACCAGGCGGGGGCGGGCAGCGCGGTGACGGCGGAGTTTGCCGAGGCGCATTGTCATGAGGCAATTGAGATCGAGATGATTGGTGTGTGGGACACGGTCAAGGCGCTGGGCTTTCGGATGCCAATAGCCTGGCGCTGGATGGCCGAGGCGCATGCCTTCCATGACCACCGGTTGGGGGCCTCGGTCCGGCATGGCTATCATGCGCTGGCGTTGGATGAGACACGACGGGCGTTCGAGCCAGTCTTGTGGGAAACCGCGCCGGGATTCGAAGGCAAGGTTGAGCAGGTCTGGTTTCGGGGCACGCATGGTGATGTCGGCGGCCAGCTCGGTGGGTTTGATCGGGCGCGACCTTTGTCGAATATCTCTTTCGTCTGGATGATGGAACGTGCTGAAAGTTGTGGGGTGGCTTTACCCGAGGGTTGGAAGGCGTATTACGAGATCGATGCGCAGGCCCCTTCGGTGGGCACATGGCGCGGCTGGGGCAAGATCTTCTGGTTTAGAAAAGCGCGTGATATTGGGGGGGATTCCTCGGAATCTGTGCACCCAAGTGCAAGCCAATATGACGAGAGATTGTTTAACGCCGAGATTGCCAGTTGACCGGGCTAAAACCCCAACCGCAGTGCGTGGATGCATCGCGGTTGAGGTCTTTGTTCCACTGGGAAGCTTAGCTTAAGCGACGTGGCGGAGAGCTTGCTGTGTTTTCAGGCCCAATGCGAGACAGATATTGCGCGTCAGTTCTGGGCGATTGAGGGTATAGAAGTGCAGTTGCTCCACACCGCCTTCGATCAGATCAGTGCATAGCTCGGTTGCGACCGAAGTGGCCAGAAGCTGTTCGCGATCATCACGCAACGCCTTGTCGAACGCTTGATCCAGCCAGTCCGGGATTGACGCGCCGCATCTTTGCGAAAAGGCACGGGCGTTTTTCCAGTTCTCAATCGGCAGAATGCCCGGAAGGATTGGCACAGTGATCCCGGCTTTGTCGCAAGCATCACGGAAGCGAAAGAACACGTCTGCTTCAAAGAAAAACTGGGTAATGATTTCCGATGCCCCGGCATCGATTTTGCGTTTGAGCCAGTCAATGTCGGCAGCCTGATTGGCGGCTTCAGGGTGCACCTCGGGGTAGGCGCCGACGCGGATCTTGAAGTTGCCGGTGCGGGCCAGCGCGTCAACCAACTCGCAACTGTTGGCAAAGCCATCTTTGCGCGCCTGGAACGGGCCAGTGCCCGCGGGTGGATCGCCACGCAGAGCTGTGATTTCTGTCACTCCTTCGCGGGCAAACTGCTTGGCAATCTCAAGTGTTTCTTCGCGGGAGGCATCGACACAAGTGAGATGTGCAGCAACGTTCAGGTCTGTGGTGTTGTGCAAAGCGCTGACGGTTTCCTGCGTCAATTTGCGGGTGGTTCCGCCGGCGCCATAGGTGACCGACACGAAGTCGGGTGAGAATGGAGCCAGAGCCATCGCCGTATCCCACAAGCGAAAAGAAGCCTCGAGCGAGCGAGGCGGGAAAAATTCGAACGAGATCTTAGGGGTCGTCATTTGTCTTATCCTGCTTGAGATTGGCGATGTGCCTCTTGTTGCAGGCGATGAAGTGTGAGACAACTTCATAATATTCACAATCTAAATGAAGATATCTAATAATGCATATCGAGTTTCGGCATCTCAAAACCATTCGTGCCATCCATCAGGCCGGTGGGTTGGCGCGTGCGGCTGATCAGATGCACATCACCCAGTCCGCCTTGAGCCACCAGATTAAAGGCCTGGAGGATCAGGCCGGGGTGGAATTATTTGTGCGCCGGTCCAAACCGCTTAAGTTATCAGCCGCAGGTCTGCGCCTGCTGCGTCTTGCTGAAAAGATCCTGCCCGAAGTGGAAGCGATGGAGGCGGAGTTTTCGGGCTTACGCGAGGGCAGCACCGGGCGGATGCACATTGCGATTGAATGTCATGCATGTTTCGAGTGGCTGTTTCCGGTGTTGGAAGAGTTCCGCAAGTCCTGGGGTGATGTGGATGTAGATATCCGCCCCGGTTTGGCGTTTGATGCGTTGCCTGCCTTGCAAAAGGAAGAGGTGGATCTGGTGGTCTCCTCTGATCCCGAAGATCTGCCGGGGGTAATTTTCAAGCCTTTGTTTGATTACGAGCCGGTGTTCGTGGCGGCGGGACAGCATCCGCTGGCGCAAAAGGAATTCGTGGTCGCTGAGGATTTTCGCAACGAGACGCTGATCACCTATCCGGTGGACCGGGCGCGGCTGGATGTGTTTACACAATTGTTGAGTCCGGCCAAAGTGGAGCCGCGCGCAGTGCGGCAGGTGGAACTGACGGCGGTCATTTTGCTACTGGTGGCGTCCAATCGCGGGGTGGCGGTTCTGCCGGATTGGGTGGTGCGAGAGCTGCGCAAGAGCGATGACTATGTCACCCGGCCGATTACGGAGAAGGGGGTGACGCGTCGATTGTATGCGGCCATCCGCGAAGAAGACGCGCACAAGCCATTTATGGCGCACCTGCTGAAACTGGCACGAGACATTCCGGTGAAGATGCAAAGAGGATGACGTAAAGTTCAGGGGGAGCTATGCAGTTTTACAAGTTGTATTCCGACGTCGATGGGGAAAGCCACTGGGAGGATGTTGCTGTTTATTTGGAAGAAAAAACCTTTGCGCCACCGGCCAATGCGATTGAGGTCTCAGAATCCGAGCCGGTCAAGCAGTTCTTGTTTCTCAGGTTAAAAGCTGGATGGGATGAGCCTATCCATCCAACGCCGGTTGCCCAGAAATTGATCTGCTTGGCGGGTGCCGTTCGCGTCACGGCCAGTGATGGCGAATACCGGGATATCAAAAAGGGCGATGTTTGGCATATGGAAGACAAGACCGGAAAAGGACATCACACCAAAGTCACGAGTGACGATGATTTTGAGGCTGTTATCATTCAATATGAGTGAGGGATGACTTTGGGCGCCGCGAACTTCTGCTCATTTTCAGAATATCGAGACATGCTTGGATGCTGACAGGCCTTGCGCTTGGGAGCTGTAGGTATTGTTATGACGAACCAAACCACAGGGGAAGTGCGCAATGACTTATGTGCTGGCAATCGATCAGGGAACAACCTCGAGCCGGGCGATTGTGTTTGATCAGGCGTTGAAGCCTGTTGCCAGTGCGCAGGAGGAGTTTGCGCAGCATTTCCCGCAATCGGGCTGGGTAGAACATGACCCGGCAGACATCTGGGCGACGGTTTGCCGGACCTGTCAGGCTGCAGTGGAAAAGGCCGGCATTGCGGGGTCCGAGATTGCCGGGGTCGGGATCACCAACCAACGTGAAACCACGGTGTTGTGGGATCGGGACACCGGCGAGCCGGTGCACAATGCGATTGTCTGGCAGGATCGGCGCACAGCGGACCTATGTCATGCTTTGCGTGAGGCTGGACACGAGGAGATGATCAGCCGTGCCACGGGCTTGTTGCTGGATCCGTATTTCTCGGGCACAAAGATCAAGTGGATTTTGGACAATCTCGAGGGCGCGCGGGCCAAGGCCGAGGCGGGACAGCTGCTGTTTGGCACCATCGATTGTTATCTGATCTGGAAGCTGACCGGTGGGGCGGTGCACGCCACCGACGCCACCAATGCAGCGCGCACGTTGGTTTATGACATTCGCAAAGGGGAGTGGAGCGCAGAGATCTGCGCTTTGCTGGATATCCCGATGACGATGTTGCCAGATGTGCGGGATTGCGCGGGTGATTTTGGCGCGGTTCAGGCCGATCTGCTGGGCGCGGAAGTACCAATTCTTGGTGTTGCAGGCGACCAACAGGCGGCAACGATCGGGCAGGCCTGTTTCCAGCCGGGCATGATGAAGTCGACCTATGGCACTGGGTGTTTCGCGTTGTTGAACACAGGTGATGTACCCGTGGCCTCCAAAAATCGGTTGCTCACCACAATCGCCTATCAATTGGACGGCAAGCCGACCTATGCGCTGGAAGGATCGATTTTCATTGCCGGTGCTGTGGTGCAATGGCTGCGCGATGGGCTGCAGATCATAGAAAGTGCCGGAGAAACACAAGCGTTGGCTGAGATAGCGGACCCGCATCAAAACGTGGTCATTGTGCCAGCATTTACCGGATTAGGCGCACCTTATTGGAATGCACACTGCCGGGGGGCGGTGTTTGGCCTGACGCGCAGTTCTGGCCCCGCCGAGGTGTCGCGCGCGGCGCTGGAAAGCGTTGGTTATCAGACACGCGACCTGCTGGAAGCGATGCGTGCGGATTGGGGCGGCGAAAGTGAATCCGTGCTTAGGGTTGATGGCGGTATGACTGCCTCTGATTGGGCAATGCAGTTTCTGGCTGACATCAACGGTGTGCCGGTGGACCGCCCGCCGGTTCTGGAAACCACGGCGCTGGGGGCGGCGTGGCTGGCAGGGATGCAGGCCGGGGTTTACCCCGAGCGGGAAGAGTTCGCTGCAAGCTGGGCCAAGGAACGGACGTTCACACCTGCGATGGACCAAGACACCCGCGATGCACGCTATGCGCAGTGGCAAAAGGCGGTGACAGCTGCGCAGGGGTTTTAAGGTATGAGCGATCTGATCTCGGTCATTGTTCCGGCGCGTAACGAAGCCGCGACCATCGTGCGTGTTGTGGAAACGCTGCATGACATGCTCTGGGTTGATGAGATTGTTGTCATCGACAACGGCTCCGACGATGGCACCGGGGATCTGGCCCTGCAAGCCGGGGCGACAGTGGTGTTTGAACCAACGCCGGGCATGGGCGAGGCGGTGCGTGCGGGGCTGAAAGCGGCGCGCAATGATTGGGTGATGAAACTGGACGCTGATCTGGACAAGTTCCAGACCGCGCTTTTTGCCCGCATGGCCAAGGCGCGGGCACCGGGCATTGGGCTGGTCAAAGGCGCGTGGAATGACCCGCGTGACAATATGCCGATGACGCGCCTGCTGGTGGGCCCGGCGATCCGGCAGTTGTTTCCGCAGATGCCGGATCTGCGTGCGCCCAACACGGGCATCTATCTGGCCAATCGCAGCCTGATCGCGCATCAGGAAATCGTCGGCAATTACGCCGCCGATCTGGATGTAATGGTGCGGGTGCATGCGGCAGGGGCCGGGATTGCTGAGGTCGATATCGGACGGCTTGAAAACAACCCGCGTGATGTCGGGCATTACAACACGATGGCCGAGACGATTTTGGCGTTTTTTCTGCAGCTGCAAGAGCGCAATATCGGGGAGGAGTTGGCAGTGTTTGCTGATACCGGGCTTCAGGTAGCAAATTATTGCCTCAGCTGGGTCGCGGCTCATGCCCGCGCCGGAGGGAGGGTGAACCTCTACCTTGGGGTCGAGGATCGGGCTGTAGGCGTTATGCGGAATCTGTTGAGGGAATATCCGACCGTACGGTTTCATTCGTTGAGCAAAGGTGCAAAGGCGCAAGATCCCGGGGTAGGGTCAATGCAGCGCATCATTGCACCCTATGGAGAAAGCCCTGCGTCTAAACTGGCTGTGGCCTATGCCCGTGATCAGCACGCTGATGTGTTGAGCATGCCCTGTCAGCAGCAAGGCTTTGCCGCGAATTTCGGGGTGGCCCGCGTAGAGGGGCAAAGAATCAAAGCCCGTGCGTTAGACGAATTGGGGTTGAAGGCGGCTGAACAACAAGCAGCAGAGCGCGAGGTCTTTCAGATCCTCGCGCAATGAGGTGCTGTGTTTGAGAAGGCGTAATTCGTATTAAAAACAGTATCTAAGTTAAATTTGGTGAAAGAAAACCTGCTTGCGAGGCAAATGCAGCGCGGGTCGCAGCTTTGTGAGTAAAAAATTAGTTGGATATTGGATACAAAATAACGTAACAACGTTTTAAGAGCATTTCGTCTGGTCATTTGCGACCTTTTTCTGGCGAAGGCTAGCATCATAAAGTTAAACTCTGGACCGAAGAGAGATACCATGACTGACAACGTTTTCACCGGTACGATGCCGGCCCTGATGACCCCCTGTAAAGCAGACCGGACACCGGATTTTGACGCGCTTGTGAAAAAGGGCAAAGAGATGATCGCCGCGGGCATGTCCGCCGTGGTTTATTGCGGCTCGATGGGTGACTGGCCGCTGCTAAGCGATGCCGAGCGTATGGAAGGTGTGGAGCGTTTGGTTGATGCGGGCCTGCCTGTGGTTGTTGGCACCGGTGCGATCAACTCCAAATCTGCCGTGGCACTGGCAGCGCATGCGCAAAAGGTGGGTGCAGTGGGCCTGATGGTGATCCCGCGCGTCCTGTCGCGTGGTACGTCGATGGCCGCGCAAAAGAATCACTTCAAGGCGATCTTGTCTGCCGCACCTGATGTGCCCGCGATTATCTACAACAGTCCGGTCTACGGTTTTGCGACAAAGGCTGACTTGTTCTTTGCCCTGCGCGCCGAGCATCCGAATCTAATTGGTTTTAAAGAGTTCGGCGGCAAGGATGACCTGCGCTATGCGGCTGAGCAGATCACTAGCCAGGATGACGATGTCACGCTGATGGTTGGTGTCGATACCGAGGTGTACCACGGCTTTGTTAACTGTGGTGCAACCGGCTCGATCACCGGTATTGGCACTGCCCTGCCAACAGAGGCGCTGCTGCTGGCGGCTCTTTCCAAGAAAGCTGCTGAAGGTAATGCTGAGGCCCGCAAACGCGCGCTGGAACTGGAAGAGGCGTTTGGCGTTCTGGCCAGCTTTGATGAGGGCACCGATCTGGTTCTCTACTACAAGCATCTGTTGGTTCTGAACGGCGAGGAAGAGTACCGCCTGCAATTTAATGAGACCGACGAGTTGAGCGCTGCGCAACGCAACTATTGCGAACAGCAATATGCGCTGTTTAATGCGTGGTTCGCTGATTGGTCCAAACAAGGCGGGATCATCGCTGAATGCATGTGATCAACAGCCATACCGGCGGGATGCCCACGCGGGTGATCCTTGACGGCAGCCCGGATCTTGGATCCGGGCCTTTGGCCGAACGGGCAAGGTGTTTGGCCGCGGACCACAAGGTGTTCTATAAATCGATCCTGCTGGAGCCACGCGGCCAACCCGGAATGGTCGGGGCCTTGCTGGTAGAGCCAGTTGACCCGGACTGTGTGACCGGGGTGATCTATTTTGACGCCGATGCGGTGTTGGGCATGTGCGGGCATGGCACCATCGGGTTGGCGGTGACGCTGGCCGAATTGGGGCTCATCGATGTGGGCACGCATAAGATCGAAACACCGGCAGGTGAGGTGACGATTGCCCTGCAGGATGCCAATACGGTTACAGTGACGAATATCGAAAGCCGCCGGGTGGCCCCCGCGGTCTCGGTTGAAGTTGAGGGCTATGGCACCGTGACCGGGGATGTGGCCTATGGTGGCAACTGGTTCTTTATCGTCGATCCCAGTCCGATCCCGGTGACCACGGGCAATATCGCCAAGATGACTGCCATGACCATTGCGATCCGCGAAGCCTGCATTGCGCAGGGTGTGGGCGGTGAGCAGGGTGAACCGATCGATCACGTGATTTTTCAGGGGGCGGCGGGAGCGGGCGGCGTGCATAGCCGCAACTTTGTTCTGTGCCCTGATGACACCTATGATCGTTCGCCCTGTGGGACCGGCAGTTCGGCACGACTGGCCTGTTTGGCGGCGGCGGGAACACTGGCCCCCGGTGTGGAAATTATCCAGAAAAGCGTGATCGGCAGCCCGTATCGCCTGTCCTATCAGCCGGGGCCAAATGGCGGGGTCATCCCCTCGCTGACCGGTCAGGCCCATATTATGGGCGAAAGCACATTGCGCTTCGCCGAGGGTGATCCGTTTAAGGGCGGGATTTACCTCTGATATTCTCGGACGGGCGCGGTGGTGCCCGCCTGAAACACGATTCAGTTCTATTTGAGCGAGGCCGAAATGGCGCAAGATGTCATTGTGATCGGAGCCGGGGTGGTTGGCGTCAGCGTCGCGCTGGAGCTGATCCGGCAAGGCCTTTCTGTCCGGGTGATTGACCGCGAGGGTGTGGCGGCGCAGGCCTCAATGGGTAATGCAGGGGCCTTTGCCTTTACCGATATCGTGCCGCTGGCCACGCCGGGCATCATGCGCAAGGCTCCCAGGTGGTTGCTGGACCCCTTGGGGCCGTTGTCGGTGCCTCCCCGCTATGCGCTCAAGATCGCACCGTGGATGCTGCAGTTCTGGCGGGCGAGCTGGCGGGATCGGTACGAGCATTCATTGAAGGCTCAAACCACGCTGAATGGACTGGCGCGGGAAGCGTTGGGACGGCAGATTGCGGCGACTGATGGCGAACGTCTCATCCGGCGCGAGGGGCAGATGCAGCTCTTTGAAGGCGAACGCGAGTTTCAGGCCAGTCAAGAGGCTTGGGATCTGCGCCGCGCGCATGGCATCGAGTTTGAGCTGCTCGAAAATGCAGGAGCCATTGCGGAGATCCAGCCGGGCATCGATCCGCGTTTTACCCATGCCGGATATACGCCGCAGTGGATGAATACAGTGGACCCGAAAACCTGGGTCGAACACTTAGCGCAGGCCTTTGTGACGCAGGGTGGGGTGATTGAGACAGGCGATGTGTACGCGCTGGAGAACACTGCCGATGGTGTGAGTCTGAAGATCACTGATGGAGAGATCAACGCTCGCAAGGTCGTCGTGGCTTGCGGGGCGTGGTCTCACCATCTGGCGCGCACTGTGGGCGATCGTATCCCGTTGGAGACCGAGCGTGGCTATAACACCACATTGCCAGCCGGGGCTTTTGATCTGCGCACGCATCTGACCTTTGGCGGCCATGGGTTTGTGGTCAGCAAAATCAATGACGGCGTCCGGGTTGGTGGCGCGGTGGAGTTGGGTGGGCTCAAGTTGGCGCCCAATTACAAGCGTGCGGATATCCTGTTGAACAAGGCGGCGCAGTTCCTACCCGGGCTCAAGACCGAAGGCGGCAAACAATGGATGGGTTTCCGCCCGTCGATGCCGGACAGCCTGCCGGTGATCGGGGCATCGGAACGCGCAGGCAATGTGATTTACGCCTTTGGTCATGGTCATTTGGGCTTGACCCAATCAGCGGCAACGGCAGAACTGGTGGCATCGATTGTGAAAGATAAAGTGGCGTCAATTTCGATGACGCCGTATGCTCCAACCCGTTTCTGAAGGGATAGCCCATGCGCAGTAGCAAGGTCGTTCATGTCATCTCGGCCCATGCCGAGGGTGAAGTGGGGGATGTCATCGTTGGTGGGGTCACACCGCCACCGGGAGAGACCCTGTGGGAGCAGCGTAGTTTCATTGCCAAGGATGAGACCTTGCGCAATTTTGTTCTGAATGAACCGCGTGGCGGGGTGTTTCGCCATGTGAACCTGCTGGTGCCGCCCAAGCATCCCGAGGCTGATGCCGCTTTTATCATCATGGAGCCGGAAGATACGCCGCCGATGTCGGGGTCTAACTCAATCTGCGTCTCAACCGTGGTGCTGGATGCCGGTCTGGTTGAAATGCAAGAGCCGGTGACCGAGATGCTGCTCGAGGCCCCCGGTGGGCTGGTCAAAGTGCGAGCCGAGTGCAAGGGCGGCAAGGCCGAGCGGATTTTTGTACAGAACCTGCCCAGCTTTGCCGACAAGATCGGCGTGCCACTGGAGGTACCGGGGCTTGGAACAATCACCGTTGATACCGCCTATGGCGGAGATAGTTTTGTGGTGGTGGATGCGGCATCTCTGGGCTTCGAGATCGTTGAATCCGAGGCCAAAGACATTGCCCGCCTGGGTGTGAACATCACCAATGCCGCGAATGAGCAGCTTGGCTTTACCCATCCGGAAAACCCGGATTGGGATCATATTTCATTCTGTGCTTTTTGTGGCCCGTTGAGCGAAACCGAGACCGGCCTGACCGGCAAATCGGCTGTGGCCATTCAACCGGGCAAGGTGGATCGCTCGCCGACTGGCACGGCGGTGTCAGCACGGATGGCGCTGATGGCGGCCAAGAGACAGATGCAGCAAGGCCAGACATTCGAGGCGGTGTCGATCATCGGGTCGCGTTTCACCGGACGGATCGTGGAAGAAGTACAGGTTGGAGGCTTTCCGGCCATCGTGCCTGAAATCAGCGGGCGTGGTTGGATCACTGGCACGCATCAACATATGCTGGACCCGTCTGACCCCTGGCCCGAGGGGTATCGCCTGAGCGACACTTGGGGCGCGTGAGGTGGAAATGCTGCCCCACTCAATGGCTTCCAATGTTTGGAGGCTTATTGTATCCCCAGCATCAACTTAGGCATGGGGTATGATATGGCAGGTAAACGTGCGGTGGCGAAGCAAAGCTTGCCAGAAATCATTGCGAATGACCTGCGCGAACGTATCTTGAGCGGAGAAATGGCTGAGGGGGAAACCATCCGTCAGGAGGCATTAGCGGAAGAATACGACGTATCGCGCATGCCTGTCCGTGAAGCGCTGAAACGCCTGAATGCCGAAGGGTTGGTGCAATGGGCCAACAATCGCGGTGGGTCGGTCACCAAGCATTCGCTACACGAAATCGGAGAAATCTTTGATCTGCGGACTTTGATCGAGGTCGATATGTTTCGACGTTCCATTCCGAATATGACGGATACTGACTTTAAGCAGTGCAGAGACATTTTGGAGCGGATGGAAACCTCTTATGATCAGGATGATGTGTCTGAGTGGGGTGCGTTGAATGACGATTATCATTCGGCGTTGTGTGCGGCGTCGGGGTTGAAGATGACCGCCGAGATTCTGAACCGCCTGAGTGTGCAATCTGACCGCTATGTTCGTATGCACCTGAGCGTGATGCAGCAGCGGGATCAGGCAAAGGAAGAGCATGGTGAACTGCTGCGGTTGGCCATGGCTGGCAAGGTCGAGGAGGCCTGCTCCTTGTTGACCCGCCATGTTCAACGGACAAAAGATGAGCTGCTTGAACTGATTGCCGCGAAGCGGGCCGCAGAAGAAAGCTGATTGCAAGGCAGTGAATTTCGAAAAGCTTGCATGTCGATTTAAATTGGATACAATATCCATAAATTGAAATTCGCATAGAATCGAGACTGCAATGACATTTGTCCCTCATGGAAAACACCTGATTGCTGGCGAATGGTTGGCAAGTGACAACACCTTTGTCTCAGCGCCAGCGCATGGACCAGAGCATCACTATTCAGTGGGGCGTGTCTCGGACGTTGATTCTGCCACATCAGATGCTGAAGAGGCATTTTGGAGTTATGGCTATTCGTCACGTGAAGAGCGCGCCGCTTTCCTGAATGCGGTTGCGGATGAGATCGAGGCGCGTGCAGTTGCAATCACGCTAATCGGGATGCAGGAAACCGGTTTGCCAGAGGCGCGCCTGCAGGGCGAGCGGGGCCGTACCACTGGACAGATCCGCCTGTTTGCAGATCACATACTGGCAGGAAAATATCTGGACATGCGCCACGATGTGGCCCTGCCTGATCGCCAGCCGCTGCCGCGCCCTGACCTGAAAATGGTCCAACGCCCCATCGGCCCTGTCGCTGTATTCGGAGCATCGAACTTTCCGTTGGCCTTTTCGACGGCAGGCGGTGACACCGCCGCGGCATTGGCCGCCGGTTGTCCGGTTGTCGTCAAAGGCCACAGCGCCCATCCCGGAACCAGCGAGATCGTGGCCGAAGCTATTTATGCTGCGATTAAGAAATGCGACATTCATCCCGGCGTGTTTAGCCTGATTCAAGGGGGTGATCGTCGGGTCGGGGCCGCTTTGGTGCAGCACCCGTTGATCAAGGCTGTTGGCTTTACTGGTTCTCTTGCGGGTGGTCGGGCGTTATTTGACCTGTGCGCGGCGCGCCCTGAACCTATCCCATTCTTTGGCGAGCTGGGTTCTGTTAACCCAATGTTCATTCTCGATGGGGCTTTGAACAGCAGGGGTGACGACATTGCCACAGGTTGGGCCGGATCACTGACCATGGGCGCGGGGCAGTTTTGCACCAATCCCGGTATCGCAATTGTTCAGGCGGGTGAGGCAGGAGATCAGTTCGCAAAAACCGCGCAGGACGCCCTTGCCAGTGTTCCGGCGCAAACCATGCTGACAGATGGCATTGCAGCGGCCTATCGCGATGGCAAACGTCGAATTGCGGAAACAGACGGCGTGCAGGAACTGTTAAACACGTCATGTGATCAGCGCAAGGCCACGCCCTATCTGTATCGCACCACGGCGCAGAACTGGCTGGCGAATGAATCCTTGGCCGAAGAGGTCTTTGGCCCACTTGGGGTGATCATCACTGCGGAAACCACAGATGAAATGCTCGAGATCGCTCTGGCATTGCAGGGTCAGCTGACCTGTACCCTGCATATGGATGATGGCGATATTGATGCAGCCCGTGCCCTGATGCCGATTATTGAGCGCAAGGCAGGCCGGGTCTTGGCCAACGGGTTCCCCACCGGGGTCGAAGTGTCAGACGCCATGGTTCATGGCGGGCCCTATCCGGCCTCAACCAACTTTGGCGCTACGTCGGTGGGCACTCTGTCGATCCGCCGCTTCCTGCGCCCGGTTTGCTATCAGAACTTGCCCGATGCGTTGTTACCAGCACAGTTCAGCTAATCTGAATTGAATACGGAAATTGCAGGGGCCTCAAGCCCCTTTGAAATTCATTCTGCCTTCTTGTTCCAGCGCGCGGTCCAATTTGGATTTGGCGCGCTGTTCTTCTTCTTCACGCTGCTTTTTCAGACGCGTGCCCCTGATCCGGCCAAACTGTCCCACACCAATGGCGGCCAGAATGATCAACCCACCGGGGATCAACCCGGGACCAGGGTCTTCGCCCAGCAGCACCATGGCAATGATCAAGGCTGCAACCGGTGAAAACGAGGTGGCCAGTGAAACATCTCCCGCACGCGCATTCTTGAGCCCGATATTCCATGCAAACTGCCCGATGATGATGACGATGATGGCGTAGACCCAAACCCATTTCCACAGAACAGCGGTGAAAAGATCCTGAAAATGGTTGGGCCCATAGAGGTAAAGCGCCAGAAAATAATAGATGATGGTGCCCAGCACCGTGCGGTAAATCGAAAAGATCCCTAGGGGCACGTTCTTCAACCCCACCCGAGTCACGATGGTCGAGGCGATGAACGATAGAGTCGCAAAGACTGTGGCTATCTCACCCTTGCCAAAGGTAAAGGCTGCGTCTGAGCCATTCATTGCGATCATGACCATTGCGCCTAGCAGCGCAATCACACCCGCGCCAAAGGCCCAAGGGTCCAGTGGCTCCTTTAGAACAAAGAAGGTGGCGAGCAGGAACAAGGGCGGCTCGATCCGACCGATCAAGACCACATTGGTGACGGTGGTGTAATCCAAGGCAATGAAAAACAGCGCAGGTGTGAGCGCCGAGGAGAGCACGGCAGATAGTGTCAGAACCGCCCAATCCTTACGGCTCAGCTTGCGCAGGTTTTCGCGGGTCCAGTCCTTGTGGAACATGAACACCATTGGCACCAATGAGATCAGGGACCCCAGAAACAACAAGTTGCACAGTGACACCGCATTACGCCCCATCACCGGATGTTGCCGGCCAATGTCAGCCAGCAGGGAGACGATGGAGTTTGACGAAGCGTAGATAAAGACCGCCAACCAAACCAGCCCGATACCCAAAAGGGCCTTGGAGGGCGCAGAAGCGATGTTTGTATCAGTCTTGGCCATGGGGTGAATCCTTGCCTGTGGCTAACTATGCGTTATTTCGCAGGTTTCTAGACGTTCTGGCAAGGGGGATGGCTGTAATCCCGGTCACGTTGCGGTCAGTCGGCGAAACATTGTTTCAGGAATTGCAGATATTTAGCATCTTCTTCACGTGATGGTTCCCAAGTGAAACATAAGGTTCCTAAATGACACATCCTATGCCAAGTAGGGAACAGTGAAGACAGCGGAGCATGCCATGATTGAAGAGCAGGATGGACAAGGTCGCAAACTGGTGACCATCTATGATGACATTTACAATCTTGCCGACAGCCGCGCTTACTTTCAGGCGATGCATCATGCCGGGTTTCGCACGGCGCATCATGCTGTGGCTGGCTTCAAGGCCGTTCTAGCGGAGTTGCGCCATTTGCGCGGGCTGCACCGGGCCAACATTGTTGACTTTGCCAGCGGGTATGGCATTGCTGCCGAATTGCTGCGCCATAATCTGACACTCGATGATGTGTTGGCGCGCTATCAGGAAGGTTGGTGCGACACCGCCACTGTAGCCGAGACCATTGCCAACGATCGCGACTGGCTGACGGGCAATCGCGCGCCAGACAATATTAATCGGTTCATTGGCATTGATGTGGCCGACAAGGCATTGGCCTATGGACGGGATGTTGGCGTTTTTGATGCGATCTATGCCGAGAATCTTGAGGACAATTTGCCCAGTGAGGCGCTGGCGCAGGATCTATCCACCTGTGACCTGATCGTGGAATGCGGTAGTATCGCCCATATGTTGCCTCGCGCGCTGGACCGTGTCTTGAGCGCCGCCAAGGCCCGCCGCCCGTGGATCGCCACTGCCCCCATTCGCGGAAATGATACCGCAGAAGCCATCGAGGTGATGCGTGATCATGGTTATGTGGTTGAATCAATTGCAGTACCGCCCTTCCGCCATCGCCGCTTTGCTGATCCCGAGGAACAGGAACGCGCCATCGCCAATGCCAAGGGCCGCGGGCATGACACCGACGGGGTGGAGACAACGGGATTCTTTCACGCTCAGATCTTTTTGGCGCGCCCGCCTGAGGAACTGACACCAGTTGCGGATTGGCCAATTTCACCTGAGGCCGCGTAGCGCGGCCTACACCCCGGCCATGAACTGTCGGGGTGTTTGTCCGATAATGGTGCGGAAGGCGTGAATAAAGGCGCTTGGGGTTTCAAATCCCACATCATACGCCACCTGCGTGACAGATTGCCCTGCGGAAAGCCTATCCAACGCCACCAGAACCCGGGTCAGGCGCCTGAGTTCTCGAAACGTCATGCCTGTCTCTGATCGGATGTGACGGATCAGGTTGCGCTCAGAATACCCCAGATGTTTTGCCCAAGCGGGAAGGGGCGTCTGATCTGCGGGATTGGCTTGCAGTTGATTGGATAGCTTCGCGATACGTGAATCCGCTGGGATGGGTAGGCTCAAGGGCTCCAACACGCCGTCTGAGATTTCCGCAAGCAAAACCTCTGCCAGTGCTAGATTCAAACCAGCTTCGTCGCATGTAGCGAGCCGGACCAGTATCTCGCGCATCAGTCCAGAGACAGCGATAACAAGCACACCAGAGTGCGGTGCTGCGTAGGCCTCGCTCAGATAGGCGGTACGCATTTCGACGAGACCAATACAGCGGATTGCATGCTCGGTTTGGGCTGGCACCCATAGGGCACGCCCAGGCGGTACAAACCATATCCGATCCAGCACCATCACCCGCATCGTGCCCGAAATGGCATGCACGATCTGATGCGCCTTATGGGCATGCGGTTCAATCAGCGTGCCCGCTTCATAGGAGGAGGCCAGTCCGGTGAGATCCGGCTTGGTGGGGTTTGGCATATTTGGCGTATTAATTGGCATTATGTCGACAGATGCTAATGCAGTTCTCTGCTAGAGATCAAGCCAAAGCCTGTTCATTTAGGAAAAGCATATGACACGCACTGAGGCCCTACATTTCATTAATGTCGCCCACTTCATGGATCATTTCTTTTTGTTGATTTTTCCAACTGCCGCGATTGCCATTGCGCCCACCTGGGGGATGAACTTTGCTGACGTGCTGCTGTTTGGCAGCCCGCTTTATATAATGTTTGCACTGGGGACCTTGCCGTCTGGATGGTTGGGGGATCGATATGACCGGCTGATGCTAATCACAGTGTTCTTTATCGGTTGCGGGGCTTCCAGCCTGTGGATTGCTCTGGCATCGGGGCCTGTCGCCTTGATGATTGGCCTTGGGGCACTTGGGGCGTTTGCGTCGATCTATCACCCTGTCGGGCTGGCGCATGTTACGCAGATTGGATTGCGGTCGGGCCGGGCGTTAGCCATCAACGGGGTGTTTGGCAACATGGGGCTTGCGGCGGCCACGATCACCACGGGTGTGCTGGCGCAGACGATGGGATGGCAAAGCGCCTTCGCCGTGCCGGGTGCTTTGTCGATTGCCATCGGTGCCGCCTTGTTTTTGCGGAGTCGCGATGCCCGTGCGCTATCTGCCCCAATGCAAACCAGAGATGTCAAACCTTCGCCCTCCTATGACCAACGCACGCAGTGGGTGGTCTTTGCTGTGATCTGCATCGCTGCTCTTTTTGGGGGGATGGTGTTCAACATGGTCACAATATCACTGCCGAAATTCCTTGAGGAACGCTTGATCAGCGGGAATGCCGATCTGTTGTGGATTGGGGCGTCAGCCGGGGTAATCTTTGCCATCGCCGCCTTTGCGCAACTACCGGTGGGGGAACTGCTCGACCGAATGGGTGCCCGTCCGATCCTGCTATCCCTAATGATGGGCGAGGCGGTCTTGTTCTTGATCCTGACACAGGCCGCTGGCTGGCTCGCCTTTGGTGCGACGCTGGCCGCTGTCACGTTGGTTTTTGCAGGCATCCCCATTACCACATGGCTGGTTGGGCATTACCTGAATGCGGGTATCCGATCACGCGCGGTGTCGGTGGAATACGTCCTGTCGCTAGGGGTGGGGTCAGCGGCGGTGCCGCTGATCGCAATGCTGCAAAGACTTGGGCTGGGATTTGAGGTCCAGTTTGCAGGGTTGGCGATGGCATCGGTCGCCATATTTACCGCGGCGTGGTTCTTGCCAAAAACGTCCACCAAGCAGGAAGTGACGATATGACATTGGGTTTCAAAACGGCTCAAAGAGATGTTGGCGTATTGGCCCTCTCAACATTTTTGCGCTGATCTGCTCGACTCGCCTTGAAGGCGACTTATTTTGCGGGTTTCATTCGAGTTGTTTCACAGTGCAGATTCTGCATGCCATATCAACAATACAGAGAGTAACATGGCCGTAAATTCCGTTTCATCGCTTGGCGAACCATTGGGTGTCGGCAGCATTATCGGTGAAAGCTTCACCATTTTTTTTCGAAAGTTCTTCACCGTTTTGATTTTGGCCTTCGTGCCGACCTTGATCGGTTTGGTGGTAACCGGTCAGTTGGTCGGCTGGGGCCTGGCTATGGGGGACGATACAAATATATCTCTGGAGGCTTTTTCTGGCATGGGGTTTGCCTTGTCGATGGTGATTCAGTTCGCCGTATATGGCCTGTCAACAGCGCTTCTGGTTCAGATGGCATATGATTCAAAGCTGGGCCGTCCCGCAAACGTTGCCGCGTATTTTTCGCGAGCAGTTCAATCCATCGTCCCAATTACCCTTCTGTCCATCGTGGCCGGGATCCTGATTGGTTTGGCTTCGCTTGCATTGGTCGTGCCAGGTTTGTGGCTTTATGCTGTGTTCTCAGTTCTGGTTCCAGCTGTCGTGATTGACCGCGCTGGATTTGGAGCGTTGGGGCGCAGCACCAGCCTGACCAAGGAATATCGGTGGCCGGTCTTGGGGTCACTTATCTTGATTGGAATTTGTTCGTGGGCGTTGAGTTTTGCCCTGACGTTCGTTCTGGGCTTGGTCGGCATCGGTTTCGGGGGCGCCGCAGTGGGTGCCGTTTCCATCGTCCTATTTGCGGCGATCACGGGGGTCTCCTATGGCCTTTCGGCAGTTGCTATCTCGTTGATCTATGCCCGCCTGCGCGAGATCAAAGAGGGGACCAGCATGAATGATCTCGCCTCGGTATTCGAGTAGTTCTTCTCAAAGACAGTCAGCTCAGGATGACCTGAGCTGACGATAAAAACAGTGCCGGATTTCACGGCTTATCCGGTAATTGCAACTCTGCCTCAACCGCATCCCAATCCTGCGCAAAGACAACGCTGCAAGGCTGGGCGATGTTCCGCGTCCAAGCAAAAAGTGACAAGAACGGAATATCGTAGACCCGCGTCGCATGCACGATATTGGGCGCGTTGTAAATAATCTCGCCCGCATCGTGATCACGCCAATCGCCCGCTCCAAATCGCCACCCGTTCGGCCCGGTCAGTGGCATGTATACCTCTGGCGCAAGATGCTTGTGATCCCGGTAAAGCGTCCTTGGAGCCAGCAGGAAGAAACCGAGCAAGAAATCATTGGCATGAAACAGACTGTTTTGTGGCCCGACCAAAAGTGCATGCATGTTGCCTGTTCGATACCCTTCGCCAACATCAGCCCCATTTGCGTAATATTCGCCGTCATCCACGCGCCAATGCAGGTGATGATGTGCATGCGTTAATGCGAGTTTCAGTTTGCTGAGTGGCCCGTCAGGAATTTGCGAAATGGTGTCGCACAGCAGATCCGCATGCGCGGGGATCGTGCCGGACAGACAATCATTGGCCGTCTCTGACCGGCCAATGGTGTTCAGGTCGTGTAGCATATCCTTGGTGTCAGGATTGCAGCCGCAAGCCCGTTCGAGACAGGCCCGTGCCTCTTCAAAAATACTGATCTGGTGCGCATAGGACATCCAAGAACCGCCGACATGTTGCCCACCTACATTCGATAGGAATAGGGTCTGTCGTCAAGCGGCTTGCGGTTTGGTAGCGATTTTTGTCTTGGGCCGCTCGGTCGTGGCAGTGACATGCGCAGTTCCCCCCATCAGCGTCCGCCAATGACGGCTGGCCTTCATGATCTGGGGTGGGGTGATGTCATCCGGCGTGCTCATGATCCAGCGCGGTAGCAGCCCGCCCCTCGGGCGCAATCCGCTAAGGGCGGAGAGTGGCACCGAGAGCAGCAGGCTCAAACCAATAGGCAACAGCCAGATTGAGACAATGCCCAAGCCCATCCCGGCGATGATCAACGTGCCAAACAGTGTTTCCAGCGCATGGAATTTGAACAGAGTCAGAACCGAATACTGCCCGCCCTGCCGCTGTTGCGGGGCCCATTTGGCGGGGATGCCGATGAAGGCGCGAATAACGGCGATGCTTTGCTGGATCATCAGGATCGGTGCATAGGCGATCGAACAGGCGACTTCTGTCAGGAAAGACAGGCCCAACCGCATTGGCCCACCGAAGCCACTTACGGCGCCCGGGGTCAGTGCGCAGGTGATGATTCCCAGCAACTTGGGCAGCAGCAGCATCGAATACATGAACAGCAGCAACCCGAAGGAGTTGACCATGCTATTTTCCGGCCACATTGGATAGAGCGGGTTTTGCGCGCTGAAATAAGTGATCGGGTTGGCCTCGGGCGTACGGCCCAACAGAACCCAGATGATCAGCAGCAGAAACCAGACGGGAGACATCAAATAACCCATAGCACCGTGTAACAGATGAAAGCGCGACACCCAGTGCAGGCCCTTGCTGCCAAGGATGCGCATGTGTTGCATGTTGCCATAGCACCAGCGGCGGTCGCGAATGGCGAAGTCCACCAGATTTGCAGGTGCTTCTTCATAACTGCCCTTAATCTCCGGCAGGAAGCGCACCGACCAGCCTCCGCGACGCAGCAGGGCGGCCTCAACAATATCATGGCTCAGGATCAGGGTTTCGCGGCTGCGCAGGCCCCGGATCTTGGGCAGACCTGCGGTTTCAGCAAAGGCGCGGGTGCGGATAATCGCGTTATGACCCCAGAAATTGCCCTCTTTCCCAGACCACAGCGATAGGCCCTTGGCGAGGATGAAACCGTAAGCTGCCCCGGCAAACTGCTGCGTGCGTGCAAACAGGCTTTGCCCGGCATAAAGCTGCGGTTGCGATTGCACCAGTCCGGCACGCGGATCCGACGCCATGGCATCCGTTAATCGGGTCACGGCGCTGGCCGACATCAGGCTGTCTGCATCCAGCACCAGCATGGCGTCATAGGCACCACCCCAATTGGTCAGCCAATCGGCGATATTACCACTTTTCTTATCTTTGTTGACCTCGCGGCGGCGGTAGTAGGCGTTGATGCCATGGGGCAGGAAGCTGCAGAACCGATCAAATACGACACGTTCCTGCTTGCCTGACTCGGCATCCTGCGTATCGCTGAGGAAAAAGATGTCATAGCTGTGAGATGTCTGGGCCGCAGCCAGATCTTGCGCCATAGCGGCAAGATTACCGAACACATCACCCGGCGCCTCGTGATACATCGGCACCAAAAGTGCGACACTCATCGCATCGCCATCCTGCTGTGGCAGGGCGGCGCGTTTCAAAAGGCTGAAGTGGGCCAGAAACCCAAGGCTGGCAGAACTCACATAAAGCGAGATCCACATAAAGGTCAGACCAACCAGGCAGATCAACAACATCTCAACCGCGTTCAGCCCGCCGTTTGACATCCAGTCCACAAAGGCCCCGATCAACAGGCCGGTGGTTATGAGAGCAGGTACAAAGACGGCCAAACGATACAGCAGCGTTTTCCAAGAGGTTGGCGCGGTCACCACAGGTGTGTGGCGGCGCAGGTCTTGCTTTGGCATCTCAAGAGGTGCGCGCGGCGGCATGCGCTGGTCTATGATGACCGGGCGGTTCACGACGCCGTCCACCGATAGAGCCAGACCTCGCTCACGTTGGCCTTGTTGTGGCGCAGCTGGGCGCGCAGCTCGACCGCCTGCGCCCCTTCTGGGTCAAAGGTAAAGGCCAGGCGTAGCCCACCGGTTTCGGGGTTGCGCTGGACGATGCCCTCGCTGTGGGTGCCGGTGTTGGAGCCGATGAACAGCGTCAGCTCCTCAAGGTCCTTGAGTAGAACCGGGATGCTTTCAAAATCGATGGTGACGATATAGCCACCTTCGAACCGCTTGCCCAAACGGGTGTTTAACACCTTGGCCACCGGCGCAGTGGATGGCGCACCATTGCCCCAGTACATGCGGTAATTCAGCGTGGTTTCCTGCCCTTTGGGCAGCCCATCGGCAGGACGCCAGTAGGCGACGATATTGTCGTAAATTTCGCGGTCTGCAGGGATTTCCACCAGTGTCACTGCGCCTTTGCCCCAGTCTTCGGCAGGCTCAATCCACAGGCTGGGTCGCTTGTGATAATGCGCCTCAAGATCGGCAAAATCCGAAAACTGATTGGCGCGCTGCATCAGGCCAAAGCCCTTGGGCGCAGTATCGACAAAGCTGCTCACCTGTAGCTCAATCGGGTTGGCCAGCGGGCGCCACAGCGTTTCACCCGCACCGTTCTGGATCATCAGCCCGTCGTTGTCATGAACAGCCGGGCGGAAATCATCAAACCGGTTGCGGTTGGTTTCATCGAACAGGAACATGCTGGTCAGCGGGGCAATGCCCGCGTGACTTATGTCGTCGCGCGGGAACAGGCGGGCGGTGACATCCACCTTGGTCGCATCCCCGGGCATGACCGTAAAGCTGTAGACACCTGTGACCGAAGGGCTGTCCAT
This sequence comes from Roseovarius albus, assembly GCF_900172335.1. Classification (GTDB taxonomy): domain Bacteria; phylum Pseudomonadota; class Alphaproteobacteria; order Rhodobacterales; family Rhodobacteraceae; genus Roseovarius; species Roseovarius albus. The sequence continues at coordinate 437,331 of NZ_FWFX01000002.1, forward strand.
GAAAGCATGGATCAACACGTGGTCCTGTCCCGGCTCCGGACGTTCGATCCAAAATTCGGTGAAATCCGGGAATTCTTCGCCGCTGGCCTCGCCGGTATCAATCGCCAACCCTCGCGCCGACAGCCCGTAAGCATTGTCACGCCCGACGGCACGGAAGTAGCTGGCGCCTTGCATGACAAAGAACTCGTCATAGCGACCGGGTTTCTTGATCTCGGTGCGCAGGCGGAAGCCGGAAAAACCCAGATCCTCGGCTATTGGCAGATCCGGGGCCGGGTTGGATTTGTCAAACAGCTCAAAATCAAAGGCAACACGGTGGGATTGTGCATCCTCAACCACATTGATCTGAACCGTACGATGGAAATACAGACCCGGCGCAAAGAAATCGACCTGAAACGGGGTTTGCGTGTCCCGCCACAGCGCGCTGCCGCTGCGATAACGGATCGCGCGATATTCGTCATAGCTGAGGTCTTTCCACGCCTGTGGAACCTCGGCGCGCGGCTCATAAGGGGCCTCGGCCATTTGCTTGGCGCGTGCAATCAGGCCCGCCAGATCAAAGGGGGTGCTGTCCATGAAATGCGGCCGCACCGTACCATCTGCCGCATGGGCGGGCAGGGTGGCCATACCGGCAAACGCAGACACAAATCCGAGAAAGTCGCGACGATCCATCAATTATCCCCGTTTTTTGCGCCAAGGGTTGGATTTGAACCACCCCGCGATATAGGCAACAGCAATCAAAATTGCGAAGCCGATCAAGTTTCCAGTCCAGACGACCCAGATATCGCGCCCGAAGGTGTCAAAGCCAACGCCGATCAAACGCGCGATCACCATCGACACGACAAACACCGCCAATGACTGCTGGCCGACCTTCAGGATCAACGTCAGAATTTGCTGCCAGATACGGGCGGCCAGGCTGGTGCCACGCGCCACTAGATTTCGCCCCTGTTCGCCAGCCACGAACCAGCCCAGATAGGCAAGCGCGAGGAAATGGATATAGCGAAATAGGCCGAAATCACTTTTTTCTATGAAGAAGTTTATTTCTGCGCGCAAAGGCTTGAGCTCAGGAAATGCGTTCAAAACGCGGAAATAGGCCAAAGGGATGCTGAGCAGAACAATCGCGATGCATAGCCACATCAGGCGCTTGTCGCGAGGCGGAGCAGGGATCCAGCCACGCATGAGTGCAAAGCCGGTGAAGAACACCAATTGCCAGCCAAAGGGATTGAAAAACCAGTTGCGATCTGACCATGGCTCTGCAGGCAGATCCAGGTATTCAAATTGCGCGCCCAGCCAGATGGTGAGCGAGGCCCCGATCATCAGCCAGACATTGACCTGCGCCAGTGCCACCATGAAGGGCATCATTGCCAGAATGACCAGATACATCGGCAGAATATCAAAGTAATTCGGCACGTAAGTCAGCGTCATTAACCCGATCAACTGCTGCTCAGGGTTTTTGAAAAAATGCCCCAAGTTGAGCGAGTTGATGTAGTTTTTGTCAAAGAGCTCGGTTGCATTCAGTGCGGCCATCAGCATCGCGATGGTAAAGAACAACCCGATATGCGCCCAGTACACTTGCCAGACACGGAATGTGACCCGCGCGGAGCCCAGCCACCAGCTCCGCTCGGCAAACACCTTGCCAAAGGCAATGGCCGAAGCCATGCCGGAGCAGAACACAAAAATCTCTGTCGCATCAGAAAATCCGAAGCGCGCAGGAATCCACAGCGTCAGGAAATTACCGGGGACATGTGCAATCAGGATAATGAACATCGCCAGACCGCGATAGAAATCCAGCCGCGGGTCGCGCACGCCGGACACTGCGGCAGCAGGGGGCTGCACGGCGCTTGTCATAACAGGAACTGTGGTACTGATCGCTGACATAAGTGATGTCGCTCCAAAATCGTGATCGTTCTGTAAATCGCGGGTTTCCCTTACTTATTCGGCGGGCAGGCGCAAGCCTTGTTCTGCATTGTGCTGAAAATCGGCAATCATTTGATAACGCGCTGCAGCATATCCGTCTTCATGACCGTCCCGGCGCGTCTTGCGGTCGTCCAGAATATCCCTGGCGTCATCAAAGAGCCCGGCGCGAATGCCTGCATCAATGGTCATACGTTCAAACACGTCGCGCTGGGCATGGCTGCCGCCCGCGCCCTGCATGTGCCGTCGTGCCTGTGCCAGATTGAGGAAGGCTGATTTGTAATCCCCTTCACCAAAGGCCTCGAGCCCGTCAGCCGCCGCCATGCCCGGGTTGGCCATGCGCATCTGGGCCTCGGTTTGGCTGGCTTTGGCGTCTTCATGAATGCGCCCGACCAGACGACCCAGAGCCGCGTCGCGGTTCCCGCCCATAAGTGCCAGCAGATAGTGCAGGTCAGCAAAAATTAAGCAGCCGTCTTCGGTGCGCGCTTCGGAGATGCTGGCCATTTCTTCCCAGCGGTGGCCGACATCGACGCCGTCCAGCTCCAATCGCATCAATAGCGATGCCCCGTTTGAGATATCGCGATAGTCATCGGTGTGATCTTTACGGATTTCGGTGTCATACAGCGCCAGCACTTCGTCTACCTGACCCGCGTCCAGATGCATCAGCGCCTTGTGCCACCAGACGTGATAACGGAAGTTGTTGCAATGCGCCCAGGCTGCTTCGCGTCCGGTCAGCCAATTCAGGCCAGCCGCAGAATTAGCGGTCATGTCATAGACATGCGCCACCGCATGCAAACCCCAGGCATCATTCGGCGTGTGTTCTACCGCTTCGCGGCCGATTTTTTCAGCCAGCGCATAGTCGCCAGTTTCTTCCAGCGCAAAGGCATAACAGCCCTTGAGATAACCCAGCCCAGCGTGATCCGCGCCATAGCTTGGCAGCACCCGTTCGATTGATTGGCGCATGCCTGCCGCGTCGCCCAGAATAAACCGGATCGCGTGGCTGATTTTCATCGCGGCGCTGTCTTGCGGATTGTGCTTCAGGACTTCTTCCATTGCATTGATTGCCAGAACCGGCTGGCCTGCCAGCCAATGATCAAGGGCATCCACGAACAGCCGTTCGCGCGGTGTAGCGAGTCCTGTGGCCATCGCCTTATGCGCCGCCGCTTGTGCCTCTCGTGCGGTAGCGGTCATCTCGGTGCGTCCCAACATGACGCAAAACAAACCCTTGAGCGCATGCGCCATGGCAAAATCCGGCGCACCTTCCAGCACAGCCCCCAGATGAGTTGGTGCACTGGCCCCATGCGCCAGAAACGCCAGCTGCAACGCATCCCAAGAGGCCACGTGGGCATCCGAGGTCAGGCTGACATCATTTCCAAACAGGTCGCTTTTCATAGGGCTGTCCTTTACAAGGCAAATACATTTGGCGCTAACATACTGGTGTTATTGGCGTCGCTACAGCGTCCGAGGCCTCAGGTCACGCCGTTTTGACCAAAAGAGAGAGTGTTGGGCGAATTATTGCAAAGAATCCGTGCTGTTAAGGCAGAGCGCTTGTATCGAAATGGCAGTTTTTCGCCAGTTGAGAGGCCTTGTATGCAAAGATGTGAAACTGGTTTGATTAGAGATCAATCTTTGTAAGGTATAGATATTTAATAATAAAATTTGGATATTCGCTGATGGCCTTGTCGAGGCAGCAATCGCTTCCAGTTGACGCAAAACAACAAGAGCAAAAAGTCGCTCAAAGTTGTGCTGATCTGAGTTGCTTTCGCTCAAAGGGCGCAGCTCCTCATATTGAAACATTTCAATTCCGAGAAGGGCGGCCGGGCACAAGAATCAGATATTATTGACTAACTTCGCTTGTCGAAAGTCTTTCGAACCAATCCAATGCAAAATCCGACCACCCCTCCGGCAACGCATGACCTCCCTCGTGCAAAGCGAACTGCAATGCACTTCCGGGGGCGCAGTGCGTCCATGTTCTAAGCCAAAATGGTCCGTCGGTTGTACGCTCATCGGCGCGCATCTGATCGCAGGAATTGGCGTCGCGCCATATTTGAAGTGTCTGGAATATGTCCCCTTGCAGGAACTTTCCACCGGCAAGCGGTCGGCCTTCAATTGGCACGGTTCCATCAGACCAGCCATGGGTTTGCAATAGGCGCACTGGTCCAGCGCAATTGTCTGGATGTGGCCGCCAGAATCCACCGGCTAAAGGTGCGTATGCTGCGAACTCTTCTGGCGTTTCGCAAGCAATGTAGCTGGTTTGAAACGCCCCTTCGGAAAAGCCTGCCAACAGGACGCGCGACCGATCAAAAGGGGCCTTGGCCTGCACGTCTTCCAACACAGCATTGATAAATGCCAGTTCATTGCGACGATCATCTTCGGGTAAAAATGACCAGCGCGACCCCGGACCATTTTCTCGGGGCAGGCCGGTTGGGGCGATCACCACATAACCGCGTACCAGCATTGGCTCGATCAGAGCCACATTGTTGATGGTGTTGCCGCCGTGGTTGCCGTAGCCGTGCAGGAACACGACCGCAGGTCGGGTGTCATCGGCGGGTCCTTCCGGTGCCAGAACGTGATACTCACCCAATTCGATCTCGCAGGCCGCGTCACGATCCAGACATTTCGCCATCGCTGGGCTGGTGAACATCGCCGATGCGATCAATGCAGCAAAGAGATTGCGCATATTACTGTGCCTCTTCCACTGGCAGCCCACGCGCCAACCAACCGGGGCCAGAGGCAGAGCCGCCAATGCCCTCAGGGATATCCTGAATATTGGTCAGACCAGCCTCGGTCAGATTCGTGCGCATTCGTCCAGACCGGACCCCACCGGCGCAGATCAGAACGACGGGCTTATCGCGTGCATTGGCTGTAATCTTGGACAGCTCGGCGATGAAATCTTCGCGCCGCATGTCCAGCGGTTTAGCGCCAGCAGGGATGCCTGTTGCTGCCCACTCATCAGGGCGACGGATGTCGACCAGAGTGATCTCTCCGGCTTTCGCCAGTTCATATGCTTTGTCCGCGTCCATGCCTACCTCCGAAATCTCGCCAGATTGAGCGTGCCAAACACCCCAACCTGCCGCAATGCTCACTGCTGCGGATGACAATAAGAGGTTTCGTCGGGTGATCAATCTGTTCTGCATCAGGCCTGCTGTCGGCTGTAGAATTGGCGCATTCTGCCTACAATGGATTTATAAATCAAAACAGGGCCGCCCGAGCAGCCCTGCAACATTATCTAATTTCTTAGTCCGCCTGTGGTGCATCCGAAGTGTATTTCGGGATCGTGCTGGTTGAGGCATCGCTGCCCTCGATACCTGGCCAATTGCTGCCAGCCAGCGAAATGTTTCCCGGGATGTCTTCCTCCCAGAAGCCAACAACAACAGGGGTGATGTTCAGATACAGTTTGTCATCTACGATCCGCCACAGGTTCGGGTTCGCCGGAACCTTGCCGCCTTTCGATACACCGTAGGCGCAATGGCCATCAAACTGCGGGGCATAGTGCGCTGGATCGGCAGTGAATTTGTCGCGGTTTTCTTCGGACGAGAAGGCAAAGGTTGCGCCGTTATAGTCAGCTGTAATCGATTTTTTACCGGGCACTGGTGCTGTCTGTTTTTCGCCTACAGCGTTTTGCTCAAGATCGAAGTAGGCCACGACATCAAAACCGGACACGGCGAAGCCGGTTTCATCAACATATTGAGGGCCGGCAAACGCGGCCATCGGGGCAAGCAGTGCGGCGAAAGCGACAGAGGCGAAACGTTTCATCTTCAGATCCTTTTCTGAATGGCATGGTGTTCTTGTCCTGAAGATAGCCGGGAGGCGGCAAGTGCACATCCCCCCTCGCAAAACTGTGAAGCTCCGTGGGAATTGCACCCGAGATTGAAATATTTGGCACAAGGGCGCGAGATGTCGAAAAAACGAAACTGTGTCCTGTAACTTATGCCAAATCTGTGCCAAGCAATCCCTGTTGCACAAACGTGGGTGTATGAGATGACACAGAAACGAGCCGCTGATCTGCTCGCCGAACGCCTGTATCAGGCCGGATGCCGCCATGCATTTGGCATGCCGGGTGGCGAGGTGCTGACGCTGGTGGATGCGCTGGAACAGGCTGGGATCAAGTTCACATTGGTTAAGCATGAAAACGCTGCCGGTTTCATGGCCGAGGCCGTTTGGCAGCGCACCGGCGCACCCGGCATTGTGGTGGCCACCATCGGCCCCGGTGCGATGAATGCGGTAAATGCGGTGGCCAACGCCATGCAGGAGCGTGTGCCCCTGATCATGCTGTCGGGCTGCGTCGATGCCGACGAGGCGCAGCAATACACTCATCAGGTGATGGATCATTCCGCCGTTTTCGCCCCGATCACCAAGGCCACCTTTACGCTCAGCACCGCCAGCGCAGGATTAATCACCGATAAGGCGCTTGGCATCGCGCTCGAGGGCCGGCCGGGGCCGGTGTTCATTGACGTGCCAATTTCTGTAGCCGATGCCAACGTCTCAAATGCGATCACTCCCCACCGAGCTCCTGCGGGCGCGACCGCCCCAGCACATGGTGTGGATCTGGATCGCGCGCGTGGCTGGCTGGCCAAGGCGCGCAAGCCGGTGATGATTGTTGGTGTCGATGCAATGAATGAGAGGGCCGAGGAAGCACTCTTGCAGTTTGCTAATCATCACAACGTACCGTTCGTGACGACCTATAAGGCCAAGGGCATCATTGCCGAAGACCATCCGCTTTGTCTGGGGGGGGCGGGGTTGTCACCCTTGGCGGACAAACATCTGCTGCCGTTTATTCAATCAGCGGATCTGATCCTTTGTGCTGGTTACGACCCGATTGAAATGCGCACGGGCTGGCAGAACATCTGGGATCCGGCACAGGTGAACGTGATCGACATCAGTGCCGAACCCAATCACCACTATATGCATCAGGCAACTTTGAACTTTACCTGTGACACCGCGACAGGCTTGAACACCCTGTCGGATGGAATTGCACCTGTTCAAACGTGGACGGCTGGTGAAGTGTCTGCGGTCAAAGACGCTTTGAGCAAAGCCTTTGACACCTCGGAAGATTGGGGCCCCGCAGCAGTCATCGCAGAGTGCCAAAGACATCTGCCTGCCAACACCACTGCCACCGCTGACTCCGGTGCGCACCGAATTTTGCTGTCACAAATCTGGAAATGCTCAGAACCGCGCAGCCTGCTGCAGTCCTCTGCACTCTGCACTATGGGCTGCGCCGTACCATTGGCTATTGGCGCCTCAATAGTTGAGCCGGAGCGGATCTCTGTGTCTTTCTCGGGCGATGCTGGGTTTCTGATGATCGCGGGTGAGCTGGCCTCAGCCGCCGAACTGGAGTTAAAAACCATTTTTGTGGTTTTTGTAGATCGCAGTCTGGCACTGATCGAGCTGAAACAACGCCAGCGTCAGATGGTCAATCGCGGTGTCGATTTTGCGCATCACGACTTTGCCGCCATTGGCCGCGCTTTTGGCGGGCAGGGGCACCGGGTCACCTCGCGGGTTGAATTGGCCGAGGCTCTGAAAGCCGCGCAGCAAGCTGACACATTCACCGTAATTGCCGCTGAGATCGAGCGCGGCGCCTATGATGGAAGGATTTGATACATGGCAGGGGCACTTGATGGATTAGTTGTTCTGGATCTGAGCCGCATTCTGGCCGGACCAACCTGCACGCAGATGCTGGGCGATTTGGGGGCAACCGTCTGGAAGATCGAAAATCCAAAGTCCAAGGGCGATGACACCCGCGCTTGGGGTCCGCCCTATGTGCGCGATGTGGACGGCAATCAAACCGATCTGAGCGCCTATTTCATGTGTACCAACCGCAACAAGCAATCGGTTGCAGTCGATATTGCCACGCCCGAAGGGCAGGAACTGATCCGCCAACTGGCCGTGCGCGCCGACATCGTGGTGGAAAACTTCAAGCCCGGCGGTTTGTCGAAGTATGGCTTGGACTATGAGGGTTTGAAGGTAGTGCATCCATCGCTGATCTATTGCTCGATCTCGGGCTACGGCCAAACCGGCCCGAACCGTGAAAAGCCCGGTTATGATCTGATGGCACAGGGCTTTGGCGGCATCATGAGTTTGACCGGAGAGGCCGACGGGCAGCCGATGAAAGTGGGCGTCGGCATCGCCGATGTGATGTGCGGCATGTATGCGACTATCGGCGTTCTGGCGGCGCTGCGTCACCGCGACCAAAGCGGCGAAGGGCAGCATATAGATGTGGCGCTGGTTGATACGCAAATGGCCTGGCTGATCAACGAAGGCGCCAACTTCCTGACCAGCGGGCAGTTGCCGCAGCGCCGCGGCAATGGCCACCCGAACATCGTGCCTTACGAGGTGTTTGGCACTTCAGATGGCCATGTCATCGTGGCCGTGGGCAACGACGCGCAATTCCGGCGGTTCTGTGATTTCCTGGGGCTGGCGGAATTGGCTGATGACGTGAAGTTCAGCACCAATCCCGCGCGCATTGAAAACCGATTGGAGTTGATCCCGCAGATTGCAACGCGTCTGAATGATTACACGATGGACGAGGTGATCGCAGGACTGGAAGCGGTGAAAGTGCCGGTGGGGCCGGTCAACACGCTGGATCGTGCTCTGGGGTCGGATCAGGCCAAAGCGCGTGATGGAGTGATTAAAATGCCGGTGGAGAGCGCAGAAAACGGCGAGGTTTCCTTGCTGGGCAATCCGCTGAAGTTTTCAAAAACACCGGTCAGCTATCGCACCAGCCCACCCCGCTTTGGCGAACATACCGAAGAGGTTCTGGCGCAGCTACAGCAGACGGAAGTGACCTAACGGCGCGCATCATTGATGCGCTCAGGATGGATTGCGTTCAGGCCACGCAGGCCTTGGGGGCGCTGCCCCCAAACCCCCGGCCGTTGTGCTGGAGGCGAGCGAAATGATTACGCCACGCCCGTGCGCAGGATGTCATGAATATGCACCAGCCCCTGCACTTGGCCTTGATCATCCACCGCAAAGAGGGCGCTGATTTTCTTGCTGTTCATAATTCCCAAAGCTTCGGGCAGCAGGGCTCCGGGAGAAATCGTGGTTGGCGTGCGGGTGGCAACATCAGCCGCTGTCTGGCTCATCAGCCCATCCATATTGCGGCGCAGGTCGCCGTCGGTGATCACCCCGGTCAAGCGGCCGTTTTCGATGAGTGCAGCCACCCCGAACCCCTTGGCGGTCATTTCAAGCAAAGCTTCGGTCATGGGGGTCGCCTCGTGCACAATCGGCAGGTCATCGCCCGTGTGCATCACCGCTGAGACCGGCATCAACTGTGCCCCCAATGAGCCGCCCGGATGGAAGGTCAGGTAGTTTTCCTTTTCAAACCCGCGCAGATGCATCATCGCCACCGCAACCGCATCCCCCAGTGCCAGCGTGCAGGTGGTAGAGGTCGTGGGCGCCATGCCAAGCGCGCAGGCTTCGCGCGCTTCGGGCAGTTGCAGCTGGTAGTCGCCCTGCTTGGCCAAAGTGCTGCTGGCGCGTTTGGTGATTGCCACCAGCGGAATGGCAAACCGCCGTGTGTGCGCGATCATATCAGCCAGTTCTTTGGTCTCGCCAGAGTTGGAGATCAGCACCACCGCATCCTGTGCCGTGATCATCCCCAGATCGCCATGGCTGGCCTCGCCCGGGTGAACATATTGTGCTGGCGTGCCGGTGCTGGCCATGGTGGCGGCGATTTTGGCAGCGATATGGCCGGATTTGCCCATGCCCGAGACAATCACCCGCCCCTGCACCTTGAGCAACATCTCAACCACCGCATCAAAGTCCGGCGGCAGATTGTCCCGCATGTCAATCAGGGCATCGATTTCAATCGACAGCACGTCGCGGGCATGGCTGGAGGGGGTCGTCATCGGCGTTCCTTCACGCAAATCCTATGCGCTGTGATAGCCCGAAGCAGCCCGGGGGCCAACCCCCTGACAGGTGTCGCTTATTCGCCGCCCGGCAGATAGGGCATATGCACTTCGCCACGTTTTTCCGACAGGGCAATCTGCTTTTGTCGCTCGCGGAACCGGCCCTTGTCCCAATCCGAGGTTTCATTGATGCACTGGTGGCACGAGACCCCGCGTTCGTAGTCTTCGCGTTCCATATCCGCAGGCAGGATCGGACGGCGGCAGGCATAGCACAGCTCATGCGGCCCTTCCTTCAGCCCGTGACCAACAGACACTCGCCCGTCGAACACAAAACATTCGCCTTCCCAAGTACTGTCCTCTTGCGGCACTTCCTCAAGGTATTTCAGGATCCCACCCTTCAGGTGGTAAACATCCTCAATCCCTTGTCCCATCAGGAAGTTGGTCGATTTCTCGCAACGAATGCCGCCAGTGCAGAACATCGCAATGCGCTTGTTGTGGAACCGCTCCTTGTTTTCCTCCCACCACGCTGGAAAGTCACGGAACGAGGCGGTTTCCGGGTCCACCGCACCCTCAAAAGTGCCAATCGCCACCTCGTAGTCATTGCGCGTGTCGATCACCGCCACATCGGGGGAGCGGATCAGCTCGTTCCAGTCCGCAGGCTCGACATAGTGGCCTACACTAGCCGTCGGATCCACGTCCGGCTGGCCCATGGTGACGATCTCTTTCTTCAGCTTGACCTTCATCCGTCCAAAGGGGCGGGCTTCGCTGAAGCTCTCTTTGTGCACCAGTTCAGCGCAGCCGGGCAGGGCTCGGAGATGCGTCAGCAGCGCATCAATACCCGCGCGCGGCCCCGCGACGGTGCCGTTGATCCCTTCATTCGCCAGCAGCAAAATACCGGTGATGCCCTGCGTATCGCACAGCTCCTTGAGCGGCCCCTGAATGGCGGCTGGGTCGTCAAAACGGGTGAAATGATAGAGGGCAGCGATGGTATACATGGGCTCGGATCAATCTGGTTAATAAGGGGCAGTTCGCACAAGGCACGACAAAACTGCCTTTGACAGGCGGCAATACGCCTCTCATGCCTCAGGATCAAGAGCGCGGTCTTTGATGTGGGTCAAATTGGCTCTTTCGCGTATCTGCCTTCGTCTATCCGTGCCGAAAGCGCAGTAAGTTTTGTTCAAAGGCAAATTTGAAGGATTCAAATTCTGATGTTCCAAACGCCAATGAGATGACTGCGGCTTTCTTGCTGCCGTAATGAATGAAGAGGCTTTCAGACCATTGCGTCGAATGTGCCTCAAATTTCGAAATGCTTTGAAACGGAATTTCGAGGGTTTTGAGCGACAGGGCCGATTTGGGAAGAATAATACGATCATCGAATACTTCTATGTATCTTGAAACACTGAATGCCAGATAGGTGATCCAGGACCCAAACCAAAAGAAGAGCGCGCCAACGAGGGCGAGAAACCAAAGCACATACCAGCTTTGGTCACGCGTCAGGTTTTTAAAGTGTTTGGAACCAACGACCAGATCGCCTGTCCATAAGGCATATGCCGACATAGCGAACGCGGTAATACCAAATGCCAAAGAAGTAAGCGCAAAGAATTTGTTGGGCGAATAGTTAAAAGATTGAATGTTCAATTGTCGGGTTTCTCGTTCGCCGCGATCAATGACACCTGTGTTGGATACGACGCAGCTTAGGTGCTTTGATGCCTCTATCGTTATTCGATTTCAATATGAGGTAGCCGGTCTGAAATACGCTGCTTGATTTGTTTATAGTGTTTCTTCCTTAGGTATCTTGCCTGGATAATCGCCACTTGATTTGCTTGCTCCGCGACGACCCAAAGAACTTCCGGCTTGACGCTACTCTCTTTTAAGAAAGTGACATCCTCCCAACGCAACTGATCGGCCTCTTTACTCAGTTGAGAGCGCGGCACTCGGATGTAATGTTCGTCTATAGACACATACACTGGCTGCGTGATCAACTTCACCAAAATATGCACCATTGCAAGTAAACCAAGGCTCACCACCGCAGATAATATCCAAAAAAAAAGTATGGCTGTGGATTGGGTGCCCAGTTCAATTCTATTGACGATGGTTAGGGTCGAATCTGCCTTCAAAGCCATAAGAGTTGTGCCAGCTAATGTGCCCGCTACAATCAGGATTGCGATCGTCGATTGAAACAACGAAAGGCCATACCGAAATGTCAGTTCATTCATTTAATGTGCCTTCGTGATCATTTGGAGCTATGAGCGTGGGCCATCCGCTTGACCCCCTCCATTCAACCCCCTAACTCTTTGGCGCAAAGGGAGGCGATAACAATGACGCAAGCATTGATCGTGATTGATGTCCAGAATGATTTCTGTCCCGGCGGTGCGCTGGCCGTGGCGGGGGGTGACGAGATCGTGCAAGGCATCAACAGCTTTATGGCCGATTTCTCTGCATTGATCCTGACGCAAGATTGGCATCCGGCGGGCCATAGCTCCTTCGCCAGTGCGCACGATGGCAAAGCGCCTTTCGAACTCACTGAAATGCCTTACGGTCCCCAAGTGCTCTGGCCCGATCACTGCATTCAGGGCAGCGCGGGCGGCGCCTTCCATCCAGACCTCAACACCGCCCGCGCCGATATGATCGTGCGCAAGGGCTATAACCCGGCAATTGACAGCTATTCAGCGTTTTTCGAGAACGACCAGAAAACCCCCACCGGCCTGCATGGCTACCTGCAAACCCGGGGCATTACGGATCTGACCATGGTTGGCCTTGCCACCGATTTCTGCGTCAGCTTTTCTGCGCAGGACGCGGCCAAGCTGGGTTACAAAACAACCGTGCGCACTGATCTGTGCCGCGCGATTGATCTGGATGGCTCACTGGCCGCCGCCACTGATGCCATGACACAGGCCGGGGTCACGCTTGCCTGACATCGCCACCGAAATCGCCACCTGTCGGATTTGCGAGGATCGCTTCGCCGCCACCCATACCGCGCATGAACCGCGACCGGTGGTTTGGTTTCAACCCTCTGCGCGCCTGCTGATCGCAGGCCAAGCCCCCGGCATGCGGGTGCATAAATCCGGCCAGCCGTTTGATGACCCCTCCGGTGATCGCCTGCGCGACTGGCTGGGCCTAGATCCTGAGGCGTTCTACAATACAAAAAACGTCGCCATTGTGCCCATGGCTTTTTGCTTTCCCGGCTATGATGCCAAGGGCTCCGATCTGCCGCCGCCAAAGATTTGCGGTGAAACGTGGCATACCCGCGTGATGAACACCCTCAAGAACGTGCAGACCACCGTGCTGGTTGGCGGCTATGCCCATAAATACCACCTTGGGGCCAAAACTGGCGTGACCGAAACGGTGAAATCTTGGCGTGACCATGCGCCCAATGTCTTCACCCTGCCGCACCCCAGCTGGCGCAATACCGGCTGGCTCAAGAAAAACCCGTGGTTCGAGGCGGAGCTGCTGCCCGTCCTGCGTGCCCGGGTCAAGGATGCCCTCAATGCCTGATACCCCGCTTGATCATGCCTTTGCCGCGATGCAGGCCGCGCCAGACAACACACAGGCCGAACTGCACTATTTTGAACACCTCGCCGGGTCCGAGCTATTCTTGCTGCTGACCGAAGAACCGGACCTCGACAACATCTCGCCTGATCTGTTCGAGGTCGAAGGCACAGGGTTTGCTTTGGCCTTTGATCGACCCGAGCGTCTGGCGGGCTTTGTCGGGCGCGAGGCCCCATATGCCGCGCTCTCTGGCAGCGCGCTGATCAGCATGCTGGCCGGGCAGGGGATTGGTCTTGGCATCAATCTGGGCATAGACGACGGGCAAAACCTGCTGGAACCCGCCGCCCTTGAGTGGCTGCAACAAATGCTGCCCGATACGCCCGATGAAACCACCCGCCGTCCGGTGCAGTTTGACGCCCCCGCTGGCTTGCCCGAAACCGTGTTGACCGCGCTGGACACCCGCCTATCACACGCCGCCGGTCTGGCCGAAAGCGCCTATATCACCAAGGCCAGCTATGACAGCGGCGAGCAGGGGTTCTTTGTCGGCTTCACCGGTGCGCCCACCGCCGCCCAACCCGCGCTGGCCCAGATGGTTGCCGAAGTGCTGGCCTTCTCCGGGCTCGAGGCTGCGGCGATGGATGTCGGATTTCTGCGCGCCGATGACCCCGCCACTCAGGTCCTTGCCGCGCAGGCTCTAAGGATCGACCTGCCCACACCAGAAGAACCGCAAAGCCTCACCCCCACCGCCCCCGGCCGCAACCCCGCAAAACCGCCGAGATTGCGGTAGCAAGGACTGTAGTGAATTTCGGTAGAGTGGGTGCCAGCCCATCATGGCTACGAGACGCTTAATCTATATACGATGGTAAGTTATGGGTGCAGGGAAGTTGATTTGAGCGGTATTTGGAAGAGAATCCGAAGAGAGATATAAGAAAATCGCAGACCCGCCCCGGTGAGTCTATTTGAGAAATGTAAACATACGCTGGCCATTCTGAATCTTTTATCCACTGGGATGCCGTAAAAATATTTCCTGTTGGGATCGGCGAGTCAGGTATTTCTACTGGGAGTTCATCGGAGTTCACGATTTTTATATTGTGCCTGATGGTTTCTTGAGTTTTCGTGTGATCGGGCCCGGCGGATCTATGTGTAACGCAGGAGAAAAATTCCTCACTCGGGTTCTCATCTGAAATGAAGAGGCGGACAATAGGACCGTCAGATGAGTCAGAGTTGAAGCCGTTCACTGTGATTTCGCCAAGCTTTCGGTTAGGAATAGCACCTTTCACAAATGCCTCAATGACGTTCACGTCTAACTCTTCGAAATTGGTACAAACATAGATGTGTTCAGCTCTGAATATCTTTTTTGTCGGTGTTGGTAGATCTCGAAGTTCTTCGACGTTGTTTTCCGCTTTGATCGGGCTGTGGATTCCGGTTCCGACAAGAAAGCTAGCGAATACTGTGAGTGCCTCTAAAAATACCTTCACGCGTAGCATGGCTCCGTATTGCCTTCTGAGATGAACAGTAAACGTAGGGTGGGCAATTTTGCCCACCAATTCTTAATCTGACACTACCACCCGGCACGCGCCCAAACTGACCCGTTTTGACGGCGCACGACGCCACACCCCGAGTTTCGTAAAAAACCCATGTGCAAGTCGTACAACCTGTACATGGGTTTCCAGACCGTACGGACTAGTAAACCTTAGTTCATCAACCCTGCAAAGCGTAGGGCGTCATCGACCAGAACTTTGGTCTCGTCGCTCAGGCTGGTAAGGGGCGAGCGCACCTCTTCACTGCACAGGTCCAGTTTGGACATGGCGTATTTTGCGCCCACGAGACCCGGCTCGGTAAAGATCGCCTTGTGCAACGGCATCAATTTGTCCTGCAAATCCAATGCAGTGGCATAATCGCCGGCCAATGTGGCCTCTTGCACCTGAGCCACCAGCTTGGGCGCGACGTTGGCGGTGACAGAGATCACACCTTGTCCGCCTTGGGCGTTGAACCCATGTGCGGTGGCATCCTCGCCCGAGATCTGGGCAAAGTCCTTGCCGCAGGTCATGCGCTGCTGACACACCCGCGCCAAATCGCCAGTTGCGTCCTTAACCCCAACAATTCTTGGCAATTTCGCCAGTTCACCCATGGTCTCGGGTGTCATGTCGACGACTGATCGACCGGGGATGTTGTAGATCACAATAGGCAAGTTGCAGCAGTCATGCGCAGCCGTGAAATGTGCGATCAGCCCGCGTTGTGTGGGTTTGTTGTAATAGGGTGTGACAACCAGACCAGCAGCGGCACCAACCTTTTCGGCGTGCTGCAGGAAGCGCATTGTTTCCAATGTGTTGTTGCTACCCGCGCCTGCAATCACCGGGATGCGGCCAGCGGCGGCACGCACCACTTCCTCGATTACGGTTTCATGCTCTTCGTGGGTTAGGGTTGGGCTTTCGCCGGTGGTGCCAACAGGGACCAAACCGTTGCTGCCTTCGCCGATATGCCACTCGACCAGCTTTTTGAGTGTTTCCAGATCCAGCTCGCCGTTCTTGAACGGCGTGACCAAAGCAGGAAAAGATCCTTTGAACATGACACGCTCCTTTCATCATCGTGTGGCGGGCAAAGGGCCCGGTTGCATAAACCGTGCGACACTTAGCGAGAATATGTCCCTCTGCCAAGCTTGTGAGTGGACGTTTGCCAGTGACGCACCTAGGTTGACGGTGTCTATCCTTTGCCTGAGCTGGAAATGCAAGACATGATGCGCCGCTTTTCGATACTGATTGCCCTTCTGTGCTTGGGAACCATCGCCCGGGCCGCTGATCCTGAACCCATTGCGCCCCGACCGTTGGCCAGTGCCTTGCATGCCATGCGGGCCGATCGTTGGGATGTGGCGGCAAAACTGGCCGCCCGAGACGGGCCGGTGGCGGTTGACATGATCGAGTGGTTCCGCCTGCGCGAGGGAGAGGGTACACCGGGCGAAGTGCTTGCCTTTCTTGCGCGCAATGACGATTGGCCGGGTGTTGCCTATTTGCGCAAGCAGAGCGAGTTCGTCATGTCCACGGCAGACAATGACGCGATTTTACGCTTCTACGATGGATATTTGCCCCAGACCGGTCTGGGGGCCCTCAGCTATGCGCGCGCGTTAGAAGCGTCGGAGCGTTTGGAGCGCGCGGAAATAGTCATCACGCTGGCGTGGTTGTCGCTGGATTTGACGACAAAGGAGCATGATGCGATTCTGGCCGTTTACGGTGACGAACTGAAGGTGCATCACGAAGATCGTCTGGACATGGCCCTGTGGCGCGGTCTGAAAGATCACAAGCAGATGCTGCCGTTGGCGTCAGAGAAAAAGCGTAAGCTGGCCGAGATTCGGCTCAAGCTCAAAAACGGCAAGAGCGGCTTGTCAGATTATATCGAAGGCCTACCTAAGGCGACCCGTGAGGATCCGGGTGTCGCTTATGAGGCGTTCAACTATTACATTCGCCGCAATGTGCCGGATGCGGCCATCAAAACTATTCTGCGTCAAAGCCGGATGAATGGCGGCTTGAGTGAACCTGACCGTTGGGCGGGATGGCGGCGAGTTCTGGTGCGCCAGCACATGGGCGAAGGTAACGCGCAGCTGGCCTATGATTTGGCCTCAGTACACCAAATGACCAACGGGGCATCCTATGCGGATCTGGAGTGGTTATCAGGCTATCTTGCGCTGACCTATCTGGATGAGCCGGAGCTGGCGCTGGACCATTTTCAGAGGTTCCGAGCCGCGGTGAAATCTCCTATCTCGATGGGGCGCGCCGGGTATTGGTTGGGTCGAGCGCAGGATGCGTTGGGCGATAACGAAGCGGCAAAGATCGCCTATGCTCAAGGGGCGCGTCATCAAACCAGTTTTTACGGATTACTAGCGGCTGAAAAGGTCGAACAAACGCACGATCCTGATTTGGCAGGCAAAGAGGTGTTTCCCAATTGGGAAGACGCAGACTTTGTGAATTCCAGCTTGTTCAAAGCCATGGCCTTGGCGCGGGCGGCGGGTGATCTGAATCTGGCAGAGCGCTTTGTGGTTCAGATGGCCGAAACCCTGTCGCGCGTAGAGTTGGGTCAGTTGGGGGACGCTTTGGAGGAAATGCACGAGCCTCACCTACAGGTGATGATGGGGAAGGCGGCAGCGAAGCGCGGCATGGTTTTGCCTGGACCGTATTACGCCTTGCATCCGATGAAAGAGATGGAGTTCCCTGTGCCAACGGAAATGGCGCTGGCCATTGCCAGACGCGAAAGCGAATTTGATACGCGTGTCGTTAGCGGTGCCAAGGCGCAAGGGCTGATGCAAATCCTTCCGGGAACGGCGGCGGATGTCGCGCGAGAATTAGGCATTGCCCACGACCCTGCACAAGTACTGAGAAATTGGCGTTACAATGCGCGGCTCGGCTCGGCTTACCTTGCTGGTCTGTCCGACCGGTTTGACAGCAACGTGATCCTGATGTCAGCGGGCTATAATGCTGGCCCAGGTCGGCCAATTCGGTGGATGAAAGACCGGGGTGATCCACGTGATACGTCGGTGGATGTCATCGACTGGATCGAGCACATCCCGTTTCGGGAAACTCGTAACTATGTGATGCGGGTTGCTGAAAGCCTGCCGGTCTATCGCGCGCGACTCGGCAAGACACCACATCCGGTTCCATTTAGTGAAGAGCTGAAAGGCGCCACTGTCCCGAGTAATTAATCATCATCGCCGTTTCGGTGCTTTGAATTGACGCCACGGGTGCGATTCTTTTCTAGTCGAATCCGTGGCAATTGGTGCTTTGGGTAATGCCGATGCTGCGAAAGATGGGTTTCAAGGTGAACAGAAGGTGAAAGATTGACCGGATTGTTTCTTTTCGCCTCTAAGAATTGCTCGACCGTGAAATCGGCTTAACCCTTATTTTAAAGGTCTTTTTCGGACACCATTCGGGCGATCATAATTGCGCCTTATTTGAGGCGTCAAAAATTCCCATTTAGGCCAAACAAACACCGCCTTGAACGTCATGCTCGCACTGGTTGGGGGAGTGAGTCTTTAGGCACGGTGCTGTGCGAAGGATTTGCTGATTTTACTCTAGGGTTCATAGGGGTCTGGAATGAGCGAAATGCTGAATAACGCAACGAATGGAATTGGTTCGATTTTCATCGCGCGCGAAAGCTTCATAGGCGAATTGAAAGCGCTCACCAGAAAACACCCAGATATTGGCTTTGGTATTGCGCTGCAGACGCATGCAGGTGAACAGTACCTTCTCGCAAATACTAATATGCCCACGCCAAAAGACAAAAGTCAGGGCTTTCCAACCGGGCGCCGTATTGCATTTCTTGAAAATGGCGAACGCTTCAAAGCCGTAGAGGTTTTGGCCGACACGGGTGAATCCAAACCAACTGACCCGCGCGCAGAAGCTGCGTTGCTGGAAAACGTAATGAAATTAATCGCGCAAATCGAAGAGCCGACGACGCTACCTGTTGGTCGATTTGATCTGCGTTGCGAAGAAAAGTGTGTTGCTACCGGTACAAGGGGTTAAGTGATATGGCGCGTAATGAGCATCTTTTATCAGTCGGAAATGAAGCATTGGAGCCGATGACCTCGGCAATGTCAGGGCTGACCACTCAGATTGATCAGTTGACATCAGTTGCAGATGCGCGCTCGTCCGCGCGCTTGGCGACGTTGAAAACACGAATGGAAGAATTCACCGCCAGTGTGACGTTTGTTGGACAGGTCAAGGCGGGTAAATCTTCGACCGTAAATATTCTGGCGGGTCGCCCGAATTTGTTGCCGTCAGATGTAAACCCGTGGACCTCGGTTGTGACGACGTTGAATGTTAACACCCGTGCTCCCAGCGATATCAAGTCCAAATTCACGTTCTTCAATCAGGATGAATGGAATAATCTGATGGTTGGAGGAGGTCGTCTCGGCGAGTTGGCCAACCGGGCCGGTGCCGATGATGAGATGGATGATATCCGCCGTCAAATTGGTGAAATGAAAGCCGCTTCTGAGGAGCGTCTAGGCAAACACTTTGATCTGGTTCTGGGGCAAAGCCACCAGTATGATTATTTCGATGATGAGCTGATCCAGAGGTATGTCTGCCTCGGGGATGAAGATGATCCCGATATCGATCCCAAAACCGGGCGCTTTGCGGATGTCACCAAATCGGCCGAACTCTACATGGATATTCCGCAGTATCCGATCGCATTGAAACTGTGTGATACTCCGGGTGTGAACGATACCTTCATGGTGCGTGAGCAAATCACACTGCGGAGTTTGCGCGGGTCTGAAGTTTGTGTTGTGGTTCTGGCCGCCAGTCAAGCGCTAACCACCATGGACATGGCGCTGATGCGGGTCATTTCACAATTTGAAAACCGCCAGTTGATTTTGTTCATTAACCGAATTGATGAGCTAAAAGATCCGGTGACACAGGTTCCTGAGATCCGCGAGCGGGTCATGGATACTCTCGCACAAAATGACATTTCGACAGATACCAGTGTGGTTTTCGGAAGTGCAATGTGGGCCGAAGCGGCATTGACTGGCGACCCTGACATTTTGACCAAAGATTCGCGCGAAGCACTGAACACATTTTATGTGGCGACAGGACTCGATGCTGAAAAAATCTCGTTGGACAAGATCTGGGCGCTATCTGGGATGCCTGATTTGTTGTTTGCGATAAACGAACGCATTGCTGAAGGTGCGGGGATGCGGCTCTTAGAGCGAACCAAGAACAAGGCGCGCAACGTGGCCAGCCAAATTCGTGCGACATCTGTTGCGAAAACCCTGACAGACGCCGAAGACCTGAAGCGTGATCTTGATGGGCTGCCGCCGGAAGATGCGATTGCCAAGTTGATAAAAGAATACGATGAAAAATCGGCCGCTTTGAGCAAAATACTGCGCGAGAAAGTCGTGCACCGCCTGTCTGGCGCGGAGAGTAGTTTTGTAAAACGTGCAACAGATTCTCTGATCTCACACCTCGAGAAATTCGGTGAGCAGGGAACTTGGCAGTATGATCCGGCTGGGCTGCGTACGCTACAAAAAGCCGCTTACTTTAGCTTTGCCCGCAAGATGCGCCGAGAAACGGGGGCGCTTTATGCCTCTGCAGCAAAAGATGTCGAAGCACTTTATCATCAGCTACTAGGCAATCACTTGGGGGAGTTTTCGATTGAGGCCCCGATAGTGCCTCAAGTGCCGCCTCCGCTGGGTATCGGTCGAACAATCGCGCTCGATCTGCAAAGCACATGGTGGAAGCGTTGGTGGCAACGTCGAAAAGGGTTTGAGGCCTTCGCCTCTGATTATACACGCTTGATTGCCTCTGAAGCGAATTCGATCACCAAAGACCTAGAAGAAAACCAGATTGCGGCTGTGTTGGAGAATATTCGCGCATCCTTGGCTGACTTCATGAATGAGCAAAAGGACACCTTGCTCAGTATTGCGAATTCAAAAGATCAAAGTGCAGAACATCAGGCAGGTCTATTGGCTAAGGCCCAACCCGAGAAATCCAAGGACGAGATCCTTGGTGACATTCTCAAAGACCTCAATCATGAAGCAGCGTGAGCGGACCAATGTTAGACAATAAAAAGAACCGCCGTATCAATTCTGGTCAATGGGATCGCATCGAAGAGTGGTCGCGCCGCAAACCTGTTTTCGCCCTCATGGGAGAGTTTAGTGCTGGTAAATCCACGCTAATGAACTTCTTGCTTGGGAAAGAAACATTGCCGACTCAAGTCACGGCAACACAATTACCACCAGTATGGTTTTCTTGGGGAAATAGCTCTCCTTATGTGCTGCGAAATGATGGGCGTCGTGAAGACATCACGCTGGATCAACTGGAAGACGTCGGTGTTGAAGATGCACAATTTATCCGAATTTTTCTTGAGGCTGAAATTTTGGAAGCGATCGACCTGATCGATACTCCGGGTATTTCCGATCCAAAAATATCGGGGGACGTCTGGCAGCGGGCTGTCGGTCAGGCCAATGGTGTGATCTGGTGTACCCATGCAACACAAGCCTGGCGTGAAACCGAGCGCGCGACATGGGTATCTTTACCTGAGCGGTTGCAGCACAACTCGCTTTTGCTGATTACCCGCGCAGACACATTGAACGCGAAAGATCGCCAAAAAGTGCTGCGCCGGATCAACCGCGAGACTGGGTCCCTGTTCAACCGATCCATTTTGTTTTCAGCGCGTGATGCAATCATTGCACGCGAGAACAACGATGATCCTGATTTGGCGCTGCGTAGCGGAAGCGGCAAGATGTTCGATAGCCTGTTTGAGATTACAGAAAATATTATGAACAACCGAGCGCAGATTTTGACGCGCTACGATGTTCAAAGTGATGGGCGTCCGGACACTGTGTCACCTTATCTGCTAAGGCGCGAGGAAACGGTATCAAGCCCCGATAAACAATCGGAGGGCGCAGGTGAGCATAGCTCGGATAATACAATCGCGGTATTTCCAGTGCGTCCTGCGCGGGTTATACGTAACCCCGAAGCGCATACGTCGCGTGAGGACCGTTCAAGGATCGAAGTAGACGATTCGCAAAAATTGCGAGAGCAGTTATCTCAAGAAAAAGATGCGGCGCCTGCACTCGAACCGGAACTTCCGCAATGCGCTGCTGATATCGAAGTAACTGAGGATGTGGTTGATAGTGATGTATCTTTGGCCGATGATGCGCCCTCGGTCGAGTATAAAGTTGATAAATTTGAAGCTCTGACTGATACCGACTCGGATACCATTATCGATGGCAAGATGCCTCAGGCTGAGCTCGAAGCTGAGGCTGTTGAACTTGAAGAAGAGCCCTTGAAATCTTTGAGTGATCCTTCGGCTTTTGTTTCAGAAGCAGAAGCAGAAGCAGAAGCAGAAGCAGAAGCAGAAGCAGAAGCAGAAGCAGAAGCAGAAGCAGAAGCAGAAGCAGAAGCAGAAGCAGAAGCAGAAGCAGAAGCAGAAGCAGAAGCAGAAGCAGAAGCAGAAGCAGAAGCAGAAGCAGAAAATGTAGTTTCTCAACACGAGGATGTTGGGCCTGATGCTGTGTTGGAACGCCATCAGAACCCAAATGAAGACCTAGTTGAATCCCCTCAAGAGATCCTCAACGAGGCTGATGCTCTCGAACTACTAAGGGAAGTCGAGACTTCTAAAGACGCAGAGATATCTGACCTTTCGACCTCGCTGGAAGGGTTGGGTGAGCAAGAAGCTGTTGAGACAGTGGACAAGGACCTACTTCCGAAGGACGCTGTTGAGGCAATGAATGACCCTGCTTCAACAGAGATCGAAGATGGAAGGAGTATCACTGGTGATCAGCCAAACATTGAGAAATGTGAGATTTCGCAATCTTCTGATGATGACATCAACGGCCTGTTGGCCTCATTGTCTTTCCGTCTAAATCAGGATGAAGAGGCACTATTAGAAGTTTCTGACGCATCAAATGAAGATGTGAATGATGTTGCAGACGATACGAATATCGAAGGAATAATTTCTTCCATTGCAACCTCGCTTGGGCCAAAGGAAGGAACTGATGAACAAGGCGCTTTAGAAGGCTACGAAGACGAAAGTGAGTCAGTTTTCGATGCGGCGATATGCAATGAACCGTGTGTTGTAGCTGATCCAGAGTTTCAGGATGATGACAACGATCCTGCGAGTGCTGAGGTGTTACCTCTTTCTGATGCAAAACCAGCCGAGGCGTCAGAATCTGAACCCGCGGAAGTGATCAAGAGTGTTGCCAAAGCGGATGATCAAAGTCCGATGTCATCCGAACCGCCTTTAAGTGCGGCTTCAATGTGGCAAGAGATCGCGCGCCTTGAGGGGACAACGAACGATCCTGAAAAGTTGTTGAGCATGTTTGCCGCATTTTTGGAGGAATTCGACCAGATCGCGATTGAACATCAAACGCGTGTTATGCGTGATGCACTGGCCTCTATTCCAGGAGTGGAAGCGCGTAGCGGCGCTGAATGGCATGTGCTTTGATGCGAGTATTTTGCCGACATAATAGAAAGTTAGATGCCGCTATATGACCCGGATGTCGCCGGAGTGATGCCGTTTTTGTGCATAGAATGTATAAACTAAGAAGATCTGGATCTGAAACATGGCACTTGATGCTGCAATAAAGTCCGCATTGGATACTGTACCCGACTGCCTTGCAGTTGGTTACATTGACATGAATACAGGCATGTTGCTGGAAATGCAGGGTGAGAGCCCTGCCAGTGTCGATGTGCTTGAGACTGTATCAATTGCTATTTCGAATCTATTCCAAGGACATGGAGTGCAAGCCTTTGAGAAGTTGCTTGCGGAAGCCGGGGATGGCGCAATTGATAATGCTGGATTTAGTGAAGTCACGATTTTTTCAGGGGATCATCTGTTCGTTTTCCTGAAAGCCCGCGATTATCAGGAACACGTAGTGTGTTTCGTCTGCCGTGGCGGTGCCAATCCTGGAATGGTCATGGCCAAGTCGCAAATGAGCCTTGGCAAAATAGCCGAGGCGGTGTGAGGGGCGACAAGATGATTGATATGAATATTGTCGATATGCTGA
This sequence comes from Roseovarius albus, assembly GCF_900172335.1. GTDB lineage: Bacteria > Pseudomonadota > Alphaproteobacteria > Rhodobacterales > Rhodobacteraceae > Roseovarius > Roseovarius albus. Next base: position 461,070 of record NZ_FWFX01000002.1, read on the forward strand.
GCGAGATGAGCAAAACGACCGTTGCTCGCCTTTCACCCGCGAGTGAATTGCAAAGCGACAACGCACCGGTTCGTCGAGCCGCTATCCTGCGCAGCATTCGAGACACCATTCTACCACGCCATTTGGAGTTTGTCGCGGCAGATGGCACGCGGCTTGTGCTTGAGGTGAGCAGCGCCCGCGTGGTGGAAATCCTTGAATTCAACGGCAAGACGCTCCCAGATTTTGAAAAAGATGAAAGGGTCTTTGTCACGCAGGCAATCGCCGAGGTAATCACTGAATTTAGTGCGGTGCCTGGCCCGTTGGAGTTACTGGCTTTGCATCCTGACACGTCGCCAGACGCGGATGACGTGGGCATCACTTTCAACGAAGTTGAACGTGCCTGCGATAAGTTGGAGCTTTCGGAAGAGAGTGGAGAAGACTCCCCAGCCCTGCAGGCGACTGCTGATGCTGCGGAATCTATTCAAAAAACACCTCGGGCAGACGTTGTAGCGACGCCCGCTGTGGCCAAAGATGCATTGTGCCCGTCATTCTTCGAAGGCTCAAAGGGATTTGCCTTGGAGCGTTTTCAAATGGCAGCGGATGGTTCGCTCAAAGCGGCGGGAGAGGGGAGCAATGGCGAAGTTTCATTTAACCCCGATGCAGACATTTTAACTCAATTTGCCCGCGACCTATCGATTTGGGGCGAAGATTGTGGAGCAGCCTTGCAAGGGCCGCAGATGATTTTGATGCGTTCGGCAGACAAGAAGGCGTCAAGTCTCGCGGTTGTGCGTGATGATAAAGATATATCGATCGCAATGTATGAAGCCCGCAAATTGGGGGCCGCGGTTGGCCTGTGGAAGTCACTAACTAAGAAACAAGAAAATTGAATTTACGACATGGATCCAAGGGATTTACCATAACAATTAGGAGCAAGTTTGACTTGTAGGTGCGATGAATAGTGAATTGAAACGCCGGGAATTAATTCGGATTGCCAACGAGATGCACGATGTAACAAACGAGGAAACGCGTTTGTTCATATCCAAGATTCAACAAGATCTAACTGAACTAAAGCCAGGGGTGGCGTTTGTCGGGCAAATCAAGGCAGGTAAGTCACGGCTTATCAATGGCTTTATCGGACGAGCCGAATTTCTGCCGTCTGATGTAAACCCTTGGACAACTGTTATCACCGATATGCACTTTGGCCACCCCAGCGGGCGGACAGACGGTGCGGAATTCCATTTCTTCGATAACGAGCAGTGGCAAGAACTGATCGCTGAAGGCGAAGAGATGCGCAAACTTTTCGCTGACGAAGAAGATAGCTACAAGCGCGAAATGATCGAAGAGCAGGTTGACGCGATGAAAAATCGCGCGAAGCTGCGCCTTGGAGCCAGTTATCAGAATTTGTTGGGTCAAACCCACGACCTGCCAGAGCTGTCCTCGGATGACCTGATGCGCTATGTCTGTGCGGGCGATGACCCGACAGATTTAGACGATGGCGAAGACATCTCTGATCGAGGTCTGTACAGCGATGTAACGCGCAAAGCCGAAGTGTATTTTGAACTCGGCCACTTCCCGTTCCCGCTGACGGTCACGGACACGCCTGGTGTGAATGACCCGCTTCTGATCCGCGAGGAAATTTCACGTCAGTATCTTAAAAAGGCGGATTTCTTTGTTGTTGTTCTGTCCGCACATCAGGCGCTTTCGCGCGCTGATCTGAAACTGTTTCGCCTGATGCAGGCTCTGGAACTCGGCCAATTGGTTGTTTTCATCAATCGTGTAGATGAACTTAACGATGGTGCCGAGGATGCAGCCAAGGTCAAGGAAGATGTTCGCAAGGGCCTCAAGCAGGCCTTGGTCGGCTCTGAGATCGAAGTTCTAACCGGCAGCGCACAATGGGCTCATTATGCTTTAACTGGTGACGAAAACGGCGTTGATCATGACGACGTTTTGGCGTGGTTACGAGCCAATCCGGCTTTGATGCAGAAATATTTGGATGGCGTCAAAGACATGAAGCGCGGCGACGGGCCGGTTAGCCGAGAGGCTATCTTGCGTTTTGCAGCAATGGTCGCCTCTGGCTTGCCGGAATTGCGTAGCTATGTGACGGACGCTCTTACACTAGGTACGTGTGGGGAGCAGATGCAAATGGCTTGGCAGCATCTCAACAGCTTTGCCAAGGGTGAATTGGAGAGAAGTGAGGCGCGCTTGCGTGCGATCGGTCAAGAACCTGTTGAGCGGGGTGTAGACACACTGAGCAATAATGAAACCTTCAACGAACTGAGGGCCATGATCACCGAAAAGTCGGAGGGCATGATTCAGGATATGGATGATGTGTTCGCCAATTTGCGCGGCGTCATGGATGATACCGTTGGTGAACTTGTTGCAAATGTTGTTCATGGGCCCAACGGGAAATCTCCGCTTTTGGCGCAGGGTGCCGCAACGGAGTTGGATTTCACCGCACTTAGAGAGCGGATGCGGGAGTTGATCCAGGATGCGACGCAGGTGGTGCGGCAACGGCTGATGCATGAACTTTATGCCATCGACATGCATAGCAATGCGGTATTGCAAACACTGCCGGGTTGGGAAGAAAGCGAAAATGGGCGGATGAACACAAGCGCGGTGCGTTGGTTCCGGCCTGACACCAGCGCTCTGAGCCGAGGCATAACAGTTGAGCTACGTGTGTCTTGGCTATCTCGGTTGTTCTCGAAAAAGAGCTACGTGGCGCGGGCAAATGAGATGATCACACAGGAATTCGAAATGATTGGTGATGATCTGGTTGATACCGCCCGCACCGACATCATTGAGCGAATGGAGACTGTGCTCAATCATCACCAGGCACTTTTGGCCGGGCACTTTGATGACGACCGCAGAAACGGGGCAAAGGGAACAAACACCGAGACCGACCCACAGGGCGCGTTTGATCAACTGCGGCGTATAACGGGAGAGCTAGAATTGGTGTATGGCCCTGCAAATTTTGAGGACAGGCTAGCGGAGGCAGCAGAGTGATCGAATTTTCCGATACGGAACAAGAAGTTAGGCAGTTAGATCGGTTTCTTTCAAAAACTGAAAACCTGCCATCCTCGCCCGAGCTTGAAGCGCTGCGCGCGCGCGCGCTGGGGCATGCCGAACGCTTGTCCAATGCAGTTGCGATAGGTTTTGCCGGCGAATTCGGCGCTGGCAAGTCCAGCTTGGCGAATATGCTGGCTGGGGCGGATGTTCTTCCAACGGGGCCGCAGCATCTGGAACTGCCTTTGGTTATCGTGGCGTATTCTGAAGAGCCTCAGACAACTGTTGGTTGGTGGGATAAACCCGAGAAAACCTATGCCGGAATTGCGCTTGAGAAAGCGGCCGCAGACAAGCCTGACTTTATTTCCGTGGGTTTGAATTCACCTGCACTGCGCGAGGTATCTCTGTTTGACTTGCCCGGATCAGGGGCCTTGGAAGAAAGTTATGACAAGGCCTTGGGGCTTTTGAATTTTGTGGACTGCGTCATCTGGTGTACGAACGGGGCCAATGCCTGGCGCGAAAGCGAACGCCATCTCTGGTCTCAGGTCCCCGCCAAGCTACGTGAAAACAGCGTGCTTGCGGTGACACACGCCGATTTGCCGCCAGTGCGTGAAGCGCTTGATCGGGTTGTTTCCAGACTGGAAAAAGAGAAAGACGGGTTGTTTCAATCTGTTGTCCCGATTGGGACCCCCGAAGCCGTCAAGGCGATGTCAGCTGAACCTGAGCCAAACCTGGAGCTTTGGAAAGACTGTGGCGGGCAAAGGCTGGCCGAAGAAGTGCTGCGCATCGCTTCAGTTCGGCGCAGTAAGGATTTGGAAGATGCCCAAAAGGATCTGGAAAATTTGTTCCTCCCCGCTTTGGCTGCGTTAGACAATACTCCGGATGTCACGCCGGTGGCAGACTCAGCAGTCAGAATCAGCGACAAAGAAAACTTGCATCAAGCGCTGCCAAATATCAGCAATCCGTTGTTGGAAGAGTGGCTTGCGGCGGTCACGGACATTTATGAAGAGGTTCGAGAGGCGACTGAAATGAAGCCCTCTGCCTTCTTGCAAAATTGTCAGGAAATTGTGGAAGAGTTTTCAGATCGCCTGGAAGACAGTGAGGGCCTTTCGCCATCGGCTGAATGGGTCCCCGCTGAGTTTGAAAAGGCCGCAGATCTGTTGTTGTTGTTGCAGTATGAAAACGGGACAGATGTTCTGCGGGATGCAGTGAGCATTTTGGCTCAGCTTGGGGACAATCTGGCCTGGGCGGGCAGTACGCCTATGGATTCGTTGGCCCGCACTGGCACCTGATTGTTTCCGGCTTGGAAAGAATGATTCTGATGAAATCGAACTGTAGAATCGGGCTTTGGCTTCGATTTCTTCGTGTCAGACCTATGACACCTATGAAGAATTGGTGAAATTGAAGGGTATTTTATGGTTGAAAATCAAAGATTTAGCATCTTGTTGTACCCGTCGAGTAAATGAATTTTGAACCATACCGAAGTCATCCGGTGGCCAAATTTTAGTCTTAATTTTTCAGTCTAACCTTTGACTGGGTACTCTGCGGAAGAGTGTATTTTAGTCAGTTCCAAGGCCTTCGCTCCGGCCGATTTACCGCAGGTTTTGCAATCATGGCGGGAATACTATGAGTCAAAATCGGGCTGTTGAAGACACACAAGACGAAAATCAGATTGTAGGGTTGAAACCGGGCGCAAAACTGCTGCGCGGGCAATATGAAATCATCAGCTTTCTAAGTAATGGCGGTTTTGGAATCACCTATCTGGCGCGTGACAGTTTGGAACGTGATGTCGTTATCAAAGAATGCTTTCCTGGTGCGCTTTGCCGACGGAATGGCGACCTCGTTGAGGCAGTGGACCCCGCTTACAATAAAGACCTGCGCTCGATCATCGAACTGTTCATTCTTGAAGCCCGCAATCACGCCCGTCTGGTTCATCCAAACATCGTCGATGTTCATCAGGTGTTTGAGGACAATGATACGGCCTATATAGCGATGGACCTTATCAAGGGGTGTGACCTGCTTGATTATGTTCAAGACAGCAAGAATGACAGCTCACCCGACTTCATTGTGCAGGTCACTGAAAAAATGCTGTCGGCTGTTTCCTTTATTCACGACAGCGGCATGTTGCACCGTGATATTTCGCCGGACAACATCCTGATCGACGAAAACAAACAACCCGTCTTGATTGATTTTGGTGCAGCCCGCGAGCAAGCCGCAAACAAGTCGGCTGCCTTGCTGACTCTGCGGGTGATCAAGGACGGCTATTCTCCGCATGAGTTTTATGTGCGGGGTGCAGAGCAAGGCCCCAGTAGTGATTTGTACGTGTTAGCGGCGACGCTGTATCACACAATCAGTGGAGAGCGACCAATCGACGGTCAGACACGTCTTGATGCTTTCAACAATAGCCAACCCGATCCTTATGAGCCGCTTAGTGGCCGTTTCGAAGGTTATCCGAAAGGTTTCCTCGAGGCGATCGACAAGGCAATGGAAATCCATGTGCCAGATCGTCTGCAATCGGCTCTTGAATGGCTACGCATGTTCCGGGGCAAAAAGGTCGAGTTTGACAACTTCAGTTATCGCCCTGTGTCCGTCATCGTCGCGGTGGACCGTGAGGACGAAGAAGAGCTGAGCGAGGCTGAACAAGAGCGCATTCGCGCCGAGACTGAAAATGCTGAAGCTGTAGTCAATGCGCTGCTAACTGGCGACATCGACGCGGGACCGGATGTGAATCAACCCGCCGCCACCTCAAAGGCCAAGCCTGCGCAGGCTATGGATACCGTGGTCCGCAATGACTCTGGCGGCAATGGTAAACTCATGGCTGGTGCCATGTTGGTGGTTATCGCTTTGGCGGCTGGCGGGTATTTTGCGATGTCAGGTGGGGAAGATGAGGTTGCAGTCACCACTGACGTTACTGTTGCTACAACAGTTGTTGAGCCCACTGCAGAAGAGCCCGTCGTAGAAGAAGCTGGGGTAGAGGAAGTTCCTGCGGCAATCACAGAAGCGGTGAATGCCGAAGAAACCGTTGAACCAGCTGCTGCACCTGAAGAAGCTGCCGCTGTAGCAGAAATTGAGACGCCTACGACGACAGAACCGGAAGTGGCGGGAGAGCGCGTTTCTGTAGAAGAAATCCCCGCTGTTGAGCCGAAAGAAGTAGAAGTCGCTGTGGCCAGCGAGCCTGCGGAAACCTCGGTTGTTGAAGCCACCGTTGAAGACGTTTCAGAGGCTGCTGTTGCCGAGCCCGTCAACCTGCGTGACGAGCAGATCGCCTTTTCGCATTGGGATGTGGATATTCCGTTCCGCACAAGTGTTCGGAAGATCTCCACAGCAAGCGCAATTGCGATCAACAATGTGGATCGGGATGCTGACATGTCTGTCATTGGTGACTGGGTCGAGCGCGGTGCCGTGATCTTCACTTTGAATGGTGAACCGATCCGCAAGAATGTGCCTTTGGCGACTCAGATCATGAATGGGACAACTGCAGATGAAGATGGGTATTTCCGGATCGTGGCGAGGTACCGCGCAAAAGGACAGACCCGCGTCTCAAATGGCTTGCTGGCATTGCCGGCAGTACACGTGATCGGGCTGGGGAATGGAGTGACCTTTGCCGTCAGCAGTGATGCCAAGGGTGGCTGGAATACACGTGTGAGCGAGCTTTCCGCCGGACACGGCACGACACTGCGCGTCGATGACATCATCGTTCAGGAACAAACCACGGGCGTGAAGTTCGATGGTCAAGACAGCCTGAAGTCCACGCTGGAAAAACTTGTCGAACTCGGCAATCCCAAAGCGGAATTCACCATCATGCGACTGAGCGGCATTCAAAAAGCACACATGGAGTTGGTCGCAAAATGATTAAGAACGCAATCAATCGTCTCACTAACAAAACGGTTTCCATCAACCGAGAAGCAGAAAAGGTCTAATTGATATGTTTAAATATAAAAGCCCCCTCAGCCGTCTTCTCGAAGGCTCTGCAAAGTCAAATGAGGACGCAAAGGACAAAGTCGAAGACAGCAATATCGAAAAACTCGAGCCGATTGCAGATTTGAATGTCCTGCGTCAGGTGCTGGCAGAAGAGAAAATCAAAGCCGCCTCATTCGAAGACAGTGAAGAGCTGCTGCCAGAGCAGAAAATGCCAGATTTCCCAGATCAAGAAGAGTCCAAGCCAGTGTCAGCGATGGACAACATGCCAGACGTTCTGGTGATCAAAGAAGCGCTGAGCAACGAAGAGCCACCAAAGGAAGAAGCGAAGGCGGAAGAGCCAGCACCGCAGCTTGAAGTTGCCAAAACAGTAAACCCAATGACTGAAGCGTTTTCACCGGCACCAGAGCCGACCGAGGCCCCGGAGGTAGTTGAAACACCCGTTGCTGAAACTCCACCAGCCGTGGCGCCAGCAGCACCGGCACCAGTATCCGCAAAATCAGATGACCGCCGCGACCGGGTGAAAACCACCTTCCTTGGCTTCGAGCGCCCAGATGCGCATGTACAGGACCTGATGGAGCAGGCACCAGTTGAGATAGCCAAGCAGGCCAACGTGACGTTCCCAGTGGGTTGGTTGGTTGTGACCTCTGGCCCCGGCCGCGGTGCCAGCTTAACAGTGACAGCAGGTTTGATGCAGATCGGGCGCAATGACGATCAAGCTATTCAACTGGACTTTGGGGATACGGGTATCTCTCGCAGCAGCCATGCTGTGATTGCGTACGATCCCGAAGATCGAAAATGCTATCTGGGCCATGGCGGCAAGGCTAATCTGGTGCGTCTGAATGGTAGCCCGGTTCTGGCCACTGTACCTATGTCGAACGGCGATGAAATTCGCATAAGTGAAACCACCATGCGTTTCGTAGCCCTCTGTGATGAAAACTTCGATTGGTCGGATAAATAAAGAATGCTGGCAGCCCCAACATATGACATCGCAGTCATTGCGGACCGAGGTCGGCGCGAGATGCAGGAAGATGCAATCGCAACCCGCACCTTCGATTCAGCCGAAGCCGCCTATGTTGTCGTCGCTGACGGCATGGGCGGGCACGAGGCAGGCGAGGTCGCCTCTGACCTTGTGACAAAGGCCTGGCGTGCCACTCTGGATGTGCAGCTTGAAGGCAGCGAAGTGGCAGAACGCAATCTACTGGATGCACTGCCAATTGCAGCGATGCAGGCCAACGTCGACGTCTCGGAGTATACCGAAGAAAGTGGCTCGCTGCAGATGGGTTCGACCCTTCTAGGGACGCTCTTGTTGCGTAATCGCCTATTCTGGATCTCAATCGGCGACTCGCCTTTGTATCTGTTTCGCGAGGGACATCTGGTTCAGATCAATGAAGATCACTCGATGGCGCCGATGATCGATGCGAAAGTGGCCGAAGGGGTGTTGAGCGTCGAGGAGGCGCAGGCCCATCCGGATCGCAATCTTTTGACGTCGGTCATTATGGGGGCCGCGATCCCCAAGGTGGATTGCCCAAGTTCTCCGCTTGAGTTGACGCCAAGCGATGTCCTGATCGCCGCCAGCGATGGTATTCAATATCTCAACGATGGGCAAATCCTTGAGGTATTGAACGCCTGCTCGGGGCTCACTGCTCAAGAGATCGCTGATACCCTTCTGAAAGCTGTTCAGAGCCAGGAAGATCCTGATCAGGATAATACATCCATTGCCGTTGTAAAGTTGTTATCAGTTTGAAAATAAAAGAAAAAGAGAATGCGAGGACTATGAATAGATATCTAGTAGCATCCAGCCTTGCCATAGCAGGAGCATCTGGTTCAGCTTTCGCTCAGGAAGCCTGTTCCACATATGTCATTCAGCGTGGTGACAGCCTGAGAGAACTGTCGATGTCAGTTTACGGAACGGCGGATTATCGAGCGATTTACGATGCAAACCGCGATGTGATTGGTAGAAATCCCAACATCATCCAAGTCGGTGACACATTGCAATTGCCCTGTGTCGACTCTGCGATTGCAAGTGGTGAAGAGAAAACTGAGGCTGAGAAACTGGCGGCAGAAATGGCTGCGGATTTGGTTCACGCTGCCGAGGCTCGTGCCGCAAAGGCAATCGCCGAAGCAGAGGGGCGTGTTGCGGTTGCCGAAGCCGAAGCCCGTGGCGCCAGCTCAGAAGAACTGGCCGAAATTCGTGCCAATGCTAAGGCTGAGATCGAAGTTGCCCGCGCGGAAGGTGCTGCGTTGATCCGCGACGCTGACGGTGGCGAACGCCCAGCGATCCGTGACCGTCAGGTTCTCATGATCACAGGCGGCAACTATGCGCCATTCACTGACGAAGGCTTGCCAGATCGGGGTCTCTATACCCGCTTGGTGGAAACCGCCTTTTTGCGTGCAGCTCCGGAACAGGCTTACAAGATCCAGTTCGTAAATGACTGGAACTCGCATTTGGACCTGCTGATGCCAACTTTGGCATTCGATGCAACCTTCCCTTGGTCACGTCCGAACTGCGAAGAGCCAGAGGCCCTGTCAGAGGGTGATCGCAATCGGTGCGAAACATACAACTTCTCGAATCCATTCTATGAAGTTGTCGATACATTCTTTGCGAAAGACGGCTCAGGTTATGAAGAGGCCCGCAGCTACGTTGAGTTTGCGGGAACAATCATCTGCCGCCCCGAAGGCTGGAGCCTCAGCCACTTGGACGCGGTTGGCTTATATGAGCCAGCGGTCACTCTGATGCGTCCGGAATCGCCCGATGATTGCTTTGATGCAGTTATGAGTGGTGAAGCCGATATCGTTGCGGTTGAAGCGCATCTTGCAGTCGAGGCGATTGCCCGTCTTGGGTACGAACACCAGTTGATCGAAAACCCAAACCTTGCGGCAATCAAATCGCTCAATGTCATGACACACATCGATAACCCGGATGGGGAAACGTTGCTTGAGACGTTGAACGAGGGTCTTGAAATCATGCAGCAATCTGGCGAATGGCGCGAAATCATTTCGACCGCCCTACGCTATCAAATGGAAAACGGTTAACGCCCGGCCTGGGCACGAATTTGGAATATCTGGAGGACAAAAATGTTTGACTTTAACCTGAAAAACATCTCACTGACGGCTTTTGCCGGTGCGGCTGTGATGGCCGGAAGCGCCAGCGCACAAGAAGCATGTACCAACTATACCGTTCAAGATGGCGACACACTCGCGACCATCTCGATCACGGCTTATGGCACATCCAACTATCAGCCAATCTTTAACGCCAACCGGAACGCAATCGATAACCCCGGTCAACTGGCCCCAGGTCTGGTTCTGGCTCTGCCTTGTGAAGACGGTAGCCTGCCAAACGGCCAGTCAGCTCAGGAACTGATCGCCCAGCAAGAAGAGCGTGCTGCGGCAAACCGCGTTTCCAACGTCTATGCACCACCAATCAAAATGGTCACGGGCAGCAATTGGACTCCATTTGCCGATGATAGCCTCAACGGTGGTGGCATCTTCCCTCGTATCGCCTCGACCGCGCTGAACCGTGCTGGTAACCAGCGTGAATATTCGGTGAGTTTTGTGAACGACTGGACCGCGCACCTGCAGACTCTGCTGCCACTGGGTGCTTTCGACGTGTCACTCGCGTGGAACATTCCAGATTGCTCAAACACCACATATGAGTGGTCTGAAGAAACAACTTACCGCTGCACCCAGTTCAACGCAACTGTCAGTGTGTACGACACGGTTGTTGGTTTTGTTTCGCTGCCAGACAGCCAGTATGCTTCAGCACGTACCTATGACGACCTGAAAGGTGCAACCATCTGCCGTATGAAGGGTTGGTTCACGTCCGACCTCGAAGAACAAGGCCTTGGTGAACCTACAATCACATTGCTTCGCCCTACCACTGCAAAAGAATGCCTTGATGCCGTTCTGACCGGTGTTGCTGACATGGCGTCCTTCGAACTTGAATCCATCGCGGCTGAAATGAGCGGCATGGGCCTGACAGGACAAGACCTTGTTGAGAACCCGAATGTGACAACTATGTCGTCACTGCGTTTTATCACCCACAAGTCCAACCCGTATGGACGTCAGTACATGGCGATGTTCAACCGCGGTCTGAACGAAATGCGTGAATCGGGCGAATGGTATGCGATTATCTCTGACTCGCTGAACGAGCAAAACCAGAAGAACAACGCCGAAACCAACTAAGCGGTATTGGTCTGAAGAAAGATTGAGGGCCGGTCCTATGGAGCGGCCCTTTTCAATGTGTGTTGAATACGGATGTGATTCAGATTGTTTTTCCGGAAGCCACCAGAAGTATTGATCAGGCGGCCAGTCCTTTAGACCCCATATCCAGAAACTTCTGACGGCGATCCTGTATCAATTCATCGGGAGTTTTGCCCGAAAGCTCTTCCAACATGCTATCGATTGCTTGCCTAACAGCTTGGATTGTCGCATTGGAATCGCGATGTGCGCCGCCCATGGGCTCGTCTATGATCTGATCTGCGATTCCGAGTTTGGTTAGGTCTTGCGCGGTCAGGCGAAGCGCCTCGGCTGCTTCGCGCATCTTTTCGGCGTCTTTCCAGAGGATCGAGGCACAGCCTTCGGGCGAGATGACGGAATATACCGAATGTTCCAACATCGCCAATCGGTTGGCCGAAGCAAAGGCCACAGCACCGCCAGAACCGCCTTCGCCGATGATAACGCTGACCAAGGGCACTCCGATTTGCAGACATTTCTCGGTTGAGCGCGCAATTGCCTCCGATTGACCACGCTCTTCGGCACCTTTACCCGGATAAGCCCCTGGAGTGTCAACCAAGGTGATAACCGGCAGGCCAAACCGTCCAGCCATTTCCATCAGGCGGATCGCCTTGCGATACCCTTCGGGGCGCGCCATGCCGAAATTACGCTCAATGCGCGATTGCGTATCATTGCCCTTTTCATGGCCGATCACCACGACGGGGGTGTCATTGAAGCGCGCCAAGCCACCCATGATGGCCAGATCATCGGCAAAGTTTCGATCGCCCGCCAGCGGTGTGTATTCGGAGAACAGCGCTTCGATGTAATCTTTGCAGTGCGGGCGCTCAGGATGGCGTGCAACCTGGCATTTGCGCCATGGCGTCAGGCTTTTGTATAGGTCGCGCAGCATATCGGCGGCTTTTTTATCCAGCGCGCCAGCCTCATCATCGACATTCATCTCTTCGTTGGCGCGGGCCATAGCCCGCAGCTCTTCGGCTTTGCCTTCGATTTCGGCCAGAGGCTTTTCGAAGTCGAGATAATTGGTCATTCCGTGCTCCACAATTGTCGTTGCGATATATGGCGTTATCGCAGGCAATTTGCAATCACATCGCGGCGAATCCTGCACGAAATGCGAACTCTGGTGAACTGAAGACCGGAATTGGCAGGTCAGACAGCAAGGCTGCAGCACCCGCCATTGAAGCTTGCGCCAAGATCACACAAGCGATGTCACGCTTGTGTTCGACCATTCCGCGAATTTCGCTGGCAAGGACAGCGGCAAACGCCTCATTCTGCCCCGCCTCAAACAAGGGCCAATACTGCCCAAGCGGCATCGCGTGGACCTTGGTCGGCATACCTGCCTCTTCCAAAGCGCGATCCAGCAAGGAGAGGCTAGGCTGATAGGTGCTGTCTAGGCAGTAGGCAAACATGATCGGCCCGCCTGTCTTTGCCGCCTTCTGCATCATCGGCCAATCTACACGGATGGCACCTGCTTCTTCTGCGACAGCGCCGATTGTTGTGCAGGTGCAGACCACTGGGCCTGTCATCTGGCCGATTTCGTCTTTGATTTCTTGCTCAAGTGCGGGATCAACGCCGGTTTGCGCCCGTGCGAGCCACTCAGGCCGGACAATGTGCGTGATGTCTGTGCCCGGTGCGATCTGATCGCGCAGCGCATCAAAGGTCACGCGATGTACTTCTGCGGTGTGAACGAAGGTCAAGGTCATGAGGTGGCTCCCATTTAAGACAAGGGATGGCTTACCGTTGACCTTCGGCAATGAAAACAGGGATTTTTACGTATTGGGCCACAGAACTGGTATCAAGGTCGCTACCAGCAAGAGCGCCATGGTGATGTTGAAGGTTTTCAAACGCGTTTGGTTTTTCAAAATCCGTCGCATCTGCTGTCCCAGAACAGTCCAACTGGTGGTGCTGACACAAGAGACCATCACATAGGTGCCCGCGACCCAAAGCACAGCTGTCAGATCGCGGCTCGTGGCGTATAGAGTGATCGCAGACAAGGCCATGGTCCAAGCTTTAGGATTAACCCACTGAAAAGCCGCTGATTGCAGAAAAGTCAGCGGTTTACCCCCAGCCTCGGCATTTTTGGGCGCTGCCGAGTTTGCAATCCTCCAGGCTAGGTACAGCAGATATGCGACGCTGGCGACTTTCAAAATGGTGTAGCTCATGGGCCAGCGATCAAAGATCTGCATGATCCCGATGCCGACCATCACCACCATCACCGGCATGCCAAGGCCAATGCCCAGCATATGCGGCACCGTGCGCCGGAAGCCAAAGTTGGCCCCAGAAGCCATAAGCATCAGGTTGTTTGGCCCTGGCGTGATGACCGTGACCAAAGCGAAGGTGAAGAGGGCGGAGTAGAGTTCAACTGTCATGGCCGCAATCTTATGCCGTAAGTGATGCATTTGAATTGCGTATGCTTGTTGAGATTACACTTGTAGTGCAATATAATTTGCTCATGGATCAGATTGACCAACATATATTGCGTGAAATTTCGAAGAACGGGCGCATTAGCAATCTGGATCTGGCGGATAGAATCAATCTTTCTCCCTCGGCGTGTCTGCGCCGTGTGCAGGACCTCGAGCGGCGCGGGGTAATCACCGGATATCGCGCCATTCTAGACAAATCGAAGCTAGGGGTGGGTTTTGTGGCCTACGCCACGGTGGGCCTCAGCTCGCACACCAAGGCCAGTCAGGAAGCATTTGAGCGCGCCATGGCCATCGCGCCGGAGGTGGTCGAATGCCATAACACCACCGGGGCCGTAGAATATCTTTTGCGTATCGAGGTGTCTGACTTGGCGGCGTACAAATCCTTTCACACCGATGTGATTGGCACCTTACCACAGGTTAGCTCTATCACGTCCTATGTGGTTATGGGATCACCAAAAGACGAGCGAGCGTGACGGAAATCACGAACCTTCTGGCGCAAATGCTTTGGTTGTTTCGCTGACTGGTCTTATATCCCGGAGGGAGTTGGCCCTATCAGATTCTGCATATCTCAGGCTGATATGGTAGGAATGAGAGACACTTTTTCCCGCGTTTACTCACATGGCTGAAGACACCGGGCATCATCTGATGGAGCACTGCTATGGACGGCAAGATTTTTGACAATGATATCAGCAAGGTTGTGGATGCTGACCGTGCCCACGTTTGGCACCACCTGATCCAGCACAAGCCTTTTGAAACCGGCGAACCCCGAATCATCGTGGAAGGCCGCGGCATGCGTGTTTGGGACCAAAAGGGCAAAGAGCACATTGATGCCGTCTCTGGAGGTGTCTGGACTGTTAACGTTGGCTACGGTCGCGAGCGTATCGCCAATGCCGTACGCGACCAGTTGGTCAAACTGCCATATTTCGCCAACACAGCGGGTAGCATTCCTGGCGCGATCTTTGCTGAGCAGCTGATCGACAAGATGCCTGGCATGAGCCGTGTCTACTACACAAACTCAGGCTCGGAAGCGAACGAGAAAGCCTTCAAAATGGTTCGTCAAATCGCGCACAAGCGTTATGGCGGCAAGAAGTACAAGATCCTGTACCGTGACCGCGACTACCACGGCACCACCATTTCGACCCTGTCCGCCGGTGGTCAGGACGAGCGTGGGGCACAGTACGGCCCATTCACCCCTGGCTTCATCCGCGTGCCACACTGCCTTGAGTACCGTGCGCAGTGGGATCTGTCGGGCGAAGAATACGGTATCGCAGCTGCGAATGCGATCGAAGAGGTCATTCTGGCCGAAGGTCCGGACACCGTTGGCGCTCTGTGCCTTGAGCCCGTGACTGCGGGTGGTGGCGTGATCGTGCCGCCAGAAGGTTACTGGCCACGTGTTCAGGAAATCTGCAAGAAATACGACATCTTGCTGCACATCGATGAAGTTGTTTGTGGCGTCGGTCGGACCGGCACGTGGTTTGGCTATCAGCACTATGGCATCGAGCCTGACTTTGTGACCATGGCCAAAGGTGTGGCCTCGGGCTATGCAGCAATTGCCTGCTGTGTCACCAACGAAAAAGTCTTTGACATGTTCAAAGATGACGCGACTGACCCGATGAACTATTTCCGTGACATCTCAACCTTTGGTGGCTGCACCGCGGGTCCTGCGGCGGCGATCGAAAATATGGCGATCATCCAAGAAGAAGGCCTGTTGGAAAACACCGTGCAGATGGGCGATTATATGCTCGACCAGCTGAAAGCCTTGCAAGATAAGCATAAAGTTATCGGTGACGTGCGCGGCAAGGGCTTGTTCTTGGGTGTGGAACTGGTTTCGGATCGGGCAACGAAAGAGCCTGTCGACGAGAAGCTGGTACAGGCCGTGTCCGGCGATTGTGCAGCAAACGGCGTTATCATCGGTGCATCAAATCGCGCGATTCCGGGTTTCAACAACATGCTGGCCTATAGCCCTGCGCTGATCGCAACCAAAGACGACATCGACGAGATCGTCACTGCGACAGACAACGCACTGACCAAAGTGTTCGGCTAAGCCACTCGCCAAGTGCTTTAGGAAAAGGCCGCGTTAGCGGCCTTTTCCTTTTGTGATTTGTGTACAGCCTGTACGTTTTGACTCCCTGTTATTTACACAAATCCGTTGGGGTGGTTTCCGGGGCTTTGAATCGGTCGCATGGTTCAAACGTCGCATGGTTCAAACATGGATAACCAAATTTTGCGCCTGCGGCGCGCTTGATGTCTCGGTGCCGGCCTTTGACCTCCGCCTCGGGGATTGCCTCCGGCGGAGATATTTGTGGTCAGATGAAACAGGCGAATTTTGAGGTGGTTGTTACGCGGCGCGAATGGGGGCTGTGGGTTGTAAGGTCCCCTTGTAGGAAACGATCAGGCCGACAATCGGAGCCTCTATGGAGACGTTGAAGCAAAATTGATTGTCGCGGGTGGTCTCAAAAGTCTGGCCTTTGGGCAACAAGGCGCGGGGCAGGGGTAGGCCAAAGCAGAACCAGTGGCGCGGGATGAGGTACATCTTGTCGTCTTCGATCACCAAGGCGAGGGCCACGCGGATTGGACCAAAGCGTTCAATTAGAAGGTGCTGATTTCGCCCGGTTCCGGCCCATTGTTGGGATGAAAATGGTTTGCCGCCAAAATCGCGGTGCCAGAGTTCCTGGTTGCCCTGTGGTGTCAGCGTCACACAGGCGGGAATGTCTTTTCCGGTGTTGGGAAATCCGATGAGTCGGGCGATGGCATTGGCGAGCATGCCTTTGCCGCGCTGAACTTCGGCCTGTCCGTTCCAAGTGCGTTTGGCCGTACTGTTGTGCAGGGTCCGAACCGGGGTGGGCAAGTTATGGAAAGCGGGGCCCAGAATGTGCTGATAGAGCGGGGCATCTGCGGGCAAGGGGGAACGAAAGCCGGTGAAGATGGAACGATCTTCAAAAAGCAGATCATAGTCAGAAAGCTCCAACGCCCTGGTGGCCGGGCGGGCACCGGGCGCGGGAGCGATCCCGAGCAAGAGCTTGCGAATAAGCGCCTCGATCGCCATGGAGGGGATGTAGGGGCCATCATTGCCTTCGGCCAAAAGGTGCCATGTCTGTGTAATGTCTTGATCATCGCGCTTGCCCGTGGCCCGCACATACATGCCGCCTCGGTGTTCGCCGAATTTCATCAGGTTCAGCACTTTGTAAAACAGGCCTGACAGTGGCGTCAGTGCTGGCAGGTGCAAAGCAGCACGTGCCTTGGCCAGCAGATTCAGAATCCGATGCAGGATTTCAGGCACAGGCCCGGCCCCCATCCAGATGTCTTGCAAGGTTTCATGTTCGGGCGGGATGACCTGCAGGTCAGGCACATCTACCAGAGAAAAGTGGATGTTTTTGAGTGGCAACCGTCCGGGCACTGCAATGGTGTGCCGCCGACTTTCGGCCAATCCGCGGGCGGTTGTTTGTTTGCTGTCGCGGGTGAGCCTTACCGGGGCACCAGCGTAGCCGACAACGGCGCGCATCACATTGAGGCCGACACCAGCGTAGGGCGACGGGGCGATTCCGCCTTCGACCGAGGTGATGTCCATGGTTTTGGACATCTCACGCAGAACGGTGGCGGTCAGGACCGGAAAGCTGCTGACGCCTGAGAGGATAAATACGCCTGCATCTTTGGCGTTTTGGTCAAATTGGGTGATGCCAAAGACAAAATCGGCGGCATCGGCGAAGTCGAGGTATGAGGTGCCCGCGTTGATGCAGGCTTTGACCACCCGATAGGGATCATCTCCGTAGTTTTGAAATGGACCGGAGGCGTCGACCACCAGATCCGGCTGTTCTGTTGTCAGGCAGTTGTGGATCTGCGCCCGATCCAGAGAGAGAGGGTGCACCTGCGGCTTTCCGAGGTAGGCGTTACAGAAGGCTGTAGCGCGGTCTAAATTGCGGCCGCAGATCAACAATTCCAGTTGCGGGAGGTCGGACAAAAGTTCAGCCAAGCGACCGCCGAATACGCCATAACCGCCAAGGACGAGGATCTTCATGGGATTAACCTTTTACGGACTTCGGGGTCGGGCAGGGTGCACAGATCTGCACGGCCAAACAAGCGATAGCGGTTGCGGGCGACGGCGCGGTAGAGTGGATTTTGAAAGGCTTCGGGCAGGAGATGGAAGAGGTGCAGCATCCGCCAGATCCCACCCAGCCGGGTGCCGACGCGGGCGAGGGCGTCAAGAGAGGTATAGGCGATCCCGTATTCGACATAGAGCCATGTGGTCGGGTCGTCGGGGTCCAATCCGTAGTGATGCAGAAGGGCACGGCCGGCGGGGGATTGAATTGGCAGGATGCGAAATTCATGCTGCGTGTCGTTTTGGGCGATCCAGCGGGCGCCGCGGGCACAAAGCGCGCACTGGGCATCCATCACAGTAAAGATTTCGCCAGCCTCAAAGGTGGGGACCTTCGGATCTGATTTGTAGGAAAATGGTGCATGAAGGCGCAGCATGTCTAAGTTGTAGGGCTGCCAATAAGCGGCGCATAGGTTACAAAGTGTCGCTGTCTGTAGGCCAAAGAAAAACGCCCACCCCGTTGCCGGGATAGGCGTTGCATTTGATACGGGTGCGAAGTTAGTCGCGGACGATCATGACCGAGACTTTGGCGTAGCGTGCGACGCGCGCTGAGTTGGGGCCCAGTACCTTTTCGGCGAGGTCGGGTTTATGTGCGCCTACGACAATCAGGTCCGCTTCGCTTGCTTCTGCCAGCTTTAGAATTTCTTCGTAAGTATTGCCGGTCGCCACGATGTGCCGAATGTTTTCGTTTGTGTCAGCACCTAAAGCTTCGCTGACTGCATCCTGCAGGGCATCGTGCGCGTGTTCGACAGCTTTTTCGTGGAATTCGCTATCGAAGAATGAACCCACAAGGCTCATTCCAAAATCCGGAAGCACCGTTATGACGTCCAGTTTTGCGCCTTCGACCTCGGCCATTCGTGCGGCCTGTTTTAGAACTTTGGCATCACGATCATTGCTGCTGACATCGATTGCGCACAGTATGGTTTTGATACTCATGCGGGTACTCCTTCTTTGCTGGCGCGGCCACGTTGCAGCAGCACAATCAATCCCAAAAGGGCAAGCGCAGGGATGAAAATGATTTCTTTGGGCAGTTGGTCAGATGGTGCCTGAACCGAAGACATGGTTACAGGTGTATCTGCGTAGAAATCGTAGTTTTGAAGCGTATCTGCGAAGGGCGATCCAAAGGCGGGTTCATCCATTTTAACCACGCCATCTTCTTCCAGAAGCAGCAGGCCGAAGCTGTCGAGACGCTCGGCGCCAGTACCTTCACCATCGACCAGCAAAACCAAAGTTGTGTCTTTGGGTTCGCCCGTGTCAAAGTCTGGTCCCGAAACGATGACCCGCAACTCGTCACCTGGGCTGGCTGTCTCCAATGCCTGCTCCAGTTTGCTTGGTTCGATGACCGAGAATGGAGGTTGCAACTTGTCCATGAAGAAATCCGGGCGGAACAGGGCGAAGGCCACCAGTATCAATGCCAGGCTTTCATAGATGCGATTGCGGGTCAGGAAGTATCCCATAGTACCAGCTGTGAAGACCAAGATGGCAATCGTCGCGGATATTGCCACGATTATTCCTTGCGTCCATCCGACATCAATCAACAATAGATCTGTGTTGAAGATGAAGACAAACGGCAGTGCCACAGTTCGCAGGCTGTAGAAGAACGCGGTGAAACCGGTTTTGATCGCATCACCGCCGGACACAGCTGCAGCGGCAAAACTGGCAAGCCCCACAGGCGGTGTTACGTCGGCCATGATTCCGAAATAAAACACAAACAGGTGCACGGCGATCAATGGGACGATCAATCCGCTTTGCGCGCCCAGTTCGACCACAACGCCGGCCATCAGCGAGGACACAACGATATAGTTCGCTGTGGTGGGTAGACCCATGCCCAAGATCAAGCTCAGAATACCCACCATCACCAGCATCATGATCAGATTGCCGCCTGACAGGAACTCAACCAAGTCCGCCATCACCTGGCCAACACCTGTCAAGGTTACAGTTCCTACGATTACACCGGCAGTGGCCGTTGCCAGCGCAATGCCAATCATGTTGCGGGCACCGTCCTGCAGGCCTTGCCACAGATCAAGGACGCCGGATTGGAATGATGCTGCCATTTCCGACTCGCCCCGGAAGATCGACTTCAGCGGCTTTTGCGTCAGGAGAATGACGAACAACAACAGTGTCGCCCAGAAGGCCGAAAGGCCGGGTGATTTTTGTTCGATCATCAAGAAGTAAACCAGAACGATGATCGGCAACAGGAAGTAAAGGCCGGATTTGTAGATCTCGGCAACGACCGGCAGTTTGACCTCTTCTGCGTTCGGATCATCAGGCTCCAGATCTGGACCTTGGGCAGCCAGCCACAACAGCAGGATATATGTCAGCACGATCAGGCCAGACAGGACCAGCCCGGACGACGGCAGTGCCGATGTGATCCAGCGTACAGGGTATTGAACGCCATAGCAGAGCGCGGCAAAACCAACGAAAAATGCTGCCATGCCGCCAATGGTTTTGCCCATTGATACCACCCGGTCACCCAGGGTTGGCATGTTGTTTTTCACCGCTTCCAAGTGCACGATATAGACCAGTGCGATGTAGGAGATTGCGGCAGGTAGAAAGGCGTGAGTGATTACCTCGACATAAGAAATGCCGACATATTCCACCATCAGGAAAGCCGCGGCACCCATAACTGGTGGCATGATTTGCCCGTTTACGGAACTTGCGACTTCAACAGCGCCCGCCTTTTCATTGGAAAACCCGACGCGACGCATCAACGGAATTGTGAACGTTCCGGTGGTTACAACGTTGGCAATTGATGATCCGGAAATCAGACCTGTTGCTGCTGAGCCGACGACCGCGGCCTTCGCCGGGCCGCCACGCAGATGGCCGAGGGCACCAAATGCCATCTTGATGAAATAGTTCCCCGCACCCGCCTTTTCGAGCAAGGCACCGAACAAGACGAACAGGAAGACGAACTTAGTGGAGACACCCAAAGCAATCCCGAAGACCCCTTCGGAGGTGATCCACATGTGGCTCATTGCTTTTTTCAACGAGGCGCCTTTCCAGCGGATAACTTCTGGGACCCATTCTGAAGAGCCGAAGAAAACATAGAGCAAAAATATTGTCGCAATGATCGCCATTGCGGGCCCTAGTGCGCGGCGTGCGCCTTCGAACAACAGGACCAATCCGACGAGGGCGACCCATTTATCAAAGTCATCGGCCAATCCACCATTGTTGACGATTTTTTGATAGAAAATATATCCGTAAAGCGCGATCACAGTCCCCAATAATCCCATGATCCAGTCTTGAATCGGGATATAGTGTCGGGGGCTGGATTTCAGCGCGGGATAGGCCATGAAGGCCAGAAAAATTGCAAAACCCAAATGAATTTGACGTGAATTGTTGATGACATCGCCCGGCAGCACATAATTTGCGATTGGCGAAGCAAGCAGCACCTGAAACAGCGACCAGACGACGGCAATGATGGCCAGCATCGTGCCAACGGGCCCCACTGGGTTACGAGCGCCAGCGTCAGACGATGATACCAGATCCTGAAGTTCTTCTTCACTGAGGGCCTTACTACCCTGCGGATTGTCGGTCATGTGACTTTTCCCTGTTCTACCGCGGTTTTTGTTTTTGTGCGGTTATAAAAAATGGAATGAGGGGGCAGAAAACTGCCCCCTCATCAAAAGCGAAGATCATTCAATCCAGCCTTGTTCTTTGTAATATTTGGCAGCACCTGGGTGCAGCGGAGCCGACAGGCCAGCCGTGGCCATTTCTGCCGGATCAAGGTTTGCGAATGCAGGGTGCAGTTTTTTGAAGTCTTCAAAGTTTTCAAAGACTGAGCTTACGACAGCGTAAACCGCCTCTTCGCTAACGGCATCCGAGGTTACAAATGTCGCACCAACACCAAATGTTGAAGTGTCGTCATCGCTGCCACGGTACATGCCACCTGGAATGGAGGCCGTACGATAGAACGGGTTGTCGTCTACCAATTGGGTTACTGCGTCGCCGTCGACTGTCACGAGAACACTGTCACAGGCGGTGGTCGCTTCCTGAATGGAACCGGACGGGTGGCCGACTGTGTAGACCATTGCGTCGATCTGATTGTCACACAGGGCCGCTGATTGCTCAGATGCTTTAAGCTCTGTTGCCAATTCGAAATCATCTGTCGTCCAGCCTTTTGCTTCCAGTAGGACTTCCATTGTGCCACGCTGGCCAGAACCCGGGTTGCCAATGTTGACGCGCTTGCCTTTGAGATCATCAAAGGTGGATATACCTGCGTCTGCACGGGCTACAACGGTGAATGGTTCTGGGTGGACTGAGAACACGGCGCGTAGGCCTTCAAAGGGACCGTCTTCTTCGAACTTGGAGCTGCCGTTAAAGGCATGAAATTGCCAATCCGACTGGGCGACACCAAATTCTAACTCGCCTTCGCGAATGGTTTTGATGTTGTAAACTGAACCACCTGTGGATTCGACCGAGCAGCGGATGCCGTGTTCTTTACGCCCTTTGTTTACCAGACGGCAGATTGCACCACCGGTTGGATAATACACGCCGGTTACGCCGCCAGTGCCAATCGTGATAAATTCTTCGCCGGTTGCGCTTGTTGCACTTCCCAGACCCATCGAGAGCGCTGCTGCCGCAGCGAGGGTCAGATTCGTGTGTTTCATGAGTTATCTCCCTAAAAATTCTACGGACGCTTAAACGTCACGAATAATTGAAGTTTCCTCATCATGATCACAATGTCACGAAAAACTAACGTTTTTTTTGCCGAACCCAGTAGGCAGAGTTGGCAGCGCGCAGGTCTTCGTAATCCTTGATTCGCTTGCGGGCCTCGGTTCCGCCCATTGAAACAAGTGCCGCCAGAAGGCTTTCGGCGATGCCCATGAGTCCAGTGAAACAAGCAAAATGATGGGTGCTGACGGTGGATGCGGCAAAGACATGTTCTGGAATCAGATCGGGTGAAATCAGGTCTGAATCAGTCAAAAAGATCAGCTTAACACCTCGGGATTGGGCAAACTTGCAGGCCTCAATCGTCTCCCTTGAATAGGGGGAAATTGTAATCGCGATCATCACATCTGACGAACTGGCGAGAGTTAGCTCATCGAGGGCGCTATTCATGTGGCGGGGAATCAGTTGCAAGGACGGCAAAGCCATTCGACCGACGTAATGAAAATAGTAAGCAAGGCTATAACTGGCACGAACTGCAGTAATATAGACGTTCCGCGCGTTCAAAAGGGTCTCAACAGCGCGTTCAACCTCAACGGGATCAAGGCGTTGCAAGGAATGCTGCACAATCGACAATGTATTCAGCGTGCTATCTGCTTGAACCGGACCTAACGTGCCCTCGGATTGTTGTGTTTCAATCCATTCGGGGCGTTCTTCATAGGCCGTTGTGGCCACCAACGCATGCCGGAATGGCGCGCGTAGATCGTCAAAGCCATTAAAACCAAGGGTTTTTGCGGCCCTGACCAAAGTATAGGTGCTGACGCCTGCCTTGGAAGCGGTGACGCGTACCGGGTCGAGACCGAAGTCGGACTGATTATCCAGAATGTATTTCGCGACCCGCTGCATGCGTGGAGGAAAGGTTGAAAATTCAATCTTTAGTTGTAGTAGGGTTTTCGATTTGAGTGTTGGGTCCATCAGCTTCCCCTAGGTTAACTCTTGAAATAATAACACATGTTATTTTTTACAAAAACCCAGTTGCAGTGTAATTTTTCGAATCGATTGCGGAAAGTGCCGTAACGTCAGGTGTTTGGAGAAACCCAATGGGAACTGTTTTGCCTTCGCAGGCCTCGGTCGTGGTGATCGGGGGAGGCATTATGGGGTGTTCGACCCTGTATCACCTTGCCAAGATGGGCGTGAATGATGCGATTTTGCTGGAGCGTAACAAGCTGACGTCGGGAACGACGTGGCATTCAGCGGCACAGGTGCGGGCGCTGCGTCATTCGCACAATCTGACCAAGATGATTCAGTATTCGGTCGATCTGTATTCACAGCTTGAGGCCGAGACCGGGCAATCGGTTGGCTGGATCCAGAAAGGATCTTTGTCGATTGCGACAACGCCGGATCGCTTGACGCATGTGAAGCGGCAAGAGGCGCTGGCGCATGCCTATGGGATCGAGGCCTATTCGGTGTCTGCAGGCGAGGCCAAGGAGCGTTGGCCGCTGATGAATGCTGATGACGTTCTGGGCGCTGTCTGGTCACCGGATGATGGGCGCGTGTCGCCCAGCGATGTCTGTGCTGCATTGGTCAAATCGGCCAAGGGCATGGGCGCGAAGATTTTTGAAAACACCGGTGTCACCGGAATTTTGACTGAAAATGGCCGGATCACTGGGGTGGAGACCACGCAAGGCACGGTGATGTGCGACGCCATCGCACTGTGCACTGGCCTGTGGTCACGTGAAGCCGGAGCGATGGCGGGGGCCGCAGTGCCGGCGTTGGCCTGTGAGCATTTCTATCTGCTGACCAAGCCGATTGACGGCATCGTTGGCAATACGCCAACGCTGAGCGACCATGACAGCCACTTGTACATTCGCGATGACAGTGGTGGGTTACTGGTTGGTTGCTTTGAACCGATGGGCAAGCCGATTGCGCCGGGTGTGTTGGATGAGACATTCGAATTTGGCCTGCTACCGGAAGACTGGGATCACTTTGAGCCGATGATGGAACTGGCTTTGCATCGCTTGCCTGCGCTGGAAACGGCTGAGGTGAAGATGCTGCTTAACGGGCCCGAGAGCTTCACCCCCGATGGCACCTTCATGCTGGGTGAGACAGCCGAAACGCGCGGGTTGTTCTTGGGCTGTGGTCTCAACTCGGTTGGTCTGGCCTCGGGTGGCGGTGCGGGCATGAACCTGGCGCATTGCATCGTGCATGGGCACACCGCCTATGACCTGACAGAGGCGGACGCCAAGCGGTTTGCGCCGGTCTACAACTCGCTTGAACATCTGATGTCGCGGGCGCCGGAGATTTTGGGCACGCATTATGACATTGCTTATCCGGGCAAACAGCTCTCAACCGCCCGGAACCTGCGCGCCCTGCCGCTGGAAGACGAATACAAGGCGACAGGCGCGCATATGGGTCAGTTCTATGGCTGGGAGCGTCCTTTGTATTTTGGCAAGGCCGCAGAGCCGCGGATGACGTTCGAGCGCCCGGACTGGTTTGAGAATGTCGCCGCAGAGGTGAAGGCAGCAAATGAAAGTGCTGCGATCTTTGATGCATCGCCCTTTGGCAAGATCGAGGTGGCCGGCCCGGATTCCGAGGCGTTTCTGCTGAAGACCTGCGCGGGCTATATGGGCCGCAAGCCGGGCAGCGCGATCTATACCTCGGTGCTGAATGAGCGCGGCACGTTTGAATCGGACATCACGGCACACCGGATTGCCGAGGATCACTATCGTCTGTTTGTCGGCACTGGGGCGATCAAGCGAGATCTAGCGTGGTTCCGGCGTCATTCGGAAGGGTTTGATGTGACCCTGACCGACAGCACAGAAGAGTACGCCGTGTTGGGGCTTATGGGGCTGGAAAGCGCCCGCATCATCGCCGAGGTGGGCGCGCCCGAGTTGAACGAATTGGGATATTTCAAGGTTGGGCCAGCGCATGTCGCGGGCAAGCATGTACGGGCTGTTCGGATGTCTTATGTGGGTGAAGCCGGGTGGGAGATCACCATGAAGGCCGAGAACGCCAGCGCTGTCTATGCGGCGCTGACGGCGGCGGGAGCGAAGCCAGCCGGGCTGTTCGCCCAGACCTCGATGCGGGTTGAAAAGGGCTTTTGCGCGATGGGGCATGAGCTGGATGGTGACAACACGCCGGTTGAGGCCGGGCTACTGTTTGCCACGCGCAAGTCAGGCGGGTTTATCGGTTATGAAGCGCTGCAGGAACGGTTGGCTAATGGGGCGCAGCCGAATGTTGTGTCGCTGACACTGGATGATGAAATCGCTGTGCCTTTGGGGCATGAGCCGATTTATCTGGATGGTGAGATTATCGGTCAGACCAGCACCTGTGCTTTTGGCTACCGGATCGGCAAACCCGTTGCGCTGGGCCATGTGAAAACACAGGTTGCTGATGGCGCACGGGTCCAATTGGACATCGCGCGGCAGATGTTTGATGCGACCATCACCATTGGCCCGCTGTTTGACCCCGAAGGAAGCAGGATGAAACAATGAATATGAAACACCCTTTTGTTATGGTCGCCCCGAATGGAGCGCGGCGCGGCAAGGCGGATCACCCCGCCTTGCCCGTGACCATGGAGGATATTTTATCAACGGCAAGCACCTGCTTTGCGGCAGGGGCTAATGGGCTGCATCTTCACGTGCGTGATGATTCTGGCCTGCATTCACTGGATGCAGGGCGGTACCGCGAGACATTGGCGGCGCTGGAGCAAGCTGTGCCGGAAATGCGTTTGCAGATCACCACAGAATCCGGTGGGCGATTTGACGTGGCGCAGCAGTTGCACTGCCTTCGCGAGGTCAAACCAAGCTGGGCCAGCGTGTCTGTGCGCGAGGTGATGCGGTCGCCGGAACTGGCGGATACGGTTTATGGCACGATGGCGGAGAATGGCACCGAGGTGCAGCATATCCTGTATGATCCGAAAGATGCCGAACAGTTGCGTCAATGGCAGGCCGAAGGCATCGTGCGGGCGCATCAGACCAGTGTCATCTTTGTGCTGGGCAAATACACGCCGCCGGTGGCCGCGGTACCAAGTGACCTGAACGCCCATTTGGATGGGCATGATGCGAATGCGCCTTGGATGGTTTGCGCCTTTGGTCAAAATGAACACGAATGCCTGCTTGAGGCGGCCCGCCGGGGCGGCAATCTGAGGGTCGGGTTTGAAAATAATTTGGAAGATAACGGCAATGGGATGTTTGAGGATAACGCCCAGTCGGTTACTTCTTTGCTCAATAGCTTAAAAAGGATTGCAGCATGAGCCATGTATTTCCACGTCATTGTCACGCCCAGCCGCCTATGGCGGTGGCCGGGGACGGCTGTTTTCTGATCGATCAGAGCGGCAAGCGGTATTTTGACGGCTCGGGCGGGGCGGCGGTGTCGTGTATTGGGCATTCTAATGAGCGCGTCAAACAGGCGATCAAGGATCAGGTGGATCAACTCGCCTTTGCACATACCGGGTTCTTTACCTCTGATCCGGCGGAACAGCTGGCGGATCTGCTGGTGGCGAATGCGCCTGAAGGGATTGAACGGGTTTACTTTGTTTCGGGTGGGTCTGAGGCGACAGAGGCGGCGATCAAACTGGCGCGGCAGTATTTCACCGAGCGGGGCGAACCGCAGCGCCGACACCTGATCGCGCGGCGGCAGAGCTATCACGGCAATACGCTGGGGGCCTTGGCCGCCGGCGGCAATGAATGGCGCAGACAACAGTTTTCACCGCTGCTGATTGACGTGAGCCATGTTGATCCCTGCTATGAATATGCCGAGCGGCAAGAGGGCGAGAGCCTCTATGACTACGGCCAGCGCGCAGCGCAGGCCTTGGAAGATGAAATCCTGCGTTTGGGGCCGGATACGGTTATGGCCTTTATGGCCGAGCCGGTTGTGGGCGCGACATTGGGTGCGGTGCCGCCGGTTGAGGGGTATTTCACCCGCATCCGCGAGATTTGTGGCAAGTATGGCGTGCTGCTGATTTTGGATGAGGTCATGTGCGGCATGGGTCGGACCGGGCATTTGTTTGCCTGCAATGCCGACAATGTGCGCCCTGATATCCTGTGCATCGCCAAGGGGTTGGGCGCGGGCTATCAGCCGATTGGTGCAATGCTGTGTTCAGGTGAAATCTACCAGACGATCTCTGAGGGCACCGGGTTCTTTCAGCACGGGCATACCTATATTGGCCATCCGGTTGCCGCAGCGGCTGGACTGGCCGTGGTGAGCGAGATGCTGGATAATGATCTGATTGCGCAGGTGCAGGCGCGCGGCGCGTATCTGCATCAGCAACTACTGTCGCGTTTTGGTCAGCACCCCAATGTGGGCGATATCCGGGGCCGGGGCCTGTTTCAGGGGTTGGAGTTTGTCGCAGATCGCGACACCAAGACGCCGTTTGATCCAGCCAAGGCGGTGGCCAAACGGTTCAAGAAGGTGGCTTTTGAAGAGGGGCTGATCTGTTACCCAATGCCGGGCACACGCGATGGCAAGGTTGGAGATCACGTTCTGTTGGCACCGCCGTTCATTGCGAGCGAGGCAGAGCTAGACGGCGTTGTCGAGATCTTGTCGCGTACGCTGGATCGTGTGCTGGCAGAGTGAAACATAGATTACCCGGCTGATCACCATTCTGTCAGCCGGGTGTCATATGCTTTGCAATTGACGTACTGCACCCCATCTGATGATCTGAACTCACAAACAGATTGGGGGATGTGCATGACATATCGTAAAACCGATGAAGCCGTTGCGGCCCTGACGCCCGAGCAATACCGGGTGACGCAGGAATCCGGTACAGAACGTCCGGGTACGGGTGAACACCTGTCCAACAAAGAGCCGGGGATCTATGTTGATATTGTCTCGGGCGAACCTTTGTTTGCCTCTGCTCATAAGTATGAATCCGGTTGCGGTTGGCCCAGCTTTACCAAGCCTCTGGTGCATGAACATGTCGCCGAACTACGTGATACCAGTCATGGCATGATCCGCACGGAAGTGCGCTCGGCTCATGGCGATAGTCATCTGGGGCATGTCTTCCCGGATGGACCGCGTGAGCATGGTGGGCTACGTTATTGCATCAACTCGGCATCCTTGCGGTTTGTGCACCGCGACGAGATGGAGGCCGAAGGCTATGGTGAGTATCTGGATCAGGTGGAGGAGATATGATGGCTGAAGAACGCGCAGTATTGGCTGGTGGATGCTTCTGGGGCATGCAGGATCTGATCCGTAAAATGCCGGGGGTTTTGAACACCCGTGTGGGATATACCGGCGGTGATGTGCCCAACGCGACCTATCGCAACCACGGCACCCATGCTGAAGGGATTGAGATCATCTTTGACCCGGCCAAAATCAGCTATCGTCAGTTGCTGGAGTTCTTTTTCCAGATCCACGACCCGACCACGCCAAACCGGCAGGGCAACGACCTGGGGATGTCGTACCGGTCAGCGATCTACTTCGTTGATGAAGATCAGAAGGCCACAGCAATTGATACCATTGCTGACGTCAACGCCAGCGGCCTGTGGCCCGGCAAGGTGGTCACGCAAGTGGAGCCTGTAGGCGAGTTTTGGGACGCAGAACCTGAACATCAGGACTATCTGGAGCGGGTGCCGAACGGCTATACCTGCCACTTTGCCCGCCCCGGCTGGGTGCTGCCGAAACGCGACGCGGCGGAATGAGTTGCAAGCGGGCCTCAGAATTTCTGAGGCCCGATTTTCAAGTGATGCCGCTGGATGTCGGGATACGCAAGCATATGACCAATTTTAGGTGACCAGGTGCTTGAAGTATATCGTTTGAATTCAGCCTTGTTGTTTATGTGTTTAGGTTCACCTGAGATTGAGCTAGGTTTCCGGAACTGTCTGCGTGGGTGATATAACCCTTCACAGCGTTTGGCCCTTGCCGGTAGAACGTTGCACCAACATGCTTGCCATAGCGGCTAACTGCCCCGCAATTCACGGAAAAACGTGTAAACCCTTCTTCGGATTGTTGTGCGAGGGAGCCGATGGTGTCGGTTCCGCAAATGTGCTTGGCGATGTCGCGCATATCATCACTTGAGAAAGTATTCGGATCATAAATCCCTGTAACGGTCTGGGCATTATTCGTGACATCAATGATCGCGGCATCTTTTTTAGCGCTAGGAGTTGATGAGCAGGCCGCAAGCCCGCCAACTAAAAGAACCAAAGCTGCCGTCTGTAAAATTTCATAACTTACTCCAAAGTTGTGTGATTCTAGACGTGGTTAACTTTTCTAATGGATGATTTCCAGGGCGAGATTTCGGCTACTGGTTTAAATCCTTGGATGTATGGCGTGAACGCTTAAGAACTATCTATGCGCTTCGAAGTGGGGTCCCTTGGGTCAAGAATAGCATAAATGATGAGGTTTAAATCGCGCCAGATGCAATGCGAACAGCTTCATATTCCGCCGGGGCCTCATGGCTGCCGTCAGTAAAACAGGCCACGGTGATGGGTGTTTTACGATCCGGGAAATGGTACACGGCGTTCACACAGAACGGGCCAGCGCCGGAATGGCCGATTGCGCGGCCAGTTGGGCCAGTGTCGCCGCTCATGAGCCCGAGCGCATAGCCTGCAGTGACCCATGGGCGGTTGGGAAGCGGGCCGCCGAGGTCGATGCGATCTAGCATCATTTCCAATGAGGCGGGTTTCAGGACGTGTCCTTGAAACAACGCGTGCAGCAGGCGGGTGGCATCGCGGGCGTTGCCGATCAGGCAGCCGTGGTAGACCCAGCGGGGATCATAACTTGCGGCAGCAGGCCAGTGCAGGGTGGAAAATTGTGCTCTGGTTTCTGCGAGGATGACGCTGTGCAAGCCAAGCGGCGCAGAGATCAACTCGCTGATGATGGCCCCGAGGGATTTACCTGTTGATTGTTCCAGTGCCTTTCGCGCCAGCATGTAGCCGACATTGGAGTAGGCCCAGCCTTTGTTGGGAGGGAAGAGTGGGCCCTTGGCGGTGACCATCTCGAGGATTTTGAAACAGGGCCATGGCGTATCCTGTGCTGCAACGGCTTGATGGTATTCCGGCAGACTGCCATAATCGCCGAGCCCGGAGGTGTGCTGCAGCAATTGGCGCAGGGTATAGGGGTGCTCCAGAATGGGTGCGTCCAAGTCCAGGTCACCCTGTTCAACCAGCTTCAAAGCGCAGATCGCTATGACGGTTTTGGTGAAGCTCCAATAGGGGAAGAGGGCGGTGTCACTGCCGGAACTGCCCTCGTGCCCGGTGACGTTGACCCAGTGTGAATGAATAGTCTGAACCGACATCGGTTGTTTCAATCCCGTGGTTGAAAGGTCTTTTCGCGAAGCTCTTCGGTAATGCCCGCTTGAACCGGACGTTCAAGCACGGTGGACAAGGCTACGTAGCTTTTGGTCGTTTGAACCTCGGGCATGTCGTAGATGCGGGCCAGCAGGGCTTCTAATGCTTGGGTGTTCTCGGTGCGGACCTTGAGAACCATGCAGGCGTCGCCAGCGACGGTGTGCATTTCCTCGACCTCGGGGAAATTGCACAGGTCCAGCATGGCCTGAGATTTGCCCCAGCCTGTGGAATCGACGTGAACGAAAGCCAGAAGGCTTTTGCCGGTCATTGCCGGATCAAGCTGCGCACTGACGGATTTGATTCGGCCCGTGGCCTTGTAGCGTTTGACCCGTTCGTGCACGGCAGGGGCGGACAGGCCCACCTGTTTGCCGATCTCGGCATAGGTTTGTTCGGCGCCCTGCGACAGCAGGCCTAACAGTTTTCGGTCAATCGCGTCGAGGCCATGTGGATCTTTGGGCATCTTCTGAACACCATTCGGAATATTTCTTCAATGGCAATATGGTGTTTTGAAAATGCGGGGGATGCAATAGGTTTTGAGCGAATTTGTGGAGGAAACACCATGTCTGCGTTGTGGTATTTGATGCTGGCCGTCGGAGTTGTCGGGTCGAACGCACTGGTTCTGAGCCCGATCGCGGGAGATGTGGCCTTGTCCTTTGCCGGACATAAGCCTTCGGATGTTTTGCTGGCCTCGGCAGTCTATGGCGCGATCACGGCACTGAGTGCACTCACGCTTGCGCCCAAGGCAGATCGGTTTGGCTTGGCCCGCTCGGTGTGCTGCGCGCTGGGCGTCTTGGCTGCAGCGATGATGATCAGTGCGATGGCGCCAACCCTGTGGGCATTGGTAGCGGGACAGGCGTTGGCTGGACTTGCGGCTGGTGTAGCACTGCCAGCCGCCTATGGGCTGACGGCGGTGATTTCCAAGCCAGGTGAGGAAAGCGCCTCTCTGGGCAAAGTTCTGACCGGCTGGACGTTAAGCCTGGTGCTGGGCGTGACCGCGTCGTCATTCTTGGCGGATGCGGTACATTGGCGTGCGGTGTTTGTTGTGATGGCGATAATGGCCGTTGGGACAGGTATGTTGTTGTGGCGCGCCGTTGACGGCTTGCCCCGCACCGGGGAACGGCC
Organism: Roseovarius albus; assembly: GCF_900172335.1. Taxonomy (GTDB): domain Bacteria; phylum Pseudomonadota; class Alphaproteobacteria; order Rhodobacterales; family Rhodobacteraceae; genus Roseovarius; species Roseovarius albus. Next base: position 492,740 of record NZ_FWFX01000002.1, read on the forward strand.
AGAGGCGGTTTCGCCTTTGTCGGTCCTGCGGTTGCCGGGTTTGATGGGACTCCTGATCTCCGTCATGGCCTTCATGGCCGCGTTTTATGGGCTATATGCTTACCTCGGGACCCATCTGAGTGAGACGCTGGGGTTGTCGACGAGCATGACCGGAATGGCTGCATTGGTCTATGGTATCGGGTTTGGGTTGGCCTCCTCCTTAGACAGGTTGATAGATCACTTTGGAGCCGCACGTGCTGCACCGGTGGTGTTCGTCACAATGATCGGGATTTACGTTGCACTGGCGGTGTCCGCATCCTCTGCCATGGCGCTCTTTGTTATGTGTTTTGTCTGGGGCGCTGTGAATCACCTCGGGCTCAATTTGTTGGTTGGCCAATTGGCGGCAATTTCTCCACAGCAACGCGCGACGGTGATGGGGTTGAACAGTGCGGTGACCTATTTGGCTATGTTCGTCGGTACGATGAGCTTCAAGACGATTTTTGAGGTCTACGGTTTTGGTGTAGCGGCTTATCTGTCCGCGCTCTGTATTGTGCCGGCTGCGGGCTATGCGTTGAAGACCTGCCAGAGACGCGTGCAGGTCTGAGCTCTTGGGGAATTGCAACTCGAATAACTGAAATATATTACAATAGTTTACTCTGGCGTTTGCCATGTCGGCAGGCACCGAAGACCCGCGCCCTGAACGCTATATCGAATATGAGGTCACACTCGGGCTGCATATGCCGATTTTACCCGAGTGCGTTGCTGGTCAGAAAGTTGCACTTTCGGAGACGCTCGCCTTATGAGTACATCAACTGGACCTTGCGGTATGATTGTTCGGGGCTGGTGGAATGGGGGCTTGTCGCGGATTCTTCTGGCCTGCGGGAGCGTCTGCCCGAAGGGATGCCAATTAAAGCGGTTGATTGCGCCGTGCGGGCTGACAGTCAGGGTGTTTGGTTTCAGGTTGTGGGTGATGGGGAATCTGCCTGTGTTAGCGCGCGATACGTCAGCCGAAAATGGAATGGAAGATTTCAATGGCAACAACGTGGTCATCCGACCAGCTGGGTCGGATTAAACTTTTATTGGTTCGCGCCGCGCAGGGGGCTTAGCGGAACTTGTCGACTAGCTTTTGCAGAGTGGAGCGCTCGTCTGAGTGTTCTTCGGCCTGCGCAGGTTTTGCGGCTTCCTTGGGCTTTGCATCCTCAGCGGGTTTGTTTTTGGAAGAACGCGCTGGGGTTAGACGCTGTGCCACGGCGTTGAGGAAGCGGTCATTGCGGCCTGAGGCCAACTCGGGTGCGCCGTCGCCGATGCCGCGCAGCAGATCATCGAGCCAGTTCTGATCAGCCTTGGCAAAGTCTTGCAGAACGTAGTTGGCGACGAGTTCCTTGCGGCCGGGGTGGCCGATGCCCAGTCGGACGCGGGCGTAGGCATCACCGACATGTTGATGGATGGAGCGTAGACCGTTATGACCTGCGTGACCACCGCCTCGTTTGACGCGCAGCTTGCCGGGGGCGAGGTCCAGCTCATCATGAAAGACAATGATGTCTTCAGGGGTAAGTTTATAGAACCGCATGGCTTCGCCCACGGACTGGCCACTGCGGTTCATGAAGGTTTCGGGCTTGAGTAACAGAACCTTTTCCGATCCAAGCCGCCCTTCGCTGATCTGGCCCTGGAACTTGCTCTTCCATGGGTCAAAACCATGATCACTCGCGATCTGGTCCAGTACCATAAACCCGATGTTGTGCCGGTTTCCGGCGTATTTCGCGCCCGGATTTCCCAGACCGACAAACATAAACATGGCACTGTCCCTTTTGTTTCTGGCGCTGATCTACGCCGCTTGCGGATTGGAATCAACGGCAAGCGGCCAAGGGATTAGTCGCGATACGGTACGCCCGGCAGCACGCAGAGCATTTCATACAGAAGGTTGCCCGCAATTACGGCGGTATTGCCCGAAGGATCAAAGGGCGGCGATACCTCGACCAGATCGCAGCCTACCAGATTGAGTCCCTTGCAGCCGCGCACAATTTCCAGTGCCTGACTGGTCATTAACCCTCCCATTTCCACGGTGCCGGTGCCGGGGGCACAGGCGGGATCAAGGCTGTCGATATCAAAAGTCAGGTAGACTGGCATATCGCCGATCTCATCGCGGATCGTGTCCATCAGCGGGGCGCAGGATTTGTACCAAAGCTCTTCGGCATGCACGACGGTAAACCCCCATTTGCGGGCGGTGTCGAAATCATCCGCCTCATAGCCCGTGCCACGCAGACCGATCTGATAGGTCTTGTCAGGGACGATCAGCCCTTCCTCGTAAGCACGACGGAATGGGGTGCCATGAGCGATCTGTTCGCCGAACATGTGGTCGTTGATATCGGCATGGGCATCAACGTGTATCAGGGCCACGGGGCCGTGTTTCTTGTGGGTCGAGCGCAGTACGGGCAGCGACAGTGTATGATCACCGCCCATTGTCATCGGGATGGCGCCGTGCTGCAGCACATCGTCATAGAATGTGGTGATCCGTCGCACGCTGTCCTTGAGATCAAAGGTGTTGATCGGGACGTCGCCGATATCGGCCACCTGCAGCCCGTCAAACGGTGCGGCCTTGGTCCACATGTTGTAGGGGCGCATCAGGGTGCTTTCAGCGCGGATCTGGCGCGGGCCGAACCGCGTGCCCGAGCGTAGGCTTGCACCAATGTCCATCGGAATGCCAATGAACGCTGCATCCAGCCCTTCGGCGGTTTCTGCAGCGGGCAGGCGCATGAAGGTGCCAGGACCGCCGAAACGCGGCATTTCATTGCCGCCAAGTGGTTGGTTTTTCATGGAAGTGCTCCCTCTGTCCGATGTGATGGTCCGTGCATGGCGCAGAGCTAGCATTTCCTTAAGCCGATGTCAGGCTCAGGTTTACGGCGTGTACCAGATAGGCGAGGTATAGGCGCGTTCCGTGGTGGTCATTGGCACGTCTTCGTCCATTTGCACATTAAAGCGCTTGGCTTCGTAGGCAGTCCAGCGTGGTGTCGGAATTTCGATCACGCGGACATAATAGACTGTCTTTAGTGCCGGATCGAAATCAGGGTCTTGCCAGTATGTGATCAACTCCGGCGCGCCGATGGTGTTTGTCCAAGTGGCGTTTTCCACATCGACGGTGTTGCCAACCGACGGCAGTTTGCCATCGTCTCCGATTTCGCGGTCGCCACCCCAAGCCACGTCAAAGACCCGTTCACCGCGTGTGCCGTCGGCATTGAGCCAGCCTTTAATGACCTGCACCCGGTCCAGATTGCCACTGAACGGGTCTTTCAAAGCGGCGATCTGGAAGCTAGGGGCACCGTCGCCGGAACGTTTGGGCAGATCTGCGCCCATGGGCACACCCTTGGCATAGCCGAGATTGGCGGGTAGGCGTGACTGTGCATCCTCAGGCGCAAAGTCCCAGCCGCCGAAGAACCGCACCATTATCCGTGATCCGGTTGTGCCGTAGACTTCGCGCCGTTCCAGTGCATCAAAGATCGCGGCACGCGTATTTTCGGTAGCCCAGACAGCAGCATAGCCGCCCGAAGCCTGTTTCCAGCCGTAGATAGTGAATTCCGGGTCCGGGGCCTCGATCACCAGGTGTTTCCAGCGGTTGGGTTCGGGCTCCACGCCGGAGTGTTTGCCAAAGAAGTTTTCCTCTTCGACTGCCGCCATGCCGGTGTGCGCGTCAGTCGATCCGATCTGGCCAACTTTGTAGGGGTTGATGCCAAGCTGTTCCTCGAGCAACAGGCCGGTTTTATAGGCTTCCCGGCTGTATTCATACTGCAGCATATCCTGTGTTTTGGCCTGGGTCCCGTTCAGGTTTGAGGCGTCCCAGGTATCAAAATCGGAAAACTCGTCATCCGGGCTTAGGAACGGGTGGGCTTCGCTGTCGCCCTTGATTTGGGTGGTTTCAATGACAGGTTCAAACCTGGCGCGCAGGCGGGCGTTTTCTTCGGTCAGGGGGGAGCCATCGAAGTTGGACACTGAAAACAGCCGCCCATTCGAGAGGTTGCCATTGTGCGGAATCGCCAACACGTCACTACCGGTGCGATCCTCAAAATCGGCCAGATGCGCCCAGAGATCTTCGGGATTCTTGCTATCGAATTGTGAGAAGGGCAACACCTCGTTGGCCTTGCTGGCATCTTCGCGGAAGATCACGTTTCGGTGGATGTTGTCGCCACCTTCAGAGGTCCACTCGTAGCCGATCAGCGCGCTGAAGATGCCAGGCTCGTTATATTGATCCGCGAGTGCAGTATAATGTTGCCATGCTTTTTGGGTGGCTTTGGGGTTGTCGATCGGGGGCACATCGCCTGACAGCGAGGCGACAATTTCCATCGCGGTGTTGAAGATGATGTCGTCATCGCCGCTGGTTAATGAATCGTACCAGGCTTTGCCCTGTTCAGTGGCAAGGATTTCCTGATCGCCGCTTAGCAGTTGTGGCATCAAGCCGTACATTTCTGCGTGATCGGATACGACAAGCCAATCCAATGGTCGGGCCAGTTTGGCCTCCAAGCCATGGGTGGTGGTTACTTGATGACCACGGGCGAAGCGAAAGGCATCTTCTTGGCTGAGTTTGTTCATCGTTCCGGCATCGACCGACACCTCGGTGTGCAGGTGGGTATCGCCCCACAGGAGTAGTGTCGAGAAGGTGCGACCGGCGTAGGGTGAGAAATGGTCAGAGGTGAATCGTTCGGCGACGTCTTTTTTGAGCGGCAGGGTGTCTTGCACCTGTGCGGCACTTGGGGAGCCGAGAGAAACGAGCGCTGTGGTGGCAGACAAACAAGCCGTAAAATATAATGGGTGAGGCATAATTTTAATCCCCTGAATATGCAGTCTTGGCAACACGGTCATGAGATTCGACCGCGCACGAGGATCATAGCACAATTAGGGGTTTAGCGCGCGATGAGCGCGCCAAACAAGAAAACGGGACCCCGAAGGACCCCGTTTCCAAAACATTCAATTGCCGTAAAGCTGGGTTCAGCTTTCTGCGGCTTCTTCTTCCGCCGGAGCTTCGCCATCGGCGATGACTTCGGTTTCAACTGTTTCGTCTTCGTCGTCATCTTCAGCTTTCAGAGCAGACGGCGCCTGGATGTTGCAGATCACGAAATCACGATCGATAGTCGTTTTCGCGCCCGATGGCAGCTCAACGTCCGAGATGGTGACCGTGTCGCCAACGTTCAGACCAGCCAGATCTACAACAACCTTTTCAGGGATGTCGCCAGCGGTCACAACCAGCTCAACTTCGTTCCGAACAACCGTTACAACGCCACCCTTTTTGATGCCGGGGGCTTCTTCTTCGTTGATGAATTCAACTGGGATGAAGAGGTTGATCTTTGTTGTACGACGCAGGCGCATCAGGTCGAGGTGCGTTGGCAGGTCTTTGACAACATCGCGTTGTACGTCACGGCAGATGACACGGACGTCCTCTTGGCCGTCAACCTTGAGGTTGAACAGGGTCGATTTGAAGCGACCTTTTTTCAGACGTGTGAACAGCTCGTTGAATGGGATTTGGATCGCCAGTGGATCAACGTCACCACCAAAAACGATTCCCGGAACCATACCAGCACGACGTGCTGCGCGAGCGGCGCCCTTGCCTGTCCCCGCACGTTCCTGGGCGTGAAGATCAGGAATTGCTCCAGCCATAATAATTCTCCAATAGGTTAGGGCGGGCATCCTCCAAGGCTGTATGCCCGCGTGAAGCCGTGCCCATAGACCAAATTCAAAGGTTTGGAAAGGGGGATTCGCCTTGATGTGCAGGGATCAAGGGATTTATTCCCAATCGCCCGAGAAACCGCGTGGGATCATTAAAATATCGCGATCCAACGTTTGCACATCCGTGCGCCCACACAGGCCCATCGAGGTATCCAGTTCTTTGTGAATGACTTCGAGTGCCTTGGTCACGCCAGCCTCACCCATGGCCCCCAGACCATACACAAAAGCGCGGCCGATATAGGTGCCTTTGGCTCCCATCGCCAGCGCCTTGAGTACGTCTTGGCCAGAACGGATGCCGCTATCGAGGTGGACTTCGATCTTGTCGCCGACTGCATCCATGATCTCGGGAAGGGCGCGAATGGCGCTGAGCGCGCCGTCGAGTTGCCGCCCGCCGTGGTTGGAGACGATGATGGCATCGGCACCGGCATTCAGGGCCTCGTGTGCGTCGCGGGCATCCATGATGCCTTTGATGATCAGCGGGCCATCCCACATCTTGCGAAACTGGCGAATGCGGTCCCAGTTGAGGGTATGATCGGTGGCTTCGGCGAACCAAGCCGACAGTGATGAGGGATCGCTGACACCCTTGGCATGGCCCATGACATTGCGAAAGGTGCGCCGATTGGTGCCCAGCATGCCAAGGCCCCAGTGCACCTTGGTCATCATATTGGCAACGGATTTGGGCGTGAGCTTTGGCGGAGCGGAAAGCCCGTTTTTCAGGTCTTTGTGGCGTTGACCCAGCATCTGTAAATCGACGGTGATGACCGCTGCAGAGCAGTTTGCCGCCTTGGCGCGATCAAACAGGCGGGTCATGAAATCATCGTCCTTGAGGGTATAAACTTGCATCCAGAAGGGCTTGTTTGTGTGCTCGGCGACATCCTCGATCGAACAGATCGACAGGGTGGAGAGAGTAAAGGGCACGCCGAATTGTTCGGCCGCACGGGCGGCTTTGATCTCGCCATCGGCACATTGCATGCCCGTCAAACCCACCGGGGCCAAAGCCACAGGCATGCTGACATCCTGCCCTACCATCTGGCTGGCCGTGCTGCGCCCGGTCATGTCGATGGCCACTCGTTGGCGCAAGTAGATTTGGTCGAAATCAGAGGTGTTTTCGCGAAAGGTTTGCTCAGTCCAACTGCCGGATTCGGCATAGTCGTAGAACATTTTTGGCGTTCGGCGGCGGTAGAGCTGTTTGAGGTCGTCGATGCAAGTGATGACGGGCATGGCTGCAATCCGGGTTGTATTGGTTAGTTTTGTTTACCAATTTGGCAATTGAGGTGCAATCCCTTAGCGCAAAGCACTTGCTACTGCCTTTAGGCCTATGAGGTAAACTGTAGCAGCGCAGAATCCTGCCAATGTCCCCCAGCCGATTCCGATCAGTGGAAACGTCAGCGACGTCGTCAACGCATAGACCAGCAATGCCACCAGACCGACGGGATAGATCCGGATCATGGCATTGACGGGGGCAGGGCCGTGATCGCGGTGGATGATCAAAAGCAATGGGAAGGTCACCACCGGGAAGCCTGCCAGCAATCCGGCCCAATCCGGACCGATGACGTTGGCCAGTCCGGTGATGATTAGAACAATCGATGCCGCCAATCCTGCGCGAGCCAGTATGGCTATCGAACCCAAGCGTGGTTTGCGAGGTATCTGGCTATCTATTGCGTGGCGCATCAGCCATGTGATCAGCCCGATCATTCCGAGGGTTAAAAGGCTTGCGCTGACCTGTGACAAAGAGAACTGCTGCAAGATTGCCGAGACCAACAAAAACACCGCGACGCTGACCAAAGCCGCCAGCGCGACGTTCAAAAATGAGCGGTTCTTGCACAGCCGGTTGTAGGCATAGCAGAGTACCACATTCGCAGAGAGCCCACCGATAGCATAAAGTGCGGCGCGGCTGGCGAACTCCATGCCTTGCTCGATTCCGATGAAATAGAGCACGATAGCGATGCCATGTGGATAGCCCGCGAGCAGACCCGCAATTTTGGGGCTTACGCGCTCGGCGATGATTGAAAGGCCAATCACGATCACCATTGTGACCGCGATTTTAATCAGGAGGATGCCTGAAAATATCAGAGGGGTATCCCCTTAACCCTGATGTGCGCCGTCGGCGAGGCCGCGGACAAAATCGAGCACTTCTGGAACGGGGGTGCCGGAGGCGATTTTGCTGACGATGGCAGAGCCAACCACTGCACCGTCCGCAACTTTGGCAATCGCCTTGGATTTCTCTGGTGTATTGATACCAAACCCCACGATGACAGGCAGGTTGCTGGCAGCTTGAATGCGGGCGACTTCGGGGGCGACATCCACAGCCTGCGCTTCGGCGGCACCGGTGATGCCGGTGATTGAGACGTAGTAGACAAAACCGCTGGTGTTTTGCATCACCTTGGGCAGGCGCTTGTCATCGGTTGTTGGCGTGGCTAGGCGGATGAAGTTCAGGCCCGCTGCCTGTGCCGGGATGCACAGCTCTTCGTCTTCCTCGGGCGGCAGGTCGACCACGATCAACCCATCGATGCCAGCTGCCTTGGCGTCGGTCAGGAACTGATCAACGCCGTGGTTATAGATCGGGTTGTAATAACCCATCAGCACAATTGGCGTTGTGTCGTCTTCCTCCCGGAACTCGGTGGCCAGCTGCAGCGTGCGCTCCAGGGTCATGCCAGATTCAAGCGCGCGTTGCCCGGCCAGCTGAATGGTGGGGCCGTCTGCCATCGGGTCGGTAAAGGGCAGACCCAGCTCGATGATATCGACGCCCGCACCTGGCAGGCCTTTGACGACTTCAAGCGACGTGTCATAGTCGGGATCCCCGGCCATGATATAAGACACAAAGGCCTTTTTTCCTACGGCTTTCAGTTCGGCAAATTTGGCGTCGATACGAGTCATGGGGTGCTCCGTTAATTCCGTGCCTTTGTCGCGCAAATAACGGGGCGCTTCAATCCAGTATTTTCCAATCTCAGTTTGGAGCGCTTTAGGAAATTTCGAGCGTCACCGGATAGTGATCGGATGCCGTATTGAGGGCAGTCCGGATTGAGCTGGCCTGAGCGGTTTCATTGGGATTCCAGACCAACCCGGCATTCTGGGTTGGCTGCAGGTGGTGTGAGGCGAGAATATGATCGATGATGGCATCGACCCTGTCGCCTGTAAATTCGTCCTTAAAGCGGGTTGTGGAAGGCATCCAGCCGCGATTGCCCCAGACCGGACGTCCGACATGATTGCGCAGGATGTTGTCGGGCTCAAAAATGTCCCCCATCAGCAACTCAACGGCGCTGCGCCCGAACTTTTCCTCATAGAAGTCAAAACCGGGACCGTCGTTGATATCGCCCATTACAACGGTTGGCCGATCCTGTTCGAGCCATTGATCAACCCGGCTGCGGATTGATCCACACTCGGCAAACAATTTGCGGCGGTTGCGTTCAGATGTTCGGTCAAAGTGGATGCGGTCCATGGCATTGAAAATGCCCTTAGACTTTGCGTGAACCACCATCATCCAGAAATCCGCACCTCCATCTGTACGGGTGATCTGGGCCTCAAGTGGCGGGCGAAAGTGTTTGTAAATCTCGCGAATGCCGTCGCCATTGGTGTCGTAGTTGAAGGCCTCGTTGAAAGGTGGGTTTTTGACCGTTCCACTTTGTCCGCCGGGGTCGTGGGCGACGCTGGCCTTGTTTGGATCGAACAGAATGGCAATCTCTTGCTGGCCGGCTGAGGGAAAACCGATCATCGCCTTACGCTGGCGGAGCCCTTTGGCGGCGGCAAAATTCTCCAAAGCTGTAACCGTGCTGCGCTGACCGGTGGTCGTGGTGGTGTTCGGGGCTTCCGTGATCCCAATGACGTCCGGATCGATGGTGGAAATGACAGTGGCGATTGCGTCAATGCGTTCGGTGATCTTGGTTGTGGTTTTCAGGCTGTTGTCATCTTCAAAGCACTTGGTGAACCATTCTATGTTGTATGACATGAGACGAAACATTTGGGTGTCCTTAAATAGCGTTTTGATAATCCCCTGATTGTACCACGTATTGTGTTTCACTCAGACGACAGGGCTTGAACGCGCTTCGGATGCATTTAGAGAGCTGATGCTGATCATCACAAATCGCCGTTTGCATTCCAGCAAAGGACGCTCACATCATTTGGGAAGAGAAAAGGAGCATGTCATGAATATCCAGAAACTGGCCTCGTTTACCCAAGACACAAATGGCGGGAACCCGGCGGGCGTTGTGATTGGGGACGTCTTACCAGAGGCTGCGATTATGCAGAAGGTGGCCGCCGATGTGGGGTATTCGGAAACGGTTTTTGCAGCACCCGAAAGCAATGGGTTTCGCGCGCGCTATTTTGCGCCGCAGCAAGAAGTGCCGTTTTGTGGGCATGCCACGATTGCACTGGGCGCGGCCTTGGGGCAGGCGTTTGGGGCAAAGGAATACGATCTGACTTTGAATGACGCATCGATTTCAGTTACGGCCTACCAAGAGGGCAGCGCATGGGGGGCAAAACTGGTCTCACCGCCGACACGCCATCAGCCGGTCGAGGAGGTCGCATTGGGTGCTTTTCTCGACCTCTTTGGCCTTGAATATAACGATCTGGACCCGGACATCGCCCCGGCACTGGTGCATGGCGGTGCAGATCATCTATTGCTGCCTTTGGCGCGGCATGACCTACTCAAAGAGATGTCATATGATTTCGATGCGGGGGCCGCGCTGATGCAAAAGCACAAACTGGTCACTATCAACCTGATCTGGCGCAAGAGTGCCGAGCAGATCCATAGCCGCAATCCTTTTGCTGGGCACGGGGTTTACGAGGATCCGGCAACAGGGGCGGCCGCGGCCGCGCTGGCGGGGTATCTGCGCGATGCCGGATATCAGGGCACTGCGTTCGAGGTGATCCAAGGCGTTGAGATGGGTCGCCCGTCACGCCTGCACGTCAAACCTCGCGCTGGGCTGGGCGCTCCGGTGGAGATTTCCGGACTGACTGCGCCGATCACCTGAAACCTTGGCTTGCGTCGGGGGCGGGCTGCCCATAAAAGCAGCCCGTCAACCAAGCAGAAGGGTCAGAACATGGGCTTTAAAATGGGTATCGTCGGATTGCCGAACGTGGGCAAATCCACCTTGTTCAACGCGCTGACCAAAACAGCCGCGGCACAGGCTGCGAACTTCCCCTTCTGCACCATCGAGCCGAACGTTGGTGATGTTGCTGTGCCGGATGCACGGCTGGACAAGCTGGCGGCGATTGCCAGCTCGAAACAGATCACCCCGACCCGCATGACGTTCGTGGACATCGCTGGTCTGGTCAAAGGGGCGAGCAAGGGCGAAGGACTGGGCAACCAGTTTCTGGCCAACATTCGTGAGGTCGATGCCATTGCGCATGTGCTGCGCTGCTTTGAAGATGATGATGTGACCCACGTTGAGGGCCGCGTGAACCCGGTGGAAGATGCCGAGGTGATCGAGACCGAACTGATGTTGGCGGATCTGGAATCGATTGAAAAGCGCCGGGCGGGATTGGTGCGTAAGCTCAAGGGCAACGACAAAGAAGCGCAGCAACAAGATCGCTTGCTGGCAGCGGCACAGGCCGTGTTGGAAGAAGGCAAACCCGCCCGCGTGGTTGAGGTCGATGCCGAAGACGCCAAGGCGTGGAAAAACCTGCAACTGCTGACCACCAAGCCGATCCTGTACGTTTGCAACGTGGATGAGGCCAACGCGGCGGACGGCAATGATCATTCCGCCAAGGTTGAAGCCATGGCAGCAGAGCAGGGCGCGGCCAGCGTGGTGATCTCGGCCCAGATCGAGGAAGAAATCAGCCAGCTGGAAGAAGACGAAGCAGCGATGTTCCTGGAAGAAATGAACCTGACCGAGGCGGGCTTGGATCGGCTTATTCGCGCAGGCTATGACCTGCTGCATCTGGAAACGTACTTCACTGTTGGCCCGAAAGAGGCCCGTGCCTGGACCATCCGTCAGGGCACCTCAGCGCCCAAGGCGGCGGGAGTGATCCACGGTGATTTCGAAAAAGGCTTCATCCGCGCCGAAACCATCGCCTATGACGATTATATCACCTGCAACGGCGAATCCGGCGCCAAAGACGCCGGCAAAATGCGTGCCGAAGGCAAGGCCTATATCGTTAAAGACGGCGACGTGATGCACTTCTTGTTTAATACCTGAGACGTTTTTAAAGCCAGAGTGCTTTCAGTCATTGAGAGAATTGATGCGTTCAATGATTGTGTCGATTTTGCTGGTGTAATGACTGGCTCCAGCGGTTTGAAAGGTTTCTTTCGCAGCCGCAGCGTGGTGCAGTGCTTGATCTAGGTGAGCCGGATCGAGGGACTTTTCAAACAAGGCGCGCTTAAGGTTGGCGAGATTCCCGTGAAGCATGGCCCAGTCGAGCGGCACCCGTTCGCGCGTGAATTCTTCTAGTGCGTTCTGATAAGCTTTGATGGCCTGCTCCAACCGTGCAACGCCACTTTCGCGCTCTACGAATGATGACAGTGCGTTGCCCAAATTCATCTGCGTCATTGCCCAATCCAGCGGTACCTGCTCACGTGAGAGTTCTTTAAGGGCGTTTTGGTAAGCTTCAATAGCTTGTTTTAGTTGCGTTGTGCTGCCATTGCGTGTTGCGAGGGTTAGCAATGCATTGCCCAGATTCAATTCTGTGATGGCCCAGCCCTGTGGCTCCCGCTCTCGGGTACGTACTTGTAGGGCTCTATTATAGGCTTCTATGGCCTGCTCTAGCCGTGTGCCGCCACTTTCTCGTCGCCCGAGTGCTAGCAGCGCATTGCCCAAATTCATTTGCACTAGAGCCCATTCCAGTGGCACCTGTTCACGTGTGAGATATATTCGTGCGTTATCATAGGCTTCAATAGCTTGTTCTAGTCGGGCTGTGCCGTTTTCGCGCTCCGCTAGGGCCAACTGCGCATTTCCCAGATTCATCTGCGCTATAGCCCAGCCGATTGGTGCACGCTCGCGAGTGTATACCTTGAGTGAATGTTTATAGGTTGAAATGGCTTGTTGAAGTCGTGTGGTGCCGCCTTCGAGTGCGCCGAGAGTTTGTAGCGCAAGTCCCAGATCATTCAGCGCAGCGCCGCGTTGCTCCTCGGAGTTAGACCGGTCTAGCATAAAATGTGCAAGTTGGACTGAGATGATGAGATCCAACGCACTCCCATAATCACGTCCCATGACATAGTAATAGTACTGCTGGCTGCGCAGCTGTTCAAATTCAGCGCGCCCTCCGGCCTCAATATCTATTCTTTGCACTAAAAGTTTCGCAACACCGGAACCATCTCTGGCCAGCTTCGCGATCTCAATGCCACTATCTAGCAGTCGGGATTTACGGGCCTGATGTGCGGCGTCTTCCTCGGCAAGGGCCTCTACGATGGCGGCACTGGCTTGGGCGAATTCACCCTCAGCGGCGTATGCCGCCACGCGTTTTAGCACCTCGCCGACAAAATCCCCGTGGTTCGAGGTGACCCGCCCCTCTTGTTGCACTCGTACGGCGATATCCATGGCGTTTTGCAGCTCCAGCCAGGCCTGCCCAACTTCCGCGGTGTCGCGCGCAATCCGTTGCGCCAGCCGGATAATCGCTTTCTCGGTGATGCCTTCGTCGCGCAGGCGGTCGGTTTGGCCCTCGCGCTGGGCAATATCGACCAGTTGATCCGCCTCGCGGTCGTCGCGGGTTTGTTCGGCCTCGGGGGTGACCTCGCTGCCGGTAAACTGATCAATCCAGCCTTCGTCCAGATCCAGCGCTTTGATCAGGCGGCCAACGGTGCGGGTGCTGATGCTGCGTTTGCCGTTTTCAATCGCGGACAGAAATGATTTCCCACTGGTGCCGTCCATCTCACCGCTGAGCTGATCCAGCGTCCAGCCTTTCAGGCTGCGCGCCCGCTCAACCGCCGTGCCGAATGCGCTGAGCACCTCCTGTGTAACTTTAGGCAACGATCGGTAACTCCTCGCAACATGCATGCAACTCTGTGACAGCGACTTTTGCGGACAGGAGGGCGATATTTATCCCTGTCGACAACGCTTTAACCTAAGGCGGGCCCGCCGCAATATCAGGAGATTAACTGATGATGTGGCAAATACAACCATTGCTGGCATGGCTGGTCAGCACCCAAGGACAAAACATCGGATTCGCCGCGCTAGCCATGGCTTGTGCCTGCGGGCTCTGCCCGAAATGGGCGGCAATTCTGGTGGTGGCGTTCCACCTGTTGCTGGCATTTGCATGAAAATGCGGGGAAGGGCGAATTCGCTCTTGCCCCTTCTTTGTCAGATATATAAACACGCCAGCGGAGCTGTGGCCGAGTGGTCGAAGGCGCTCCCCTGCTAAGGGAGTAGGCCCGGAAGGGTCTCGTGGGTTCGAATCCCATCGGCTCCGCCACCCACACCTGTCTCACTTTTTTCGTGCGGTTTTGCCGTAAATTCTCGCGTAATTTTGGGCGTTTACCCTTGGGGTTCTGCGTCAGAGACGCAGTGTTTCCCGGCAGTAGTCGCACATATCTCAAGACGTCTCAGTGGGGGTTTTGGGGCGGTGCGGTTTTGCGCGCTTTTCCCTGTTCTGGGTCGAATTACAGGGAATGCTGCGCAAATGTATTGAGGTGAGCGTAAACTGATCGAGGCAAAACAATGGCTTACGTGCAATTTCCCTAAAGTCAAATCAGGGAATCAAATTGAATGAACAGGGAATTATCGTGCGCCAACAGGCAATGGATTTGAGCCATCAGGGAAGGGGTGTTTTCAGCTAAATCTCAGGAGCCGTTCTTGTTCTGCCCAACAGTTTGGAAGCACCATTCTGACCATGCGCTCTTGCGTCAACTCTGGAGGTTGCGTGCCCTCCAGAATGGCAGTCTGGATTTTGGGAGATAGAAACGCCAGCTGCGCCCGCATTCGGATGAAGGATTCGGTGACATTGTCACGCTTGGCGAGTGTCCCGAGGGGGATGCCCTTGCGCAGCTCGCCTGCCCATTTATGCCCACTAACCAATCCACGTAAGAGTGTCTTGTCCGGTATGGCTGCATGCGCAGACTTCTTATAAACGCCGCCATAGTGGTGCTGGTCGCTTCAGTCCCCATATTCCTCGCGTTCCTAGGCTGGAGCGCGATGCAGGTCTATCACACGTTCGGCGCAGTGGCGTTCATTGTAGTGATTGTAAGCTCTCTTATCGTGGGCGGAGCTCTTGTTTCCCACTCTGATACAGACCAAGGCTGGTAGATTTCGCCGCTGCACGACCAATGAGTTGCGGCTGCTCATCCTTTATCGATTGGCCAACCAAAGCTCTGCGCACTTCTAATGTACTAGGAACTGGGGCTGTAGATGCAGGTGATGCAAGTGCCAAGTCACGTGTTCGTCATGGGGACGTCACGCCATCGGTGACAAAACCGACCGTTTGTGAACATCGAGATTTTTAACTCTAAATTGGTTAAGAATATAGTGCTGGAGAGCACCTAAGTATGGCCTAGTTAAGCCTCCAAGTGACTGAAGAGCATGAAATTTTGTATGCCGCGCTTTCAATGCTAGAATGAGCAAGGCATTTTAAATGGAGCTATTGTGTCTGTCATTTTCAAACCCGTAGTCTTCTGCATCCTTCGCGCGATTTACTTAGCCCTCGTTGCGGGTTTCTTGGCTGGAAGCCAATCCGTCGCGCAAGACAATGAAAGCACCGATCCCATCCACGGCCTCTGGTATGGATCGGACGGGCTGACCTACTCCATAGCGCTCAAGAACGATACTGATATCTCGATTACACCCACGGGCGAAGATGCCCAACCCAGTGTCGTGCCGAGCTTTTCTCCTCCGCAGATCACGGCGACAGCTCCAACGATGCTGAACGGGCTGACCCTTGACGGTTTATACCGACCAGATGGATTCGAGGTCGCAGCTCTACTTGCTGAGTTTGAAAATTTCAATTTCCACCCAAAATCCGTCTCGCTTGGGGTCAGGCTCGCCCTCACGAATTCCTATCCCGACCTATCTAGCCGGATCGACGTCGCCATGCTTAGCGCCCACAAAATGCAGCTGACCCGCCATATCATCCGGTTGAAGTGGCAGCAAAAAGATCCTCCAGTTTTGATTGAGGTGACTGAAAAAGCGAGTATTCAGGAGATTCTCCTCACCCGCGCACCCTGCGCCATTCAAACGCTGTCGTTTCGCTCTGCCGCAGACTCAAAAACCGGCAGAACTAAATTCAAGTACCGCCATATCCGCACAGACATCCGTCGAGCGGATGCAAATGGTAACTTTGCCGAGGATGCAGGCGTTTCCATTGATATGACGTCATCCAAGCCGCCTGTCGCTGGGATGAAAAAACTTTATGAAAACCTGCTTGCTGCCGAGGGCTTGACGATGCACCAGCTGCTGAACGCCGACCCCAGTGCCGGGGCCGACAATAGAAGTGGTACGTCAGAGCACAGCTTCGGGTGCGACACGGGTTATCGCTGTGTCAAGGTTGGGGAACTGGATCCGCATGGCAACTTATTCCCTACGGAAACCATCCGATCCACAGCTGCCGACCAAAGGACTATTATCACAGGCATAAACCGAATTGTGAAACTGCCAAACAAAGGCGATCATCTTGTAACTTTCCTGATCCGTTTTCAGGGCAAGCTAGAGCAGTTTCGAGGCGTTTGCGTGCCAGAACAGTAAGCCATTCAGCGCACCGGGAGACAATTGAGAGCAAAAGTCATACTGGGTTTTGGACCACAATTAAAAGAACGGATCCTTCATTCTATGTCAGCACTATCGACCTAAAGCAGCGAAAGCCCACTTTCCCGCAAAAGCGGACATTCGTCACACTCTAAACTTTGCGGTCATGAAATTGTTCCACCTTCCGTTTGACGTCAGCGCTAATGGGTCCAATTAGGTTGATTTGATAAGGGAGAGTTTCTGGCTCATCGTAACCACTGAGGAGTGGAAGATGAGAAAGACAACCAAAAGCCCTGGCGAGAAGATCGTCAA
>NZ_FWFX01000037.1 GCF_900172335.1 Roseovarius albus
GATTACTCGATGATTTTGGACACAACGCCGGCGCCGACGGTGCGGCCACCTTCGCGGATCGCGAAGCGCAGGCCGTTTTCCATGGCGATTGGGGCGATCAGCTCAACGTTGAACTTCAGGTTGTCGCCTGGCATCACCATCTCGGTGCCCGAAGGCAGCTCAACAGTGCCGGTCACGTCAGTGGTCCGGAAGTAGAACTGTGGACGGTAGTTCGCGAAGAATGGCGTGTGACGGCCACCTTCATCCTTGGTCAGGATGTAGGCTTCTGCCTCAAATTTGGTGTGCGGTGTCACGGAACCTGGCTTACACAGAACCTGACCACGCTCAACGCCTTCACGGTCGATACCGCGCAGCAGGGCGCCGATGTTGTCGCCGGCTTCACCGCGGTCCAGCAGCTTGCGGAACATTTCAACACCGGTACAGGTGGTTTTCTTGGTGTCGCGGATGCCAACGATTTCAATTTCGTCGCCAACGTTGATCACGCCACGCTCAACACGGCCAGTTACAACGGTACCACGACCCGAGATCGAGAACACGTCTTCAACCGGCATCAGGAAAGGCTGGTCAACCGCACGCGCAGGGGTTGGGATGTATTCATCAACCGCTGCCATCAGCTTTTTGATCGACTCTTCACCAATCTCTGGGTTGTTGCCTTCCATCGCGGCCAGGGCCGAACCAGGGATCACTGGGATGTCGTCGCCAGGATATTCGTACGAGCTCAGCAGCTCACGGATTTCCATTTCAACCAGTTCCAGCAGCTCTTCGTCGTCTACTTGGTCAACTTTGTTCATGTAAACAACCATGTGCGGGATGCCAACCTGGCGACCCAGCAGGATGTGCTCGCGAGTCTGAGGCATTGGGCCGTCAGCGGCGTTCACAACCAGGATCGCGCCGTCCATCTGCGCCGCACCGGTGATCATGTTTTTCACGTAGTCAGCGTGACCTGGGCAGTCAACGTGCGCGTAGTGACGACCTTCGGTCTCATACTCAACGTGCGCGGTTGAGATGGTGATGCCGCGGGCTTTTTCTTCTGGCGCGCCGTCAATTTGGTCATACGCTTTGAAGTCACCAAAATACTTGGTGATAGCAGCCGTCAACGTCGTCTTACCATGGTCAACGTGACCAATCGTGCCGATGTTTACGTGGGGTTTTGAGCGATCAAACTTTTCCTTAGCCATA
>NZ_FWFX01000018.1 GCF_900172335.1 Roseovarius albus
ATACGCTTTGAAGTCACCAAAATACTTGGTGATAGCAGCCGTCAACGTCGTCTTACCATGGTCAACGTGACCAATCGTGCCGATGTTTACGTGGGGTTTTGAGCGATCAAACTTTTCCTTAGCCATAGTGGCCTCCTATCTTATATCGGGTACCGGACTACAGCCCGGCCTACAGTTGGTGGGTAGGGCGGGCTTAGGCCCGCCACCCGTTTTTATGCAAATTTTGCTTGGATCTCGTCCGAGATGTTCTGTGGTACCGGGTCATAATGCGAGAACTGCATTGTGAACTGGGCACGGCCAGAAGACATCGAGCGCAGGGTGTTGATGTAGCCGAACATGTTGGCCAGCGGAACGTTCGCATCGATTGCGATGGCGTTGCCGCGTGGTTCTTGTCCGGACACCTGACCACGACGTGATGTCAAATCGCCAATGATACCACCTGTGTATTCTTCAGGTGTGATCACTTCGACCTTCATGATCGGCTCGAGCAGTTTCGCGCCAGCTTTGCGCATGCCTTCACGCATACACATACGGGCCGCGATTTCGAACGCCATCACAGAGGAGTCAACATCGTGGAACTTACCGTCGATCAGGGCAACTTTGAAGTCGATCACAGGGAAGCCAGCCAGAGGGCCGCTGTCCATGACAGATTCGATACCTTTTTCAACGCCTGGGATGTATTCCTTAGGAACAGACCCCCCAACGATGCGCGATTCAAAGCTGTAACCTTCACCCGCTTCTGTCGGGCTGATGATCATTTTCACTTCGCCGAACTGACCTGAACCACCAGATTGTTTCTTGTGGGTATAGGTGTGTTCAACTTCGTGACCGATGGTCTCACGGTAGGCAACCTGAGGCGCACCGATGTTGGCTTCAACCTTGAATTCACGCTTCAGGCGGTCAACCAGGATGTCGAGGTGAAGTTCGCCCATGCCTTTCATGATGGTCTGACCGGATTCCAGGTCAGTTTCCACGCGGAAGGATGGATCTTCAGCCGCCAGACGTTGCAGACCCTGAGACATTTTCTCTTGGTCGGCTTTGGTTTTCGGCTCAACAGCAATCTCGATCACCGGATCTGGGAAGGTCATTGTTTCCAGAACCACTGGTTCGCCGGTTGAACACAATGTGTCACCGGTTGTGGTGTCTTTCAGACCCGCCAGAGCGATAATATCACCAGCGAAGGCTTCGGTGATCTCGTCTTGCTTGTTCGAGTGCATCATAACCATACGGCCAACGCGCTCTTTTTTGCCTTTGGTCGAGTTCAGAAGCGTGTCGCCCTTCGCCAGCGTACCAGAGTAGATACGTGTGAAGGTCAGTGTGCCCATGTATGGGTCGTTCATGATTTTGAACGCCAGACCCGAGAACGCCATCGCATCATCCGCACGGCGGGCGATGTCACGAACTTCGTCTTCGTCGCCGGGTTTGAAGCCCATGTAATCAACAACGTCCAGCGGGCTGGGCAGATAGTCGATTACGGCGTTCAAGAGAGGCTGAACACCTTTGTTTTTGAAGGCAGAACCACCCAGAACTGGAACGAAAGCCATGGTCAGGCAGCCCTGACGGATCAGCTTACGCAGTGTTGGAACGTCAGGCTCGTTGCCTTCCAGATATTCCATCATTGCGTCGTCGTCCATTTCGACAGCCGCTTCGACCATTTTACCACGCCATTCGTCAGCCATGTCTTTCAGGCTGTCCCGAATAGGAGCTTTGATCCAGGACGCACCAAGGTCTTCACCCTGCCACAGCCATTCTTCCATGGTGACCAGATCGAGCAGACCTTCCAGCTCGTTCTCGGCGCCGATTGGAATACCGA
The DNA here is from genome assembly GCF_900172335.1 of Roseovarius albus. Lineage (GTDB taxonomy): Bacteria > Pseudomonadota > Alphaproteobacteria > Rhodobacterales > Rhodobacteraceae > Roseovarius > Roseovarius albus. The sequence continues at coordinate 1,814 of NZ_FWFX01000018.1, forward strand.
CAGGTACAGCGCGGGCGCCGGTGCGATCTTCGATCATGTTAACGCAGTTAAAGAAGTCCGCGCCGATTTTGTCCATTTTGTTGACGAAAACCATACGTGGGACTTTGTAGCGGTCAGCCTGACGCCAAACGGTTTCCGTCTGTGGCTCAACACCAGCGTTGGCGTCAAGAACACAAACCGCACCATCGAGAACCGCCAGCGAACGTTCAACTTCAATGGTGAAGTCAACGTGGCCGGGGGTGTCGATGATGTTCAGACGGTGCTTAGGAGTGTCAGCGGTTGCGCCATCTTCGGTGCGTTCCCAGAATGTGGTGGTCGCAGCCGATGTGATGGTGATACCACGTTCCTGTTCTTGCTCCATCCAGTCCATGGTGGCCGCACCATCGTGCACCTCACCGATGTTGTGGGATTTGCCGGTGTAGAACAGGATGCGTTCGGAACAGGTAGTTTTACCTGCATCGATGTGCGCCATGATACCGAAGTTACGATATAGCTCGAGCGGATATTCGCGTGCCATTTGTCTGTTTTCCTCTTGGGATTACCAGCGATAATGGCTGAAGGCTTTGTTCGCCTCGGCCATCTTATGGGTGTCTTCGCGCTTCTTAACCGCGGAACCACGTGATTGAACGGCATCCAGCAATTCGCCGGCAAGACGTTCTTCCATGGTGTTCTCATTGCGGCTACGGCTGGCTTTGATCAACCAACGGATCGCCAGAGCTTCGCGGCGCTCGGGGCGCACTTCGACAGGAACCTGATAAGTGGCACCACCAACCCGGCGCGAACGAACTTCGACGGACGGTTTGATGTTGTCCAGCGCTTCGTGGAACAGTTCCACAGGCGCGCGCTTTACTTTATCTTCAACGCGGTTCAGCGCGTTATAGACGATACGTTCGGCAACAGATTTTTTGCCATCGATCATCAGGTTGTTCATGAATTTGGTCAGTACCAGATCGCCATACTTGGCGTCGGGCAGAACTTCGCGTTTTTCAGCGGCGTGACGACGGGACATACTATATTCCTCTTACTTCGGACGCTTGGCGCCGTATTTCGAACGACGTTGCTTACGGTCTTTGACGCCCTGAGTATCCAGAACACCGCGCAGGATGTGGTAACGAACACCTGGAAGGTCTTTTACCCGGCCACCACGGATCAGAACAACAGAGTGTTCTTGCAGGTTGTGGCTTTCACCTGGGATGTAGCTGATGACCTCAAAACCATTTGTCAGGCGCACTTTGGCAACCTTACGCATAGCCGAGTTCGGTTTCTTTGGCGTTGTTGTATAAACGCGTGTGCAAACGCCACGTTTCTGCGGGCACCCTTGCAGGTGCAGCGACTTAGTGGCTCTTACTTTGGGCTGACGCGGCTTGCGGATCAGCTGTTGGATCGTTGGCATTGGGTCTCTCTTCCCGTCTCTCAACTCATTTTGCACGCTTGCGCATGCGGCTAAATTCAAACATCGTGCCCAGCAATGCGTAAAAACCGCAACGTTCCCATTCCGAGGTGAACGACGCGGTTGTTTCACAGAGGACCAGCAGAAAAAGATATGCTGGACTTGGGCGCTTCAGTTTAGATATCGGCTTTTGGGATTTCTCCCTGTACCGGATGACGCGCGTATATGAGGAGTCGGAAGAGTTGTCAACAGCACGCCATCAGCTTGCGGTGTGCCGATCAGCATGACATGCTGCATATATAGACGGGCTGGTCAATGAATTACACATGAGTAGTAAAGACATGCAGGTTATCGGCATCTGCCGGTTTTCGTATCCCGCGCTCGGGGGGTTTCAGGTCGAACACGAGACCATCCAACAAAGAGAAAAGTATCTGTACGATCCAGTCAGGATGGAAGACAAGTTTCGCAGTTTTGAATTTCTGACACTGCCTCCGTTACGGGCGCAAACAGATCCTAATTTTACGTTTTTGGTGGTGATCGGGGAAAATATGCCCGAGATCTACGTTGAACGCCTTTTGGATCTGCTGGCCGATATACCACAGGCCATTGTTGTGCCGCGTGCGTCCGGCCCACATCGTAAAGTGATGTGCGAGGTTGTCGATAAAGTGCGTGATGGCGACACTTTGCCGAGCCTACAATTTCGCATGGATGACGATGATGCCGTCAGCGTTTCTTTTGTCGCGCGCCTGCGCTGCGCCGCCCATGATTTACGAGGATTGATCGCCAACAAACCCTGCACGGGAATGGATTTCAACCAAGGCTACATTGCTCGCGCAGATCGGTTAGGCCTGCATTGTGAAAAGGTTGTCCGCACACTATGGACCCCTGCCCTCGCTATCGCAATAAAGCCTGAAGTGCGACATTGCGTTTTAAGCTACACGCACACCAAGCTTGTTAATCGGATGCCAGTTACGAGCTTCACCGGAGAAGACATGTTTATCCGCGGGCACAGTGATTTTAACGATTCCAGACAAAAGGATGGGTTGCGCACTCCCAAACTCAGCCTGCTGACACCAGAGGAGGAGGCACGATTCAAAGAGATTTTCAATGTTGATACTGATCATATACGGGCTCAATATAGCTGCTATGAAACAACTGTAGGCACCCCCTGAAGATGCGCATCATTGGTCTATGCCGTTTTTCCTATCCCGCCTTGGGCGGGTTCAGGCGCCAGCTTCACAATGTCAGTGAGCGCGAGGCTTATCTTTACGACCCAGAACGCATGGAGCTTCGATTTCGTCACTTTGAAATGCTGACTTTGCCAAGCATTCAAGCGCAAGAAGATGAGGATTTCACCTTTCTGATCATGATCGGTGAAAATATGCCTTTCCCGTATCTGGAGCGATTGCAGGACCTGACCACGCTTGTACCGCAGATCAAGATCGTCCCGACTCCAGCGATGCAGCATCGTCCTGCCGCGCAGTCGGTCATACTGAATGAATTGGGCGAGGATCGACCAGAATCCATCCAGTTCCGTCTGGACGATGATGACGCAGTCGGCAAAGAGTTTGTCAGGATCGTTCGCAGGCGGGCCAATCAGACGGCGCGTATGCGTAGGCATTGGCGCAATATGGCATTTGAATTCCGTAAAGGATTTTTCGTTAACCTATCGCCTGATGGCATCCGAGCCAAAAGGGTTAAAACTGAATTTCTGTCTTGTGGACTGGCGGCCACTTTCAGGCCGGATGACCCCCTGACGATTATGAATTACCCGCATCATAAACTACACAACAAAATGCCAACACTGATCGAAACCAGCCCGGCAATGTATCTGCGTTCACTGCACGAAGACAACGATTCTAATGCCAGTAAACAGATCGGATTGTTGGAACCCCTATCACCGAAAACCCGGTTGCTGTTTCAAGAGCGGTTCAATGTCGATGAGGGTCGGGTTCGGACGACTTTTTCTGCGCCAACCTCGCCTCGCGAAGCAGGGTGAACATCCCGCTTCCCACTACAAGAGAAGCGCCGATCATGGTGAGGGCGTCCGGCCAGTCCCCAAAGACGACCCATCCCAAAAGCAAGGCCCATAATAAGCCGCTATAGCGAAACTGGATGGTGTAACTCACTTCACCGACACGCATCACCATAACTGCGCTGAGAAACCCGATGGTCACAAAGGCGGCCGCAGCAATCAAGGTGCCCAGATCGCGCATCCCCATTGGAGCCCACGTATCACGCAGGCTGAACGCCCCAAAGATCACCGTCACTGTGACAGTCGCAACCAAGGTGACGAACAACGACGGTGTTTGCGGTGACAAGCGTCGCGTTATCAGATCGCGGCAAGTGATACAGGCGACAGCTGCTAGGCCGTACATCGAATAAAAATTGAAATCAGCCGCCCCCGGGCGAACGATCAGTAACACACCGACAAAACCAACCAGAATGGCCGTAATGCGGCGCCACCCTGCGGGCTCTTTTAAAAACACGGCCGCCGCCAGTGTGATCGTTAATGGCAGCGCCTGCAGAATCGCGGTGATGTTAGCCAAGGGCATGTTAAAAAGCGCGGTCAGAAAAAAATAGATCACAAAGGTCTCGGCAAGCGCCCGCAAGGCGATCAGCCACCAATCCCGGTTAGGAATGCCGCGCGGATAAGCTTTCACCCACCACACCAAGCCAATAAGCGCGACAGTCATCAAGACACCACGCAGGAACAAAAGCTGGTTCAAAGGCGCGGCTCCGGCCAGCATCTTCATGAGCGTATCATTGATCGTAAATGCCGCCATTGATGCCATCATCAATACCGCACCGGTCATATTGTCAGAACGAGACATGTAATCCTACTCTCAAGCCAATACCGGCTATTAGATAGTGAATTATCGCCCCAGCAAGCCCTATCTAACTTCGTGTCAGAGCCTTGATCAGTGACGCGTGTAACGAGGGATTTGCGGTCACCACGCCATTTACGCGTGGGGTCGGGTTGTTGAATATCAGCCCCTGTCCCAACTGGTCAGTTGTCACCGCGCCCGCCTCGCGCAAGATCAGGTCGCTGGCGGCGATGTCCCACTCCCATGTCGGGCGCAAGGTCAGCATCGCGTCGAACCGACCTTCGGCAACCAAGCTCTGTCGATAAGCAAGCGAAGGACGATGGCTGCGGTTGAAATCCGGCACACCACCGGGCCAATGTTCTGGTTTCAGCGTGGGTTTGGCTGCTAGAACCGACGCGCCAATTAGATCATTGCGATTAGACACTGAAATAGGCTGCCCGTTGAGCGTGGCCCCCCGCCCTGCGGCAGCGGCGTAAAGCTTGTCGCGCAGCGGCAAGTAGACCACGGCGGCGGTCACGATGCCTTGGTCAGCCACTGCAATGGCGTGGGCCCAAGTGTTTGACCCCTCGATAAAACTGCGAGTGCCATCAATGGGGTCGATGATAAACACACGCTCCTTGTCGAGCCGGCTGGCATCATCCTCGGTTTCCTCAGACAGCCAGCCATACTCGGGACGCGCTTCGCGCAAAACATCGCCCAGCATAACATTGACCGCCAAGTCAGCCTCCGTCACCGGGCCAGCATCACCCGGCTTGTCCCAGCGTTTGGCATCGGTGCCCGTGAACTTGATCGCAATTCTGCCCGCCTCGTGAGCCGCATCGATGAGCAGTTCCAGATCACGCGCCGGCAAGTGTGAGCCCCTCGATCAGAAGTGATGGCACGACAAGCGACAGGTAGGTGCGCGCATCATTGGCTGGGATCATTGATTTTAGCATGTCATGCAGATTTCCGGCGATGGTGCATTCATTGAAGGGGTATTGAATTTCGCCATTTTCGACCCAGAATCCAGCTGCCCCTCGGGAATAGTCACCTGTGTTGGGATTGATGGTTGAGCCAATCAAGGAGGTCACCAACAGGCCGGTGCCCATGTCGGTCAGCAGCTCAGTGCGGGTTTTGTCGCCTTGGGTGAGTTCTATGTTCCAGCTGGTGGGGCTGGGTGGAGCTGAAGTGCCACGTGCCGCATTGGCGGTGGATTGCATGCCCAGTTGACGTGAACTGGCCAGATCAAGCGTCCAACCGGTGAGCACACCTTGATCTACGATGGCACGTTTTTGCGTGGGCAGGCCTTCGGCATCGAAAGGACGCGAGGCCCCGACACGGGAGCGCAGCGGGTCTTCGACAAGTGACAGCTCCTTTGGCAGGATTTGCTCACCCAGACTGTCGCGCAGCCACGAAACGCCACGCGCCACCGAAGAGCCATTGGCCGCTGCCAGAACATGACCAATCAGTGAGGAAGAAATGCGCTCGTCGAACAGCACCGGATACGCCCCGGTGGGCGGTTTTCTGGCTTCCAGCCGCTCAACCGCGCGCTCTGCAGCACTGGTCCCGATATCTTCGGCACTGCGCAGATCGGTTTGGAAAATGCGGTTGTCACCGTCGTAATCACGTTCCATCCCACTGCCGGCCCCGGCAATGGCAACGCAATTCAGGCCCCGGCTGGTGCGGGTGTAACCGCCGGAAAATCCATTGGTGGCCGCCAAATGAACCTCGGTCTTGCTGTAGCCAGCGGTAGCGGACTGTACTTGCGAGATGCCCTGAACATTCATCGCCGCCGCCTCGGCTGCAATGGCATCGGACATCAGATCATCAGGCGACGCTTCATCGCTTGGATCCGCCAGTTCCAGCGCAGCAATATCCCAGTCTTTCGCAAGCTGTTCAGTTTCAGCCAGACCGGCGTAGGGGTCCTGAGGCGCCTCGCGCGCCATAGCGACGGCCCGTTCGGCGAGAACCGCCATGGTGTTCGGGGACGTGTCGGAGGCCGACACACACGCCTGCCGTCCGTCCACCAATACACGCAGACCTATGTCTGTGCCTTCAGACCGTTCCGAATGTTCTAAGGCGGCATTGCGCACATCGATCGACACGGATTGACCACGAATGGTGATCGCATCTGCGGCATCTGCCCCGGCCTTGGTTGCTGCGGCCAGCAAGGATTCTGTGATGGTATTTAGGGTGCTCATGAACGTCTCCTGCCTCAGGACAAACAGGTAGCGGTCAGGCCCATGATCCGCAAGGGCACAGCACGGCCCAAATGAAAAAGGCCGCAGGAACGCCTGCGGCCTTGATGTGTTTTGATTGGTCAGATCACTTCAAGCGCTGACCGTTGGCCAGAACCTGACCGTCTTCGGTGACTTCGATCTTGGAAGTCAGAGTATCGTCACCCTCACCCGGAATCGCGAACAGTCCCATCATCATGCGCGCGCCCATGGCCTGATCTTCGGGCACAAAACCCATCGCTACCAGCTTGTCCAGCAGACCGTTGCCGCCAACCAGTTTTAGATCCATCGCTCCTGCAGGCGCAGGCATGCCACCGAAGCTTTCAAGATCTTCGTTGTCGAATGTGAAGGCACCCTCGCCTGTCAACTCGGCCCCGGCCAGACTGATCACCAGATTGTTGAGGTTCATGCTGTCCAGCTCACCCAACATGGTTTCGCCGCTTTCAATGGCTTCCATCTGCTCAGGGTCCATCAGATTAACCAGCATTTTGGCCGTGCCAGACAGATCGAAGGAAACCGTTGCAGGATCGCGTGGCAGTTGGCCACTTGGATCAAACATGCCCCAGATCATGTCAGACATGGTGAAATCGCCAAACGTCAGCGCCAGGCCGAACTCCTGCGCTTCTTCGCTTTGCGATACAGGCATCAGGAATTTTGCTGCATATTCCCCAAAGGTAAATTGCACAGGGAATGGAAGATCGCTACTTTTTACATTTACGTCGACGTCCTGAGCCCGCACATCGTAGTTCAGCTTATCCGCGTCCATCGCGACCATGGCAACGCCGGGACCTGAAGAGCTGGTTCCTTCGAGAGTACTGCCGTCACCGCTGAAGCTGAACTCTGAAGAACCCGCGCCCATCTCAAAGCCACCGTCAAACGCAAAACCAGCCGCCAGCATGGCCGACATATCGGTTGGGTCCATGTTGGCTGGAAAGCTGCCAGTGCCCTGAAAGCCCATGCTTTCAGCTGAACCGATTAGCTTGACGTGGCCTTCTTCCTCAGGCGGGGCCATGTCGATCGTGTAGCTTACCTCGCCCGTGGTCATCTGCTGCGAGGTTTCGCGCACGCCGCCGACCTTCATAATCGATTGACCGGCAATGTCTGCCACCGACAACTCAAGCGTTCCCAAATCAGGGGATTCACCATCGGCCTCGATGCTGACCAAACTGATCTTGGCCAACGCGGCAGTATAATCGTAGGTCATTTCCGACGCATCACCCGACACGGTCATATCAAACGCATCAGTGGCATATTCAAGGTCGAACTTGATGGTTTCACCTTCACCTGTCGCAACGCCCGAGATCGGCATGACTGGTGGTAGCGAAATCGAAACAGTCCCATCCCCGTTGTTGGTGAAGGTCATTTCGCTCATGGTAAAGCTGACATCTGCGTCTTCTTCAGGAATGCTGACGCTCATCTTGACGTCTGAGACAACAAGCGCATCGCCAGATTGCGATTCCGTGGCTTCGACCTGATAGCCAAAGCCCGCCATGTAGCCTTTCCAGTCTTCCCAGACTTGCTCGGCTGTTACATCGGCAAATGCCGCCGATCCCGTCATAAAAATGCTGAGGGCAACTGCCGAGGTGGCAGTAGATTTGAATGCGGCCATTTTGGTCCCTTTCAGTTTTAATTGGCCATAATGTCGGCCTATGACCGGGTGGGGTCAAGGGGATGTTGCCGTTGGGGGGGCAAAAGTTTACCTAACAATGAAGAAGACCAACAATTGGGGAGAAGATTATGACGCTTGCAGGAAAAACAGCGCTGATCACCGGGGCCAGCCGGGGTATCGGTGCGACAACCGCACGACGTTTTGCGCAGGCCGGGGCGAATGTGGCCTTGGTGGCCCGGAATGCAGACGCCATTGCCGCTTTGGCCGGTGAAATAGGCGAACAAGCCATCGCCATCCCTTGCGACATCTCGCGTTATTGGGAAGTGGAATCCGCGGTGCAAGCTTGCATCAAAACATTTGGCGGGTTGGACATTTTGATTGGCAATGCCGGTGTGATTGAACCGATCTCAAATCTAAGCGACGCTGATCCAGACGCCTGGGGACATGTGATTGATGTCAATCTGAAGGGCGTATTTTATGGTATGCGCGCCGCGATGCCGGTGATGCAGGCAGCAGGTGGCGGAACGATCCTGACCATCAGCTCTGGTGCTGCGCATCGCGCATTGGAAGGCTGGAGCCACTATTGCGCATCCAAAGCCGGGGCAGCGATGCTGACTGAGGCGGCGCATTTGGAAGGATCCGCTATCGGGATACGCGCCATTGGCCTTTCGCCCGGAACGGTGGCCACGCAAATGCAGCGAGAAATCAAGGCCAGCGGGGTAAATCCGGTGGCGCAGCTGGAATGGTCAGATCACATTCCACCGGAATGGCCTGCCGAAGCACTGTTGTGGATGTGCGGACCGGATTCGGATGAATTCTTGGGACAGGAAATTTCATTACGCGATGAAGAGATCCGCAAACGCATAGGTCTGGCATGATTGAACTACACCAAGAGGGCGGAACCTGGACAGTGACCCTCAACCGGCCGGACAAGGCCAATGCACTGACCGAGGCGATGCTGACCGAACTGGCGGAAATTGCCGAAGCGGCGCAAGACGCACGGGCGTTCATCCTGACCGGCGCAGGCAAGGTGTTTTCTGCGGGTGCCGATTTGGACGCCGCACGCGCAGGCTTGGCCGTAAGCCCGGTGTGGGAACGTTTATCAGGGGCGATTGCCGCGCTGCCCGGTCTGTCGATTGCAGCTTTGAATGGCACGGTTGCTGGCGGTGCCATGGGAATGGTGCTTGCTTGTGATCTGCGCATTGCCGTTCCGGGGGCAAAAGCATTTTATCCGGTGATGAAGCTTGGATTTTTACCACAGCCCACTGACCCACCGCGCCTTGCTGCGCTGATTGGGCCATCGCGAGCCAAGATGATCCTGATGGCCGGACAGAAGATTGATACGGAAACAGCCTTGGGTTGGGGCCTGTTTGACCGGGTCGTTGAGGCGGATACTTTGCTGGAGACCGCACGCAAACTCTCTGCCGATACCGTTGCTGCCGATCCGACAATTGCCACAGGCATCAAGGCGCTCTGTAAGGGCAACACATGAAGCGACTAGCCGCAGTTCGACTGGCTGTGCGTGATCCTCAGGCGCTGGCCGCGTTTTATACCCGGCATCTGGGCATGCAGGCCTCATCGGATGGCGGGACTGTTCGACTCGGGTATGCCGGCGAAGATGCAGAACTGGTGCTCTGCCCCGGTGGCGAGGCCTATTCGCATACGCGCAGCTATGAATATTGGAAGATCGGGATCACTCTGCCGAATATAGATATTGCTTATCAGCAGCTTTCTAATTCTGGTATCCCAATCTCGCCGCCACAGCAGTTTGGTGACATCGGTTACATGTGTCACTTAAGTGATCCCGAAGGGTTCGTGATCGAGTTATTGCAGCACGATTTTGAAGGAAACCGCCCTGAAACTGCGGGCGACAAGAGCCTGCCCTTGGGCGGAGGAGCATGTATTGGACAAATCACATTGCGATGTTCCGCAATTGAGCAGGATATAGAGCGATATCAAGCACAGGGCATGGTGTTGCTGTCGGTGCAACCTGTGACCCAGTATGGATTTACGCTCTATTTTCTGGCCTTCACCACTGACACGCCCCCTAAAAATAATTTGGAAGCCATTGAAAACCGAGAATGGCTTTGGAAACGCCCCTATACCACGCTGGAATTGCAGCATTGCCCCGCTGCAAAGATCACGAAAAATAAAAACTATCTTGGGCTAGTGATCACCTAACACTATTGCGCAGCCATTGCTGGCGCACTCTCCAGATATCCGGTTCGGGTTTGTGGCGCCTTGATCCCCAACAAGCTGCTCGCAATCTGATTGCGCAGGATCTGCGCGGTGCCGCCGCCGATGGTGAACATGCGCACATCGCGATACATCCGCTCAAGCGGTTCCTGATCGCCATAGCCACGCGCGCCGAACATTTGCAGGGCATCATTGACCACCTTGATCGCAGTTTCAGAGGCAAACATTTTAGCCCGCGCCGCCATGGTCATATCCGGGAAGGGCTGGGCCGTACGCGCCGCCTCATGCAACATCAGACGCGAGGCATGCACTCCTGCATCCATATCAGCCAACATCCACTGCAAGCCTTGGAATTCCCCCAAAGGCCGCCCAAATTGTTGGCGTTCGAGCAAATAGCGCTTGGCATGTTCTAACGCCCCCGCGGCAACACCTATGGCAATGGTTCCCGCTCCGACCCTCTGGCTGTTGTATGCGGTCATGAGCTCTGCAAACCCGCGGCGAAAACCACCAGGCGGGATCAGAACGTGACTGGTGTCGACCTCGAGGTTGGTGAACTCCAGTGCTGCCTCGGGCATGCCGCACAGCCCCATGGTCCGCTCACGCCCAACCACCTTGAACCCATCCGGATATTGGCCATTCGTCGGATCGCAGATCACGATGAAGCCAGCAATGCCCTGATCGATGCCGCGCTCATCCAATACCCGGGCAAAAATCAGATGGATGCGAGACACGCCACCCCCGGTGATCCAGTGTTTTGTACCGTTCAGGATGTAGCGACTGCCCTGCTTGCGTGCAGTTGTCTGCATCTCGGTCGCTGCACTTCCGGCTTCAGGCTCGGTGATGCAGATCGCGGGTTTATCCCCCGCCAGAACAAGCGGCGCGCAGAGCGCCTTTTGTGCCGGAGAGCCATAGGCCATGACCGCGCTGATGCCACCCATATTGGCTTCGACCAGAACGCGGGCGGTCAGAGCGCAGACCTTGGCGATCTCCTCGACTACTAACACCGCCTCATTCCAGCTGCACCCTGCGCCGCCATATTCGGTTGGAAGTGTCATCCCCATCAACCCGGCATCTGCAAGGTCCCGCACATTCGACCAGCAATAGGTGCGGGATTTATCCCAATGCGCTGCGCGTTTTGCGAAGGTCGGCGCCAGTTCTTTGGCACGTGCCAGATGGTTCGATGTGAGAGTGTCCATAGCAGGCTCCTTCGAGCGTAGTATAGACAATTGATAATTAAGAAAAACTAAATTTGTTTTCAGATTATTATAAGGTATACTGAATTTATGCAAACCCGAGCCTTGAAAACCCTTCTGAAGATTTCCGAGTTGCATTCTTTTGCAGCGGCGGCGGAACAACTGAATATGACAGGCCCGGCCGTCTCGATGCAGATGAAAGCCTTGGAGTTCGAACTGGATGCGAAAATTTTTGACCGCTCAGCCCGTCCGCCGCGATTGACACCACTTGGCCGGGCAATTTGCGAGCACGCTAAGAAGATGCTTAAGTCTGAGCAGGATTTGGTGACGCTATGTCAGCCATCACAAACGCTCAATGGGCATTTTCATATAGGGTTTGTTGCAACAGCCAGTGCCAGATTGCTCCCTGGTTTATTGAAATGTGCGCGTGACGAGATGCCGAACGCGAGATTCGATATTCAAACCGATTTGTCCCAGACGCTGGAAACCAAAGTTACCTCAGGTCAGTTGGATGCAGCAATTGTTACGGCATCATATAAGCCACCGAAAGATATTCATTATCAACATCTTAGGCGGGAAAAATTGATCTTCGCCTTACCTGCCGGACATGGAGAAATGGAACTGAACGACCTCAACAAATCCGTGCCTTTCTTGCATTTCATGCCGGATTCAGGCATCGGCAAACTGATCGCAGATTACGTGCAGCCACTCTTAAACAAGGCGGGCCGGAGTATCTACTTGGACAGTGTCGAGGCCATCATGGAGTGCGTCAAACATGACATAGGTTTCACCATGTTACCTGCACCAGACATTCATCGCCACAAGGATCACCGCATCAAAACACTGGGACTGCAACATCCCGGACTGCGCAGGGACTTGGTCATAGCCGTCAGGCGCGACAACCCGATTTTCCCTGCATTGGATAGTTTTTCAGGCCTATTTAGGGAGGACGAGGCACATTAAGCACCCTATTCAAACCACAAGAAATCACATGTCGCGACAAAATCTGCCCACATTCGCGATTTAGCGACTCGTGATCAAATTTTTACGTTAAACTTCGCTGACAAAAGGCCGCAAAGTTAGAAAACATGGCAGTCACAGGCACGCCCTCTTCTGGAAATGACACCCTGACGGGTGACAACGCCGATGATGAAATCATAGGCGAAGAAGGCAATGACTCTATCGATGGCGGTGGCGGCGGCGACACAATCTATGGCGATATCCGGTATCTATCGAATGGCGGTTTGAATTCCAATCAGGCCGACAACAGTTGGTCTCCCGGTGTTGTAGACGGGTGGTTCAACACCGGCTCAGGTGGCGTTATTGAGCGCTGGGGAGACGGCTTCTTGGGCCTGTCCACAGCAGATGGATCACCCTTTATCGAGTTGGATGCAAACACCGGCGGTGGGCTGGATCATGTACAGACCAATCTTGAGCTGGAAACCGGGACCAGCTACACGCTGAGCATTGATCACGCAGCCCGCGCCAGCGGCGGCACAAATGACGATTTCGAAGTCACCCATAATGGCGTTGTGATTGCAACTATATCGCCATCATCCACCAGCTTCTTTACGACAACAACCGTCACCTTGACCGGGCTATCAGGGACCGACACCATCGGGTTTCGCGAGATATCGGGGCAAAGCAACAGCCTCGGTGTGTTGCTGGACAACATCCAGATCTCCCTCACCCAGAGCGAGGTGGATAGCGGGTCATTCACCTACAATGACACGATTGATGGCGGCGCAGGTGACGATCGCATATACGGTCAGGAAGGCGATGACCTGATCACCGGCGGTCTGGGGGATGATTACATCGAGGGCGGCATTGGTGAGGATGTCTTTTCCATCACCGAAAACGGCGGCTTCGATACCATCGGGGACTTTGTCATTGGCGAGGACCTATTGGATGTGTCCACGTTGCCCGATGGATCTGGCGGATTGGTCGACACCAGCAATGTGACCGTGACGTCGGACGGCGAAGCAGGATCGATTCTAACGTTTTCCAACGGCGAACAAGTCCGGCTGGTTGGCGTCGCGACAGATCAACTGGATACGGACGCCGAATTGGAGGCGATCGGCATTCCTTGCTTTGCTGCAGGAACTAAGATTGGTACCGAAACAGGTGATATCGCTGTTGAACGATTGAAAACTGGGTGCCACATCTATTGCATTGACGCTGTGACTGGAGACACTTTCTTAAAACCCTTGCGGCGCGTGTTACGCACGGCTGTGCACGCTGATATGCTGCGCGCCAATCCCAAGCTGTATCCCATCCGGATATCTGCTGGGTCCTTGGGCAATCACTTGCCACATCGGGACTTGCTGGTGTCTCGACAGCATCGGATGGTCGTTTCGTCAAAGATTTCAAAACGCATGTTTGGAAGCACTGAAATCTTGGTGCCCGCAGTCAGATTGCTCGACCTGCCGGGTGTCTTTGCTGATGAACGCGTTGAAAGACTCGAATATTTTCACCTGCTATTCGATCAGCACGAAGTTATTTTTGCCGAAGGCGCCCCAACTGAGAGCTTATATGCAGGACCTGAGGCCCTAAAGTCTGTCCCCCCCGAGATCCGCCAAGAGATGCTAACCTTGTTCCCTGAATTGCGTGCCGCAGATAGTACGCCAGAGCCCGCACGGCTTATGCCATCGCGTCAGGCAACAAAAACGTTGATCGCGCGACACGTCAAGAACGGGCAGCCGTTGTTGCAATCGTTTGTGGCTCCCAATTTCTGATCAGGCCCGTTTTTAGTCTGGCGGCGCGAAGGCGGCAAAAACCTCGGCAGCAGTCATCTTTTTCGTCTTACCCGCAAAAGAATAGCTATCAGGCTTTTGGTCGATAAAGATCTCTTCACTCACCTTTACGCCTGATGGGTCATCTAGGGTGCCAAAGCCGAAATGGAACTGGCCATGATGTGGCCCGGGTGCCGTGACTCGGTAGAACAAGCTGGTGCCGCAGTTTTTGCAAAACCCCCGTTCCGCCCATTCTGAAGATGTATAGGTTGTGATGTTATCTTCGCCGGTGAAACTCACCTGATCCGCATCCGCCGAATAACCGATGTAAACCCCACCCGACCATTTGCGGCACATGTCACAGTGGCAAATCCCGCAGGTATCTGAGGCGTTCTTAATTGTGTAGCTGACGGCCCGACAAAGACATGATCCAGATTTATCCATTATGCATAACCTCTCTAGTTTCCTGGCATTTTCAGCAATTCCAACAGAGCCACAGTGAAATTCTCCGGCGCTTCCTGCGGAGGATTGTGCCCGACTCCCGGTAAGATCTCTTGGCGGAACTCGCCCTTGAAATGCGATTTGATTGCATCTTCATCTGATGGTGGATCCACCCCATCATCTGCGCCTTTGAAAATGATACTTGGCGCAGAAATATCTGGTTGAGTGGCAAGGCGCGCCTCAATTTCCGCAACGCTTGGATCTCCGGGGATGCCACCAAAACGATGCTGATAAGAATGTATGACAATATCCACGAAATCAGAGTTCTCAAAGGACGCCGCTGTCGCATCATATGTTGCCTGATCAAACGCCCAGGTGGGCGACCAGATTTTCCAAATGAATTGGCACAGTCCCTTACGGTTGTTCTCCAGCGCGGTGCGCCCACGCAGAGTATGGAAGTAATACATATACCAGTAGAGAGCTTCTTCCTCGGGGGGTGCAGGATTTGCGGCACCAGCAATATCTTGAATATTGTAGCCAACCCCACAACTGAGAAGCCCCTGCACCCGTTCAGGCCAGAGGGCCGCAACAATACAAGCGGCGCGCCCGCCCCAATCAAACCCGCCAAGAACGGCTTGCTGGATATCAAGTGCGTCCATAAAGGCCAATAAATCTGCGCCAAGAGCCGCTTGTTCACCCGAGCGCGGCGTATCATCAAATAAAAACCGCGTCGGGCCATATCCGCGCAAATATGGCACAAGGCTGCGGATCCCCTTCTTGGCCAACAATGCTGCAACATCATCATAGCAACGTGGATCATAGGGAAATCCATGCATCAAGATCACAACCGGGCCGTCCGCTGGACCGAACTCATGAAAGGCGATTTCAAGTACGTCTGTAGAAACGAATTTCATCCAAAGACCTTTGTGAACCCGTAAAACCACTGCTGGCAGGCTAGGGGTAAGCCCTTAGCCTCGCAAGGGCATTATAGAACTGCATCGTCCAACAAGTATGTCACGGCCCCAAGCCCAGCCCAGCGTCCAGTGGCTAGACAAGCTGTCAACAGATAGCCCCCGGTTGGGGCCTCCCAGTCCAGCATTTCACCAGCAGCAAAGGTTCCGGGCCGCTGGCTGAGCATGAAGTGTTGGTTCAATGCGTTAAACCGCAAACCACCCGCGGTTGAGATCGCTTCGTCCATCGGGCGCAGCCCGGCATAAGGAACCGGCAACGCCTTGATCACAGAGGGCAGATCATCGGGCAAAGGTTTAGAAAACTCCATCAACAGAGCCAGCTTGGCCGGGGGGAATTTGAGCGTTTTGCGCAGATGATTGGAGAGGCTGGTTTTACCGCGTGGGCGGCTTATCCGCTTGCGCAGCTGATCCAACGAGACGTCTGGGGAAAGATCAATGCAAAATGTTGCACCCTCTCTCAAGGCTGGCGTCAAGGGATAGAGCCCACCACCCTCGAGACCACGCCTCGAAATCACCGCCTCCCCACGTGACGTCAAATCGCCCGCTTGCCAACGGACCGACTTGAGCGCTGCGCCGAAGTAAGGCGTCATATGATCCGACCACGTGACTGACAACGCCGCGTTGGAAGGTTGGAACCGCGAAAGGTCCGCTTTGGGCAAATGCGCCGCCCAAGCGCCGTCAGATCCCAAACGCGCCCAACTGGCCCCACCGCAAGCCAGAACGGTTACGTCGGGCGTCGCTGAAACCGTCCCGTCAGGCGTTTCAAACTGCAGCGCATCGCCCTGCCAGCCCCGCCAGCGCCAACGGGTTCTGACCTCAACACCCTGTTCACGCAGTCGTGCTAACCAGTTGCGCAACAGCGGCGAGGCTTTCATCACCTTGGGAAACACCCGCCCGGTGGAGCCGGTGAACAGATCCTGACCAAGGTCTTCAGCCCAAGCCATCACATCGCCCGGGCCAAAACCCTCCAGCATCGGGCGCAGATCCCCCGCGCGATCACCGTAAGCCGCCAGAAAGGTTTCAAACCCTTCCGCCTTGGTCAGGTTCAACCCGGACTTTCCGGCCATCAGAAATTTGCGCGCAGGGCTGGGTTTGGCCTCAGCCACCAGCACAGAATGCCCGGCGGCAGAAATCACATCCGCCGCCATCAACCCAGCGGGGCCCGCGCCGATGATGACAACCTGTTTCATGCAGTTGATGGCAACCCCTCGTGCTGCACCACCTCGGGCGGATTTTCCCAATCCATTTTGACACCTCACACTCATACTCTCTGCGCCTGTCTTGCCCTTTGAGCGCTCCGGGATCAATAGAGACGCCCAATGCAACGTATATTTGGCCCATTACTCGCAGTGAATACTTTTAAAGGTGTTTCAGATGTGGAATTTAATGCAAATATTCGGAATGGTTGTATTCTCTCGAGTAACAAACCCAAACTTGTGGAGTAAGAATGCCCTATGCGTTTTAAGAACAAGAAGTGTCCACGGCCGGTTTCGAATTTGTAGAGTGGGAAGAGGTCTTTCTGCCGATGGCGAACCTGCATGGTGGGCCTGCTTTGGAGGACCTAAGCCTTCTTCCTAAAAAAGCGCGCCGCACCGACAAGTTAAAGCTCAAGGATTTCACGTCAATCGATGGAAAGGCTTGCGTCAGTCAAAAATTCAAGGACGCAGTCGAGAGTTTGGAGCCCGGTGCACATCAATTTTCATCGATTGAGTTGCAGGAAAAAGACGGAACACCCATTCCTGAACAATATTATCTGTTCAACAACTGCCAAGCTGCGCCTTGCGTGCTTGCAGCCCACAGCGAGATGAAACCTGTAAGTTATACATATCACGAAAATATGCCGTTCTATTTTTGCCATAGCACAAATGTTGGTCTGAGTCGTCAGGTGGTTGAAGGGTGGCACCTTTGTGGAGGGAGCATAATCCTCCCATCGGGATGTGTTTTCATGTCTGATGAATTGTTCAAGCGGTTTAAGCAAGATCGCCTGAAACCATTCCGTTATCACGAGGCCACCTTTTTTGATGAGCCGTGGATGGCGGAAGAGAATGTGCCTGAGCTTGTTCAGTGGATGAAAGACAATCCTGAGCTGGCAGAAGATAAGAAGCGTTTCTTTGTGAAAAAGTCTATTAAACAAAACTAGAGCGCACAATTCCCACTCCCACTGCAAGTGAACGATGGGTTGAAAACCCAACCTACGGCATAGGGCCAATCTTGGCGATCCATGGCACCAGCGGCTTAATCAGTTGTGTTTCGCGCCCCTTCGATTTAGGGAAGGCCTTACCTTGGGGTGCGCAGGCGACTGCGCTGAGATGCTGACAAGCGAACCCGTTGAACCTGAACCGGCTAGAACCGGCGGAGGGAAGGTTATCGGATCATTCATCCATCCTTACCCATTCCGTCGCAAAGGAGGATGAGATGAAACATCTATTTTTTGCTGCGGGCGTTTTGAGCGCAACTGTTGCGGCTGCTGAAACACCTGAACTGACTGTGTATACCTATGACAGCTTTGTCTCGGATTGGGGCCCCGGCCCGCAGATCAAAGAAGCGTTTGAGGCGAACTGCGGCTGCACGTTGAATTTGGTTGGCGTCGAGGATGGCGCAGCCCTGCTGGCAAGACTGAAACTGGAAGGTGAAAACTCTGACGCCGATGTGGTTCTGGGTTTGGATACCAACCTGATCGTCGCGGCCAAAGACACCGGTCTTTTGGCCGAGCATGCGGTCATGGCCGAGTATGACCTGCCGGTGGAATGGAACGACAGCACCTTCGTGCCCTACGACTGGGGTTACTTTGCCTTTGTTCTGAACGCTGATGCTGACGCGCCTGACAGCTTTGAGGCGCTTGCGGCCAGTGACATGAAAATCGTCATTCAGGACCCTCGTTCATCGACCCCCGGTCTGGGGCTACTGCTCTGGATTAAAAGCGTTTACGGCGACCGTGCGCCAGAAATCTGGGAAGGTCTGGCGGATAACGTTTTGACCGTGACCAAGGGCTGGTCAGAGGCTTATGGACTTTTCCTGGAAGGCGAAGCTGACATGGTGCTGAGCTATACCACCTCCCCCGCCTATCACCTGATCGCCGAGGAAGACGCCAGCAAGAAAGCGGCGGCCTTTGACGAGGGTCACTATATGCAGGTCGAAGTTGCTGCCAAACTGGCAGGCTCCGATCAATCCGATCTAGCCGATCAATTCTTGACCTTCATGGTCTCGGACGCGGCACAGGCGATCCTGCCGACCACCAACTGGATGTACCCTGCGGTTCTGCCAGAAGCGGGCCTACCAGAGGGGTTTGAAACGCTGATCACACCGGAAAAATCCCTGCTGCTGAGCGCCGAAGACGCGGCAGCAACGCGTGATGAGGCACTAGCCGAATGGCTGGGCGCGCTCAGCCAGTAAAACCAACCTTAGGTGTCAGCGCCGCAGCCTTGGTTGCGGCGCTGATCCTTGCTGCCTTGGCCGCCGTTGCCTTGCGCGCCGAGCCTGGTCGCGGACTGGGGCCCAGCGATTGGGCCGCTTTGAAATTTACCCTGACACAAGCCTGTCTCTCTGCGCTCATCAGCGTGGCGCTGGCCATTCCCTTGGCGCGCGCGTTGGCGCGGAGGCGTTTTTATGGCCGCTCTGCATTGATTGCCTTGCTGGGGGCACCATTCATTCTACCGGTCATCGTCGCCATTTTGGGTTTGTTGCAGGTCTTTGGTCGCTCGGGATGGATCAATACAGCACTTGAGGCCCTCGGTCTGCCGGCGGTTTCGATTTATGGCCTGCACGGCGTTGTTCTGGCGCATGTGTTCTTCAACCTGCCATTGGCCACCCGCCTGATCTTACAAGGCTGGCAAGCTATTCCGGCAGAGCGCTTTCGCCTCGCGGCACAATTGAACCTGTCTAGCACCGCGATGTTCCGACTGATCGAATGGCCGATGCTGGCGCGTGCCATGCCCAGTGCTTTGGCCACGGTCTTTGCGATCTGCCTGACCAGTTTTGCGGTGGCGCTGTCCCTTGGGGGCGGGCCAAAGGCCACAACCATCGAGCTGGCAATCTATCAGGCATTCCGGTTTGATTTTGATCTGGGGCGCGCCGCGATGCTCTCGGCCTTGCAAATCGCGCTGACCGCGACGGCGGGCTTAATGGCCTTGCGTCTGGCACGGGGCGAAGGCTTTGGCGCGGGGTTAGATCGGCCTGTGCAACGATGGGACGGGGATACGGTCGCGGCACGCGGGTTGGATACCCTTTGCATTGTGCTGTCTGCCTTATTTTTGCTGTTGCCATTGGGAGCGATCATCGGCGCAGGGCTGGCCAATCTTTTGAGTTTGCCCGAGGTGATCTTTCGCGCAGCATTAACGTCTATCCTGGTGGCCATTGTCAGCACGGTCATCTTGCTCTTGTTAGCCTTGCCCATGGCAATGGCCATCGCCACCGGACGTGGCACTTTGGTAGAACTAAGTGGCATTTTGGGGCTCGCAGCCTCGCCGTTGGTGATCGGCACCGGGCTGTTCATCATTTTGCGCCCTGTGACCAATCCCGCCGACTGGGCCTTGCCGGTCACCGCCTTGGTCAACGCCATCTCCGCCCTGCCCTTTGCGCTGCGCATTCTTGTGCCGAACACGCGAGACGAAGTGGCGCGCTATGGTCGGTTAGCGCTGTCGCTGGATATGGCTGGCGCGCCCTTTGTCTGGCGGGTTCTGCTCCCGCGCCTGCGTCCGCAAATTGGCTTTGCTGCCGGGCTGGCAGCCGCCTTGTCTATGGGCGACCTTGGCGTCATTGCCTTTTTCGCCGGGCCGGACTTCGCCACCCTGCCCTTGCAGACCTATCGCTTGATGGGGGCCTATAAAATGGACGCCGCCGCTGGTGCAGCGTTGCTTTTGCTGATTTTATCCTTTGGCGCATTCTGGGCGCTGGATCGTGGAGGGCGCTGGCATGCTGAAGTTTGAGAATTGTTTGATCCAGAATGGCGGTTTTACCCTGTCTGCTGACCTGAGTATCGAGTTCAGCCAGTCCGTTGCGGTGATCGGCCCGTCTGGTGCTGGGAAATCCACCTTGATCGAGACAATTGCCGGGTTTCGAGATTTGGCACAGGGGCGTATTAACTGGGCCGGTCAGGACATCACCCATTCGGCACCGGCGCAGCGCTCCATTGCGATGCTGTTTCAGGATGGTAACCTGTTTCCGCATCTGACGGCGACGCAGAACGTCAGCCTTGGTCTCACGCACAGCAAGCGTTTGACCACGGATCAGACGCAGACCGTCGAGGCGGCGCTGGCCCGTGTTGGTCTATCCCAACTTGGTGCCCGCAAACCGGCCGAGCTGTCGGGCGGGCAACAAAGTCGCGTGGCGCTGGCTCGGGTCTTGGTGCAACGGCGGGATCTGTTGTTGCTGGATGAACCGTTTGCCGCGCTTGGACCTGCGTTGAAGGCCGAGATGTTGGATCTGGTGGCAGAACTGGTGGTGGAAACGGGCACCACATTGATGATGGTCAGCCATGACCCCGAAGATGCCCGCCGCATCACCGGTCAAGCCATTCTTGTAGCGGATGGTGTAGCCCATGCCCCTGCCCCGACAAATGTGTTGCTGGACAACCCGCCAGAGGCCCTGCGTGCCTATTTGGGTTGATCAGAGCGCCCGCCCCGAGATCCAGACCTGTTTGATTGCGCGATCATCGCCCATCATGATGGTGGGGAATACTGCCTCCCAAATATCCTCTGCCCTTGCAGATCGCTGCGCAATGGCAGGCGTCGACGATAGGTCGAGCGCAATTAGGTCAGCTTCCATCCCGACTTGGATGTTCCCGATCTTATCCGCCAGATGCAGCGCCTGCGCGGATCCAGCCGTCGCCAGCCAATAAAGCTGCGCCGGATGCAGCGCCGTGCCGGTCAGTTGGCCAATCTCATAGGCCGCCGCCATGCTGCGCAGTACGGAAAAGGATGATCCCCCGCCAGTGTCGGTGGCCAATCCAACCGCAAATCCTTCCGCCTTGCGTTGTGCCATATTGAACAGACCAGATCCGATAAAGGTATTCGAAGTCGGGCAATGGATCAGGCTTGCGCCGACCTCTCTCAAGCGATCAATTTCCCGCGTTTCCAAGTGGATCGCATGACCATAGAGGCCCCGCTCGCCCAGCAAACCGTAGACCTCATAAGTATCCAGATAATCGCGAGCCTGTGGAAACAGCGATTTGACCCATTCGATTTCATCGACCTGCTCGCTCAGATGAGTTTGCATCAGGCACTCGGGGTGTTCGGCCCACAGACGACCCAGCGCTTCAAGCTGTTCTGGTGTCGAGGTCGGCGAAAACCGCGGTGTGATGACATAGGACAATCGCCCTTGGTCGTTCCACTTCTGCAGCAAGCGCTTGCTATCATCATAAGCTGATTGCGCCGTATCGCGCAGGCCCTCAGGCGCATTGCGGTCCATGCAGGTTTTACCTCCCAGCGCCCGCAAGCGACGCGTAGACGCCTCTGCAAAATATGCATCCACGCTTTCCGGGTGGATGGTGCAATAGCTGACAGTGGTGGTGGTGCCGTTTTGCAGGGTCAGATCAAAGTATCGGCTGGCCACCTCCTTTGCATAGTCCAGATCTCTGAACTGCATTTCTTCTGGAAAGGTATAGGTGTTCAACCAGTCAATCAGCCGCTTGCCCCAGCTGGCGATGATCCCGGTTTGGGGATAGTGGGCATGGGCGTCCACAAATCCGGCGGTGATCAGCGCATTACCTTGGGCCTGCACCTCGGCATTGGGGGCCTGCCTGCGCAAATCATCAGCTGTTCCAACTGCCGCCACACAGCCATCCCGAATCAAAACCGCCTCATTGAGATGCGCCGCATCCTCAGGCACCCCTTCGAATGGCGAGTGAGCAAAGCTTAAGACCTGCCCGGTGATGATAAATTCCGCCGACATTCACACACCCTTTGCATAGATCGAATAGCCACTGTTGCACGAAGCATACGCCAGCCCCCGGGCAGAGGTAAATCCGGCGATGTGCATTGTTTTTTCGAACCCGCTTGAGTAAGCACATGACCAAGCGAACAGGGGGCATACATGGTAGATGAGACGGACCAGCCAGATCTGGAGGATGATCGCGACGACGACGCCTATGAGCTGGATGAGGACGCCGTTGACCGTATCATTGAAGCCGTCGAAGCGGGCAACCAGACGCGATTGCAAGAAGAGCTGGAACCCCTGCACGCCGCCGACATCGCCGACCTTTTGGAACAGATCAGCCGCTCGGAACGCCGCGATCTGATCCTTCTATATGACCGCGACTTCGATGGCGAAATTCTGTCAGAACTGGACGATTCCCTTCGCGAAGAAGTGATTGGAATTCTTCACCCCGAAGTTCTGGCAGACGCTGTGCGCGAGCTTGAAACCGACGATGTTGTCGATCTGGTTGAAGATCTTGAAGACGAGCAGCAAGAGGCCATCCTTGGCGCTCTGGAAGACAGCGACCGCGTTGCAGTTGAAAGCTCACTGACCTATCCGGAATACTCCGCCGGCCGTCTGATGCAGCGCGAAGTGGTGATGGCACCAGAGCATTGGAATGTCGGCGAGGCGATTGATTACCTGCGCGACCAGGACGACCTGCCTGAGCAGTTTTACCACATCACCCTGGTGGATGTGCGTATGCGCCCCGTTGGGGATGTCACCTTGGGCAAGCTCATGGCTTCGCGCCGCGAGATTTTGCTCACTACCATTGTCGAAGACAGCTTTCATGTCATCCCCGTCAATCAAGACGAGGAAGACGTGGCCTATGCCTTCAATCAGTACCATCTGATTTCTGCCCCGGTTGTAGACGAAGATGAGCGCCTTGTTGGCGTGATCACCATTGATGACGCCATGGCCGTACTGGATGAAGAGCACGAAGAAGACATCATGCGCCTGGCTGGTGTCGGGGAAAATTCACTAAGCGACAAGGTGATCGAAACCGCCAAGGGCCGGTTCCCCTGGCTCGCGGTGAACCTTGTCACCGCGATCCTTGCGTCGATGGTGATCTCGATGTTTGATCAGGAGATTGCTCAGTTGGTCGCCTTGGCGGTGTTAATGCCGATCGTCGCCTCTATGGGCGGCAACGCAGGCACACAAAGTTTGACAGTGGCAGTACGTGCCATCGCCACCAAAGACCTTACAGGCCGGAACGTCTGGCGGGTTATTCGACGTGAAGTGCTGGTTGGACTTATTAACGGAGTCATCTTTGCGATTGTCATGGGATTGGTCGGGATCTTCTGGTTTGGCGGACCAGAGCTGGGGTATGTCATTGGTGCCGCGATGGTCATCAATCTGGTCGTTGCCGGACTGGCAGGCACGGTCATTCCCGTGCTTTTAGAGCGTGTCGGTGTGGATCCCGCGCTCGCCTCCGGTGCGTTTGTGACAACAGTCACCGATATAGTTGGATTCTTTGCCTTTCTCGGGCTCGCAGCAGTGGTGCTTTTATGACAGATCTAACCGAAATCAAGGCCGCAGCACGCAAGGCCGCTTTTGCCCGCCGCAAAGAGGCGCATGGCGCTGGTGGAACGGGGCGCAGTGGTCGCTTATCCGAGGTTCTAGCCGGATATCGCGGCGTGCCAATGTCAGGCTATATGCCGATCCGCACCGAAATCGACCCCCTGCCCGCAATGGCAGAGGCAGCAGCTTATGGCCCTGTTGGCGTTCCGGTCATTGAAGGGGCTGGCTTGCCGTTAAAGTTCTCCCGGTGGGAGCCGGAGTGCTCCTTGAAAGAAGGGCCATTTGGAGCGCAGATTCCCGAGGTGGATGATTTCTTTGAACCAGAGATCGTCATCGTGCCGCTGGTAGGCTTTGACCGTAATGGCGGGAGGTTGGGATATGGCGGCGGGTTTTATGACCGCACGCTGGAACTTCTGCGCGGCAAACGCGCGACACTGGCAATTGGTTTTGCCTATGGCGCACAAGAAGCTGAAAATCTACCATTGGAGCCAACAGACCAGCAATTGGATATGATCATCACTGAAAATGAGATCATCAATATCGATCGCTCGTGAAATAACCAGACGCCAATGGAACTGTGTGCTAAATGCCCACAATTCGGGCTGAATTTGCATAGCACTTCGTTTACGACTGAAAATCCGCACTCCTGTCTTGCCCTTTGAAACTGGCCTGCCTAACACCGATCACATGAAGATTTTGTTTCTTGGCGATGTTATGGGGCGTGCTGGACGGCGCGCGGTTGTGGAAAACCTGCAGCGTCTGCGCGACGATTGGCGGTTGGATTTTGTCGTGATCAATGGTGAAAACGCCACCGGCGGCATGGGGCTAAGCGGTGCACATGCCAAACTATTGCTGGATGCCGGGGCTGATTGTATCACGCTGGGCGACCATGCCTTTGATCAAAAGGACATGCTGCAGTTCATCCAGGGTGAGTCGCGCATCATCCGCCCCCTGAACTATGCCAAAGACGCCCCGGGCCGTGGGTATCGGGTGTTCTCAGACCGCCGAGGCCGCAAGATTTTGGTCACGCAAATGCTGGGACAGGTGTTCATGAAACGCCCGTTTGATGACCCTTTTTCCGCCGCCGACGCCGTGTTGCGTGCACATCCACTGGGCGGCGCGGTTCAGGCCGTTTTGGTGGATATTCACTGCGAAGCGACCAGCGAAAAAATGGGCATGGGTCATTTCTGCGACGGACGCGCCAGTGTTGTTGTCGGAACCCACACACACGTGCCCACAGCCGATACTCAGATCCTGCCCAAAGGTACTGCCTTCCAGTCGGATGCCGGCATGTGCGGCGACTATCTAAGTGTTATCGGCATGGATCCCGTTGAGCCTATGCGCCGCTTTGTCACCGGCATGCCCAAGGCGCGCTTTACCCCGGCTGAGGGTGAAGCCACGCTGTCCGGCCTTTATGTGGAAACCGACGACAAGACCGGCAAGGCCATCAAGGTCTCGATGATCCGTCAGGGCGGGCGTCTGTCGCAAAGCGGCCCTGAATAAGCGCCTTGCCCCTTTCCGGCAGTTAGGCAAAGATCACAAGACACACAAAGGGATCTGCATCATTTTGACAGGTTTGATTGACTTGCCGCAGACGGCACAGGCAGTGATCGCACTGACAGTTGTGATCGGGATGTTCATCCTGTTCATCCGCGAAACCTATCCCACCGAAGTGGTCGCGATGTCAGGAGCGGCAACTTTGCTCGCTCTTGGTGTCTTGCCCTACGACGATGCCCTACAGGTACTGGCAAACCCAGCACCTTGGACCATTGCAGGCATGTTCGTGATCATGGGTGCTTTGGTACGAACTGGAGCGCTGGATGCATTTACATCTATCGCGGACAGTAAGGCGCGAACCAATCCGAAGCTTGCCGTCGTGATGTTGTTATCCTTTGTAGTCGTTGCCTCAGCTTTTGTCTCAAACACACCGGTTGTTGTGGTGATGATCCCTGTCGTCGTACAACTGGCAAAAACACTCGGGCTAACTGCTTCAAAAATGCTGATCCCTCTGAGCTATGCGGCCATTCTGGGTGGAACGCTGACACTTATTGGCACCTCAACCAACCTACTGGTCGACGGTGTAGCACGGACCCACGGACAAGAGCCATTTTCTATCTTTGAGGTTACGCCACTGGGCATTTGTCTGGTCATCTACGGTGCAATTTACTTACGTTTTGTTGCTCCATATCTGCTGCCCGATCGGGAAAGCATGGCGGATATGCTTTCAGATCGGTCAAAGATGAAGTTTTTCACTGAGGCCGTCATTCCACCAGATAGCAACCTCGTCGGACGCGAAGTACTGGGGGTGCAGTTGTTCAAGCGCGAAGGCGTGCGCTTGATTGACGTGATCCGAGGCGACCTCTCTTTGCGGCGCAACCTCCAAGGCGTTGAGTTGCAAGTCGGTGACCGGGTCGTCCTTAGAACTCGAATGACCGAATTGCTCAGCCTGCAGCGGGACAAAAGCCTGAAACGTATGGATCAGGTATCTGCCGTGGAAACCACCACTGTCGAAGTGCTGATCACCCCGGAATGCAAAATGGTGGGCCGCACCCTTGGCGCGCTACGTTTGCGTCGCCGGTTTGGCGTCTATCCACTCGCGGTACATCGCCGGAATCAAAATATTGGTCGCCAACTTGATGATCTTGTGGTCCGCGTCGGCGACACACTTTTGTTAGAAGGCGCACCAGAAGACATCCAACGCCTGTCGCGTGAAATGGATTTGCTCGACGTCTCGAAACCCTCGGCCCGTGCCTATCGCCGGAGTCACGCACCGCTGGCTGTCTTGGCGCTTGCGGGCATCGTCATCATGGCCGCCCTTGGCGTGGCTCCAATCTTGCTCCTGACCGTTGTCGCGATGGCCTTGACGCTCATCACGCGATGTATAGACGCTGATGAGGCCTTTTCCTTTGTTGATGGTCAATTGCTGGCCCTGATATTCTCAATGCTTACCGTCGGGGCCGCACTTGAAGCCTCTGGTGCGGTGGGCTTGATTGTCGGCGCACTCGCACCATTCCTCTCCATGCTCCCTGCCTTTTTGATCGTCTGGGCTGTTTACCTGTTGACCTCAGTTCTAACCGAACTGGTCAGTAACAACGCCGTCGCCGTGGTGGTTACGCCCATTGCCATCGGCCTTGCTGATGCCATGGGCATCGACGCGCGGCCACTGGTGGTTGCCGTCATGGTCGCCGCCAGCGCTAGTTTCGCTACACCAATCGGATATCAGACGAACACGATGGTTTACGGTCCAGGGGGGTATAAATTTACAGACTTCATGCGTGTAGGCATACCTTTGAATCTGACGATGGGCCTGCTGGCCTCGGCGTTGATTCCACTGCTCTGGCCGCTGTAATCGTCAACTTGGCAGTCAAATATAGAGCTTTGACGCGATCGAAAAGAACACAAGAACGCCAAACACATCATTGGATGTTGTGATGAAAATCCCAGTCGAGACCGCTGGATCAAGATTGAAGCGATCCAGAATGATGGGGACTACAGCACCGACAACACTAGCCAGGGTGGTCACTATGATGAGCGCCAACCCAGCTGATAGCGCCAGATAGAGTGGATCAGGTATATCAAAAATGAATTCCGCCGCTGCAATCAGAAAGGCCACAATCAACGCAACTGCGGCCCCATTCATGAGCGCACCCAGAACCTCTCGCCCCAAACGTCGCCAGATATCTCCTGGAGCAATAGCACCTGAAGCAAGCCCCTGGACCGAAAGTGTCGAGGCTTGAATGCCCGCGTTGCCTGCCATGGCCATCACAATAGGAATAAAACTTGCAAGAATAGCAGCCTCTTCCAGCGCATCCTCGTATGACCCAATCACAACAGCAGCTACTGACGCCCCGACCAAACCACCAGCGAGCCAGGGAAAGCGGCGGCGAACGATCTGTCGTGGAGTATCTTGCGAGGAAGCGTCAGGAGATATACCGAGCAAAAGCTTCATATCTTCATCGGCCTCTTCCTGCGCAATTTCTGAAACCTCTTCAGGCGTCACACTACCAATCAGATGCCCCTCACTGTCCCGTACAGCGATCACGCGCAAGCCACGAGAATTGGCCAATTGCAAAACGTCCTCTTGATCCGTTTCCGCATCTACGGCGATCAAGTCCTTGCGCACAACATCACCAACCAGCGTCTGATCGGGGAGCAAAAGCAAATCCCGTATCCGCAAGTAACCGATCAATTTCCGGTCGTCATCAACCACATAAATGGCGTCGAGTTGTTCAAGCTCTGTTGCAAACTTGCGCAGTTCCTCGGTCAACTCGCCGATCAAATGTTGGGGCAGCACCGAAACAAAGCGTCTGCGCATCACTGCGCCTGCAGTGTCGTCCTGCACATCGTAATCGATGACCGCGTCAGAGGATTTCCCGTCTGTGGCAACACCGTACCACTGTAAAGTGGGTTCAGATTTTTCAGTCACTCGTCATCCCTCAGCTAACCGTTTCTTCAATCTTACATGTTGATGATCTATCCAAGTAAACACTTACTTTGGCTAAGTGCGGTCCAATGATCAAAAAACATGACATGCTGGATCGGCGCCAAACCTATAGAAAGTTGCACCTTTAGTGACTCAATTGCCAATCATGTTCAACGGAGGCCCAAGCACACGCGCCTGAAGCCGGGTCAGAAACGCATTCTGTAAGCCGTCACGATCATTGAGACAGGCAGCAATGTTTAACTAAGCGAGAGTCTTTCGCTCATGGTAAACCAGAAAGGAATACGAGGTGAGAACGATTATGGGGTTTTCTTTCAAGTTGGCAGAACACGCCGGATAACAGGCATCCTTTCCAGTCCGACATATTTGATTCAGCTATACTGATGTTTAATGTCGCGCTAAATGCCGCCAGTTCTACGCAGAACGAGCATCGCGTTAATATCCTCAATTGCGATTTTCATAATTGTAGTATCGAGCTGAATTAGGCCCTCTCTACTGCGTTCAAAGTCTTCAATGGCTACCATTATGGCTGCCAAGGCAAGCGCAAAAACAAATGCCCGCCATGTAAGTTTTCTGCCACACAAGGCAGCATGGTTTCCTACAAAAAACAACGTTGCAGCTGCATACAGTAACACCATAAGTTTTGCAGCAGGAGGTATAGCGTCCAATCCAACAGCGAGGCGATAGGTATGAGTGTCAAGCACGTCAGTGACACCGCTCGCAACGTAAGTTTTTATTGGGGGCTCGGTGTTTCCCTTAATTGCGTTCATTGTCGCAGGCCAAAGTTTGCTTTGGATCTCGATGGTTGACTGCAGATACTCATTCAGCACTTCTTTAGATGCCATGATGTTTTCATCGGTGGCTCGAGTAATTGCGTATTCAGAAATCACTTCTTGTAGATTTAATTTTTCTGCTCCCTCCAATAAATCCGCGCGAAGAAAAGCAGTGGTTAGAGCTGCTGCTTCGTCAACTTGAGCAGCTTTGCGAGCCTGCGCATGGTTCAATGCGAAGCCAAATGTGAAGGCTGTCAGTAGCCCGAGGAGGGCTAACATGGCGCTCATTGTAGCAGCGCCTGGAATGCTCTTAGGTGGGTGTTCGTCGTAGCCTAACTTTTGATATATGCGATGTCCCGTAACCCAGCCAAGAAACGCGGACAGAGGTAAACTTAATAAGATTAAAAAAATTACAGCAACGAATGAAAAGTACTGCGTCGAGAGCACAATGCCTGTTTCGAGCATAAATCCTACCTCTTGTTCGACATATATGTCTAATTACATCGCCCTGATACGGGCCGCCTACCCTTAGCATGCGCATTGCATCGGAATTAATCAAATTTCAAATTGATCCTCAGTCCGGTGGTAATCAAGAATGCCCAGATGGCAAGCAAAGAATTGTGCAATCTTTTAAAGAATCTCGGTAATTGATCAGTTTTTATGCGGCTTCTTCGTACTTTTTGATTGTTTGCATACAATTGAATTTTGAGACAGGTTTGTCGGTCAGCGAGGATCATTTCAAGCCGGGGCGACCCAGACTAACCGAAATGAGCTTTAGCAAGCATGGTGTAGCTTCAATGAATTGCCCCTTAATTGCGTAGCTCAGCACGGACTCTGCCCGAAAGTCAGAGAGTCGCGGTTCGGGTGAAATGCGCCATCTGAGGAGAGTCCCTCGCTCCTGGCATTTTCAGCAAGCAAATACTTGAATTTTAGGTTAGAAAGTAGCTTGAAGGTCAACGCCTATCGACACTAAACAACAGGTTCTTTCTTGCTCAACGAACTCGCCCCTATCGAACTGATCGCCATCTTGGCTGCCGTGACTGACAATCAACCACGTGTAATGACGCTGCGCGGCGGTGAGGCCCTGCCCTCTGGTCCATTCGAATCCTCGCATCGTAGCCTGCAGAGCGGCTTGCGTGCCTGGATTGAAGCGCAGACTGGGCATCCGGTGGGCTATCTCGAACAGCTCTACACCTTTGCCGACAAGGATCGAGATCCGCGTTCCGAATACGCAGCCGCATCTCAGCGCATCTCGATCGGCTATCTCGGTCTGGTGCGCGAACAGGACGCCGCTGGAGCAGGACACCCGGCCTGGCACAGCTGGTATCAGTACTTCCCTTGGGAAGATCATCGCAATCGCAGCCCCGAGCAATTGCCGCGCATTACTAAGCGCCTTATCGTGTGGGCGGGTGACGATCCAATGCGAATTCAGCGTGTCGACTATCTTTTTGGCCTGAACGGCAAAGCCTGGAACGAGGAACTTGTACTGCAGCGCTACGAGCTGATGTATGAGGCTGGGCTGGTCGATGGCGCGGAATTCGGTCGCCCCATGGCGAGCGACAATCGCCGCATCCTCGCCACCGGAATCTCGCGCCTGCGGGCCAAAATCAAGTATTCACCGGTGGTGTTCGAACTCATGCCCGAGAGCTTCACCCTGCTACAGTTGCAGCGCACGGTCGAGGCGCTGTCTGGCTTGCACCTGCACAAACCCAATTTCCGCCGCCAGATCGATCAGCAGGAACTCGTTGAAGAGACCAGCGAAGTGTCCAGCGGCGCCAGCGGCCGCCCGGCGCGTCTCTTTCGTTATCGGCCGGCCATTCTTGAGGCCCGCATGTTATCGGGAGCGAGGTTGCCTCTCTCCAGGTCCTGAACCTCGCTTGACATAATCTCAAATCGAGAATAATCACAGCTTCGATGTACTCGATTCGAGTATAAATGGAGAAGCCAATGAGAGATTTTCGCCTTCCGGAGCTCTATGACCGGGTTAAGCAGATCATCCCGCAACCCGAATGGATGCTGTTTGAAGAGGATCTGGAAGCCATCCTCGAACTAAAACGCGAGAAGAATGCCGTTATCCTGGCCCACAACTACCAGACGCCGGAAATCTTTCACGGCGTCGCTGATATCATGGGCGACAGCCTTGCCTTGGCCCGCGAAGCAGTCGAGGTCGATGCCGATGTCATCGTGTTGGCCGGCGTGCATTTCATGGCCGAAACCGCCAAGTTGCTAAATCCCGAAAAAACAGTGCTGATCCCTGACACAGCGGCGGGCTGCTCGCTGGCGGATTCCATCACACCCGAGGATATTGCTCTTTTGCGCGAAGCCCACCCCGGAGTGCCAGTGATTACCTATGTTAACACTTCGGCAGCGGTAAAGGCGGCATCGGATATCTGTTGCACCTCGGGCAATGCGGTGAAGATCGTGGAATCCCTCGGTGTGCCGCGTGTGCTGATGATCCCTGACGAGTATCTCGCCAAAAATGTAGCCAAGGAAACCGATGTTGAACTGATCGCCTGGCATGGGCATTGTGAAGTGCACGAACTGTTCACTCCTGACGATGTCCGGGCCATGCGCGACGCATGGCCCGGAGTCACGGTGCTCGCCCATCCAGAATGTCCACCAGAGGTGGTGGCCGAAGCGGATTTCTCCGGTTCCACCGCCGTGATGTCGGATTTCGTTGGCGAGAGAAAACCGGCGAGAGTCTGCTTGCTGACTGAATGCTCGATGAGCGACAATGTGGCACTGAACCACCCGGAAGTAGAATTCGTACGCCCCTGCAACCTTTGCCCACATATGAAGCGCATCAGCTTGCGCAACATCCGCGAAGCACTGGAATTCAACCGTCACGAAGTCACCATTGACCCGGCCATTACCGAAGATGCGCGCCGCTCAGTGGAGCGGATGCTGGCGGTGAAATGATCCAACTCGAAGGGCTTCATGGCCTGACCGCCATCATCGGTGGTGGAATTGCCGGGCTGATGGCAGCACTGGAACTTGCACCGCAACCGGTGGTTCTGATCACACGCGCAGAGCTGGGGCAGGAATGCTCCAGCGCCTGGGCGCAAGGGGGAATTGCCGCCGCCCTAGACGCTAATGACGGTCCTGCTCAACATCTTGCCGATACATTGCGGGCTGGGGATGGTCTATGCGACGAAACCATCGCCTCGGGTATTCTCTCTAAAGCACAAGATGCAATCACCATTTTGGAGAGTCATGGTGTTCGCTTCGACAGAGCCGCAGATGGTGCTTTTGCCTTTGGGCACGAGGCTGCACATTCCCACTGCCGCATCCTACATGTGGGCGGCGACCGCACCGGCGTCGAAATTACGTCTGCCCTGACAAGGGCCGTGATGCACTGCCCCTCGATCATTTGCCTAACCGGTGTCGAAGCCCGGCGGTTGGTGACGTCCGACGGGCGCGTAACCGGTATTCATTTGCAAAAAGATGGTCATACCGAGGTTCTGCGCACCGCTCAGGTCATCATGGCAACAGGTGGTTGCGGTGGTTTGTTCGAGGCCAGTACCAACCCTGCGGGCAATTTTGGCCAGGGTGTTATGATGGCGGCGCGCGCCGGGGCGGCCTTGCGTAATGTGGAATTCATGCAGTTTCACCCCACTGCACTGGATACCCCGCAAACTCCACTGGCTTTGGTGAGCGAAGCCGTTCGAGGTGAGGGTGCGACCCTGATCAACCAAACTGGCGAGCGCTTCATGGCACATGTTCCGGGCGCTGAACTGGCCCCGCGCGACGTGGTTGCTCGTGCGGTGCATCAGGTCATCTCCGATGGCGGGCGAGCATTTCTTGACGCCCGCGCAGCGCTTGGGTCCGGTTTTGCCCAGCGTTTCCCTGGCATTCATGCCCTGTGCGCCAGCAATGGTATTGACCCGGCACTCGAACCAATCCCGATACGCCCGGCGGCGCACTACCATATGGGCGGCATCGCCGTTGACAAGGACGGACGCAGCACCCTTTCCGGCCTTTGGGCTATTGGCGAATGTGCGGATACTGGCCTGCACGGTGCCAACCGTCTTGCCAGCAACTCTTTGCTGGAAGCTGTGGTCATGGGGCGCCGTTCTGCGCGCGACATTGCCGGGCGAAAGATGCGAACCCTGCAGACATCCCCCGACCCTGATTTTTTGCCCGTTTCCAACCTTAGCTCTGTCCGTCCTTTGGTTTCGCAACATCTGGGGGTGATCCGCGACGGCATGGGGCTACGCCGTGCCATCTCGGATCTGTTGCCGTTGGTCGAAACTGGCGGTTGCGCCTCTGACCCGGCCCTCGTGGCACTTTCAATCGCGGTCTTTGCCGATCTGCGTCGAGAATCGCGTGGTGGGCATTGCCGCAGCGATTTTCCTTACGCTGCGCCCGAAGCTCAATCAAATATGATGACCCTGTCCGAGATCCTGATCCATGCGCACTCGGCCAGCCAAGAACCCCTGTTGAGGACCGCCTGAACTATGACCGATATGCCCCTTGCACCGTTGCCCCGACTATTGCTAGAGCCGGTGATCCGCCGTGCGCTTGATGAGGACCTAGGCCTCGCCGGTGACGTCACCGCCACCGCGGTCATTCCAACAGATCACACCTCGGAAGTTGTGGCCCGCGCACGTCAATCTGGCTGCATTGCCGGTCTGGACTGTGCCGAACTGGCCTGCGCTCTGGTTGATCCGGCCATCAAAATAATCCGCAATGTCGATGACGGCGATCCTGTCGCGCCTGGCACGGTGATTGCAACTTTCGTGGGGCCGTCACGAAGCCTTCTAATCGCCGAGCGCACCTTGCTCAACTTCATGGGACACCTATCGGGTATCGCCAGTGTAACTGCTGATCTGGTGCGCCGAATTGAAGGCACGCGCGCTGCCATCGTCTGCACCCGCAAGACGACTCCAGGTCTGCGCGCGCTTGAAAAATATGCCGTGCGTGCAGGAGGTGGTATGAACCACCGCTATTCCCTGAGTGACGCTATCCTAATCAAGGACAACCATATCGCCATTGCCGGTGGCGTTAAACCGGCCCTAAGTAGGGCCAAGCGGGCGGTTGGTCATATGGTCAAGATCGAGATCGAGGTCGATACGCTGGAGCAACTGGCTCAGGTATTGGCACTCGGTGTCGATGCGGTGCTGCTCGACAACATGGACTTGGCAACCCTGCGCGAGGCGGTAAGAATGATCGACGGGCGGGCCATTGCCGAAGCCTCGGGTGGTATAACCCCGGACAGTGTGAGGGCAACCGCTGAAACCGGGGTCGACCTGATCTCGATGGGCTGGATCACTCACAGTGCGCCCAGTCTCGATATCGGTTTGGATTTCGTCGCAAAGCGCGGCTGAGCTTGAAGTTCGGCCTTGAATAGATACAGGGTTCCGAATTGAAGAGGTTGTAAACTGAGGCATAAAGGGATGCGAATTTCTGTAAACTTCGCATACGCCTAAAGCGAAGCATTGCCTGCTCTCGTCGTCGAAACGGAAGATGTGAAATTTCCACGCAATTGTTTAAACGCCGGCCAGTTATCAGCCGACCGTCAGACTACGTTCCTTCGGTGATGCATTGAAGGAACGTAGTCTGTCGGTCACAAGCTCCTTTGGTTGTCCGTGCTTGAGCATTACTGTCTTTAGGAATATTCAAGCTGCTTTCTTGTCGCGTTTCATGGCCACGAAGATTGCCAACATCGCACCATCCTGATCAATGGCTCACCAAAGATAGTGCCGCTCGCCATTGAACTTCACGAAACACTCATCCAAATGCCAGCGCCATTTTCTGGATTCCATTCCCGGCATCCGTCGCTTATCGATCGCGGCGACGAAGGTTGGGCCGATCCCGTCCCACAAAAATCGTACCGTTTCATGGTTGATCTCGATCCCTCGTTCATGCAGCAAATCTTCGACATTGCGCAGCAAGGGAGATGCGTATGTACCACATAACGTTCAAGCGGATGATCTCAGGGCGCCTTTTGAAGCACTCGACTAGGGAGCTTTTCCTCTTGGCGAGATGCTAGTTTACCTTCCTACCCGCTTCAAATTGGGTTTCTCTAGCAATGCCGACTTGCAATATCTGGACAATCAGAAAATTATCTTTACAAAATTGGTACCACTTTGACCGCTTAGTCCGGAGTATCGCACTTGTCCCTATTCCTCATCGCGGCCCTTCCCTTTCTCGGCGCAGTCTTCCCCGCCTTGTTGATCCGGGCTGGTAGAAACGCAGCGGCGTCTGCTGCGGGCCTCACCACTTTTCTTGCGCTTGTGGGCCTTTTGATTCACATCCCCAGCGTCATGCGGGGCGACGTCGTTACAGCCCGATTTGATTGGATCCCAGAGCTAGGGCTGAACGCCAACTTCATGCTGGATGGACTGGGATTTCTATTTGCCCTGCTAATCCTCGGAATTGGCTTGCTGATTATTCTATACGCGCGCTTCTACCTTTCGCGCGAAGACCCGATGGGTCAATTCTATACTTATCTTCTGCTTTTCCAGGGCGCGATGGTGGGAATCGTCCTTTCTGACAATATCCTTCTTCTGCTCGTTTTCTGGGAGCTTACATCTCTCAGTTCATTCCTGTTGATTGGCTATTGGAAACACCTGCCCGAGGGGCGACAGGGTGCAAGGATGGCGTTAGCTGTCACCGGGTCGGGTGGATTGGCGATGATCGCAGGGATGCTGATCCTCGGCAATATCGTAGGATCTTATGACCTGAGCATCATTTTGCAAAACAAGGACCTGATCCAAGGCTCACCCTATTATCTGCCTGCTCTAATCCTGATCCTACTGGGCTGCTTCACCAAATCAGCGCAGTTTCCCTTTCACTTTTGGCTGCCGCACGCGATGGCCGCGCCGACGCCGGTTTCGGCCTACCTGCACTCTGCAACGATGGTGAAGGCCGGGCTATTCCTAATGGCACGGATGTGGCCGGTACTGGCTGGCACAGACGCCTGGTTTTACATTGTCGCAACGACCGGACTGGTGACCATGCTGATCGGTGCCGTGATCGCCCTGTTCAAGGATGACCTCAAAGCGCTACTAGCGTTTTCGACCGTTTCGCACCTTGGTCTTGTCACGATGCTGCTGGGGTTTGGCACCAAGTTCGCTGCTGTTGCAGCCATACTCCACATCATCAACCACGCAACATTCAAAGCCGCTTTGTTCATGACCGCAGGAATTA
Source organism: Roseovarius albus (assembly GCF_900172335.1). Taxonomy (GTDB): domain Bacteria; phylum Pseudomonadota; class Alphaproteobacteria; order Rhodobacterales; family Rhodobacteraceae; genus Roseovarius; species Roseovarius albus. The sequence goes on from NZ_FWFX01000018.1 coordinate 38,186, forward strand.
TCGACCATGAAACTGGTACACGGGATGTGAAAAAGCTGGGCGGTTTGCGGCACCTTATGCCGATTACCTTTACAATTGGGACGATTGCAGCCCTATCGATGGCAGGTCTGCCGCCGCTAAATGGCTTCCTGTCCAAAGAGATGATGTTGGAAGAGACGGCCCACACCACGTGGCTGGACTCACATTATTTAGTACCTGGTCTTGCGGTCCTAGCGGCGCTGTTCTCGGCAGCCTATTCCTTCCGCTTTGTGAGCCATGTCTTTTTGGGCCCAACGCGAGAGGACTATCCCGCACATCCACATGATCCTCCGGTTGGGCTTTGGTTGGCACCGGCCTTCCTCGTCGTGCTGGTGGTACTAATCGGCCTTTATTCCGCAGCAATCGTCGGGCCATTGGTGGCCGTGGTCTCCAGTGCTGTCATCGGCGGAGAGAAACTGCCCTACTACTCGCTTAAAATTTGGCACGGGTTTACACCGGCCCTGTACATGTCGATCGTTGCGACCCTGGGCGGTCTGTTCCTGCTGAGCCTGCACAAACGAGGTGAACAGCTATGGAATGCATTACCCCGCCCTGAGGCAAAAGTGATTTTCGATGCTGTCATCCGCTCTATGACAACATTGAGCCGCTGGATCACGGACGAATTGCACAATGGTGTCATCAGCCGGTACGCAATCATCTTCGTCGCCTTTACGGTCGGCTTGGGGTATTACGCCTATTCTACAGGTACTATTGGTGTCGCAACTCGTGACCCCCTGCCCGCTCAGATTATTCCGATTATCGGATGGATCTGTTTGGTTGGTGCGACGCTCGCGATCATGTGGTTTCACCGCAACCGACTATTGTCGCTTGTTCTAATTGGGGTCGTTGGCCTGATCGTGTCAATTGCTTTCAACTATCTGTCGGCTCCGGATCTTGCCCTGACACAGATCTCGGTCGAGGTGGTGACGATGATTTTGCTGCTGTTGTCCCTTAACTTTCTGCCAACAGAAACACCTTGGGACAGTTCGGCACCACGGCGATGGCGAGATGCTGTGATTTCCGTATTTGCGGGTCTGGGGGCTGGTGCTTTGATCTACGCCCTCATGTTGCGAGATTTTGCCTTTCCGACAATCTCAGATTTCCATTTGGCCAATTCTTACAAAGGTGGCGGCGGAACCAACGTAGTCAACGTGATCCTCGTGGATTTCCGGGGCTTTGATACCTTTGGCGAGATCATCGTTTTGGGTATTGCCGCTCTGATCATTTTCGCGCTGACCGAATCTGTACTTGGAACAAATGTTCGCGCTTATCTTCTGAACCGAAAGCCACATTGGCCTCAATCCGGTGACTCGCATCCCCTTATGATGGTGGTGGTGACCCGCGTTATGATGCCGATTGCGCTAATGGTTGGCGCTTACATCTTCTTCCGGGGACACAATCAACCGGGTGGTGGCTTCATTGCAGGTTTGATTGTCGCCATTGCGTTCCTGATGCAATACATGGCCAGTGGTTACACATGGGCGATTGAACGACAAAGATTTTACTATCACGGCTGCATCGGCTGGGGTGTCTTGATTGCCGCAGCGACGGGGATAGGCGCGTGGTTCAACGAAAGGCCTTTCCTGACAAGCGACTTTGGTTACATCAATTGGCCGCCTTTGGAAGAGTTTGAATGGGCGACTGCCATGCTGTTCGACACAGGTGTGTTCCTTGCCGTATTGGGGGCCGTCATGCTGGCACTGGAAAGCCTGTCCCGCTTTGCGTGGCAGCCAGGCATGGCACAGGAATTCCCGATGGATATCAACCCGCTGCGTGATAATCCGCCAGAAGAAGATCAAGAGAAGGAGCAGGCCTGATGGAAGCGCTGGTAGCCTCTGCCGTAGGTGTTATGACAGCCGCGGGAATATTCTTGATCCTTCGGCGTCGAACCTTCCCGGTTATCCTGGGTTTGTCTTTGATCACTTATGCGGTGAACGTGTTTTTGTTTGCGACTGGACGCCTTGCACTGAACGCGCCTCCAGTTTTGAATAAATACGCGGACGTACCCTATACCGATCCGCTGCCGCAGGCTCTGGTTTTGACAGCCATCGTGATTTCTTTTGGCATGACAGCGGTGATCGTGATGATCGCGCTCAGTGCCTATCTTTCCTCAAAGGATGACCATATCGACATGACTGCGCAAGATTGCGTGGACAATGCAGGAGAAGACGCATGAACCACTGGATCGTTGCGCCGATCGTCCTGCCCGCGGTCCTGGCCCCGTTTATCGTTATGGTCCTGCGATATCACTTGGACTTGCAACGCATTTTTTCGGTCGCTGGCGTGATTGGTCTGCTGGGGATTGCCCTGACGATCACCGCTCAAGCCTCGGGTGGGGATATACAGGTCTACGAACTTGGTGACTGGCCTGCGCCATTCGGCATTGTCCTTGTTCTCGATCGCATGTCAGCGATGATGGTGTTGCTAACTGCGCTGTTGGCTTTGCCAATTGTCCTTTACGCAATTGCCTCGGGTTGGGATAATCGGGGGAAACATTTCCACGCCTTGTTCCACTTTCAACTGATGGGCGTGTGCGGTGCCTTCTTGACCGGGGATGCCTTTAACCTGTTTGTATTCTTCGAAGTCCTGTTGATTGCGTCCTACGGGTTGATGACACATGGCGGCGGGTCTGTTCGTTTGAAAGCCGGGGTGCAATACGTCACCTATAATTTGCTGGGCTCAACCCTGTTTTTGTTCGCCTTAGGAACGATATATGCAGTGACGGGAACGCTAAACATGGCAGATATTGCCGTGCGGGTAGCCGAATTGCCTGCTGAAGATACTGCCCTATTGCGTGTTGGCGCTGTACTATTATTGCTGGTTTTCTGCATCAAAGCAGCTGTTTTGCCATTACACTTCTGGCTACCGGCCAGTTATGCCAACGCTCCCCTACCAGTCGCGGCATTGTTCGCAATCATGACCAAAATTGGCGCATATTCCATTCTGCGCGTTTATACACTGGCATTCGGCCCCGAGGTCGCCGCTACAGAAGGACTGATTGGCGAGTGGCTACAACCTGCAGCGTTGTTAACGCTTGCCGTTGGTGTGGTTGGTATCTTAGGCGCCCAACACATCGCACGCATGGTGGCATTTTGTGCTATTGCCTCGATGGGGACATTGCTGATCGCGATCTCACTGTTCACACCGCAGGCCGCGGCGGCGGCGCTGTATTACATCTTTCATTCCACATTAGCGACAGCCTTAATGTTCCTTGTGGCAGATATGGTAATGGAACGGCGAGGTGGCTCGATTGCGCCCAAGTCACCGATGCCCCAAAGCGGGTTAATCTCGGCACTTTTCTTTGTCGGTGCCGTAGCGCTAGCGGGTATGCCGCCGCTGTCCGGCTTTATCGGCAAGCTGCTGGTTTTGGATGCCGCGCGCGACGCAGCCGACGCGCGCGCCATCTGGGCCGTAGTCCTGATCGGCTCTTTCATTACCATCGTTGGACTGGCACGGGCCGGATCGTTGATCTTCTGGAAAAGCCAGAGCGCAGAATATGCGCCCGAGGGAGATAGCGAAGATGTCCCCACACCAGAGCCGCTACCGGGCCTGGCATTCACGGCGATATTCGGCGCAGTACTGGGGCTGGTTCTGTTGACCTTGTTTGCGGGCCCTGCCCTTGAATATACACGAAAAACTGCTGAACAATTGTTCGCACCAGAACACTACATCGCCGCCGTTTTGGGGGAGGAAGGTTAATGAAACTGCTTCGCCGAATTTTCCCTCACCCTCATCTAACTCTTTTGCTGACAGTGGTTTGGATGCTGCTTGCGAACAAACCTTCGCTGAACTCTTTGGTCTTCGGCCTGATACTTGGTGTGATTATCCCTTTCATAACGCAACCCTACTGGCCGGACCGCCCCAAGCTTCGCAACTGGCCGATGATTGCGGAATATATGCTGGTGGTTTTGTGGGATATCGTGATGGCCAATATCACGGTCGCACGCATTATCCTGTTCAAACGCGATGCCGACCGTCAACCCAACTGGGTCAGCATCCCATTGGAACTGCGCACGCCCGAGGCAATCACTGTCCTGGCTGGAACCATCACTATGACTCCGGGGACAGTTAGTTGCGATCTGTCGGCACAAGGGCATAACCTGTTGGTCCATTGCCTTGATGCCCCCGACCCCGATGAAGTCCGCGACCAGATCAAACAACGTTATGAACGCCGTCTAAAGGAGATTTTCGAATGATCGATTTTGCAATCTACTTTGCTTTCGCCTGTTTCGGTGCCGCGATCATGATGTGTCTATGGCGGATAATTACTGCGGATGGGGTCGGCACTCGTGTTCTGGCTCTAGATACCATGGTTATCAACATGATCGCCCTGATTATTCTGTACGGTCTGGATCAGGGGACTGAAATCTTTTTCGAAGCCGCCATGATTATCGCCATGCTTGGCTTTGTTTCAACAGTGGCCTACGCGCGGTTTATGCTGCGCGGCAACATCATCGAGTGAGGGCGGAATGGGATTCATTTTCGAAATTCTGATTGCCTTATTCCTGATCATGTCGGGAATATTTGGATTTGTAGGGTCCTTTGGGATGATAAAACTGAAAGATCCGATGTCCCGGCTGCATGCACCGACAAAGGCGACAACTTTGGGTGTTGGCGGTGTTCTGCTGGCTTCGATTTTCCACTCTGTGTTTATTGAGCAGCACTTGTCGCTCCACGAACTTTTGATTACTCTGTTTTTGTTCCTGACGGCTCCGATCACGGCCCTTTTCATCGCCAAATGGCATATTCATCGCCACGAAAAACCCAGTGACCTTCCCGATGCTGGAGAAGACGCGCTGTGGGCCACCCATGCCGTCGAACAAGTTGAGAATGTACCGGACCACAGCAAGAATTGAGGTCCAATGGCATCAGCGTAAAAGTGGAGAACGGACATACGACATCACGGCTAGGCGTATAAACTCGGGACTGGTCTTAAAGTATTTGTATGGTGCTCTTTTCGTTAGAAACGAACACGAAATCACCACCCTGCTCGCTTCAACCTGCGTTCCTCTGACAATGCCCATCAGAAGTAATCTCTAGGCGTAACTTAATTCTGCAACTATTTTGATGCTATGGAACACATGGTCAAGCTCACCGACTGGATGATTCAAGAAGGTCGTTGCGCGGACGACCCTGTCAAAGTCGTGTCGCATTTTTGCTCTGCACTGATTGAAGCCGGTGTGCCGCTTTGGCGTGCCAATATTGGTCAGCGTTTCGCCAATCCCTTGCTTATTGCTTGGGGCGTAGTTTGGACACCTGATGGAGCTGAAAGCTATGACGTCACTCATGAAACGACGCTGACAGATAGCTACGTTGGCAGTTCATTCGAGTACATCTTGCAGCACAAAAAGCCCCTGCACAAAAGTCTGCGCCAACTTGACCCCGAAACTGAACACATCTCGTATGTAGAATTCGCCGAGCTTGGAGGCACAGACTACTACGCCACCCTGCTCTACTATGGTGATGGATCGCTGCACGGCTGTACGTTTGTGACGCAGGATCAGGATGGGTTCTTGCCGCAGCATCTCGAGATGATCGAAGCGACATTACCTGCTCTGTCCTGTGCGCTTGAACCCGTGACCATGCGCAAGTCATCCAAAAGCCTCTTGCGTACGTATCTCGGGCATGGCCCGTCCGAAGCCGTTTGGAACGGCACCATCAAACGCGGAGAACGCACAACCATTGAGGCCGTAGTCATGTTCTCTGACTTACGTGGCTTTACCGCAATGTCAGACAATTCACCCGAAGAACGTGTTTTTGAGGCGCTAAACGGGTACTTTGACTTGGTTGTTCAGTCCGTCGAGGAACATGGGGGCGACGTTCTTAAGTTCATGGGAGACGGAATTCTTTCAATTTTTCCGATTTCAGACCGCGCCAATCGTGCAAAACAGTGTGGAAACGCAGCGCGCGCTGCACAAGATGCAATCGCCGGTCTTACTGCTCTCAACGTCAATCGAAACCAAGCCAACCAGCCGTCGTTGGACTTCGGTGTCGGGATTAATGTTGGACAAGTCAGTTATGGCAACATCGGAAGCCCCGGCAGGCTAGATTTCACTGTGCTTGGCGGAGCGGTCAATCTAGCAAGCCGGATTGAAGGGTTGACCAAAACAGTTGGTTCCAGAATTTTAGCCACTGCGGCTGTAGCAAATGTTTCTCCTGATCTGTTTTCCCCCTGCGGCTCATACGCAATACGTGGCCTAGCTGATCCAATAGAGTTGTTCACGCTTATCGAGCCACCTCATTAAACAAAGACGGAAGGTCTAGGCAGCGAAGTACGATTGATTTGGAGCTTGTGTGCGGTGCGAGCGAAGAAACCACATGTTTTCACATAGAAGAATAGTGAAGCCGTTAAACGTCTAGGTTGGTTGATAAGACCTCAACTTATGCTAAGCTGCCTCGGAGCCTTTCAGCGATGTTGGGAATGCAATAATGTTCGATCCCGCCACAGTGTTGGCTGCTGTTTTTGGCGATCACCTTGCTGAAACTTACATGCAAGCTTTTCCGGATCAGAAGACACAGTACGCAGATTTCTTAAATTGTACTGCGCGCAAGACACTCGAACATATTAGTACTTCCGACGCACCATATCACAATTCAGAACATACGATGATGGTCACGCTGGTTGGCCAGCAGATCATTATGGGACAGCATAAAACAAGCACCGTGCATCCAGAGGATTGGTTGCATTACATCGTGGCTCTTTTAATCCATGACATCGGTTTTACGCGCGGCGCTTGCGATGGAGACACGTCCAATGAGGTGGTCATCAACGATACCGGAGAGCGGGTTTTCCCGCCACGCGGAGCCACCGATGCCTACCTTGCGCCCTACCATGTTGATCGAGGCAAGATTTATGCCCGCCACCGCTTTGCGGGGAGTGATCTCATAGACCCGGAGCGTATCGCACAGGCCATCGAATACACTCGCTTTCCCGTGCCAGATGATCCAGCTTTTGCCTGCTTAGAGAGCGAACCTGCGCTGGTGCGGGCTGCGGACTTGATTGGTCAGATTGCTGATCCCTACTATTTTCGAAAGATCAGCGGACTTTACCAAGAATTCGTGGAAACTGGCTTTGCGTCGAAACTTGGCTATAGCTCGCCTATGGATTTGCTAGAGCAGTTTCCGAAATTTTTTCATCAACAGGTAGAACCATTGATTGGCCCGGCACTTGAGCATCTGGGGAAAACCCCAGACGGCAAAGAATTGATTAAGCAACTCTATAGCCGTGTGTCTCAAGTCTCTTGCCGTGAAAACACACTTGGACCATTCTCTGGTCCTTGGGGGGCGACGAGCCTTGAGGGCGACGATTAAATCAGCCGCATTGAGAAAGGGAATATCCCCAGCTGGTTTTACTCGGACTAAGTCTCCTGCGTTTGCGCTGCGTTCGCCACAAGCCGCTTGGTGACCAAACGCATTACGCCCATGGCGAATTTGGGATCTTCATATTGCAATCGCGTAAAGCGCTTTTCGTTGAGTTCGTAAACCACCGTATCCTCCACGCATCGAACCGTCGCCATTCGCGCGGCACTGCTGTTGAAGAACGCCATCTCGCCAAAAATATTTCCTGCAGGCACGGTTACATTTTGACCCTCGATTTCAACACGGCCCTCGGCCAGATAATAAAGGCTGTCAACCGGATCGCCCTTTTCGAAAAGGACGTCGCCCGACTGAATGACACGTTTCTTGCCATAAGCCATGGCGGCAGAGAAATCAGGTTCCGACTCGTCCGTCATATGCGTCACCAATCTGCGTAGCGCGATGAGTTCATAGAGGCGATAAGCGTTGACGGCGAGCAAAATCACTTCAATCGCCAGGAGCGGCCAGATTTGAAACAAAGCGCTATAAATGATGAAGCAGGTTGACGACAAGATCACGAGGACACGCAGCCAGACCATCGAAGTCATGGAGAACGTCGCCAATTTTAACAAAACAGCGATCCATCCAACGGCCTCGATAGTGTGGTGTGTGGTTATAAATTCCATTGGCCTAATCTCCTAATGCGCCGGTCGAGCCAAAATCAGGTCAAGCGCTAAAGTCTTGTTGCCGCTTCCACGCGGAAATGTACAGTTTTAGTCGTTTTCAGGGTCCCGATCCCACCATCATGTTCACTTATCTTCCATGTGCTTGTGGAGGGTATGAGCAATGAGGCTGCCATGCCCAAAGAGTGCGCTATGGCTACGTTGCCGCATGTTTTCTTGCGGGGGGTTCTTTATCAGCCGCCAGCCCAACCATATCGCGATTGATGCAAAGATAACGCTTCCGAGCGCCTGACCGATCAAAACCCCTTGCGCGCCCATCAAAATCCCACCGGCGACGACAAACGGCCAAGTGCCCAAGGTATTCTGCCCCCAACTCAACCACGTCGAATAAGACGGGCGACCCAACGTGTTGAATGACGCGCTTGCCACAAAGACTGAGCCACTGAAGAACGATGACAGCGCCAATGGAAAGCAATAGAGGTAAATCAGCTCCCGCGTCAGGTTCTCGGCATTAAAGAGATCAGCAATCGGGCCACGTAAGGCCAACAATATTGTGGTTATACAGAGCACATAGATCGCAACAAACTTAATGGCATCGAGATACGCGCGTCTAACACGATCAACATGGCCGGCCCCGAAATTCTGCCCGATGATCGGCCCAATGGCACCGGATAAAGCCCAGATCACGGAGAAGGCGACGGGTGTCATCCTCCCGATCACGGCCATCCCTGCCACCGCCTCTGGCCCGAATTTCGACATTTCGCGGGTCACGATCGCCGTGCCAATTGGCGTTGCCACATTGGCCAGCACGGCCCGACTGGCGAAATGTAACATCGTTTGGAGGTCACGCCAGAGCAAGCGCAGGCTTGGAGGGACAAACGTGTTGTACTTGTGCATCGCCGGATAAAGGGCAAGGCCCAGTGTCACGAACCGTGCGGCCACCGTTGCCCAAGCCGCGCCTGGCAAGTCCATGCCCAGGGCGAAAATGAAGATGGGGTCCAACACCGCATTTGTCAGCGCCCCGAAAAGGGCTGGGTACATTGCCAGCCGATGCTCGCCGTAGCATCGCAGCGACGCGACTGTGACCATGGACAGGCCCGACACCCAGGTGAAAGGCACGACAATCCAAAGATAGGTTGCCGCCAGTTCCGCCACCTGTCCCGTCGCGCCGAGAAGGCCAACGAAAAACTCAACGTTGATCAATAAAATTAGAGGTATGGCAACCCCGGTCACCATAACAAGCATCGCTGTGCCTGTGGCATATTCACGGGCCTCCAGCTCATCATCCTCGCCGATTGACCGTGATACCAGAACGCCAGCTGCGACCGACAGTCCAATATTGATCGCGCTGGTGAAGAACATGAGCGCGCTGGCATAGCCCGCCGCCGCAGCCATTTCCTCATACCCGAGCATCGAAATGAATATCAGGTCGATCAGATCAACCGCATAGATCGCCATCAGGCCGACGCTCGCCGTAAATGATGACACCGAAACGTGGCGCATGATACTGCCAGTAGTAAATTTCGCGTTTTTCCCGGTCGTCATCTTAGGTCTTTCTCAGTTGGGCCGGTCATAGACAGCAAAAGCATCCAAGGGCGCATAATTTCCCCGCAACACACGACTAATGTACAAAGATTAGGCAGGTGCTGATAGCCTCGGGTTTCATAAGCCCCAAAGCCAATTAGCCTTTTCCAATGAACCAAAATAGTCCTTTGCTGCGAGTGTAAATCAAGTCGCTATAGGCTCAAAGCAGCAATTGGCGCCAAGAGGACTGGATTGCCTTTGGATTAAAGCTAACCGAACACGTCAGGCTCTGACCAAATGTGGTGAAGAGTGAATGATTGGCTCAATCGGGCTACCATCATTTTCGGTCGCATGACGGTCGAATGTCTTGAATCCGGATGGAAGAATTGTTCCAGGGCGAGCTTCAGAGACAAAGATGTGTTTGCTGTTTTCGGGTGTCACCGAAATCGATGTCGGATCATCAAGTGTCCCGGCATAAATCCCCAAACGATCTGGCCAGCGCTCAAAGCTCAGCGCCAGTTTGGTCCCGCATTCCGAACAGAAATGAACGTGTATGTTCTTACCGCTGCCGTCCGAAGGAAGAGTGTAGACGGCAGGATTTCCTTCGATAAATGCAAAGTCCTCGTGTTCGAATATGGGCTCGATCATTCGGTCTGAACCGGTCGCACGCTGGCAGAAACGGCAATAACATATCGTCACCCAAAGCGGTTCACTGCCAGTATCGTATCTTACTTTTCCGCAAATGCAGCGACCTGTATACCCAACCGACATATCCACTCCCGCTCATTTGTTTCATAAATATCGCCCGTGGGCATAGCCCTATACAGACGGCGTTAACTTCATTTCGGGACGTACGCTAAGATCCCAAGGCAGACGTTCCTTTTGTACTCGTCAGCCAAATGATCTCTAGGCTGAACTTTAGGTAACGATAGGGAAATCGCTATTTGCCGTAAACCGGACATATGCTCTGCCCGTCCATATCGACGTGGGCGACTTTATTGTTTCTTGGTGGCGTTTGCATCGTGGACCAATGTCTGCAAGACGTCCCGCAGTTTCCTGCGGGTTTTCTCATCCAAAATCTTCAGATCAACCGTCAACTGATTGCCGTCTGGAGTTTCTTGAATCGCATTAACTCGTGGCGCAGAGTTTTCAGGCACGATCACGTAAGGCACTACCTCGCGCGCGATGCCTTTGAATGCAACAGATTCCAGAGGTGTCGCGTTAACAATGTCCTTCACATGGGCATAGGTTTCAAAACTAAGCACAATACCACCAGGATCAGCGATGCTTTCTAGGCGAGCGGCCAAGTTGGCCTCAGCGCCAATTATTGTGTAATCCATCCGATCCGCCGAACCGAAATTCCCCACGTTGCAGTATCCGGTATTTATACCCATGCGGGCACGAAACGGGTGTTCCAAACCTTTTTCGTGCCAGGTTTGCTCCAACTCTTGCAATCGGTGCTGCATATCCAGCGCCATTCGAACGCAAGCGCGTGCGTCTTCCGCCGTTCCCTTAGTCTCAGGATCGCCGAAAAATGCTACGATGGCATCACCGATAAACTTGTCAACTGTCGCGCCATGCGCCTCGGCGATCTGCGCCATCTCTGTGAAGTAATTGTTCAACAACTCAGTCAATTCTTCCGGCTGTAGTTGTTCAGTGGTCGCAGTGAAGTCTTTTATGTCCGAGAAAAAAACTGTTAGTTTTTTTCGTTCTGTCGAGATCGAAGCATCCTTTTCGCCGGAGAAAATCGATTTGTAGACTTGAGGTGAGAGATACTTCGATATCTTTACAGATATGTCTGCCAGAAATTCATTGTTGGCAGCCAGCTCCTCATTCACTAGGGAAAATTTGCCGGCGAGCCTGTATTGCATGATCGAAAATAACGCACCAATGGTGCCTGCAACGCCCAAGTATCCTAGCAGCCACTTGAATGTCCAAATGTTCAAAGCAATCGGTTGATTTACAGAAACGGTTTGAATGCCTCTGACGTCCCCCACTTCCCAGTCAGACTTTGCACTTTCTACATGCCCATTGTGACAAGAGACGCAGGAACCTGACATAACCACGGGGGTTGCGAGCGTTATTTTCTGGTTCCAAAGCTTGCCAGAATTTTGAACCAGCACGTCGTTTTCAGGATTGGATCGGAAGCTTGCCAGCGCCATCGTCTCAAATTCATCGAGCCTATGCTGCGGCCTGCTTTTGAAGGGGAAATCGGAAACAAAGCGATACTTGACGGCACCTTCTGAGCTTCCAATTGCATCGCCTAATTCAATCGATAGCGTGGCCGGGATCGGGATTGCTCCGCTGACTTCTCCGTAGTTGTGCAGCAACTGCGTATTTCCGTCAGACGCCAAAATTCGACCAACGACATTTTGCGCGTAGTAAGATCTCACGCTCGAAATGATGTTATTCAAACTCGTCGCTTGCCGCCGCATATTCTGGTCAGACAGGTTTCTGAGGTCGAGCCAGATAGCAATTGGCAATGCTATCAGAGCAGTCGCGACCAGAGCGAAAAGCCAGGACGGGCGAGTCAGAAAAAATTTTCCAATTGCGTCCATCCCGTCCACCTCAATTTGCTAATTTTTCACTATACACGAAAAAGGAATTTCTAGGAATTTGTCTCTGGTTGGACAGAGCGGCGGTATGGTTGAGTCTGAAATTTCACCTTGCGACAGGGTGTCGAGAAAGTTTTGAATGCGTTGAATAGCGGCCAATGACAGGCAGTACCCTTTGGCTCGCATGCATTCTCTCGCCCGAAAGCAGACGGCCTTGGCTGTTAACGCAGATTGAATTTACTCAGTGGCGCATTTCGCTTTGCGCAAAACCATGTTTACATGTTTGTATGGCGGCTTTTATGAACACCACGCTTAAGACTTACACCGACGGCACGCACCGTGTCATTTCCCCAGCCCAGACGGTCCAGAATGCACTTCCCCATCTGGCGACCATGGGTATCACGCGGGTGGCAAATGTTACCGGGCTCGACCGGATAGGCATACCAGTGGTCAACGCGATTAGACCCAATTCACGGTCCCTGTCGGTCTCACAAGGAAAGGGATTAAGCTTGATGGCCGCCAAGGCCTCGGCGATCATGGAGGCGATTGAGGGGTTTCATGCAGAAGAGATAGACCTGCCTCTGCTCAAGGGCAGCTACGCCGATCTGGTAACAAGTAAACGGCTGATTGACACGCACAGCCTGGCGTATCTGCGAGGGACAAGGTTTGATCCTCACCGGTCAATTACTTGGATAAAAGGTCTGGATTTGATTTCCGATGACGACGTTTGGTTGCCATATGAATTGGTGCATACCGACTACACCTTGCCCCGGTCGCCAAACGCAGGTTGCTTTGTCGCAAGTACTAATGGTCTAGCCTCGGGCAATCACCCAATAGAAGCGATCAATCACGGCATTTGCGAAGTGATCGAGCGCGATGCGCAGACCATTTGGGAACACCTACCCTTTGACCGGAAAGCCGAGACGCTGGTGGATCTGGACAGCGTGACGGACAAGGATTGCCGGTTCGTCATCGAGGCGTTGCAAACCGCGGGTATGTCAGTGGGGGTGTGGGATATGACAGGCGACATTGGGGTCGCTACCTTTCACTGCCTGATCACGGATGCACGGATTGAGGGCGGTCATTCCGGTGGCGGTGCCGGCACGCATCCCAGCCGTGATGTCGCATTGTTGCGCGCCCTGACTGAAGCTGTTCAGGTGCGCACGAACTACATTACCGGCGCCCGCGATGATCTGCGACATGACGAGTACGAGGCCGCGGGAGTCTTCGAAAAAAACCATTATGCGCAAGCTTTGATGGCTGCGCTACCCGATCAGTTGGTTCAGTTCGAAAACGTACCATCGCAAGTATCCGAAGCGCTGGAAGATGACCTGAACTGGCTCCTTAGGCGACTCGTATCTGTTGGGGTCGAAGAGGCCGTTACCGTCGATCTGACAAAATCGGAGTTCAACTTTCCGGTACATCGCGTCGTCATCCCCGGTCTGGAAGGCCCGCATGATCACGACGATTATTGTCCGGGTGTCCGTGCACGTCGGCGCATGGATTTTACTCGATGATCGCCGTTTTTTCTGGTCCCACGATTAGCACCTCAGACGTGCAGAAGGCGTTGCCGGGCGCTGACGTGCGCACACCAGCGCGCACCGGTGATATATACGCGGTATGCCAGCAACAGGCGTCGGCTATAGGTCTGATCGACGGGTTCTTCGAAGGTGTTCCTTCAGTCTGGCACAAAGAGATCCTTTGGGCACTTGATCAGGGTATTCCAGTTTTCGGCGCCTCGAGCATGGGGGCTTTGCGGGCAGCCGAATTGCATTCGTTCGGTATGACCGGAGTGGGACGGATATTCGAAGCCTATCGGGATGGCAAATTGGAAGACGATGACGAAGTCGCTCTACGCCATGGGCCGCAGGAACTGGGATATGTTGCGGTCTCGGAGCCGATGGTTAACATTCGTGCTTCATTGGATCATGCCGTTGCTGCGGGTGTTGTGGATAGTGCCGTAGCATCTGACTTGACTGCCCTGGCAAAGGCCACAAATTTTCCTGATCGGTCCTGGGAGACGGTGTTTGACCAAGCTACGGATCAGGGTTTGGACTCAGATACCTTGGGAAATTTGCAATCCTGGCTGACATCAGGGCGAGTGGACCAGAAGCATTTGGATGCGTTGGAGATGCTCTCGGTCATGGCGCGCATGAGCGAGGACGATGCCAAAGCAAAAGACAGGTCGTTCGAATTTCAGCACACTGTGATGTGGGAAGCTTTGACGCGGACGCATCGCGCCAAAGTACCGAGCCTAGAGATGCAGCTGATCTTCGATCAAGTGCGGCGCGACCCCAACCGATATCAGGACCTGCGCAGTCGAGCTGCCGCCGGCCTTGTATCTGCACAGGTGCAAGATGTACCGCAATCAGCTGTCGATCATGCCATGACACGGTTTCGAAAAGACGAGCGGCTCTTCACTGGGGCCTCTCTTAATGCATGGTTGACCGCCAACAATCTAGGCCTGTCCGGACTGCAACAGCGCTTCAGAGAGGAACTGCAATTGTCCACAGCGATCTCGGCAAACCCGGAGGCGTTTCGCGCAGCATTGATTGCAGAGTTGAAAACCGAAGGATCCTATGGCGCGCTTTTGGCCCAGGCCAGAAAGATGGCCGAGAGGCTTGAGGAGTCCGGGTTTCGAAACCCTGCTCTGAACGATTTGGGACTTTCCCCGGCCACGATACTGTTTTGGTTCTTCGAAGATCTGAACCGCTCATCCGTGCCCGATGATCTGGACGATTACCTCTACAGAAACGACTTTGCGGATCGGTTGGAATTCGAACAAATGATGGCGCGGGCGTTTGTCCTGTGGCAAAATCAAGGATAGCGCGGCAAAGAACCAGACCAGAGTTTCACCGCGCCCAATAGGGGTTGGATCGTTTGGGATACGTTGAAACTGAACATACAGGTGGCACGCGGTTCCGACTTTTCCCGCAACTACCTTCGCTTGATCAGCAGGAGGAGCCCGAAACGGTTTGGGTCTCTTCTCCGGCCGGATCCCTGTTGCCTGGCCCAGCAGATCATCGCATGTATGTTATCGACCCTGTTGGGAAAGAACGAGCCTACGGCTATTATCCCGGACCTGGCGGGGCGACCTTCCACTATCGCCCGCCTTGGCCGGGGCCAATGCTGCCAGAGGCGCATCCAAGCCCGGATGGCCACTTCGATCACCTGGAACTCGGCACCTACCAGTTTGAACAAGCCCACGCCTTTGGCTCCATCCGTTTCACCATGGATATCTGGGAGCGGTATTTCGAGCGGCGTCTGGAATGGCATTTCCAGGACTATTACGACCGGTTGGAAATCCTATTTCTGCGCGGGCTGGATAATGCGTTTGCCGGATTCGGATCAATTGAGATCGGCTCTTACACACTAAAAACCGGGGAGTTGGTGGAGTTTGGCATGAGCTTTGACATCCTGTCTCACGAGCTTGGGCACCTCATCATTTACAATGAGATCGGACTGCCCGGAAAAGTGGAAGTCGATGGAGAGTATTTCGGCTTTCACGAATCCGCAGCCGACATGGTCGCGTTGATTTCCCTTCTGCATTTTGACAGCGCTGTCGTGGGCTTGCTGGAGGCCAGCAGCGGCAACCTGTATTCTTACAACCGGCTAAACCGGTTCGGCGAGGTGTCGAACCATGGACAATTACGGTCAGCTTCAAACGAAAAAACACTCTACGAGTTTGCTGAAGGCTGGGTGCATGAGCACCGGCTCTCGCAAGTGCTGACTGGCGCGCTTTTCGATATCTGGGTGGATATCTTCCACGAACATCTTCTCGAGGGCCATCTGATTTCCGAAGAGCTGGAGGATCTTTCCGACCAACTGGAAGGCGACCCCGAGTACCAGAAAATCATCCAACCGCTCTTTGATCACGCCTATTCCGAAAACCCCGGGGGATTTGCAGACGCACTGGTCGCATCGCGCGATTACATGGGTTTCGCCATGGCCGCTATCTGGGAACGGCTGACCATCGAGACACTGGATTTCGCGGATGTCTATGAGACCTTTCTGGAAGTCGATTCTGACATGACCGGCGGGCGGTTTCACCGGATTATTCACCTCAATATGCGGCGACGCGGGATTGGAGTGATCAAAGCTGGCCCACGTCTGGCTCCGCCGGATGAAACAAGTCATGCCTTCTCTGACCGCACAGCGGTTCCGGAGGACGCACAGCATCGGTGTTCCCGTCACCTGCCGTATTCGCTCCGTAGGGATATCGCCAAACGCCCATAGCGAGTGCACTGCGGCACAGGAAAATACTGACATGACGTAGGGTTATGTGCAAATATGGTCATGAAGGTGGGCACGAATAGACCTGCAAGCGCTTAGGGAGTTATAGAAAATGGGTGACAGACTAGTTAACTTTTCAACGATTCTGCTCTTCGGTCGGATTATGGATGACCTAGTTTACAGCTGGGATGACGGCCCCAACAAACCAAAGCTCGACGACAACGGAGACCCCATAGAACAAACGAAACGCCCTGACCAAGACGACGCAATGAACTTCGTCGATTCCCAACTGGCAGCCAAAAATGCCCAGTTTGCACGCATCTTCGGCTTCAGCTTCGAAGGGCAGTATTATGATCTGGCGCGTCCACAGATTTTTCTGGTGCACGGAGACGGTGCACCTGCGGAAGATGCACAGGCGGTCAAGGATCGCGGACGCGGCAGCGTGGATCAGGCAGGGCTTGCCCGGCGCAACGTGAAGTTTGCCGATGACCTTCTTGTCTGGGCCTATGAAAAATCCGATTTCTCGGTCCGCCTGGATCCCAATATCGGCCCCCTTGATCAAATCCTGCTGGAGGCAGAGTTAGGCCAAGACGGCGGCGGCTATAGCGGCGGCAAAGCGTACAGCGGTGGCAAGGCCTATAGCGGTGGCAAGGCGTACAGCGGAGGGAAGGCCTATAGCGGCGGCAAAGCCTTTGGAGGCAGCGACTGATCGCATCTCAAATGTTTTGAGGGCTTACTCGGCCGATCCGGTTACAAATCGCATGTGAAACTTGGTGCTGTCTTCAGCGACCTTATGAAACCCCAGCCGCCGGTAGAGCTCGATGGCAGAATTGCCTTTGACCAGTGAAAGGCTGACGTTTTTGTTCTCTCTGGCTGCCTCAGCGATCGTGTCGTTGATTAACACCGTGCCAATCCCTTGGCCACGCGCCTCTTCCAAAAGGTGCAGTTGATCAAGACAATACTCCTGATCCGTATGAGAGATCTGTATCCACCCCACATCGGTGCCATTGCGGGTGACTATCCTGATCTCTTCGGGAATGAAATAACCCCGGAACGCTGTTTCAATCTCGTCTTCGTTCCACGCATCCAGCGCCATCAACAAAGGTTTCATGGATTTCAGGTAAAGATGCCGCGCGAATAGAAAGTCTGCCTCTGTCCCGGGCCGCAGCGCAAATTTGGGCTCCCCGCCACCTGTGCTGGTCGAGGCCCCCACCGAGGCGATCACCTGAGCCCCGCCTTCTTCAACCCCTCAATCAACCGTTCACGAGGCTCAGGGTTGCGGTCAGGTGGGACGTTTTCCCAGTGTTTGAGAGTAAATTCCGGGTGTGTTTCCAGGATCTGTTTCGCATGTCGTTGAGCTTCGTCCATGCGCCCCAACAAAGCGTTACTGGCCGTCAGCATCCGATAGGCTTCGGTCTTGTCGTGCATCTGAGTAAGCGTGCGGATCGCCTCTTCGTAATCGCTAATGTCGAAATGTGCTTCGCCGAGGTGCCACAGGTACCAGTCTGGGTAAAATGGATTGAGCCGCATGGCCTGCTCGATCAAGTCCACCGCCCGTTCGGGGTCTCCGTAGACACTCGCCGAATGGCCCATTTCAGCCAGAATATCAGCGTCGTTAGGATTGAGTTTAATAGCGCGTTCGTAGGCAGCGAGAGATTCATCATGTCGGCGCTTATAGAGGCAGGCGTTCCCCAGGGCCGCGTGACCGCGCGCATCGTCTGGGTCCAAGTGCAAAGCCATCTCTGCCTTGCTGATGGCATCATCAAGCGCCTCTTCAGGGTGGTCGGCCCAGTCAAAGCGCCAAGCGTCGTTGGAGGTCCGCGAGATGCTAGCGTATGGCACTGCGTAATCAGGATCAATCGTAGAAGCTTGCTCGAACAATCGGCGCGCGTGTAGGTTCAATTCCCGACGCGGCTGTTTATAGACTTCACGGCCGCGTAGAATGAGGCCATAGGCCTGCAGATCAGCAGGCGCAGTCCGCTGCTGCCTTTGGCTTTCGGCCTTGTCGATCTTTACCGAAAGACAGGAGGCAATGACTGCGGTGATTTCATCTTGGAACGAAAATACATCCTGAATACTGCCGTTGAATGTCTCTGCCCACACGGCCCGTCCGGACGCAGCCTCGATAAGCTGGACCCCAACACGGAGTTGGTCACCTGCGCGCTGAAATCCACCGGTTGTGAGATAGCGAACTCCCAGCTTCCTGCCTATCTCGTCCGCCGGCGTTTGTTGGTTTTCAAACAAGCTCGAAGATTGCTGCGCGATCACGTGCAGATTGTTGAAGCGTGTTAGGTTTGAAATGATATCGCCCGTCACGCCGTTGCAAAGGTGCACATTCTGAAGCTCACCGGACAAGTTGTCGAGCGGCATAACGGCGATGGAATTGTCTGGGATATCCTGTCGGGGTTGGGCACGTTCTACAATCGAGGGCGCATCAACGCTTGACCGCGCTGGCAGTTTGCCGGGCTCTATCTCGAAAACTTCAATCGGCTCTTCGATGTTTTTAAGTTTAGGTGTGCCCATTGATGTGAGCGGTATATTGGCGGTGTTGCGCGCCACTTGTGAAACCGCCTTTGTCACGCATATCCCGCCTGGTTTTGCGAGGGTCTGAAGTCTGGCGGCGACGTTTATCGCATGCCCGTGAAGACCGAAATGGCCTTCCCGCACCTCGCCAACATTGATGCCTATTCGAAACGAAATTGGATCAGAGTCGGAATTCCAAACGGCATCGTTCACGAACTCCTGTTGCATCGCAACCGCGAAATTGACGCAGTTCGAGACATTGTCAAAAAGCGCTACAACTCCATCTCCGGCTATGCTTTTTATGGAGCCACCATAGTCCGCAGTTAGTTGCCGGATCAGGCTTATGGCTTGTGATACCCGGTTTGAAGTCTCTGCCTCATTGCGGCTCATGAGCTTGGAATAGCTGTAGATATCCGCAAAAAGCACAGCGGTCAGGCTGTAATGTGTAACTCCAGTGGACTCCAAACGATGTCCTCTTCCATTTTTGAGCCGAACGCGCGATTGGCAATTTCAACTATCAGTTTCAAGCCTAGATCGTTTCTCAAGAAATCTGAACAACTGATTTTGCCTGCGTGTTTGGCTACTAAGGTACACTGTTTGTCGCCCGCGTTGGATGCGACCCTTATAGAGTTTCGCCTTTTACCGCGGATTTAGCATTGGGGTCACCGGACCGATACGCCACTTTACTAAATACGACGTGGCAAGATTGAGCGTGATCTAAGTTTGCACGTGAGCAAAGCAGCACTAACCTTCTGATGCTGGTATTGAGCTATTGAAATGGACGGCCTCTTTAACCGCGCAACGGTCACAGAGATGGAAAATTTCACACTAACGACTTCAGGTAACAGGTTCGAGACCATTCTGACGCAAGGCGGGTATCAGTTGCAGGTCGGGCAAAGTCTCTGTTCATGAGCCACCTGAGCGCGCCAAAGGTCTTGTGACACGTCTCAAGTCTTGCAGATTTCATACTGTCATGCGTAGGCTATAGCTTTCCGATTGGTCACGAGATGGGTTGCCTTGTAATGACAGACCAGCCGTCGAATTTGAATTTTTATTCGGACCTGAAAGCCTTCAAGGAATTCAGTGAGATTGATAATCCAAGTCATTTCCATGCGCTGCCGGACGATTGGGTTTTGCTTGTTTCTGACGTCGTCAATTCCACAAGTGCAATCGAAAATGGCAAATACAAAAGCGTCAATATGGTCGGAGCGGCGTCGATCACGGCAGTCATCAATATCGCGGGAGACGTGAAACTGCCCTTTGCCTTTGGCGGAGATGGCGGACTGATCGCTGTACCGCCAGACCTGCTGCAATCGGCCAGCCGCGAGATGACGCGATTGCAAGCTGCATCGGTCGGCCTCTTCGACCTTTCGTTGCGGGCGGCTGCAATTCCCGTCGCCGCTCTTCGAGATGCAGGGGCCGATACGCTTGTCGCCAAATACCAGCTCTCAGCGGGGAACGATCTTGCGATGTTTGCGGGTCAGGGTGTTACCACCGCCGATCAGTGGCTAAAGTCAGACGAGATTGGGCGAGAATACGCCCTGATTCCGGGTGCCGAAGAAGAATTTCCCAATCTAGAGGGGCTATCTTGCCGATGGGAGCCCTTAAAGGCGCGCAACGGCACCATGCTAACGACGATAATTGCCTCGTTGAGTAAGCAGGATGACAGTACGACAGGCTTTACCGAACCTATCGTGGATATACTTGACGGAGAATTGTCCAACTTTGCGCCTGCGCATGGCGAGACATTGAGATTCCGTTTTCCGCCTACCGGGTTGCCGTTTGAAATTGCCGCAGCGAGCCGCCACTCGAAATGGCTCGCTCGAACAATTTGGACCCATTTCACCGCTTTCATGCAGTATTTTTGCGAGCGTTTCAGCATAAAGGTCGGCGACTACGACGGTGCAATTTATCGCGATGAACTTATATCCAACACCGATTACCGTAAATACGACGGCGCTTTACGGATGGTTCTCGATGTCAGCCGAGAGCAAGCTGATAAGATCGAAGCCTATCTTGAAGGAGAGTTCAGGGCTGGAAGGCTGATTTATGGCACCTGGCGAGCTGACAGTGCTTTGATGACATGTCTCTTGTTCGACCTTTCCGAGAGCCAACACGTGCATTTCATTGATGGCGCGAATGGTGGATACGCGATGGCTGCCAAGGCATTAAAGCGGCGCATAAATGAGCGTCAGAACGACCAAAGAAGTGCGGTCAGATGAATTCGTACTCATCTCTGATTGGACAACGTTTCTACCCTCTATTTCGAGCAAAGTCCGCGCATACTGTGAGAGCGGCAGCGCGGCTACGTTTGAAATTGGGTCTGGAGTATAGGCTGCGTTCCCGAAATTAAGAGGTAGTAAACTGAGGCATGAACGTCGGCGAATTTCCGTAGACTTCGCATACGCCTGAAACGGAACATTGCCCGCTCTCGTCGTCGAAACGGAAGGTGTGAAACTTCCACCCAATTGTTCAACCATCGGCCCGTCTTCTGCCGCGGGCGATGTGCACCTCCTTCAGTGCAACACCATATGATCTCAGCTTGTCGGTTACGATTTCCTCTGTACGACCATGATTGCGCATTGTTTTTCGAAAGAATTTGAGAGCTTCGTTCTTGTCGCGATTCTTGGTCACGGAGATTGCCAGCATCTCACCATCCGGATCCACGGCCCGCCAAAGATCGCGCCTTTCACCATTAATTTTCACGAAAACCTCGTCCACATTACAGCGCCAATTTCACGACTTCATTATTGCTATCCGTCGCTTATTGATCTCGGCGACGAAGGTTGAGCCGAACCTGCTCCACCAAAACCGCACAGGAAAAATGAGACCGGTGATGGTGGCGGAGCCGATATCTGCCAAACAATTCACTCAAAGAATTACATTTAAACAATAAAATTATTCATGTTACTAAACATACCACGGTTCATACCATACACTGATCGTTTTCAGCATCGCATTTTAGAAAGAAGACACGACCGATGCCGGTAAAATCATACGGTGGCATGGGCCAATGGTTAATTGCAATGGCGGCGGGAAGATGACATTCACTGCGGATGCGGGCTCTTCTGACATGTCCGGGAAAGGCAGACCTTCGCGGTGAACGATTCTGCGATTATCAAGGGAGAATATTATCGCTACGCCACCACAATTCATTCAAACTAAAATATACAAACATACAAGTACAAGTCTTGTCGTAACAACAAACGTACTTTGGCGCTTCATGCCACTTTAGATTAGGCTGGGTGAAAGAAATTTAGATAACAGACTTACAATAGTGATCCGAGTTTTGAGTAACGTCGTATTCTTGTTATGTTGATGCTCGAACTAGATATTTCCCCAACCAAACAGGCATTGCCTGCAGCGGTCAAGCGAAAGCAAAAACGCGTGTCTGAACATAAAATGGAAATTTCTCAGCAAACACGATGGATGTTGGCGGTTCGGGATCGCCGAGATAAGAAGGCGTTTTCAGAGCTTTTTGATTTTTATGCCCCGCGTCTAAAGGGGTTTGTGAACCGTTCAGGTGTGTCTTCGCAACAGGCCGAGGAAATAGTGCAAGAAGTGATGCTCACCATCTGGCGGAAAGCTGAGATGTTTGATCCTCATCGCGCCCAAGTCTCTGCATGGATCTATCAGATCGCTCGCAATCGTCAGATTGATATGATGCGCAAGGAAAACAGACCCGTTCCTGAAGAGCTCTCAATTGAGCAAAGCGATGAACCTGATGTTGGGCAAGTGGTTGCTTTGGAGCAGGAAACAGAAAAGCTCAGGCAGGCGCTCGAGAATCTGAATGAAGAACAAAAAACCATGATCGAAAAGGCCTATCTTGGAGAGTTGACCCATCAAGAAATCAGCACCCAAACCGGCTTGCCAATGGGGACAGTAAAATCGCGTATCCGGCTGGGTCTGGAACGCTTGAGACATGAATTAAAGGGACTTCGGTAAATGACCGTAATTACCCATCATATCCCCGACCATATATTGGCCGCGTATGCGGCGGGCAACCTTCCACATGCGTTTGCAATCGTTGTCGCAAGCCATGTGTCACTTTGCGATGAATGCCGGGTAGCGTTGGAGGCGCATCAAACTGTGGGCGGTGCCGTAATGGAAGGTGCTGACAGCGTTGCCGTATCTAACGCATTGAAAGATAACCTGTTTGCACAGCTTGATGAACCCTTTACGCCTCAACCGGTTTTTGAGCGCAAGGGCGTTTACCCTGGCCCTGTTGTCGAGGCCTTGAAGGGAAAGGAACCTCGCTGGAAAAAGCTGGGCATGGGAGTGCGTCAGGATATTCTTGCAGCGAATGATCAAGGCTCCGTGCGGCTTTTGTACATTCCGCCGGGGCAAGCTGTCCCAGATCATGGCCATAACGGTCTGGAGCTGACTTTGGTTTTACAAGGAAGCTTTAGTGATCAGACGGGACGGTTCGGTACGGGTGATGTTGAAGTGGCCACTGAGGATCTTGATCACACTCCGATAGCGGATGAAGGCGAACCTTGCATTTGCTTAGCGGCGACAGATGCGCCCTTGCGATTCAATGCGTGGGTCCCAAGATTACTGCAACCGATTTTCAGGATCTAACAGTGGTGTAGGCTTTTTGTTTACTTGCAGCGATATATAATGAGATCCGGCAAGTAACTTAGCACGCGAATAAACCAGGAAAAAGGTGCTGGGAAATCGGTGCGAAACCGACGTGATTTCATAGCCCTCTGCACATGTTGTGCGGCTCGTTCCGGTGTCATTAGCATCGGCATCTGAAAGCTATTTTTTTCCGTCAAACGCGTTTCGATGAAACCTGGATTAACAATCCTTACGGTAATACCTGTCCCTTTGAGATCATGGCGCATGGTCTCAGCCAAGCTGATCAGTGCAGCCTTTGAAGGGCCGTATCCAATTGCCGCTGGCAACCCTCGATAACCGGCAAGAGAACCAATTAAAGTGATATCACCTTTGCCACGCTCCAAGAAACGCGGCAAACATTCACCAAGAACATGCAGCGCCCCGGTATAATTGACGTTGCACATTTTTATGGCTGCGTGCGTGTCCCAGTTTGCTGTCGACATTGGCTCATAGGCACCAGCATTATATATCAAGCCGTCTATTTCGCCTACGATGCCTGCTGCATCTCGCACGGCTTCGGGGTCTGTCACGTCCACGGGTACAGCGCGTGTGTTTTGTAACTCTGATGACAATTCCTTCAGTCTTTCCGCATTCCTTGCTGACAAAATAAGGTGTGCTCCAGCGTCACTCAGTTCTTTTGCCAACGCGCGTCCCAGTCCCTCGCTTGCACCAACAAGCCAATAGGATTTTCCGATGTATTCACTCACGCCTTGGTGCCTTTGCAATCGTCGCTGTCCGATAGCAACGGTTCTGGTGGGGCGGGCTTGGGAGTGAAGGGCGCACGCTTAAACCAAAGGATTAATGCCTGCCAGTAGATAAGTGCCACAACCCGTGCTGCACCGAATGGGCGTCGAAGTGCTGACCAAAACAGTGATGCATTGGTTGCTGGCCGTCTTAACCCACTAAGGGTGGCAAGCACGCCCTGAGCCCCATCTTCAAACAAGATTCGGATGTCGATAGCGGTGTCTGAGATGTCAAATTTAAAGAAATATTGTCCTGATACTTTTTGAAAGGGCGAGACATGCATCTGCTTTGAAGCGCTCAAAGTATCGTTTTTCAGTATTGGTCGAAAATCGTGATGCGAACAAAAGTAGCAATGCCGGTGTCCAAAAGTGTTGTTGACTTCAGCCACAATCGCACATGGCTGTCCGCCCCGTAGGGCGATCCAGAAACTAACCGGATTAAAGTGGAACCATAAGAAGCTGGGTTGTGTCAGTAAAATGAGTGTGGCCCCTTCAACAGGGAAATTGTGTTCTCTCAAAACGCCTTTGAACCACTCCACACCTGTACCGTTGCCGCGTGGCCCGCCGTGTTTGTGATCCCAAAGCGACCATAAATTGAATTTGTTGCGCGAAAAAAGCCCGGGTGTTGTCGAGTTCTCTAAATCACAAATCACAAAATCCACGCCGTAGCGGAACGCGTTTTCCAACGATCCGCGGCGCGCATGATAAGTTTGGCCCTGAATATGATCAATCATAGTGAGTACAATACGTTAGAAATCAACTTTCGGATCACTCATCTCATTAAAAATTCTAAACTTTTTATGATCCAAATCTCTTTGAGTGCCGTAACTTACTTCGAAGTGTTACAAAACGAGGTTTGTATGTTCGATCAGTCGCCGCTCCCCCGAAAAAAAATCGCGATTGTTGGTGGTGGGATTTCGGGCTTGTCTGCCGCTTACTATCTTGCTCCGCATCACGATATTACGATTTATGAATCTGCTGCTCGATTGGGCGGACACGCGCGGACGGTTATGGCTGGAAAACATGGGGATCAACCTGTCGATACGGGGTTCATAGTGTTCAACTATGTAACTTATCCCTATTTAACCCGGCTGTTTCGTAAGCTTGAAGTGCCAGTGATCAAAAGTGAAATGAGTTTCGGCGCGAGTATTGACAATGGACGTTTGGAGTATGGCCTCAATAGCTTGCGCGCAATCACCGCGCAGCGCAGCAATTTTCTGAAACCAAAGTATTATCGCATGATCGCGGACATTATTAGATTTGGTCGCCATGCTGAGGGCGCCGCCAAAGATGACAGCAAATCGATTGGTGAACTGGTCGAAGAACTCAAATTAAGTAAATGGTTTACAGAATACTATCTGATGCCAATGTGTGGCGCAATTTGGTCCACGCCAACATCCGAAATCGATCAATTTCCAGCCCGGTCTTTGGTCAGGTTTTTTCGAAATCATGCATTGCTTGCCGGCAGCAATCAACATCAGTGGTGGACGGTTAAAGGCGGCAGCATTGAATACGTGCGTCGACTAGAGACGGCACTGCTTTCAAGAGGCTGCGACATCAAAACAGGCGTTCCCGTAGGCAAGGTCCAGCGTAGCACGGAAGGCGTATCTGTTTGGGCTGGTCAGGAAGAAATTCAGGATTTTGATGACGTAGTTTTTGCCTGCCACACGGACCAAGCGCTTTCGATTCTGGGGGCTGACGCTACGCCAGAAGAAGTCACTGCATTGAGCAGCATCCGGTATCAGATGAACAGGGCTGTCTTGCACTGCGATGAGACCCAGATGCCAAAACGACGCGATTGTTGGTCAAGTTGGAGCTATCGATCACAAGAGGGAGCGATTGGCGTCACCTATTGGATGAACAAATTACAAAACATTCCGATGAACGACCCCTTGTTTGTGACGCTGAACCCCTCAAAGGAAATCCCGGCTGACAAGATATACGATCAAGTTGATTACGCACATCCGGTATTTGATCAGGCAGCTTTGCAAGCGCAAAAACAGATCCAATACATGCAGGGCGAGAACAATACATGGTTTGCCGGCGCATGGAACCGGCATGGTTTCCACGAAGATGGCATCGCAAGCGCGACGCGTATTGTTCGAATGCTCAATGACAAGAAACAAGCGAAAGGTCTCGAAATTGATACTCACAGACAAAGCCCTAAAATCGAAGTTTCTGTCAACTTGCGAGCATCTGCGTGACGGGCAATTGACTGTTCGAACCCCTGAGGGAGAACGTTACAAATTTGGAACTGCTGGAGAAGAACAGGAACTGACCATCAAAGATTGGTCGGCAGTATCTGCTTTGGCGGCACATGGGCAAGTTGGGCTGGGCGAGGCCTACGTTCAAGATCTATGGGACACACCTTCTGTCGAAGGCTTCGTGTCCATGGCGATGAAAAATCGCCACCACCTGACTAACTATGACAAGGCCAGCGCATTCAATTTAGCCAAGTTCAGGCTGATTGACACCGTCTTGCGTGCCAACTCCCGCAAAGGTGCGGGCAGGAACATCCGCTCTCATTACGACGTTGGAAATGAATTTTATCAACTCTGGTTGGATGAAGGTATGACCTATTCTTCGGGACTATACGTGGAAGGTGATAACGATCTTTACCGGGCTCAAAAGCGCAAAAATGACCGTGTACTGTCACGTTTGACCGATGGGGAGGATCTGCTTGAGATTGGTTGCGGCTGGGGTGGCTTTGCCGAACGCGCCGCTGATCAGGGCCGCAATGTAACCGGCATCACGATATCGCATAATCAGCATAGCTATGCTGAATGCCGCCTTGATGGTCGTGCGAATATCGAGCGCCGCGATTACCGCGACGTCGAAGGCCGCTACGACAATATCGTTTCAATCGAAATGATCGAAGCCGTCGGGGAGCGTTACTGGCCCAGTTATTTCGCCGCCCTTAAACGTAACCTTGCAGAAGGTGGCCGTGTGGTTCTTCAGGTCATCACTGTTCCGGACAGTTTCTTTGAAACTTATCGAACAACTTCGGATTTTATTCGCCAATATGTGTTTCCGGGGGGCATGTTGCTGTCTGATAGCGTAATAGCCGATCAAGCCCAGAAGGCTGGATTGAAAGTAACCGACACATTCGCCTTTGGTCAGGATTATGCCAAGACTTGTAGGACATGGGCCGATACTTTGAAATCGCAACAGGGCCGCATCATTGAAATGGGTTACAGCGATACGTTCTTTCGCAATTGGGTGTACTATCTGGAAAGCTGCACTGCCGCCTTTGCCATCGATCACACCAACGTTGTTCAGGTCGAGTTGGAACATGCTTAGGGGCGTTCTGGCATTGGGATTTATTGTGGCTGCCGGGGTGGCCTCGGCCACGCCAGTGGACAATATATTGCCTGATGCCGAACCGCGTGGTCAGGCGACTTTTCGATTTCTTGGGTTGCCCATCTATCACGCGAGACTGTTCACCGCTAACGCAGCGCCACTAAGTTGGCAAAATGATTTCGCGATTGAATTAACCTATAAACGTGAGATCGCGCAAAAGGAGCTTGTCGGATCGACCTTACAAGAGTTTGACCGTCTGGGGAGTCCTCTACCACTTCGTGATAATCTGATGCGCTGCTTTTACGATGTGAACAAAGGTGATCGATATCTGGCGGTATCCGATGGGCCAGATCGCATCAGATTCTGGCGGAATGGAAAACGCACTTGTACCCTTGCCTATCCTGATATCAAAAAACGGTTTATGTCGATTTTTGTAGGCGACAATACCCGCTCACAATCGTTTACCCGTCGGTTAGTGGGGCAATAATGCTTTATCCTCGGATCAGCCTCTACGCGCTGATGCTCGCTGCCGCTGGTATCCCGCTCTATATCCATCTGCCGCAGTTTGCGACGACTGAACTAGGCATCAGCCTTGGAGTATTGGGGGCGATTCTTCTCGGCATCCGCGTGATTGATCTGGTGCAGGATCCCCTGTTGGGTTGGGCAATTGACCGCTGGCCCCAAGCGCAGCTGGTGTTCGCGATCCTCGCGGCACTTGGGTTGGCAATCGGCTTTCCTCTACTGTTTTCACTCCGAGCTGAGGCTGACGTGGTTCCGAAATTGATCTCGGTTCTTGTGCTTTTGTTTTCAGCCTACAGCCTTGGCATGATCCTTTTGTACGGGCGTAGTGCAACATTGGCCAAAACTCCTGACGCCCAGTCTCTGATGACTGTAGCCGCCTATCGCGAAGTCGGTATGCTTGCGGGCGTCATTCTGGCTGCCCTTGCGCCCACACTTTTCGTCGCCATGGGGGCTTCGGCTCAGGGCTATCCAGCCTTGGGGCTGTTTCTGGGTAGTCTGGCCCTGGTTGCGTTGGTCGTCACCATACCGATCTGGCGTCGCCGCCCCATTACCGGCGAGAAGCTTTCGCTGTCAAACTTTACGAGTGCTGGGGCTATGCGCCTACTGATCCTCGCACTCTTCAACAGCCTACCGGTGGCCATCACCTCTACCTTATTTTTGTTTTTTGTGGATGACCGTTTGCAATTACCGGGAAAAGCAGGAGTTTTGCTGATCCTCTTCTTTTTCTGCGCAGGCCTCAGTGTCCCGCTGTGGGCCAAGATCAGCCGCAGGGTTGGGGCGCGAGCCACGCTATTAGTATCGATGCCATTGTCCATTTTGGCTTTTGTTGGTGCAGCCTTTATGCCCGCTGGTGATCTTATTGGATTTGCACTGGTATGCATCGCCTCCGGTGCGGCCTTGGGGGCGGATATGGTTGTTTTGCCAGCGATGTTTTCGGTGGCGTTGACACGCGCAGGTCTGAATGCTTCATCCGCCTTTGGCATCTGGTCGTTTGCCAGCAAACTGGGTCTCGCCCTCGCGGCCTTTACGGTTCTGCCTTATCTTGAACGCAATGGTTACACCCCAGGCCAATCCAATAGCGCTAGCGCACTATCCTCTTTGAATTTCGCCTATGCCATCCTTCCCTGCCTGCTAAAGCTGTGCGCATTCAGCATGGTTTTAGCCTTGCCCAAATCGGAGCAATCCCAATGAAAATTCTCTCTGCCATTCTGTTGTTGATCGTTCTCGGCATTATCGCCAAAAGCCTGTTGTTCAGCTTTCGCGCTCAAAGCCCTGAAGATTACGCCGGTACCGGGCCAGATTTCTCGCTCAAGGATCATCTCTCTGGCTTGATCCTGTCAGAGGGCATTATCTACGGGCCAAATGGCCGCGTGGCGAACAGCTTTGTTGCCAAGATGGAAGGTAAATGGGAGGGCGATAGCGGCACCTTGACTGAAAATTTTACATATTCAAATGGTAAAATCCAACAACGCAAATGGTACCTAACAATTGGCCCCGAAAACACGTTCACTGCAACTGCGGACGACATCATTGGTGAGGCCAATGGAGTTATCTCGGGCTCTACTGTTATGCTGAGCTATAAAATCGTTCTACCGCAAGATGCAGGAGGACATGTATTGAATGTTAAGGATTGGATGTATCTTACTGAAAACGGAATAATCATAAACAAATCGGAACTGCGTAAGTTCGGAGTTAAAGTCGCCGAACTCGTCGCAACTATGCGTCCTGATACTTTGGAATAATCCTGATAAGTTTTTCGTCAACAAGATAAAGCAGGTGCATAATCTGCACTGTCCGTCGTCAGAGATTTTGGCACCAAGAGCGGCGTAAACTAAGAGAGAGTTCGGCTCATCTTGTTGGATTGATTATGCGGCGCGTTTTCTGTGATGCAAGCGTCGCGTTTCGAGCGTCTTTCGT